>NZ_JAVIXS010000005.1:0-167720 GCF_031324065.1 Chryseobacterium metallicongregator
TGCGCGATTACTAGCGATTCCAGCTTCATAGAGTCGAGTTGCAGACTCCAATCCGAACTGAGACCGGCTTTCGAGATTTGCATCACTTCGCAGTGTAGCTGCCCTCTGTACCGGCCATTGTATTACGTGTGTGGCCCAAGGCGTAAGGGCCGTGATGATTTGACGTCATCCCCACCTTCCTCTCTACTTGCGTAGGCAGTCTCACTAGAGTCCCCAACTTAATGATGGCAACTAGTGACAGGGGTTGCGCTCGTTGCAGGACTTAACCTAACACCTCACGGCACGAGCTGACGACAACCATGCAGCACCTTGAAAAATGTCCGAAGAAAAGTCTATTTCTAAACCTGTCATTTCCCATTTAAGCCTTGGTAAGGTTCCTCGCGTATCATCGAATTAAACCACATAATCCACCGCTTGTGCGGGCCCCCGTCAATTCCTTTGAGTTTCAAACTTGCGTTCGTACTCCCCAGGTGGCTAACTTATCACTTTCGCTTAGTCTCTGAAGCTTGCGCTCCAAAAACGAGTTAGCATCGTTTACGGCGTGGACTACCAGGGTATCTAATCCTGTTCGCTCCCCACGCTTTCGTCCATCAGCGTCAGTTGTTGCTTAGTAACCTGCCTTCGCAATTGGTGTTCTAAGTAATATCTATGCATTTCACCGCTACACTACTTATTCCAGCTACTTCAACAACACTCAAGACTTGCAGTATCAATGGCAGTTTCACAGTTAAGCTGTGAGATTTCACCACTGACTTACAAATCCGCCTACGGACCCTTTAAACCCAATAAATCCGGATAACGCTTGCACCCTCCGTATTACCGCGGCTGCTGGCACGGAGTTAGCCGGTGCTTATTCGTATAGTACCTTCAGCTAGATACACGTATCTAGGTTTATCCCTATACAAAAGAAGTTTACAACCCATAGGGCCGTCGTCCTTCACGCGGGATGGCTGGATCAGGCTCTCACCCATTGTCCAATATTCCTCACTGCTGCCTCCCGTAGGAGTCTGGTCCGTGTCTCAGTACCAGTGTGGGGGATCACCCTCTCAGGCCCCCTAAAGATCGTAGACTTGGTGAGCCGTTACCTCACCAACTATCTAATCTTGCGCGTGCCCATCTCTATCCACCGGAGTTTTCAATATTAAATGATGCCATTCAATATATTATGGGGTATTAATCTTCCTTTCGAAAGGCTATCCCCCTGATAAAGGCAGGTTGCACACGTGTTCCGCACCCGTACGCCGCTCTCAAGATTCCGAAGAATCTCTACCGCTCGGCTTGCATGTGTTAGGCCTCCCGCTAGCGTTCATCCTGAGCCAGGATCAAACTCTCCATTGTATGTTTGTCTGACTCACTCAAAGTTTTTAACGCTTTAGTTTTTCCTTACTTGGTTGTTATATTGTATGTCAATGATCTTTATATCTTTCGCTTTTTAACGCAGCAATCTTTCTGTCAGTGTTGCTCCGTATTTGCGAGTGCAAAAGTAAAACTTTATTTTTAATTGACCAAATGTTTTTGAAGAAAATTTTAAAGTTTTTTAAGTAACCTTAATTCTTCCAAAACCCTCAATCCATCTACTCCTGCGCTCCCTCTAATTGGGACTGCAAAGATAATAACTATTTTTTAACTGACAACTTTTTTTGTAAAAAAAATTAAAGTTTTTTTTCGTCCTTATCTTATGAAGTAGTTTATGTTTCTGCCTTTATAAAGGCGCTTCTGCGCTACTGAATGTATTTCGTTTTTCAGTGGGGCAAAGATAGAAACTTATACCATACCCCGCAACTTTATTTAACTTAAATTTCATATTGAAACGATATCTTATCCTAATCAGCTGGAAGGCAGGGTGAAAAATTTTAAACATTTGTTTGGAGGATCAGGTGAGGGTGTTCGAGGGTTAGAAAGTTTGAGCGGTGGAGAGGGTGAGAGGCGTGTTTCGGGGAGCGGGATGCGGGGGGTTGGGGTGTGGAAGATCAAAATAGGGTATATATTATATATAGTAGAGCTTTTTTAAATTAATAGCCTATATATATGTTTTGGCTAAAAATTATTTTTTACTAAACGGGCTAAAGCCCGCTCCTATTGAATAGTTATAATGAACCACAGATGGCACAGATTGACACAGATAAAATGTTTGCTTTTATATTATATATAGAATGGGAAGGATGGGAAATGCTAAAGAGTATATAATATAGAGTAATAAGATTTAACTCCTATCCCCGTAATTAATTAAAATGTTCGACTCTGCTCAGCATGATATTGCTAATACTATCTGATAAAAAAAACTTAGACATTATACTGTCATTTTACTTCCTTTATTAAGGCTCTTGTAAAGAAGTTGGGATTTCTGCGGAATGACACAATGGAAATAGAAATGGATACCTATAACCGCTTCTATAGAAACCAGCAAGATGAAAATTCAATACCAAATGTTCCTTTTCTACCTGGAAACCCGAAACCTGCAACACAATAACCCGAACCTCATCATTTATCATTCATCATTCATCATTTACAACTCCTACCCTAGCCCTGATAGTAATGGTTACCCCGCAGCTTGGTTGGAGTGTGGGTAGGTTTGGGTGTGGGAATGCGCGGGCGCGAGGAGTAGAAATGGATAGCAGGATGAAGCTCTTAATTGGGTTGGAGAGTTGGAGAGTTGGAGGGTTGGAGTGTGGGAGGATGAGAGAATTGGTGAGAAATAGGAAATTGCAGTGAGAGTATATATATATGATGGCATGCAGGATTGGGAAACAGTTTCTGTAGAATGATTCACCTTCTCAACTGTAATAATAGATGTAATAATGATAAAAAGAGGTCTACATTTTTTTTGATTCCTTACATTTGTAGTGCATTCCGGTTTCTAAGGAATGAAATGAGTTTTATATATGACAGACAGAAAATATAAGGAAACGGTACATACAGATAAAAACCAATACGACTATATTACGGTAACCCACGACGAAAATAACGTCAGAATCTATACTTTGAAAAATGGATTAAAGGTTTTTCTTGCCCAGAATTTTGATGCTCCAAGAATACAGACCTTCATTCCTGTAAGAACAGGAAGTAATAATGATCCTTCTGATAATACAGGTTTAGCTCATTACCTTGAACATATGATGTTTAAAGGAACTTCTCACATAGGAACTCAGAACTGGGGAAAGGAAAAGGAGCTTCTTGATCAGATCTCAGCTTTATATGAAGAGCATAAGGCAGAACAGGACTCTGAGAAGAAAAGAGAAATCTATAAAAAGATTGATGAAGTTTCTCAGGAAGCCAGTCAATATGCCATTGCCAATGAGTATGACAAGGCAATTTCTTCTCTGGGAGCGAGTGGAACCAATGCTCATACCTGGTTTGATGAAACGGTTTACAAAAATAATATTCCAAATAACGAACTTGAAAAATGGCTGAAAATAGAAAAGGAAAGATTCTCTGAAATTGTTCTTCGTCTTTTTCATACTGAGCTGGAATCGGTATACGAGGAGTTCAACAGGGCACAGGACAATGACACAAGACTTGTGAACTACGAACTGATGGATGCTCTTTTCCCCACTCATCCTAATGGACAGCAAACGACACTGGGAAAACCGGAACACTTAAAGAATCCATCGATGAAGGCTATTCATAAGTATTTTGATGAATATTATGTTCCTAATAATTATGCGATGGTACTGGTTGGGGATTTTGATTTTGAAGAGACCATTCAGTTAATCGATCAATATTTCGGGACTTTACCTTATAAAGAGCTCCCTAAAAAGACACCTGTTATTGAACAGCCCATTACAAAAGTTGTAACAAGAACAGTAAAAAGTCCTACTACTCCACGCGCTCAGCTTGCATGGAGAACAGAAAGCTATGGAACAAGAGAAGCAATGCTGGCTGATGTAGTTGCCAATATTCTCAGCAACAGAGGGGAAGCAGGACTACTGGATCTGCATATCAACCAGACTCAGAAAATGCTTTGGGCTCAGGCCTTTTCTGTAGGGTTAAGACAATACGGATATTTTTCTATTGTTGCCGTTCCTAAGGAAACGCAAACTCTGGAAGAAGCCAAGAGTATGGTACTGGATGAAATTGAACTGATCAAGAAAGGAGATTTTCCGGACTGGATGCTACCGGCAATCATCAATGATTTCAAACTTCAGAGAATGAAAGGCCTTGAAACTGCCGAAGGACTTGCCACGACTCTCTATGATTCTTATATCAAAGGAAGAACCTGGGAAGAGGAACTGAATGAAATGGATGAATATGCCGCTTTCACTAAAGAGGATGTTGTAAATTTTGCCAATGATTTTTTCAAAGAAAATTATGTGGTTGTCAATAAAGAAAAGGGAGTCAATGACAAATTGATCAGGGTTGAAAATCCTGGAATCACTCCTGTTAAGATCAACCGTGATACACAATCTGAATTTTTGAAAGAGATTTTGGCGGATAAAACAGAGGATATTAAACCCGAGTTTATCGATTACCAGAAAGAAATCATTACGGATCAGCTTAATGGAAAGAAATTAAGCTTTGTAAAGAATAAGTACAACGATATCGCTCAGCTGCATTTTATTTTTCCTTTGGGGAGTGATAATGACAGAGATTTAGGGATTTCAACTCAGCTTCTGCAGTATCTGGGAACAGATACGCTTTCACCAGAAGATTTAAAAAAGGAATTCTTTAAAATCGGGATCAGCAATGATTTCAAAACAACGAACAACCAACTTATCATTTCTTTAAGCGGATTAGAAGAAAATATAGAAGAAGGAATTGCTCTTCTACAGCACTGGATGCATGACGTACAAACTGATCAGGAAATCTATAATCAGTTTGTAGGCACAGTACTGGAAAACCGTGAAGCCATTAAGAAAGATAAAAACCGAATTATAACAGCACTGAACAATTACACGAAACTGGGCAGCAGCTCACGTTTTACGGATGTTATTTCTAAGGAAGAGCTTGAAAGCAGCAATTCTGAAGTATTCACCAACAGAATGAAGAAGCTTTTCCAATATCCCTATCAGGTATTTTTCTATGGTAAAAATTTTGAAAGCTTTAAAGAGTACATCGGTCAGTATATAAAACCTGAAAGTCTTCAGATCCCGGAAGCCAAGCAATATCCGGAACCAGCAACGGGAGGAAATGTGAATTTCATCAATTATGATATGGTTCAGATAGAAATGAGCAAGATTGGGAAAGGAAACGAGGTGAATCCACTTCATTTCGGGAAGATCAATGTTTTCAATGAATATTTTGGAAGAGGATTATCTTCCATTGTTTTCCAGGAGATGCGTGAAAGTAAAAGTCTTGCTTACTCTGCTTATGTTTCTTATGCTGCGAACTCTGAGCTGAAACATCCGGACTATGTGACGACGTATATCGGGACTCAGCCTGACAAACTGATGATCGCTGTAGATACGTTGAATGAACTGATGAATGAACTTCCTGAAGTACCCATTCAGTTTGAAAATGCCAGAAATGCTGCACTGAAACAGATTGCCTCAACAAGGGTAACCCGAAATAATATATTTTTCAATACCTTAAGATTACAGAAACTGAATATCTATCATGATTTCAGAAAGAATATATACGAACAGATTCAAAACCTGAAATTTGAAGATATCGAACATTTTTACCAGACGGAAGTTAAATCAATACATTTTAATACAGCCATTATCGGCAAAAAAGAGAATCTTGATATGGAAGCTGTCAATAAAATGGGAGCATTTAAAGAAGTAAGTCTGAAAGATATTTTCGGACATTAAAAAAACAAACCGCCTGATAATTCAATCAGGCGGTTTATTTTAAAATGATGAATGATACATCATTTATAATTCTTTTACGTCATCATACAATCTCCGTCTCCATCCTGATAGTTTGGATCAAAATGATCAGGAAGTAATTCCAGTAGATTTTTGTGAAACAGATATTCTCTTTTGAAATCACGTTCGTAGATAGTGGAAAATACTTTTGACTGTTGTATTTCTTTATTCAATAGGGTTTGATAAGAAGTAAAACCTTTTACTCTATAGTTCACAATGAAATATTTTAAAAACCTGGCAACCTCATCTGCATTACTATCTACAAAAAGGTAAGGGATTTTAAGATAGCCATCACGGAGCTGTAACAGAAAACAGGATGTAAGCTTGTTATTTTTATCGAAAATTTTGATCCAGAAATATTTAAAGGTCTCAGCAAAACTTGAAAAGAGGTATTTTTCATCTTTTTTGCCTTCCAAAACCCATGGATGATTGATAAAAGTATTGATTTCATCTGCATCACGTTTCCCAGAAAATCCGTTAATAAAATCTGCACTTTCTTTGTCAATCTGATCCAGAACTTCATATTTGAAATCTGGTTTTGATACTGTAAAATTCTTTATTGAAATCAATCCATTGGCTGTGGCATCCAGAATTTTAAAAAGAGGTTTCAACGGTTTTGTTCCCGGTTTCTTTTCAGGAATCATTTTGGCTGCATCGGTTCTGAAGTAATAACGTATCCCTTCTTTAGGAAAGACATATTCAAAAACACCCATAATATTGTAGAGTGCTTCGGCTTCTTTGGTAAATTCTGTAATGGCGATCCGGTCTTCGTATTCTTCAAAAACTCTTTTCAATAAAGCTTTGGCTGGTCTTTTCTTTCTGTATTCCGGGTTTACATACAAGGTACTGAGCCAGGCATAACGGATTTCTTTTCCATCAATCGTAAAACAATCCGGAAAACATCCTACGTAACCTACCAGTTTTTCTTCAGAGAAAGCCAGAATAAGAAGAACATCTTTATCTGATGCTTTTGGATTTTGAATATGAGACAGCGCACGATGTCTGGTAATCGGGAGAAAATCATATTGCTGAAAATCTCCGGATGATATAAAACCTTCCAGTTCCCTTCTATTGAATGTTTTCAGCGTTATCATTCTCTAATAATCGTATTTTTATGGATGAGTTTTTTCAGTCTGAAGTAAGCGATTTCTTTTTTTAAGGTCTCTACTCCGCTCTCTCCCACTTCCATTGGAATTCGTTGAAAGTTTCTTTGTATACTGTCTAGTTTTATACCAGCGCACCCAAAACTGCAGTAGATTTCTTTATTTTTATAGAGTTCATCAAAAAAATATTTCCTTACTTCAAAATCGGTAAACGGAAATGCAAAACTTTCATACAGGAAATCATTTTCTTTTAAATAATCAAAAGTCTTATCTGTTGTTTCCATTTGTTCTTTCAAAGATAAGTCTCCATATTTCGGATGATCCCAGCTGTGCGAAGAAATTCCGAAACCTTTGCGGGTAAGTTCTTTCAATTCTTCTGTTGCTAAATAAGGTTTAAATTCCTTTGAATAAGCCTTAAAATCTATTTCAAATTTTTCTGCGAGCTGATCCAGAATATCTTTTTCCTGATAATTTATAGATAAAATTTTCTTTTGTAAAACACGTCTGTCTACATTTTTCAACGACAGGATAAAATATATTTCAGGATCTATGGTTTTTATTTTTTCAGCAGCATCGGCAAGAAGGCTTGCTTTACATCTGAACATCATATCTGCATTGTCTATGAAAGCCGGATTGATAAAGTTACAGGCATAAATTCCTTTTCGTTCCAGAATGGGAGCCACAACATCATAGAATTCTCTGAAGCCGTCATCAAAAGTGAGCATGGCAATCTTTTTCTGAGGTTTGAAATTCCCGGACGTAAATTCTTTAAACTCCTGCCAGTTTACAAACTGAAAATGCTTTGCGATATAATCCAGATCATTTTCAAACTGATGAGTCGTCTTATAACGGATCACATGTTTTAAATGAAGAAGTTCTTTGTCTGAAACACTATGATAAAGCGGCAGACAATAATCCAGCGGAAATGATTTCCCGATATTCTCAGATTCAAAAGCTGCCAAAACATTGATGATCCTGTCTTTCATCCTATTTTAAATAAAAAAGAATCTATTCAAAATTAAATTCAAATAGATTCTTAAAGGTATAACTTTTAAAATTATTTTATAATCTTCATTTCATCAACAAGCCACCTTGAATCAGCAAACTTATCGATAATGAAAAGAATATATTTTGTATCTACCATGATGTTTCTGCTGAAACGTGGATCATAATTGATATCACTCATTGTTCCTTCCCACTGTCTGTCGAAATTCAATCCAACTAAGTTTCCGTTGGCATCAAGAGCAGGGCTTCCGGAGTTTCCTCCAGTTGTGTGGTTGGTTGCAGTGAATCCTACAGGAACGTCACCTGTTTTATCTTTATAAATTCCGAAATCTTTTTTGTTGTAAAGATCAATCAGTTTCTTTGGAACATCAAATTCATAATCTCCAGGAACATATTTTTCCATTACTCCCGCAAGGTGAGTCTGGTATCCGTAAGAAACAGCATCTCTAGGAGTAGAACCTTTTACTTTACCATACGTTACACGAAGCGTTGAGTTCGCATCCGGGAAGAATTTTCTGTCTTTATCCGTCTGCATCTGCTGTGCCATAAACTTTTTCTGTAAGGCATCAATTTTTGCCTGCATAGAAGTATATTGTGGGTCTGCAGTTTTCATATACGTTTCTTTCATGGAAACATATAATTGATAAATAGGATCTTTCTTTAAAGTCTTTATTAATTTATCCTGATTAGAAAACGCTTTATCAATATCTGTAGTCAATGCTCCTCCGTTTACAGCAGTTCTTCCTGTGATGATAGAGTTTTTAGACATATCTTCTACTACAGGAATATTAGCATTCTCATCTTTATACTTGTTGAATCCTGCCGGTAAAAACTGTGTTGCCGTTTTATTCACATATAAAGCCAATAGTTTTGCAGTTACTTTTGCATCAAGCTCAGCACTGTAATCTTTATAGAAAGAAGTTAATTTTGATTTTAACTTTGAAAGTTCCTTTTCATCCATTCTTCCCGCCTCCACAGAGGCTACGAAGTCATAATAATCACCCGCAAGTTTCAAAGTCTCTGCATTTCTGATTACTTCTGTATAGTAAGCGTTGTTTAATGCATAAGGAGCCTGATCATTGTACAGCTTGTTCAACTGATCCAAAGTAGTCTTGATCTCCGGGTTTTTAGCGACCAAAGAACCTTCATACATTACTTTCTTTTCTACGGCATTGGATTTTTTCAATCCTTCTACTTCACCGATCCATTTTTTCCAATAGTTCGCTACTGAAGCATATTTGGATGCATATTTGATACGCGTTTCATTGTCAACACGCATTTTTTCGTCCAATGTTTTCAACGCAACATCACGTACCGCAATTCTTGCAGGATCAATATCCTTCATGATTTTCTCAACACCTACTGCAGGAAGATATTCTGTAGTTCTTCCCGGGAATCCGAATACAAAAGTAAAATCGTTCTCGTTTTTATCTTTTATAGAAACCGGTAAATAGTGTTTTGGAACATAAGGTACATTGTCTTTTGAATATTCTGCAGGTTTATTGTTTTTGTCTGCATAAATTCTGAACATAGAGAAATCTCCGGTATGTCTAGGCCAAACCCAGTTGTCCGTATCGCTCCCGAATTTTCCGATGCTTTGAGGAGGTGCTCCTACAAGACGGATATCTTTATACGTTTCGATGGTGTAAGCATAGTATTTGTTTCCATAATACATTGGTTTTACCATGATCGACTGGTAAGATTCAATTTTCTGAGAGTTTTTATACACCTCAATATTGTTGTTGATCCTTTTAGTAAGCTCAGGCTCTGTAAGATTGTCTGTACCGTCTAATATTGGATCAGTAACTTCTTTTATATCTACAATAAAATCTACTTTTACTCCCGGGTTAGGAAGTTCACCTTCTGTATTTTTTGCCCAGAATCCGTTTGAAAGAAGATCATTCTGAACGGTAGAATGTGCCTGAATCTGACCAAAACCGCAGTGATGGTTCGTTAAAAGCAATCCTTTAGGCGAAATAATTTCTGCAGTACATCCGCCGTTAAACTGTACTACCGCATCTTTAATGCTTGGTTTCTGAGGGTTGAAAATATCTTTTGCAGAAATCTTCATTCCTAAATCCTTCATTTCCTTTTCATTCAGCTCCGTAGGAATCCACATTCCTCCATATTGTTGCGCAAATGCCATTGCAGCTGGCAAAAGAAATACAGATAAAAGTATCTTTTTTGTCATAATCAAAATTTTGCCCCAATTTACAAAGAAAAATAGGAACAGGCTTTATAAAACACGTAGAAAAGTTATTAAGAGTTCGTTTTTGAAAATATGGATAGTCAATAGTCAATTTTGCTTCGCAAGTGAATGGTGAATATTTTTTCTAAGATGACACGAATTCATCTAAAATTGTGGCTAAAAATGAAAAATTGACAAACAAAGCAAATTAACTATTCACTTCATTATATTCCTTCTCTATGGCTTAGTTTTTGTTGATTGGAAGTAACTTTATTATTAAAAACATCCTTAAATTAATTATTATGATGAAAAGCAAAATGCTCATGTTGGGAATGGCAGCTGTTCTATTCCTTGCTTCATGTTCTAAAAAGGAAGCAACCGAAACAACTGGTATTACAGATTCTGCAACGGCAGTACAGCCTGCTGCTACAGACAGTATTACAAAAGCAACCCCTACAGCAGCCGGAGATACTTCTGAAAATGCTTTAGACTGGGCAGGTACTTATGAGGCTACTGTTCCGTGTGCTGACTGTCCGGGAATCAAGACTTCATTGACATTGAATGATGATAAAACATTCAGTATTACAGAAGAATATCTTGACAGAAATTCAAAGAACCAGGATAAAGGGTCTTTCACCTGGGATGCTACAGGAAGCATGATTACTTTAAAAGGGAAATCAGCCAATTATAAATATAAAGTGGGTGAGAATATGCTGATCCAGCTGGATATGGAAGGAAAAGAGATCGATGGTCCGAACAAGGATCTTTATGTATTCAAGAAAAAATAAAAATAAAGGCTCAGGCCTTTATTTTTTTGCTTTTATATCATCTAAAACTGATAGGCTGTAATCTTCGGATCATCTATGAGCCTTCTGATCACTTCTTCATGGTGATTATTTTTTCCTGTCAGCCTCCAGATAACTGTTAAACTTTCCGGTGAATACTGCTGTTTGAGCATCTGATATCTTAAATGATGTCCTTTAAAAATATGCTCACAATATTGGATATCTGCAGCATGAGTCAACGCAATTTTATATTCCCTTACTTTATTATAATTATCAATAAAATTCTGAAGATAGGTTAAAGCACTCAAAACAATCAAAACCAATGCAGTTCCCAGAAGTGCAATATAGACATATCCGGAACCTACCGCCATTCCTATAGAAGCGGTGGCCCAAATAGTGGTTGCTGTGGTAATTCCTTCAATTTTATTATCTCCTTTGAAAATCACTCCTGCTCCCAGAAATCCTATTCCTGTAATGATATTAGCTGCCAGACGATCCGGATTCGCAACACCTATTTTTATGGAAAGTATGGTAAACAGGCAGGCACCGAAACACACCAGAATAAAAGTTCTGAGACCGGCAGACTTATTACGGTATTCTCTTTCAGCACCAATGAACAGTCCTAAAATAACTGAAATAAGAATCAGCAGCAATTCATTTTTAATAGCGTAATGGTCCTGAAGAAAATCCATTTTTTTAAATTTAAACTGAGAATAAATTTACAATAAAATACCATTAAGGAACTATCTTTGCTGCAGAGATTTTGTGTTGTTACCCCAAAAAATTTATTTCACGAAAAAACTTTTGTAATATTACATTTTAATTGTAACAATTCTCTTGTACCAAAGAGTTTAAAAAGATAATCAACAAAGAGATTGTCATAAAAAAACGCCTATGAAAAACCTTATTTTTGCATTGCTTACCGTATTATCCGGAATGACATTTTTACATGCTCAAAAAGTGTTCAATGAAAGTTATTCTTTTAAAAGTGATGGATCAACGGTTGCTTTTGTACCCATTATCAATGATTTTAAAGATAATGACGATATTACCAAGAAAATTTTAAGGGATACTCTTCAATTAAAATTTAATGATGTAGCTGTTTTACGGGCTAATATGGATACAAAGGTGATGGAGATTTTAAAGAAAGTCGCTGAAAAAGATTATAAATCCAAAGAAGTAAAAATGTTTCCCAATCTTACAACTATCATCAGTAAAGAGGAAATGAGCTATATTAAAGAAAAATTCGGCAATGCAGATCTATTGCTGCTTCCGGTTGTTTTCAATGTCAACCAATCTATGGGAATGACCTTTGGAAATTCACT
Organism: Chryseobacterium metallicongregator; assembly: GCF_031324065.1. Taxonomy (NCBI): domain Bacteria; kingdom Pseudomonadati; phylum Bacteroidota; class Flavobacteriia; order Flavobacteriales; family Weeksellaceae; genus Chryseobacterium; species Chryseobacterium metallicongregator. The sequence goes on from NZ_JAVIXS010000005.1 coordinate 12,214, forward strand.
ATTCCGGCTCTATGATCTTAATAATGGTGAGTTTATTCAGCAGTTCTCAGAAAAAATCAATGTCAATATAGGAGCTGAGGCAGGTTTCGCAATCATGACCGGTATGCTTATCAGCGGGGAAAAGTCTCACTTATTAAAAAATATCAAAAAATAATACTTATATACAATTATGGATAAAGAAATTTCGCACTTCTGGTTAGGATATTTCAAGAATGAAGAAGACTTTTATAGCTTCGTAGAAGAGGATGAAAACTATTATATAGAGGAAGAAACTGATGATCAGTATGTTTCCAAGTTTGCAGAATCACAGAATATCAAGTGGTTTGACGATGACTTTATAGAATATGGTTTTGAGGATGAAAGCCTTAGTCTTTATGATAAGTTTGCTGAATATTCTTATGCAGACCAGTGGATTCCAATCTTAGAGAAAAAATTGAATGAACTAAGTCTGGATACGCCTGTAAATGCTATCATTTTTGCAACAAGATTTGTGATTCCTAATCCGGTTTCTGTAGAAAATGACGATTTTTCACTGCATTATGTGGGTGAAGTAGAATACGATATTTAATACTATCATTAATAACAGGTAACTTCATCAGAAATGCAGTTACTTGTTATTGATAAGATTCTGAAATGGCATAATAAGTGATAATTTAATCCGTAAACTATCATCATGAACAGAAATCTTATTCTCATCAATCTTACGATCATACTGCTGCTGGCAGTAGCTTATATTTCCGGATATTATTTTATTAATTATCCTTTGGAATTCAATTTCTGGTATTCCTTTAAAGAATCCGGTTTTGAATGTTACCCTTTTATATTAGCTGGTACCGCTCTTATCACCTATCTTTTAAGTAATGTTTCAATTAAAAAATTAAGTTTTAAGGCTAAGTTTTTAAGGATTTATCCTATTCTCAATTCTATGATTCTTCTTTTCTTCATCATTTCATCTGGAAATGAATTGATAAAAACACAAAAAGAACTTTCAAAAAAAGAAACTGAATATATTCTGCAAGCCAAAAAAGATATACAGAATGATCAGGTTACGCTATCTTATGCCGGAGGTTTTTCAATTCCTGCTTATAATGAATCAACGCTAAGCAAAATCCGGGACATCCGGAAGAAATATGGTGTAACTTATGTGAATACAGGTTGTATTATTGATCCTGTAGATAATGAGGCGCAAAAGAAATACACAGAAACAGTGAATCCTTATCTTGAAAAAAGAAATGGAAAAGACTGGAAAGATAAGATGCAAAAGGAGATTGATGGTTTGAAGTAAACTTACTACTGTCCATCAAAAAAATAGAAGTATTTTTGCAGCTGATGAATTTATATTCTACCCTACAAATCGGAGATTATCATATTAATCATTGCGAAGATGATCTTCTCATCAAAAAAATCAGTTCGGATAAAATTGTATGTGCTGTGATGGATGGTTGTTCTACCGCTTTGGACAGTCATTTTGCTTCAACACTTATTGGAAAAATTTTACGTAAAACCATTATTGAAATAGGCTACAGAGCATTATATGAAAAAGACAGCCAGCACAGTCCGGAAGAAGAACTCAAAGAAATCATCAAAGGCTTATTCCATGAACTTCAATTTATTAAAAAGCATCTGATGCTGGATGAAAAAGAACTGTTATCTACTCTTATAATTTTAGTTTATAATATCTCAAAAGACAAAGGATTAATCCTAGCCATTGGTGACGGAGTTGTTTGTATCAATGGAAATATCACAGAATTTGACCGTAATAATAAACCTGATTATTTAGCTTATCATCTTCATGAAGATTTTGAAAACTGGTATTCCGGTCTGTCTCAGAAAATATCTTTTGATCACCTGGATGATATTTCTATTGCTACTGATGGCATTTCCAGCTTCTCACAAATAAAAAAGACCGATCCCGATGAAGTCATCAACTTTATGGAATATCTGATGATTAATCAAAACAACAACGATACGGAAGATATGCTCAACAGAAAGCTTAAACAGCTGGAACATCAATATGGAGTAAAACCTACAGATGATTTAGCGATTATAAGGATGATAAAATAAAACTATTCTGAAAATCTATTATATTAAAAAACAAAAACTTCCGCCTAAAAGACGGAAGTTTTTTATTTCATTAAGGATAAATCGTATTTATTAATGCGCTTCTAACCAGTTATCTCCTACTCCAATTTCTACCAATAGCGGAACCTGTGTTTTTAAGGCACTTTCCATTTCAGTTTTGATGAGTTTTGAAGCGGTATCAATCTCATCTAGCGGAGACTCGAACACCAATTCGTCATGTACTTGAAGCAGCATTTTTGTTTTAAGCTGTTGCTCTTCAAGTTCTCTGTCTATTTTAATCATGGCAAGCTTTACAACATCTGCTGCACTTCCCTGAACAGGTGCATTCACTGCATTTCTTTCTGCATGACCTCTTACCACAAAATTATTGGAATTAATATCTTTCAAATGACGTTTTCTTCCTAAAATGGTTTCCACATATCCTACCTGGCGTGCTTTGTTCACCTGCTCTGCCATGTATTCCTTCAATTTCGGATAGGTTTCGAAATAAGCTTCGATCATTTGTTTAGCTTCTGTACGGGATAATCCGGTTTGTTCTGCCAACGCAAAAGCTCCTTGCCCGTAGATGATCCCGAAGTTTACGGTTTTAGCCTGACTTCTCTGAGTTTTTGAAACCTCAGCCAAAGGAATTTTAAAAAGTTTGGCTGCTGTGGAAGCGTGGATATCTTCTCCATCCTGGAAAGCTTTGATCATGTTATTCTCTCCGGAAATCTCAGCAATCAAACGAAGTTCAATCTGTGAATAATCGGCAGAAATAATCTTCTTCCCTTCTCCGGAAACGAATGCTCCACGAATCTGCTGTCCTCTCACCGTTCGGATAGGAATATTCTGCAGGTTCGGGTTTACACTCGCCAAACGGCCTGTAGCGGCTGTAGTCTGTGAAAAGTTGGTATGTACTCTGTTATCTTTTTTCTCAATCTGTGAAGGCAAAGCGTCTACATAGGTTGATTTTAATTTCTGATAGGTTCTGTATTCCAGGATATGCTTGATGATCTCATGTTTTGAACTCAATTTTTGAAGAACATCTTCTGAGGTTGCATATTGTCCTGTCTTTGTTTTTTTGGCTTTTGGATCCAGCTGCATTTTTTCAAACAGAATCTCTCCCAACTGTTTTGGAGAGTTCATATTGAATTCTTCTTCTGAAAGTTCAAAAATCTTTGTTTCCAGCTGTTTCAGATCATTTTCAAGGTCAATACTTTCCTGTGCCAGCCATTTTTCATCCAGAGAAATCCCCGAAAGTTCCATTTTTGCCAGTACTTCCATCAGAGGCATTTCAATATTGAAGAAAAGCTCTTCAAGATTTTCCTTTTTTAATTGAGGAGCAAAAAGCTCATACAGCTGAAAAGTTACATCTGCATCTTCTGCCGCATAATCCGTCTGTGTTCTTACATCTGCATCTCTGAAGCTGCCTTGTTTTTTCCCTTTCTTTCCAATGATGGTTTCAATAGATACCGGTTTATAGTTCAGATACACTTCTGAAAGGTAATCCATCCCGTGTCTTCCATCCGGATTCAGCAGGTAGTGGGCAATCATGGTATCGAACATTGCCCCTTTAACGGTGATGTCGTATTGTTTTAAAACTTTATAATCGTATTTAAGATTGTGAGCAACTTTCAGCGGATCTTCTTTTTCGAAAAACGGTCTGAAAATCTCCAGGGTCTGCAACACTTCTTCTCTGTTTTCAGAAAGTGGAATATAATAGGCCAATCCTTTCTTGTAAGAGAAGCTCATTCCTACCAGTTCCGCTTCCAGTTCATTCAATGAAGTGGTTTCCGTATCAAAACAAACTACTTTTTGCTGTAATAAGTTATCAACCAGTTTTTTCTGAGCTTTTGGATTGTCTATATACTGATAAAGGTGATCGTTGTTCTCAATGGTAGATTTTGTTGAAGTAGCCTGTTCCAATTCTTCGAAATTGGCAAAAAGATCAAGCTGCATGACCTGTCCTTTTACTTCGGTTCCGGCCGGAGTCTGTTTTACTTCTACCTCGCTTACAACCACTGTTTCTACAGCAGCAGGAGCAAAAGCCCTGTAAAGATTTTCGTATAGTCTTCTGAATTCTATTTCATCAAAGACTTCTTTTACTTTTTCAAAATCCGGAGTTTCCAGGTCATATTGTTCCTGATGGAATTCTACGGGAGCATCACAGATAATGGTTGCCAGTTTTTTAGACATAATACCACGTTCTGCTGAAGCTTCTACTTTTTCTTTCAGCTTTCCTTTCAGCTTATCGGTATTGGCAAGCAACGTTTCAATATTTCCGAATTCTTTCAGGAATTTCATAGCCGTTTTCTCTCCTACTCCTTCTAATCCAGGGATATTATCTACTGCATCTCCCATCATGGCAAGGAAATCTATTACCTGTTTAGGGTCTTCAATCTCATATTTTGCCTTTACTTCTTCAACTCCGAGAATTTCGATATCGCCACCTTTTAACCCTGGCTTATAAATTTTAATTTTATCCGTAACCAGCTGTGCAAAATCCTTATCCGGCGTCACCATGAAAGTGGTATATCCTTCTTTTTCTGCTTTGCATGCAATAGTTCCAATGACATCATCGGCTTCATATCCTTCTACTCCAAGAATCGGAATATGCATTGCTTCCAGAATTTTATGGATGTATGGAACCGCAATTTTGATCGCTTCAGGAGTTTCACTTCTATTGGCTTTGTAATCTGAATAGTCATCCGTTCTTACACTGGCCTGTCCTACGTCAAAAACAACTGCCAGGTGAGTAGGTTTTTCTCTTCTGATCAATTCGATCAAAGAATTGGTAAACCCAAAGATGGCAGAAGTATCCAGTCCTTTGCTGGTAAGTCTCGGATTCCTGATTAGTGCGTAATATCCTCTGAAAATCATCGCATAAGCATCGATGAGAAACAGCCTTTTATCGTGTGTTGCGTCCATATTTTGAATAATGAACAAATATAAGAAAATAGGAGTAAAAATTGGTAGCCCGTTGAAGGGTTTTGGGAATAGAGATTCGGGGTTCGAGGGGTCCGAGATGGGGTTAAAAAAACAAAACAGCATACCCGAAGGCATACTGTTCCTTTTTTATTTAAGTTTATGGGATTATTTACCTGAAGAAGGCCATAGTCCGGCGTACTGAGAAGTACCATAGTCAATAGTCTCAGCACTGATTACGAAGCTGATCAGCATACTGTTGCTGTCTACTGCGTCGAAGTCTACTTCGTGTTGGATCACATATCCGTTCTCCCATTTCAAAGTGATTAATGTTCCTTCTTCGTGAGATTTGTTGAAAGTGATTTCTCCTACTGTTGGCTTGTATTTACCATTTAATAAACTTTCAAGGATGTCTGATTTTTCAGTAGCTTCTACTGTCACCTTGATTAATGCGTTAGAAGGATCTGATGCTACACGTCCAGATACGTCTGTAGATCTTGATACACTGTAATTCATTTTTAACAGTTTCTGTCCTTCACCGTTGTTGAATTTTAAGATTCCTCTTGAATTTCTTTCTGCCATGATTGTAAATTTTAATCGTTAGTAATAAATTGTAATTCAATAATTATATAACAAAGATAGCCTCCTTGGTTTTGAAAAAAAAGCAATTGAAAGGAAATCTGAAAAAGTGTCGTAATTGTACGATTTGATGTAGTAGTTCTACGATTTCGTGTCGTAATTCTACGACATTAGATTTAAAATAAAACACAATATACTGTAAATAAATATTTTAAAAAGGATTGAAAAATATCAACAAACACCAACTTATTACACCATTAAGAGAAATAAAACACATAAAATTCACTTATATACAAAAAAAAAGACCTTATTAAGGTCTGGTTATTTTATCTTTTTTAAATCAAAAAAATGGGTTGAGTTTAGGCATCATTTGCTATTACATGTATACCGTTTCCGGCATCTTCTGCCATTGCATTGGCTAATATTCTTCTTGAGTCTTCAGAAAAATACGTAGCAATAAATGGGAAAAAGAAACCGATAAATCCACCACCTTTTACTCCAAGTTTACCAATATTTTTGATATTCTGCATTTTTATGCTGGGAAGTTCTTTGGCTAAATTCGGTAAGTTTCGGGGGCGTACTCTTCCTAAACCGTCTTTTGCTGTGGCAACCAGGGATTCTGAATATTTGCCATTACGGATATTTTCTACAATAGCTTTTCCTTCAGGTGTCTTCCATACTTCACGGGAATCTACGCCTTCTAAAGCTGTCAAATCTTTAGATAAAGCTGTACCCTGTTTTATTTCTATAAGATTTTTTTGCCAATCCTGAACGTACCATTTTCCGTTAAAGAAAATAGGGGTTTTACCGTCTCTGCTTGCCAATCCACCTTTTTCATTAAGTTCCAGAATATCCGGACTGGCAAGGTCTGAAGGAGTTATACCTGTCACATTTTTCGGAAAATCTTTTAAATATCCGGGAATTCGGCTGTTTTCATCTGCTTCATTATTCATATCCTGATAATGGCTATTATCTTCCAATGAGTTGCTTCTGATTATTTCTCTTTCCCAATAACTTCCTTCGTTCATTACTGCCATGGTTCCCCCCATCCACAATAGTGTCTTACCAATTCCCATTTCTACTCCTGCAATAACGATCCCAGCTCCTCCGAAGAAAGAAGCAGCGGCATTGAGAATAATTTCTTTTCCATTATTGCTGTCGATTTGCTGAGCATACTTTTTGGCTACTGAATAACTGAAAATCGGACTTAATAATCCTCCGGTATCACAAACCAAAATAGAATTCTGGGTGATAGCCCTAAACTTATCAAATGTTACTTTTTCATGTTCAATTTTCCAGCTTCCTTTTCCTAAAGATTCGGTACATAAATGGTTAATTTTTGTAGCATGATAGGCTGCTGCTCCTGCACATGCGAGAACTCCTACTCCCACAGCTAATGCCGCCCAGCCAATAGGGCCGGATAACACAAGAAGTGCACCTACAATAAGGCCAGCTCCAAAGCAGAGAAATCCCCACATTGCATTTTTAGGGCTTTTACAGGGAAATTCCTTATTGATATTACGATCTTCTATGGTTAATAAAGGACGTGTTTTATCTGATCCGTAGAAAACAGTAATAGGTTCTCTTGTAGGAATTAATTGTCTTGGTTCTGAATCGGTTTGAAATGTACACACTGTGTAAACATCTTTGGGTATATAGGAAGCACTCATAATGTTACATTTTATTGATTAAAACATCCTGTAAATAGTGAATTTGTCTTTTAAATTTTCAGAGTTATATGCCTTAATTGTATTGTGAATACCAGTAAACATTCTGAAGACTTTTCTTTTCTGTTTTGGAAAAATGGAATTCTTTCTGAGCCGATATCAGAAATTTTTTAAGTTCGTTCCCTTTTTCTTCTTCATATTTGTTTTTGTATTCAACATCATTTAAGTAAATGTCTGTCTTATTTTTCAAGCAGAATCTGAAGTATATTTTTGAACTTTGTAATGAGGGTGCTTTCGTTTCATAATCATAAGCGTAAAATCCTTCAATATCTGTCTTGGAATATTTTTCAGGAGTCTGGTTTCCCTTCTGGATATAAAAATAGTTTTCATCAAACCAGATCTTCAACTTCACAGAAATTGCTTTCAGGATCAGATAACAGGTTCCAAAATAAAAAAGGAAAAAAAACATAACGAATGAAAGTCTGAATACTCCTTTAAAGAGAAAATAATACAATGCTCCATAGAAAACCAGACAGGGTATAATAACCAGAAGAGTCCTGGCTATATGATAAGGCAAAACGTTATTGAATGTAAACACTTTATTTTCGGCCATACTTAAAAATTACTTTTAATATTCAATTTGTTTTAGATCAAACTGGGTGACAAACTGATAATTATTTTTCACTTCTTCTTTCATTAATGCCGAAGCATTCACAATAGTTCCTGTTTTTTTATCTACCATTCTTCTGATTCTGTAATCATAATTATATTCACTGAAACCATACTCGATAATAGGTTTATAAAACTTATTGTATTGTTCTTCCAGCAAAGAATTATCTATTTTATCTTTTACAAGTGTTCCCACTGTTCTGAATTCTATAAAATAATCATCTTCTTTTATAATGGTATGCTGCAATTCCAGTTCTATGGGGATATTGACAAATATCTGTGAAATAAACTTTAAAACATCATTTTGTTTCTTTTTTTTACGGGCATCATAATCATTGAACAATACATGATACAGAAGAGACTTGTCATAGGTCTTTCTCAGATTGGCTTCGCTCTCAAATTCAAGACCACCACCTGTAATAATATCTTCCGCTGCTTTTGCATTGATTTTTTCGACTTGTCTGTAAAATTCTGATGCTTTTAATTTGGGCTTAAAAAGTTCCCATTTTTCTTTTATCTGAGGAAAATTCTCTACTTCTTTTATGGTATGGTCATGATTTAAATCGAAAATTACGTTTTCTTTATCAAATTCCAGTTCTTTAACAGCTTCTATAGCAAGAGCCATATTTTCGGGATTTATTTTATACAGATATTCTTTAAGCTTAACTTTAGCTTTTGTGTTGGCTGCATCTTTTTCAACAATGTATTCCTTTTTTGTATTGCAATGGAACGTGATTCTGTCTTCAACCTTTGTAGTATTGAACTGTTCGCATCTGTATCTTGCTTTTTGGGGAAATTTTCTGTCTTCTATTGCCTTATTGATTTCTTCACCCGTTTTCTTTTCTAAAAAAAGATATTGCAGATGAATAGGCAATTTTTCTCCAATAATAAAATTTGTTGTTCCACAATACAGGTTATGGAAATTGATAAGTTCTTTAACCGATGTCCCTTGCTTCTCTGCAAGAGATTCTAAGGTATCACCTTTTTTAATCTCGTATTTTATAAAATCCATCCTGTTAATTGATATCTACCTGTGATCCCGTTATTTTTGTCAAACCTTTAAAATTAGCTGTTGCACCGCCTCCGTTGATGTCGATTTCATCACTTTTAATAGAAACCTTAGTGCCGGTAATGACAATCTCGCTATTTCCCACTTTAATGGTAATTTTCTGAGCTCCGGTTAAATCAATCACTCCGGCATTATCCATTGTAAATACACTCTGATCTTTACCTACTGAAACTTTATGGGTATTGCCTACGTCTGAAATATGATCACAGCCTACTTCCAGTTTTTTATTGTTTCCTATCTTATCTGTTTTATCATTACCAATAGTTTTAGTACTGTTGTTATTGGCATTATGTATTACATTTCCAGATCCGTCAAAGAACATATTGGCACCGCCCTGATCTTTAAGATTCATCGATCCGGCTCCGTTATCATATTTTAATTCTGCACCACTTCTACCACTAAAGCTCATGACATTATTTCCGGCGCCACCTCCGGCTCCGACATTACCATGAAACATTCCTCCCATTACGAAAGGACGGTCAGGATGTTGATGTACAAAATTGACAATTACCTGATCTCCAACTTCGGGAACTGACATAAAGCCTCTATTTTTATTGACTTTATCACTGCTTCCTGCATCCGGAGACATTACACGGATAAATTCTGTACTGTCTGGCCCGTTTTGCCAGTCAAACTGTACCTGAACTCTTCCCTGATTCATAGGATCTGTATTGGAAATTACTTTTGCAAACTGAGCCTCAGCTCTTGGAGTTTCAAATTCAGGACGTGGTATGAAACCTGTGTCTGCTGCAATCGCTTCAAATTTACCGTCGTAGTAACCTCTTGCATCTACTTCATGGGTTACTTCAATAATCATCAGCTTGGTAAAATAGGAAGTTTCATTTGTTGAAGATTTCCGCATTTCAATATCTGCTGTACATCCCGGGTATAAAAAAGGAACAGTAGTTGTCCCCGAAGTAATAAATACTTCCGAGGCCTTACTTCCTGCAGTTCCTTTCTGTGAGGCATCAATGTCCATAAAAGAGGTTGCTTTTATTGGGGCTACTCTCAAAGAAGGTGTGGTGAATGTTTTTTCTGATATTTCGTAGGCTCGTCTTGCAATATCTGAGGTATGGCTGATCTTCGAACTTCCGGTGGTCAGTTTTTCATTTTTACTGCTGTTATAGCCATAAAATGTAGGGTTGACGTGCTGTGCCTTCATTTTAACAGCGATATCACTTACGCTGCTTCCATAGGTAAGCTTAACAGGTTTTTCCTGGGGTGGAAGTTTTCCAAAATGTAATACTTCACCATCATAATAAAACTGCTCACCATAGGCCTCAGCCATTCTTGCCAGATAATTATAATGGGTTTCTTCGTACTGTGAACTGTAGGCCACATTTCCATGCTGGGCATCAATTCTGAAGTCGAATTTATTTTGTCCCAGCCCTTCACGGATCACCTGATCAGCAATACTGTTCAGACTAACCGGCTGCCCACCTCCAAAACTCTGAATATGCGGAGCGGCATCCAAAAGTACTGTCGGACTAAAACCTTTAAGAACGATATTTCCTAGGCTTCCCTTTTCCTGACTAAAGCCTACTTCTGTAATGACTCCCACAAAATTACGTTCAGCGCCTTTTTCTACATCTTTATATTTAAATACAACAGTAATTCTTTTTCCTAAAAAGCTTTGAGCTTCTTCAAGATTGTGGTTTTCTGCATTGCCAAGAGTATCGTGAGCCAGCATTAGATTGAATTCATGATGTTTTGCTGCGCTCTGGATAAGTTTGAAATGTTTAAAATGTTTGATAATTTGTCCTTCAATAACAACCTCCAGCTTTACCACACGATTGATTCCTGCAATAACACTTTGAGCAATAGCTTCAGCATTGTGTATTTTTGAAGTTGGCTGTTTCGCCCACACTTTATTATCAACAATAGAAGGATTGTTCGGTACAAAAGTTTGGTTCATAAACATATCTGCACCTTGAGCAGCATTTAAACTTTGTTGTCCTGCTTTTGCTACCTTTTTTACTTTTTCATCTGCCTTATTCAATTTTCCTTCTGCTTTTTTGGTAACATTCTCAGGTAATGTACTTTTCAGCTGTTGTTTGCCCGTATTTATCTCGTTTTTCGGGTTTGCTACTTTAATTTTTTTATCATCCTGAAACATAGCGTTTTGTATTTATATTAAATTGTAAATAAACTGCTGATACTTACAGCATAGAAAATATGACATTGATGAATCACTTGTGCTTCTATCATTTTCTTTTTGAAAAATGATTTTCGAAATTCTTTTAAACGGAAAAACAGAACAGTATACCCGAATGAGCGTACTGTTCTGTACCAATTTTATTTTTACTAAGATGATGAATAGGCTTATTTACCTGCTGAAGGCCATAGCCCAGCGAATTGAGCAGTACCATAGTCAATGGTTTCAGCACTGATTACGAAGCTGATCAGCATACTGTTGCTGTCTATTGCGTCGAAATCTACTTCGTGTTGGATCACATATCCGTTCTCCCATTTCAAAGTAATCAGTGTTCCCTCTTCGTGAGATTTGTTGAAAGTGATTTCCCCTACTGTTGGCTTGTACTTACCGTTTAACAAGCTTTCAAGGATGTCTGATTTTTCAGTAGCTTCTACTGTTACTTTGATCAATGCATTAGAAGGATCTGATGCTACACGTCCTGAAACGTCTGTAGATCTGGAAACGCTGTAATTCATTTTTAACAGCTTCTGTCCTTCTCCGTTGTTGAATTTTAAGATTCCTCTTGAATTTCTTTCGGCCATGATTAGTAAATTTAATCGTTAGTAATATTTTGTGATGTGGTGATTGTGTTAGCAAATATAGAGGCTCTTTTTCGCTAAAAAAAACTTTTGAATATAAATCTGAAAATTTGTAGTAGTTCTACGATTTCTTGTAGTAATTCTACGACAATTGATTTAACAACCTCATTAAAAACACCACCAATAAAGGGTTTTAATTAACTGAAAACTAACAACAAAAACAATAATTATCCACATCAGTGAGAAATATTAAGATTTTATTAATAAAACATTGGCATGTTTTTAACATATTATTCAATAAAAAAGCAACCGTTTTATGGGTTGCTTTTTTATTATTTATTGGATAGTATATTTTATTGTTGGGTCTTTCCACCTTCTTTGATGGAACGAACCAATATTTTATTTTTTCTCAGAAGAAAATCTGGCATCAGATCTACAGGAAGGTAGAAAGGGCTTTCTCCTTTTTTCTGGAGTTCTTCCACAATTCCCGGATTCCAGGCAAGGATTTTATCTACTTCTACATTCAATTCAGCAGCAACAACGTTCAGATTGAATCCGGCATTGATCTCTGTTTCTGAAAGTGCTGCAGCAGTCTCTTTACGATCTCCCTCAAAGAAAATCTTGTTGAGCCTTGCAGAATTATAATTGTTCAATACACTCTGAAGTTCTCCTGTTGCATAGCATGCATTAAGATATTTCTTCACATGATTAATGGTTTCTTCCGGAAGATATTTGTAAAACACATGATATTGAGTAGAACCTGCAGCTTCCATTGCTTTGGCAATATTTCCTTCACCACAGTTATAGGCTGCTACCACGGTCACCCAATTATTATACTTTTTATAAAGATTACTTAAGGAAATAGTAGCGGTTTTAGTACTTTTATAAATGTCTGTACGTCCCTGTTCTGTAAGTCCATACTGATTGGCATGTGCAGTCATAAACTGCCAGATCCCTACTGCTCCGGCGCCTGATGTAATATTTCTGTCAAAATGGGACTCAATCAGGGCGAGATTTCTCAAATGCTTGGGAAGACCTTTCTGAAGGAGTAATTGTTCAATAAATTCTACAAGATCCTTATTGGCATTAATAATACCTTTATACTTTTTCACACTGCTTTCCGAAGTATCGGAGGCGGCAAGAAACTGTCCGTTGATCATGATAACGGATCCTAATAATAGAAAACCTGTAAAGATATTTCTGACAATTGTTTTCATTTTAATTTTATTTATAAGCAAAAAAAGCAAAAGTGGATAGCAAATTTGCCTTTTTACTTTACATTTAATCTACGTTCCAGCTTAATTTTTCTTCGTCTTTATTCCAATCTACATGAATCGTCTGGCCGGATTTCACTTCTTCTCTCACAATCATTTTGGAGATTGGTCTTGCAAGCTGAGCACGGATGACTCCGGAGATCTGTCTTGCGCCATACTTACTGCTAAATCCTCCTAATGCAAGGTTTTTCACAGCCTCATCAGTAATTTTTAAAGCAATTCCCAATCTTGTTAATGAAGTATGAAGTGATTTCAGCTGAATATTGAAGATTCTTTCTGCAATGGATTCTGTGATCGGTGCAAAAGGAATAATCTCTGTAATTCTTGCCAGGAACTCAGGTCTGAATCGTCCGGAGTTTGACATAATCTGCATGAGTGAAGATGATTCAGGAATCTTTCCTTCTTCAAACTGTTTTACAATTTCTTCACTTCCGATATTGGAGGTAAACAGGATCAATGCATTGCTGAAATCTCCTTCTTTACCTAATTTATCATGAACTTTTCCTTCATCCATAATCTGAAGGAATACATCAAAAACGGAATGGTGGGCCTTTTCAATCTCGTCAAATAACACAACGGTATAAGGCTGTTGTCTGATTTTATTAACAAGCATCCCTCCTTCTTCATATCCTACGTATCCCGGAGGCGCTCCGTATAGCAATGCTGCGGAATGTTCTTCTTTAAATTCTGACATATCAAAGCGTACCATTGCCTTTTCATCATTGAAAAGCAGTTCCGCCATAGATTTTGCCAGCTCTGTTTTACCGGTTCCGGTAGGCCCCAGAAGGAAGAAAGACCCGATTGGCTGTCCTGGTTTATTCAATCCGCTTCGGTTTTCAACAATAGCATCGGAAAGGATTTTTAGTGCATGATCCTGTCCTACGACTCTGTTCAATAGAAGAGATTCCATATTCAGGAGTTTTTCTTTTTCCTGAGCCTGGATTTTCCCGATTGGAATATTGGTTTTAGCGGCCATTACAGCTGCCAGTTCCAGCCTGTCCACTTTTTCTCTTTTCTTGGCAGCATGCTGTAAAAGTTCTGCGTAAGTATCTTCAATAATTTTCTGAATCTGATCTACAGGCATAGAGTTGTCAATAGATGGCTGCTCACTGAGTGATCCCCATAAAATTGGACTTATTTTATCTCTTAGCAGGTTGTAAGTCCAGATCAGTTCATCCGCTTTATCTTTGCTGTCAGCATATTCTTCTGTTAAAATCGCATCATAGCTTTCTTTCCAGCTGTCCAGTTCTTTTTCTGATAATTCATCCAGCATTTTGATGGCTGCCATTGTTCTGTCTAACAAGTCAATAGCCGCATCCGGCAATTTTTTGCCTTTTGCATATCTTTTTGCCAGACGTACACATTCGGGAAGAGCTGTTTTTTCAACTTCAATTCCGTGATGTTTTTTGTACCCTTCAAGGAGTACATCGATCATTTTGACACAGGTTTTCTCGTCTGGTTCATTCACCGTTAACACTTCAAAACGACGGTTGAAAGCCTGTTCCGGCTCTATAATTTTTCTATATTCTTCCTGAGTGGTAGCTCCAATTACGGTAATTTCGCCTCTGGCAAGCTCAGGTTTCAGAAGATTGGCAACGTTTCCGATGCTTCCTTTCGGATCTAAAAGGGTATGAATTTCGTCAATGAAAAGAATGGCTTTTTCAATTTTCTTGCATTCATTGATTACTTTTTTCAGGCGGTCTTCAATTTCGCCTTTATAAGAAGTTCCTGCCAATAGTGCTCCGGTATCCAGTTCTAAAAGAGTACCGTTTTTAAGCATTTCAGGAACATTTCCTTTAATAATTTCTGTAGCGAAACCTTCTACCAAAGCTGTTTTTCCTACTCCCGGCTCTCCGATAATGATTACATTCGGTTTGCTTCTTCGACAAAGAATTTCCACCAACATTCTTAATTCTTTATCTCTACCGATGATATTTTCGATTTCTCCTTTTCTTGCTTGTGCTGTTCTGTCTACGCAGTAGCTTTTAATGGAAGGAAATGAAGAGTCTGAATAATCTGCACCATTTGAAAATAATGATGAAAAATTTCCATCTTCTGAAACGGTAAACGGAGTATCTTTTCTATAGAGATTGAATATCTCATGTTCTCTCAGCGGAAGTGATTTCAGCTGCTGAAGTGAGAATACCACCTGTGGCTTTACAATGGCGGTAAGAATACAGATGGGAGTGATCTCATCCAGTCCTAATTTTAAACGGATATCATCTGCTTCTTCTATAAGGGTGTCTATAGCATCATCCTGCCCTACCTCATCAGGAAGGTGGTTGGTTTTTGGATATTCTTCAATACGGACATCTGCCCATTCGTAGAAATAGCCTGGATCTTTATCTATACTTTTCAGGAATTCATTAAGTCCGATATCTTTATGCATTAAAGCCTGCAGGATGTGTGGCCCTCCATAAGTTCCATTATAATTTTCCTTCGCTATCGACTGAGCAATGTGAAATAGTTGCTTTACTGTTTCGTTGGTTACTAGTACTCCCATTTATAATTTTCTTATATTAATATATTTGCGTTCTGTTGTGCTTACGATTTGATGATTTTAAAGTATGTTTTTCATCTCTTTTTTCAAAGAATCAAAACTTATTCTTTTTGTGCAGCTAAAATTAGCTATTTTATTCTAAATGATATAAAGATAGTTAATTCTTCAATTAGAGAAGTAGCCACTGTATTTTTTTGTTTTAAAGCATGATTACGTGACTATCATTTAATGACCCATTGTTGTTCTTTACTCCGTTTTCTTTTAAATATTCAAAAAATATAATAAAATCAGACTGAACCATTGAAGTCCTATGTAGATATAGAACAGCATGGCTGAAGGTTCTGCCAATTCGTATAATTTTTCAATCAATGTGGTCTTAATAATTTCTGAAAAGTCAGCATTTTCCTGTGCTAAGTTCAGTTCATCAAATTTGATTTTATTTAAAGCATATCCTAATATTTTTTTCAATATTCTGTTTTCAGAGCTGGTTCTGAATTCATTCAACAGTTTAACTTTTGCAATAGCAAAATCTGCACTGGTCCGGATTACCGTAGGCTGTTTGGCTTTAAATGTACTGATAACCTTATCTATAAACGGAGTTACAATGGTTTTGGAATGATCCTGCAGCAGTTTATTGATCACTACAGACATTGCATATTTTGTGGCAAAAATTACAGTAAAAATCGGAGCTATAATAATCAGCAGATAGAAAATACTCGCTGAAACAGGTTGAGCAGTAATAGTGGTTATCAAAAATCCTCCAGCACCACTGTGCCCTAAAGACGGCCCCAGCTTTTCTGATAAAATATAGATTCCCAGGACGAGTACAATAATTGTTGAAATGGCTCCAATTGAGTAAATTTTCAACACGTTGAATATGAATACTGCAGACAGTTTGGACAAATATTTCAGGTGATCTGTGATTTTGTTCATTGACAAATTGTTTAATTGAATAATATGGTCTAGTTTTAATTAAAAGGAAT
Source organism: Chryseobacterium metallicongregator (assembly GCF_031324065.1). Classification (NCBI taxonomy): domain Bacteria; kingdom Pseudomonadati; phylum Bacteroidota; class Flavobacteriia; order Flavobacteriales; family Weeksellaceae; genus Chryseobacterium; species Chryseobacterium metallicongregator. The sequence continues at coordinate 28,674 of NZ_JAVIXS010000005.1, forward strand.
GGAATCATCATTTTCAAGGTAAGGTTTATAGGTTTTTAACCATATTCCAGTTTCCATGTATTTTGCATTACCCGTTTTAGCATCTACCCATATTCCACTTGTTGAAGCTTCTGGAACTTTAGGATGAAAATAAGAGGTAAAAACATAATTATTGTCTATTATAAATAAGTTATAAGATTCAGGTTTCTTATTATTATTTATAGCAAAAGCTGCTTGAATCTGTTTTGCTTCATCAGGTTTTATGTTTGCAGTATTAATAAAATCTCCTGCTTCCTTAGTCTCATAGAGAATTACTTTATGATTATCCAAAAATTTTTGTTCTTTACTTTTGCATCCTAACAATGAAAATAAACTACATATTAATGCCATGTAAATTAATTTTTTCATAACTACCTAATTTATAAAAAGAATTTCCATGATAAATACTTATTCTGTATCCAGCTTTAGAAGCAGTAAAAGAAACTTTTTCTGCTTCTGAAGTCTCAATACATATGTCGTCTTTTTTTTCTTAAAGTTCTGTATAGTAATCTTCTCAAATTTGTTATTAATTTTTTGGAATCATTGTCTTTTGTAATTCCTGAGATTGACATTGTAGAAAACCCAACAAGAATACTACAAATAGTTTTTCTATAAACTTTTTATGAATCATCTAATTATGAGTTATAAAATGGTACTGTCTTCTTTTGAAGCTCTTTTCCTGTTTTACCATCCAGAATAATTTCTTCTATAGAATCACCACTGGTCTGATGAGAAATCCGCCATACTTTTTTGCCTTCAAAATCCTGTTTTAGTACTCTTGTCTGATAACCTGAATCATGATAACCTTTTGAAAGATTAATTTTATTTTTTTCGCAGTATACAATAATATCTTCAGGTTTAAATCCATAGCCTTCATCTGTATTTTCTTCTTTTATAATTTTACCTGATTTATCAAAATAATACCAAATACCAGCTACCGATCCTTCATTAAATAAGCAACCCTTTTTCTCAATATTACCATTTTCATAGAAAAATTTAGTCACCTTATAAAACAAATTATCATTATAAATCATTTCTCTATAACCTGGTGATTGAAAATCTTGAATATAAGTATTGCTATTTTCTCGTACTTTTAGGTATCCCCTTACTGATTTCTTTTGAAAATTTTCAATATCAAATTTTTCATACTTATTATCAACAATTGGTATCATATATTTATCTATTTTTTGAGATTGGCATTGTATAAATATACTCAACCACATTAACATTATTATTTTATTCATAACTACCTATTTTATAGATGAATTGGCTTTTTTCCATTGCCAATAATATAATGAGCATCGTTTATTATCATTTCCTCCATGATGTGAATAGTCCAGTAAATTATCTGTCTTTTTATATTCATAAGTAAATAAGGCATGAGAAGATGCTTCTTTATTTGCAAATGTATGGGCTAAATTCATAGAATGAAGAAATTCATGGGCCGCTGTCTGATTGTTTTTGCTTTTAAATACCACCACATAATCTGCTCCATAATTTGAATACCCAGAAACATACCCTCCTCCTGCACTGTACCCATGTTCAGCAAAATAAAATGCTTTGAAATGCTTTGTGTATTTCTTAGGATAGGCCTTTTCCAATTGAGCTTTCAAATAATCCTGTAATTCTTTTCCACCGCTTTTTTTATCAGAATCTACCTCACCATTGGTCACAAAATCCACAAAATTCTTATCTGACGTTAAATCTAATTCAACAATATCTGACTGATCAGATAACTGAATATATGCTTGCCCAAGGTATTGATTAACCCTATCTTTCTCATCATTAACATTAGGTTTATTCTTTCCTGATCCGGTAGATAATTCTGGAGTTTTTATTTCCACAAATACAACATCTTTTTTCTTTTGTTTAGTATTATCATTTGCCCAGACATTTAGTTTTCCTACCATAGCCTCAATGATTTTCCCATCTTGAGCTTTAAAAGCTTTTAACTCTATAGTTTGGTTATTTGTAAACTCCTTTATGCATTTGATTGTCACTTCATAATCATTCAAAGATATTTTCTTTTTCCCTTTTATCTCTATTTTATTAGGAGTAAAAGTAAAATAATCTGATTTTGTAAATTCCAAATAATCAGCCTCCTGTTGAATTTCTGCAAAAAAAGTGATCTTAACTTCTTTATCTTTTATAATGGACAACCATGGTATAAAATATTCTTCCGGAATATCTTTGCCTGTATTTTTATCTTTTTTCGTTTTCCATAAAATAGAGAAAGGATTATATTCTTTTTTAAGGTTATTAAACATTGTCTCATCAACCTTAAAATATCCCTTATATTTATTACCATCTTTTACTTTCGTAGTAAATTTAGCATCCTCATACTGATAAGCTATAATATCACTAAACTTTTGATCATTAAAAAGACTGGTATCACCTATTCTCATCCAATCAAACCCAAATTCTCCTTTCCACCCCTTATTAGGTCTGAACTGAACAATAAGTTGAATGGGCTGAGGAGCTAATGGAGGAGATTGTGGCGTATTATGACTCACTCCTTTAGCATTACCCTTTTCAGAAATCCATTTCATGGCACGTGAAATAATACTCTCCTGAGAATACATATTATGATCTTCCTGAGAGATTTTTGTGTAGGTGCCTTTTACAATTCTTGTTCTGCTCATCATTAATAGGCTTTAGATCTCTCTCCACTGTTGTTCTGAACTTCCTGCTGGGCGTGTTTATTGATAGAAGCATTGGAGGTAATGTTAATTTCCTTTTCCGAAATTTCATTTCTTTCCTTCTTAGTTTCACTGTGTACGTCCCCTTCAATAATCTCAGTAAGTTTACCTGTAATGAATGTACTTACATTTCCTATGACCGAAGTAAGCTTCATCGCGCCTACAGTCTCTGTATTATTTAATCCGACACTGTCTGCTTTATTCATTCCCACCGTCGTCGTCATATTCTCTCCAACATTAATATTCATATTCTTACAATTCAGCGTCATGGTTTCCGGTGCTGTGATATTAATATTACTTCCCGTTGTATCCAGATGAATCTCATTACCGCTTTTATCCGTAATAATGATACTTTCATCTTCTGTGAAGACAATTCTGTGGCCGCTTCTTGTCTGAATAGACTTCACACGATTGTCTGCTCCACCGCCAAGTCCTATTCCGCCATGGAACATTCCTCCCATCACAAACGGTCTGTCCGGATGACTATGAACGAAATTAACCATTACCTGATCTCCTACTTCCGGAATGGCTACATAACCACGATTTTGCGTAATCTGATCGGTTCCTCCTGCATCAGGACTCATTACCCTTACAAAGTGAGTGTTATCATTCATCTGCCAGTCGAATCTTACCTGAACTCTTCCCTGTCCTTCCGGATCAGTATTGGAGATTACCGTTGCAATCTGTGGCTGGGCAGCTGGTACCATAAATTCCGGTTTGGGCAGAAAACCAGTGTCAGCAGCAATAGATTCGAAAGTTCCTGTGTAATGTCCGATGGTATCAATTTCATGAACAGCTTCTGTCACCATCACCTTCGTAAAATAAGATGTTTCACTGCTATCCGTTTTTCTCATATGAATATCCGCAATACATCCGGGATGCAAAAAAGGAACGGTTGTAGATCCGGAGACCGAAAATACATTAACAGCTTCGCTTCCTGATGTACTTCTTTGAGAATGCTCCACATCCAGATGCGTTGTTGCTTTAATAGGAGCAACCTGCAGTGCCGGAGTTTTATAGATTTTATCGTTATGAGTATATGCTGTACGGGCCAAATCACCTAAATGATCAACCGGAGTTTCCCCTGAGGTCAGTTTTTCATGTTTACTACTGTTATAGCCATAATATTGAGGTTTTGTATGAACCGCTTTGAGCTCTACTTTAATATTATCTGCATTGCTTCCGTATAAAAGTTTTATAGGCTTATTCTGTGGAGGAAGCTTTCCAAAATGCAATACTTCACCATCATAATAAAATTGCTCTCCATAGGCTTCTGCCATTCTCGACAGATAATTATAATGGGTTTCGTTATACTGGCTGCTGTAAATGATCTGGGAATAATCATTGGTATCGACTCTTATATCGAACCGCTCTTTATCTATTCCCTGTTTTATTACTTCTTTGGCTATGATTCCCATATTAACGGGCTGGCTGCCACCAAAACTCTGAATATGCGGAGCACCGTCCAGCAAGATGGTCGGGCTGTATCCGGAAAGTACAATATTTCCCAGACTCATTTTTTCCTGACTGAATCCTACTTTGGTAATAATTCCAATGAAATTTCTTTCCGGACTCTTCTCAATATCTTTGTAGGAAATGACCGCTGTAAGACGTTTTCCCAGAAATTTGTTGGCTTCTTCAAGGGTATGGCTCTGCCTGTCTCCCAATGCATCATGAGCAAGAATAAGATTAAATTCGTGGTGGTGACCTGCTTTTTGTTTAAGAGTGAAATGTTTATAGTACTTAATAATTTTACCTTCTACAACCAGTGATAATTTGACAAGCCGGTTGATGCCTGCGTGATGATTCTCGGATATTCCGTCTGCATTCTGCGAAGGACGGAAGGAAGATCCCTTGGTCTTTGATTCGGTTTTCATATGCTTTGTGTTTGTGTTTGGTATTAAAGATAACAAAATTTATATAACAGACACTATATAAACATGTTATAAAATAAAGTTTTCAGGTATAGTTTTTTCATTCAGGCAAAAAAAGACCGTCTTAAATGGGACAGTCTTTTTTCTTATGAATGTTGATAATGTGTGTTAATTTTAGCTGGATGGCCATAGCCCAGCGTATTGAGAAGTACCGTAGTCAATAGTCTCAGCACTGATTACGAAGCTGATCAGCATACTGTTGCTGTCTATGGCATCGAAATCTACCTGATGCTGGATAACATATCCGTTTTGCCAGTTCAGCGTAATCAATGTACCTTCTTCGTGAGATTTGTTGAAAGTAATTTCCCCTACTGTTGGCTTATATTTACCGTTTAGTAAGCTTTCAAGGATGTCTGACTTTTCAGTAGCTTCTACTGTAACCTTGATTAACGCGTTAGAAGGATCTGATGCTACACGTCCTGAAACGTCTGTAGATCTGGAAACGCTGTAATTCATTTTTAACAGCTTCTGCCCTTCTCCATTATTGAATTTTAAGATTCCTCTTGAATTTCTTTCGGCCATGATTAGTAAATTTAATCGTTAGTAATATTTTGTGATGTGGTGATTGTGTTAGCAAATATAGAGGCTCTTTTCCGCTAAAAAAAACTTTTGAATACAAATCTGAAAATTTGTAGTAGTTCTACGATTTCTTGTAGTAATTCTACGATAATGGATTTACATACCACATTATAACACCCATAGAAACAGCGTTTTAAATTATATCTCTATTTTTAGATAAAAAATATTTTTACACATAAAAGAGAAATAAAGAGAGTCTAGGGTTCAAAAACTCAAGGTTTAAGGTTTAAAATTAATTAATATATGCTGCCTCATTTTACCATACAAAAAAGCAGAAGTATGTACTCCTGCTTTTGATATCATAAAATGAATTTCTTAATGTTTTGTGTATTCCGGTTGTTCTGTTGGAATTCTTGATGGGGTAAAGTACTCATTAAGCCAGTAGAAAGTCTGTCCGTTCTGCTGAATCTTCACAGCCGGATTGTTTCTGTTGGCAAGCATTCTGTCTGCTAAGTTTTTATAGTGCTGAAAATAATTTTTTACCGTTTCACTAGGAACGACTTTTGATTTTTTCCAACCTTTCAGTTTATATTTAGCCATCAGTTCTTCTTCAGTAAGATCAAATCCTGTACTCATTCCGATAGCATAAGACATTGGCAGCTCATAAAGTGCTCCTTTATCTAAGAATTTTATTGTAGGATTATATTTCTTCAACAGCTTTACATATTCTTTAACTGCTTTTGCCTGATTAAAATCTGCACGGTCCGCCTGAGTATTTCTGTAAACTTCGGTATAGAAAGCTTTTAAATTATCATATTCAGATTCAGAAATAAGGATTCCCTTTTCTATTCCCGGTGTAAATTCCTTCAACTCTTTTGGAATATATCCTTTCACAAGGAATGGGCTTCCGTAGTTGATCAGCTGTGCAGCAATTCCGGCAGAAACCGGATTGGTAAGTCCCGGATACAGATATTTATATTTCAGATCTACATCTGTTCTTCCTGCTCCTACAGATGAATGGAAATATTCATTCAGAGATTTATCGACAGTCTGATTATCCAAAGTAACCTGTGAAATAAGACTGTCAACAGATTTTTTCAGGAATCCCGGAGTGGTAATGTCTCCTTTTTTAGGGAAAATAACAAAGCCCTGAGACATACTCTGTTTAGGATAAGCTAAAGAGAAGAATCCTTCATCACCTTCCACAAGGTTGAAATTATTCTTGGTAAGCACATCATATTGGTTGATGATCTTTTGCTTTTTAAGTTCAGCAATATTTTTAGCTGTGTTCGTCACCACATTTTCCGCCATCAATACAAAATCATTGTAAGTATCAGACGATCTTGCACTGGTCTGGAACATGATTAACCTTGCCTGAGCCTGCGTCAATGAGCTGATTACGCTGTACATATTTCCGCTTTGGTTGGCAGAAGTACCTACCGTTACCACAATATTGGTTTCATCAGGAACATTTGAAAGAAGATTTCCAGCTGCTGTAAGAGCTTCTCCTACCGGCTGGTAACCATTGTTGCTTGCGCAGTTCATTTCATTTGTTTTCTGATCAATAAATGAGGAAATCTTGCTGTAATCTGTACTTAAGTTGGATACAGAAATATTCTCCCCGCAAGGATTATTTTTATATAAAACCACTCCATATTTAACATTACTGAAGTAAGATGGTTTTTCAAATCTAAGTTGAAGATCCTGTAATAATGATTTTACAATAGGTGCATAAGGTGCGTTGGCAGCACTTACGTCTAATGCGAAAACAATATTGATATTTTTATCTCTTTCCGTAATCTCTCTGTAACGGTCAAAATAGATGGGCTCCCCCAATACATTGGATACAAAGTTCTTGCTGTAATCTAAAATATTGGTGAAATATTTTGTCTTTGAATCAGGAGTTGGAGCTTCTTCTAAAGGAAGATGAACAGGAAAAATATTTTCCAGAGGTGTTCTCTTGTTTACATCAGTAAGAAGAACTGCTGTTTTATTATCAGCATCTGAAGCAGATCCACCTGGATATCCTTCATGAATTCCCAGTGTTGTATCATTAATTCCTGTGGTATTTTTTAATTTGATAGCAGAACGCTCTCCCCAGCTGGAAATTACATTTGAGCTTACCCATCCGTAAAGTCCTTTGTTGATACTGTCCATGTCAACAGACGGTTTTTTACCTACCAGGAAACGTTTGTTATTTTCAGCCATCTTGTATACGTAAACAATTTGTCCGTTGGGAATTTTCACGTTGGCTGTTTCAATAAGACTTGGTGAATTAAACACCATAATAGAGTCATTTTTGTAGTATCTTTCAGCATTTCTGATAACTTCGCTGTTATTAGGGACTACTGCCACTCTTACAGGATAACCTGTTTTTTCGCTTTTTAAGGCATTATTCCAAAGAAGGAGGTCAGATTCCTGAATCCAGCCGTAGGTTTTGACTGATTTCGAGGAAACTTTTTTCATTAAAGCATCCGGAACATATTCCGCCACTTTTACCATTCCGTCTCTATGTTTTAAAACCATTAAAGGTTCAAGGAATTTTACTTCTTTGTAAGACTTCTCATCATCTTTATCCAAATAAGCTGTATTTCTTGATCTGTCTGAAATAACAATCCATGGAACTGACTTTTTTGGATATCCGTTAACGACAGGTGAAGCGTCCACCTGCCCATACTGTGAAGGCTCCGGGGTTTTCTTTGACGGCAGTTTTACCTGGCAACTCGTCAATAATACTGATAACCCTATATAATATGCTGCTAGAGGAAATTTATTTTTCATCCTATTTAATCTTTTTATGATTGGTACATCCGTAAGACCGGACGAAATTATTTGCTTTGATTAATATCTACTTTAGTTACACAGTTCTGCGTATCATCCAGGTTTACTTTTACCGTCTGGATTACCGTATTTTTGTCAAACTGAAGGCCAGCACAATACATGTAGAAGTTATTGACTTTACTGTCATTTACTTTTACCACTGTATTTTCATTGTTACACAGATACGTTTTCAACAGGTAATTGTAATGCATATTGAAACTGTTTCCGTTAGCAATCTGCTGCAGGTGATATTTAAAATCATTATCTACTTTTGCATAAGAGTCTTCTACTGAAACTTCATCTTCTGCAAGAGCATCATAAGCCGGAAGAATTTTGATACGGTGATAGATAGGATCCTGGCTTTGTTCTGTGTAAAGAGTCACCAGATACTCTCCAGGTTTTTTATAGGAATAGATGGTAAATTTATCCTTAGCATCTGTATTTCCAGACTCACCGAATTTCCATGCAAACTGTTTTGCATCAGAAACAGCACGGAAAGTCACATTTTCATTTTGCATCGCCTGAGTAACCGCTTCAATAGTTGTTTTAGACTGTGCAGTATCTTTTGGTTTCTGAACGCTTCTTGCGCCTACCATTACAGGGAAAGATTTCGTGTACTTGTTGTCAACGATCAAACTTACCTGATAGTACCCTGGTTTATTATAGAAGTGAATACCACTGTTTTTATCTGAAGTTGTTCCATCTCCGAAATTCCATCTTTTGGTTTTCGCAAACTGGGTTTTATCTTCGAATAAAAGTGTGTCTCCTACCGCCAGTGAAGACGGATAAACCACCCCAACAATATCATCGGCTGAGTGTATTACCTTTTTCTGCAGCCACAGAGCAACCAATGCTGCAATCAGCAAAGTTGCAATAACACCGATAATAATGTTTTTCTTGTTCTTTTGAAAATAATTCATAGTTAGTAATTGTGATGTGTTTTATTTAAAATTCCTAGTATTTATTTGCTTACTGCATTCTTGCTTTCAGATCCTGCTCGCGCTGATAGAGCTTATTCTGCTTATCTTTAAATCCGATTCTGCATTCATCTACCTGTTTCTGGAAAATTTTAATGTCTTCAGAGGTTGTTGAAATGACTTTTTTGTCATCAAAATACATTTTATAAAATTTTGCGATCTGTGGATAGGCATCTTTGCGGATATCCACAACGTCAGTACTATTGAAATAGCTGTTAAGGTCGTTTACTCCCAACTGGATATTGTTTTCTATAAAAGGCTGTGGTCCGTCATCAGTAAGTTTGGTAATCATGGTATAAGTACTGTCCATGATAGGAAGAACAACTTTCTGGTGTTGTTCAAATTCGGCTTTCTGCTCAAGATTCTGAATTCCTCTTACATCTTCATCAGAAAAAGGAGATACAAATCCTTTTAAAAAGATCACTCCCAAAAATAACATTGCAGTTACCAGCATCAGTATTAAATAAAAAAACTGATAATGCCTTTCTTTCTTTGATAATGTGATTTGTCCTTGCATATCTTTTCTTTTTATCTTCTTCTTTTACTTCCTGTGAAATTTCTTGTAGGGTCTTTTCTCAGCTCATTATTGGTCACTTTGATCTTACCCATACATTCATCAAGATCTCTTAAAACTGTTTTCTTCTGATACTCCACTTCAATGATCTTGGCTTTTAAAGTCATCATCGGTACAATCTGTTTCATCAGCACAGCATAATGTTTAAAGCTCTGTACACTGTCTTTACCCATAATGTTTTTAGCATCTCTCACGTTATCCATAATACTGGTTCTGAGAAACACTTCATTCTCCACCTTATTAATGCTAAGCTGGTTCATTTTGTCGTAAATATCATCAATGTGATCCTTTAGCACGTCACTTCGAAGCATCAATTCTTTATAGGCTTCAGCTTCACGGCTAATCCCTTCGCGCTGTATATCATAACTCTTAAAGAAGAGAAATAAGCACGTAAAAGTTACAACCGACAAAACAACAAATGACAGAATAAACTTCCAAATGCCCGTTCTGACGTCAGATTTGTTTAATTTTTTTTCCCTGTTAGAAGACATAATTTGCGATTTGTTTGGCCTGTGAAAATATAAAAAAAAAATTTTATGCACAATACGTAATTTCCCCAACCCTGTTTCGTGAAAACCCTGATTAAATTAATATTAATTTTCACTTTGATAAGTTTTTCATAAATTAGACCTCTAAATTTTAAATATCATTCGCCAAATCGATATTAAGAATGAGTAAAATATTATCTAATACCGTACGTTTTTCCATTGCAGACAGTGATTTTTATTTTAAAAAAATAATGATCAAAACCCTTATGGAAAATCCTTTCTATATGCTTCTGAATGATTGTAACAATGGGCATGAACTGGTAAACAGAATCTACAGAAGACAGGAAGATGTGTTCATTATTGAACTCTTCATGCCGGTATTAAGTGGAATTGAAGCCATTAAGTACATCAGAAAAAACAATACAGAAACTCCTATCATCACTTACTCCGGCACTTACCAGGAAGATATGGCCGAAATCCTTTCAAAGATTCCCAACATCTATTATTGTCAGAAAAAAAGTACCATCATAAAAGATATTATCAAAGGAAGCATTGCCTCTGAAGACTTTGATTATCAGGCATATTCTAAAGAATGGGAACAACAACCTCTTGCAGTACAGGAATATATGGACAGGCAGAAGAAAGGACAGGAAGAGCTTTCACCGGCAGAAATACAGCTTATGAGATTCTGTTATGAAGGATTCAGTAATAAAGAAATTGCAGAAAAACTTAATCTGAGTACCAGGACTATAGATACTTACATCAACAGGCTAACAGAAAAACTGGGGTTAAAAACCAAACTTCACCTTATACGCTTCTGTGTAGAAAACGGATATTATAATTCCAGTTTATAAAAAATTTTGATTTCACTAATAAAAATCATTTCCTCGTGATGTATCAGGACAGAGAAGAGGATCTCAAAATATCATATTCAAGATAAGAAAGTACTGTAAAGCCTGCTATAACCAGCATTTATTAAATTTTGTTCATCAAATTTTTGTACCTTTATCCGGCTGTATTATTTTATTGTTAAATAATCTTCAATGCACCTTAATATAGTGTATACATAAAAAGTCCAACTCTTTGAATAAAAATATTTTGCCACTAATTTGCTAGTATTCAATTTTTTTAACTAAATTTGCACACCTAAAATTTAAAATTAAAATAAGGAAATGACAAAGGCAGAATTGGTAAACACCATCTCAAATAAGTTGGGAACAGAAAAGAATGAAACACAGAAAGTTGTAGAAGCTTTTATGCAGGAGATCAGAACTTCTATGTATAATGGGGATAACGTTTATCTAAGAGGTTTTGGATCTTTTATCATTAAAACAAGAGCTGCTAAAACAGGAAGAAATATTTCTAAAAACACTGCAATTGAGATTCCTGCTCATAACATTCCTGCTTTCAAACCTTCAAAATCTTTTGTTGAGAAAGTAAAAACTAAAGTTGCAGTAAAATAAGAACATTAACTGAATATTAACTAGTTACTAAAAAATTAAAATTATGCCAAGCGGAAAGAAAAGAAAAAGACACAAGGTTGCTACTCACAAAAGAAAGAAAAGAAGAAGAGCAAACAGACATAAGAAAAAATAATCTCTTTTTCTCGAGATTTACAATATAATAATATAGTTGGTGGATTTAAATTTTTAAAGTTCACTAACTATATTTTTGTTTGCAACTATAAGATTCCGCGGAAAACGGAGGGTTTCAAATATTATTTTAATAAACATATAATGGTTTTCATTCAAAATCATTATATTTAATAGATGAATTAATCGATAAAAAACATCCACTTCCTATAATCTTAACAATTTTATCTTATTAAAAAATGAAGAAAGAACTAATAGTTTCGCATGAAGATGATCTTACAAAGATTGCGCTGCTGGAAGACGGAAGACTATGTGAACTTCATGAGCAAGAAGACAAAAGCGATTTTATAGTTGGAGATCTGTTTATAGGAAAAGTAAAAAAACTGGCACCCAATCTGAATGCAGCATTCGTCAATATCGGATACGACAAAGATGCATTTCTGCATTATCAGGATCTGGGACCTCAGTATCTTACGTACAGAAAGTTTTTAAAAGATACTATTTCTAAAAAACAAAGCACTTCGAGCTTAAAGAATTTCGAGATACAACCCGAAATAGACAAAAACGGAACGGTAGACAAAGTAGTTGCCAAGGACGATGTGGTTCTGCTACAAATTACCAAAGAACCTATTTCTACCAAAGGCCCAAGAATTTCTACCCAGATTTCATTAACAGGACGTTTCCTGGTTTTAATTCCTTTTGACAATAAAGTTTCCATTTCCAAAAAGATCAGAAGCTTTGAAGAAAAAGAAAGATTAAGAACTCTTATCGACAGCATTAAGCCTGAAGGATTTGGAGTGATTATCAGAACGGTAGCAGAAGGAAAAAAAGTAGCCGACCTGCATAATGATATGAACCAGCTGGTTCAGAAGTGGGAAAGCACTTTCAAAAACATCCAGAGAAATAAAGTTCCGTCTAAAGTTTTAAGCGAAGAAGACAAAGCTTCAGCTATTTTAAGAGACAATTTTAATCAGGACTTCGTGAATATCATCTGCGACGATGAGCAAATGGTCAACGAAATGAAAAATTACATTGAAGTCATTGCCCCTGAAAAGAAAAATATTGTCCAGTTTTATGATTCTCATATTCCACTTCTGGAATATTACAATGTTGAAAAACAGCTTAAACAGAGCTTCGGAAAACACGTTAACATTCCGAGTTCCAAAGGAGCCTATCTTGTTATTGAACACACAGAAGCACTTCACGTGGTAGATGTCAACTCCGGAAACAATATTACTACCGGAACTGCTGTCAACAAAGAGCATGCGCTGAAAGTGAACAAAATGGCTGCTACAGAAATCGCAAGACAACTTCGCCTCCGCGATATGGGAGGTATCATCGTTATCGATTTCATAGATATGCCAAATTCTGATCACAGAAGAGATCTTTACGAGCATCTGAAAGAGGAAATGAAGCGCGACAAGGCTCGCCACAAAATCCTTCCTCCTAGTAAATTTGGTCTGATTCAGATCACCAGACAAAGAAACCGTCCGGAAAAACAGATCGACACCAAAGAAGAAAACCCGAACAAAGACGGAGAAATTGTAGCTCCTATTGTTATCGTGGAAAGAATGGGTGAAACCTTAAGAAACATTCTGCAGAAAGAAAAAGGAAAAATCTACCTGCATGTACACCCATTTGTGGAAGCTTACCTTACAAAAGGCATTAAAAGTATCCAGATGAAATGGTTTATCAAATACAAAAAGTGGGTAACCATTGTCCCAAGGGATTCTTTTAAATATTTAGAATACAAAATCTACAATGCCAAAAAAGAAGAATTAATAGAATTCTCTAATTAAAAAATTTAAAACCTTCAGTTTTCTGGAGGTTTTTTTATTTTGCATTTATACCTATAGAATATGATTTATAATTTAAGTTTTGGCTAAAGCCAATGAATTTTATAATTTTAAAGGCGGGCTAAAGCCCACTCCTATTGAATTTTAACAACAACATCTTTTATCTTTAGAATATGAAAAACCACCATTACAAAATTACCATTCAGTGGACAGGAAACCAGGGAACGGGAACAAGTAGTTATAGAGATTATGAAAGAAGCCATACTATTTCAGCAGAAAACAAAACTGTTATTGAAGGTTCGTCTGATCCTGCATTCCGAGGCGATAAAACGAAACACAATCCGGAAGATATGCTGTTATCTTCACTTTCTTCCTGTCATATGCTATGGTATCTTCATTTTTGTTCTGAAGCCGGTATTATCGTTACAGATTATACTGATGAAGCAACAGGTATCATGACAGAAACAGCCAGTGGAAGCGGTCATTTTACAGAAGTAACTTTACACCCTACCGTAACGGTTGCAGAAGAATCTATGATTGAAAAAGCAGAACAACTTCATCATAAGGCCAACGAATTCTGCTTCATTGCCAACTCCGTTAATTTTCCGGTAAAGCATATCCCTACCACGTTAGTTAAATAGTACCACATTTCAAAATAACCTTTGAAAACAACTATGAATAATAGATTTTAACAGAAATAACTCCAAAAAACTCCACAAAAAGAGAATTATTTAATGAAAAATCAATAAAAATAACATTTTACTACTAATAAAAACATAATAATTTTAAAATATTTAACAATTTTATTCAAAATGTAAAGTTTTTTTCCTATTTTTATATAAACAAAACAAACCATGATGAAACCAAAATTGACTATTTTTGATGAACCCATGCTCTACACAGAGGGATTATCAAGACTGCTTACCCAAAGCAAAATTTTCAGTACCATTGATATTTGTAATTCTTTAGAAAACCTTTCCAAATATTTAAAAGAAGAACCTTCGGAAATGCTTGTGATGAGTTCCAACATGCTCATGCTTTCGGAAATCTGCAAACTGGTGGAAAGTATTATTTCAGAACATAAAAATACCAAAATCATCATCATTGGGAGTTCATATGATGTGATTGACATCCGAAAACTCTTCAATAAAGGTATTAAGGCTTATCTGGATAAAAATTGTACCTATGATGAATTCCTTAAATCCATCAATGTTTTACTTCTTAATGAGATCTACATCTGTGATCATGCAAAGGAAAGAATGATCAATTTTATCAGTAGTGAACAGGGAAAACCCAATCCTCACATCAAAGAACCTCTCACCCGTCGCGAAATGGAAATTCTTAAACTGATCTGTGACGGATGCAGCAGTAAAGATATATCAGAAAAATTATTTATCAGTATCAATACGGTAGAAACACACAGAAAAAGAATTCTTTTGAAACTCAATGCCAAAAACTCAGTCGGAATTGTAAAATATGCGATCGAGAATCATATCATCGACTGAAAGACTTCCATGAATCACTCAAAAATTCCAGGCTTATGCAAAGTCTGGAATTTTTTTACCCCTGATTTTAATGTTAGTATTTCTTCAGGGAGAATCTTTATTGTAAAATATAATCAAAGTCTGTAGCATAAAAAGTGAGGCAGAGAAATCAGAGACTTAACAATGAAAAACTTATTGAATTAATTCTAAATTTATCTCTAATGGGTACAGATATGATCTCATACCTCACTTTAAAACTAAAACCTTGGACTTTAAACATTAAACGTTATATCTTACTCATAATCCGGCATCTCTCCATTGCTGAACAGTGTTGTCCTTGTCATATCCGTCAGCGTGCTACTAAGGTCAATGACCATTACATTCCTTTGAGAAATATTGTCGTTGGAGGTATTCATGAAGATAATCTGAGCATTATTTGGTGAGAACCTAGGATCGAGATCATTCGTTCCCAGTACTTTTTCGCTTTCTGCAGAAATATCACTCACAGCATCCGTAACAAGGTTATAGATAAAGATATGTGAATCCAGCTGACGATAATTTCCACTTCCATCCAAATATCCGGACATATCACGGGTAAACAGAAGAAGCTGTCCGTCTACAGAGAAGTTCAAACCTCCGCTGGCACCTGCAGTACCTGACAATACCGTTTTAAGAACAGCACCATTGATGTCTATTACATAAATTTTAGTATTATATCCGTTATAATCATTGGTTTTCAATGCTATTTTACTACCATCATAGCTCCAGTCACATTCGGAAATCAGGCTTCCGTCCGGAGTTGTATACACTAAACTCAGACCGCTTCCATCTTTATTAATTCTATAAAGCTTATTAAAATTGGAATAAATAAGTTCTTTACCATTTGTACTCCACGCAAAGTCCATTTCATAGTTATTAAAGCCTGCAACAGCCACTGTTGTTACTTTAAATGGATTGGAGCCATCCGGATTGGCAGTATAAAGATGGGTACTTCCACCTTCCGTACGAAGGAATGCAATGAGACCTGCATTATTGTTTTTGCGCGGTCGCCAGCTGTTGTAGGAAGAACTGGTAAACTGGAAGTTATTTCCCTGGTCATCACTGGAAATAATCACAAAGTTTCCATTTTGTTTCTGAACGTAATGATACCTGTTAGCCGGAACTGTATTGGTGGTAAATTTACTGATAGAACTTAAAACTGGCTGGTGAATGCCGTCCGAAACAGACACCTGCCAGAAGTAACTTACACCAAACTTCAGATTTGAAAGCGTATAGTGGTTTGCTGTCAAATCATTAACCTGAATCACATTAGTGTCAAGATTATTTTTAATTGTCAGGCTGTATCTTAATACATCTGCTGTATCGGGATCTGTTGCGCTCCAGGTTAATTCGACGCTCAAAGGTTGATTTACTGCGTTATCTATCGGACTTAGCAACTGTGGTGTAGCGGGAGGAGAATTCAATGAAGTATCATCATCCATCTCAAAAACTACCGTTACCACCTGATTTTGATTTTGTATATTGACTGACTGAAAGCTTGTGATATATCCTGAAAGCTCTGCTTTTACAGAATAATTACCTATCGGCATGGCAGCGATTTCAAATGAACCGTCTGTACCACTGAAAACCGTTTGTGTCGTAGGATTGGTAAATATCTTCACATTAGAAAGCGGCACATTGCTACCTCTTTTTACTACTTTTCCTTTTAACATTCCTGTTTGAGCCTGTTCTACAAGGTCTTCATTGCATGAAAACAGACAAAAAGCAAAGATGAATATGCTGAATATTTTAATTATAGTTTTCATAGTTCGTGTTTTTATTTGTTTCCGAAGTAAAAGTTGATTCCTATTCCAAAGCGTAAAGCCTGATCTTTTCTTTTCCCATTAACAAGGCCTTCCCAGTCGTCTTTGAAGCCAAGGTCATATTGGGCGGAGGCTCTCAGCGAAAAATTCTTGCTGATCATATATTCCAGGCCGCCACCGAACTGTGCTTTATATTGAGGTTTATATTTTGAATACAACGCTCCTGCTCCACCATAAACAAATGGACTGAATCTGTATTTCGGAAAAAGGATGTATTCCAGATTCACTTCAGGACCATAGTAGTTTCTTTTCACAATATTAGAATTTTCAAGCGTAAAATAGCTTGCGTTCAGTTCCATATTCAGATAAGGAGTAAGGAAATATTTAAGTCCTATTTTTCCACCAACATTCATTTTAGGACCTACATAGTCATCTTTAATTTTCTGTCCTTCAACATTCGCAAATATGGATACTTTCTGTCTGTAATCCTGCGGATATCTGCCTCCAACAACTCTGTCATTATTTTGCTCCTGCTCTCTGTTATATTCGTTGATTAAACTTTGATATCCTCCATTCTCATCTATTGCTTTCCCCCATATTTTATCTCTGATTCCTTCAACAATAAGGGCTTTCACAGCTTTTTCTATTGCTTCTGTTACGGCGAGCTGAACAGGTTCGTTTTGAGTAAGACCTACCTCAGCTTCCAGTAATCTTTCCGTATCAATATATCTGAAAAAGCTTCCGTTAACACTGGTTGAAAGAATGGTTTTAGAAGTATAAACCGTTTTAAGAATTTCTCCGTTGAGTGTAGAGACAGCGCGGAGATAGATGGTAATTCTGTCCTGGCGGTATTGTGTAGAAGCTCCGATTCCGAAATATCTTGCTCCAAGTCCTCCGGTCAGAATATTGCTGTCGTATGAGATAACGCCGCCTTCGAGAAGAATCCCGGCGTATAAAAGAGGAGGAAGTGATTGATTGTTTTTGTCTGCATCCTTGATGTATTCCTGTCTGGTGGAACGGATGATCTGTCTTTCATTGAGAAGATTGGCTATATTTTCCCTTTCAATAGGGACAAACCAGCGGCTGTCTTCTAATGCTTTGATAAGAATGGTTGTAGTTCCCTGAGGGACTGCCGTACTCCAGTTATTTCCATTTTCAGAAGGTTTATACTGGCCGGTCTGGTCTCTGAATTTGTAGACTCCTATTACAATCTTCTCTTTGGGAAGTGGAAGATTTTTTAATTCTGCGGTGGAAGATGTAACCTCTCCCATTGTTGGTTTTTCGGGATCCGAAGGTAAACCAAATATTGAACTACAGGCCTGCAAAATGCATAGCAGGAAGGTGCAGAAAAAGATTCTGGTATAAGTGTAGGTTGTCATGGTAAGTTTATTTTTAGTGATTACCTATTTTGGAATTACGATCTCGGACTGATCGCCATTGCTGGTATCCAAAATATTGATTAAAAGTCCCTGATTAGTATTGGTAATTTGCAGATAAAGAGATCCGAAAAGGTAATTTCCGGGCTTTATGTTTCCATCACCAAACTGTTCTTCAAACAGTTTTCGTGAAAGCTCACTGAGGATCTGCCTGTTAAGACTCTCAGTAAAACTATCAAGAGAGTTCACCCGATCCAGCAAATCGCTGAAATCATTTTTTTCATCAAATGGGTTCTGTGCATTAGCAGAGCTTAAAAGCCACTGATAATTAAATGTATCTCCTCCAAAGGCTGGATTCACCGGCTTATAGACGAGCTGCTGAGCTTTTCCGTAGAAAATACCCGCAATACATGTCAAAATAATGATAAATGTTTTCATGGCGGACATTTTTAATAGATGAATTCATTTTTAATAAGATTTTTCTTGGCATTAAATTCTTTGATATATTTTAAGCTATAGCTTAATTGTTCTTTTAAATAATCCTCTGCCGGATTGGTCATAAAACTGTAAATAATTTTATCTTCCATCTGAATATTAATCTGACCACTTGTTCCACGGAGAGGAAGTTCTGTAATAGTTATTACGCTACTGCTTTTATCAGGAAGCTGACTGTACTGCATGTAAAACATATCATAAAAGTCTTTTCCTACTTTGGTTTTTGTCTCATCGATGGTAAGTCCTCTGAGCTCATAAGCAGCGTCTTCTTCTATCTTAGCTGTTTTTTTTTTGAAAAGGTCGCTGTTCAGTTCCAGACTGTCTTTGGCAATCAGCTTCTGGGTTTCTTCATCTCTGATGTAAAGGAAAGCTTTGAGGGCATCTTTTGACTCGAGATTCACACTTATTTCCGACAATATCTTTACTTCATTGGGATTGACAGAAAATTTACCATTCTGCTGATTGTTTGAGAGATTTCCACTATTTCCTTTTTTAATAGAAATCAAAAGGTAATTCAGTTCTTTATATACAGCAGTGTTATTGATTACGACTGCTTTTAATCTGACCTGGTTTTCAAGGACACTACTCTCTATCCTTGCGTTTACTTTCTTATCTTCCTGCCCATAAACCCATACAGACAGGAAGGTAAAAAATGTACCCAAGCTAAGGGAATATAAAAGTTTCATCATTTGTGTTTTAATAGTTTCTCATGAAAACTGTCCTATTATCTCCCTTTACATTAATCTGAATTCCATCCGAAATACTGTTGCTTCCTGTAACATCAATAATATTATTGTTTCCCTGTGCAGTAATGGCAGCTTTTGTTTCTTTATCTGTGAATGAATTGATAAAATATAGGGTATTAAAATCTCCCAGCTGTCTTACTATAATATTGGTTCGGGCGTTAAGGGAAAGTTCGGCATTGTTATAGTCTCCTATCTGAATGATATCGGATCCATAAGAACTCTGATCTGTCTGTTGTCTGGCTATAAGATTAAAGATTGTATTGCTGTTGACCTTATCCCAGTCTATTTCCTGTGCATGTAGTGGCAACATTATGAAAAGAGCCAAAACACTCCATTTCAAGTTAAACATAGCCTTAGTATTAAAATTACATGATAACAAAACGGAGAAAATCGAAGGGTTAAAAAAGGAGAAACACTGCAGTTTCTCCTTTACAATTTCTAAGATTTACAGTATGTTGTTATAGGGCTTAATTCGACTGATTTACAATCATTGAGTTTCCATTACCCATCTGAGTTCCTACATGAACATGGCCAAGACCGCTCTGAGCTACCCAGGTAAAGTTACCATTACCCATCTGAAGATCAATAGCTGTGTTGGAATCACCTATCTGGAACTGATAAAGCTGGTTAGCATTACCTATCTGTACTCCTGCAGAAGTGTTGTCATCTCCTATCTGAACTGAGGCAGCGATATTACCGTTTCCTGCTTGAATATGAGTGGCACTGTTGTCATCTCCATCCTGATACTGAACAAGAACATTATTAGCTCCTATCTGAAGGGCGCTGGCATCATTTCTTCTTCCTAGCTGAACCTGATAAGCGTCATTCCCAATACCCACCTGAACAGCAGAAGCATCATTTCTTCTTCCATCCTGATATTGGAAAACATAGTTTCCTAATCCAATCTGTACTGAAGAAGCATCATTTCTTCTTCCGATCTGAGTTTGTTCTGTAGAGTTAAGTACTCCTAATTGCCAAGTTGAAGCAGAGTTTCTGTTTCCCATCTGCAACACTTCATTTGAGTTTCCAATACCCATCTGATCTACATCTACAGAGTTTCTGTTTCCGATACTTTGTGCATTATTGACATTTAAAATTCCTACCTGATCAATATCTGCAGTATTACGATTCCCTGTCTGTGTAAGAGAATTGATGTTCAAAAGACCAGTCTGGTCTACTGTAGCAACATTTAAGTTTCCTGTTTGAGTAGTCACATCAATATTGAATTGTGCGAATCCGAAACTCATTGCGAATAGTGTAAGTACACCTGTAAGTAAATTTTTCATCTTAGTAAAAATTAATTGGTTAATAGTAAGGCAAAGGTAGCTTCCCCGTCAAAATGAAAAACCACCATCAAAGTGTAAATTTTGAAAATCACTGTTTCCAGTTGGACAAGTCATTATTTACCGTTACGGAAAAACACTATCACAAAATGTTGATTTACAGCCAAATCCATCAATAGTGAATATTGATATTTCTACAAGGATGATTTCTTCTAAGCAAGTTCGATCTTTTATATTTTTAAAACATCACAATTCAGGGTTTTACGCTTTTTTTTACAAACTCCTGTCAAATTTATTTTCTCAACCTAAAATCAATTTTGCATTAAAAATTCAAGACTGAAAGTTGAAATAGATTCCATTTTATCATTCATAATATCTCATTGGGTTTAAGAAGCAAATATTTCCGGCTACAATGCAGTCTTTCTCATAGGTTAATTAATGTTAAGGCACTTATTTCTTCAAGATATATTGCTAAATTTGAGCTATGGAAAATTTTGGAAAAGATTTATTGAGAAAAATAAAAAGCGTGGCACTTCCCGGCGAACACGCACATGGAGTATTCTCGCCTCCCTACCGTCCCGTTTTTACTTATGATGAAGTATTGTCAAAGAATCCCAAATTTGCGGCTGTCAATATTGTTCTCTATCTGAAAGACAACGAGTGGTATTTTCCATTGATTCAAAGAACGATTAATGAGCACGACAGGCACAGCGGGCAGATATCACTTCCTGGAGGAAAACGTGAGGAAATGGACAGAGATTTTGCTGAAACAGCAGTTCGTGAAACCTCCGAAGAAATAGGAATAGATAAGCATTATGTAAGGATCATCAGAGAAATGTCTCCTATTTATATTCCGCCAAGCAATTTTTATGTATATCCCTATATCTCTTACACCAAAAAGAATCCTGCTTTTGTTCTTCAACAGACTGAAGCTGTGGAAACCATAGAATTTCCCATCACTTCCTTTTTAAACCTGTCAGATACCCCGGAAATTATGGCTCTGCCAAGTGCAGGCGGACATGATGTTCCGGTCATTAATTTCAACGGATACATCATTTGGGGTGCTACAGCAATGATATTAAGTGAATTCAGTCAGTTGCTGAAAAAAATGTAACTTTGCACTACCGTGTTTAATTGAGAGATGGCGAAGAAAAATATTTTCACCGATGCATTCGGAACTCCTTATTTTTTGAAAAGGTTTATTATTTTTATTTTAGGTATTGTGTCTTACAGAAGATTCAATGGCTTTAATAAGTTAAAAATAACCGGTACAGAACACCTTGTGGATCTTCCGGACTCTAACGTCCTTTTTGTATCCAATCATCAGACGTATTTTGCAGATGTGGCGGCAATGTACCATGCCTTCTGTGCTGTAAACAACGGATATTTAAATACGATAAAAAATCCGATCTATCTACTAAACCCAAAGATTGATTTTTATTATGTAGCAGCTGAAGAAACCATGAACAAAGGTATTCTTCCCAAAATTTTCAAAATTGCAGGCGCTGTAACCGTAAAAAGAACATGGAGAGCTGAAGGGAAAAATGTCAACAGAATGGTAGACATGAGTGAGGTAGATAATATTATGAAAGCATTGGACAATGGCTGGGTAGCTACTTTCCCTCAAGGAACTACTTCCGCTTTTGCACAGGGACGAAGAGGAACGGCCAAATTGGTAAAAAACCAACGTCCTATAGTAATTCCAATCAAAATAAACGGATTCAGAAGAGCTTTTGATAAAAAAGGACTCCGCGTAAAGGTAACCGGTGTAAAACCTACGATGGAATTCAAAGCTCCTTTGGACATTGATTATGATAATGAAAAAGCACCGGAAATTTTATTGAAAATTATGACTGCCATTGAGCAGACAGAAGATTTCAATGTATTACACAGTTATGATGAAGAACTTAAAGCTAAAAAATTAGAACAAAAGGACTCAAATAATTAAAGTAAATTAAAAATTATGAACAAAATACTTGGAATCTTATTCGCTATCATAGTATTAGTTTCATGCAACAGCCAAAAGGTATATTCGGATTTTGACATCAGCTATTCGAAAAGCGGAGGTGTTGCTCCTATTTATGAAAATCTTCTTATCAAAGGAAATAATGTACACTACTCTTTTGAAGGACAAGGAAAAAAATACAAACAGGATTTTAAAATTTCTGATGAAGATTTAAAGAAACTGGATCAGGTTCTTTCTCAGAATAATTTCAGAAGAATACAGGAAGACCGTAAAAAGTTGTACGACAATATTTCAACTTCCATCAATATCAAGAAAGGTCCTAATGAAGGCAGTAAAACGGATGCCAGTATGATTATTCCGAATTACAACACCAACTGGAAGAATATTCTTGAGGCTTTCCAGCAGATCATTAATACTAATGTTAAAAAACAGTAAATACAATTGAAAACCCACTTCATTGCCATTGGCGGAAGCGCCATGCATAATCTTGCAATCGCATTAAAAGACAAAGGATATCAGGTGACAGGTTCTGATGACGCTATTTTTGAGCCTTCAAAATCCCGATTGGAAAAGAAAGGAATTCTGCCTCAGGAAATGGGCTGGTTCCCGGAAAAGATCACTCAGGATATTGATGCTGTCATTCTGGGGATGCATGCACACCAGGATAACCCTGAGCTGGCAAGAGCAAAAGAACTGGGTTTGAAAATATATTCTTATCCTGAATTCCTGTACGAACAGTCTAAAAATAAAACCAGAGTTGTTATTGCCGGATCACATGGTAAAACGACTATTACTTCAATGATCCTTCATGTTTTGAATTTCCATCAGAAAGATGTGGATTTCATGGTAGGTGCCCAGCTTGAAGGTTTCGACTGTATGGTAAAGCTGACTCAGGATAATGATTTCATGGTGTTGGAAGGTGACGAATATCTTTCTTCTCCTATTGATCTTCGTTCAAAATTTTTATTGTATCAGCCTAATATCGCTTTAATGAGTGGTATTGCATGGGACCATATCAATGTATTCAAAACATTTGATGATTATATTGAGCAGTTCAGAAAGTTTGTAGCAAGCATTACAGCAGGCGGAGTTCTTGTGTATAATGAAGAAGATCCGGAAGTAGTAAAAGTGGTGGAAAATGCAGAGAACTATTTCAGAAAGATCCCTTACAAAACTCCTGAATATGAAATCAATAATGGTAAAGTGTATTTAAAAACCGAAATGGGAGATGTTCCTCTTTCTGTTTTTGGAGCGCACAACCTACTGAACCTTGAAGGAGCCAGACATATCTGCCAGCAGCTTGGGATTATGGATGAAGATTTCTATGAGGCGATCATGAGCTTCAAAGGAGCATCCAAGCGTCTTGAAAAAGTGGAAAGAGAAGATAAAGGAACGCTTTACAAAGATTTTGCCCATGCACCAAGTAAGGTGAAAGCAGCTGTAAAAGCCTTCGCCGAGCAATTTAAGAATGATAAGAAATATGGATTCCTGGAACTTCATACCTATTCAAGCTTAAATCCTGCTTTCCTTGAGCAGTATGACCACGCCATGGATGGTCTGGAGGAAGCAATTGTTTTCTATTCTGAAGACGCATTGAAGATCAAGAGAATGGAGCCTATTTCTCCTGAGTTTATTAAAGAAAAATTCAAGAATGAAAAGCTAAAGGTTTTCACGAATGCTGAGGATCTACATGCCTACTGGGATACATTAGATAAAACAGATGGTGTTTATCTTATGATGAGCTCCGGAAATTTCGGCGGTCTTGATTTAACAAAATAATAAAAAAGCTTCAGATTCTATTTCTGAAGCTTTTTTATTAAGTATGCTTTCTAATTGTCGCTCAATTTTTTGTTATTGGTAAGCTCAATACTCTTTATGGAGCCCAACGGTGCTATTTTTATCGTTTTATTTCCTTTTGCCAGATAAATATAGTACATGCTGTTTGATCCTATCAGATGCACCTGCTCAAAGCTATCATCACCATAGTTTAATTTATAGTCATATTTAAGCTTGTTCTCCCTTATCTTTCTGGTGAGTCCAAGTCCTTCTCCCCAACCTATTCCTACAAAGAAAGACAGTAACATCATGGCGAGAAATTTCACAAACATATTGGTAAAATGATTCTCAATAGCCTCTTTGCTCATATTTTCATGTCCTTTGAGAGATGCCATCTGGAATGCCCAACGTTTATTTTTATTGGCCTGTCTCGATAAAAAAGAGGGAAAAGCAAATGAAAATACGACTATAATAATCAGGGCAATCAATATAATGGGATGAGCAGTTAAAGTCGCAATCGGGCTTATCAGAATGTCCATTATGGTTGAGTACTTTAAAATATTAATATTGATCTGATAGTAGAAGACACTCTCTTTTAATATTCCCATTATAACGAGAAAAAGATACCCGAATGGAAGTGATCTCTGAATTCCTTCTGAATATTTCATGGATGTTTTTATTGGTTTTAGTTTTTATATTGGGCAGATCAATACAATTGATGCACGAAAATATAAAATTATCATCAAATTAAAACATACAGATTCATCTTTCACATTCTTTGATCAGTTTCTTCAAAATTTCTTCTGTAGAAAGTTCGCTGTACTGATGGATAGACTGTCCAACCCAGATTCCTACAAATTCTGGATTTTGCAAAGATTTTGCCGCTTTACGTAAAGCATTGGTCAGCTTGTTCTGATAAGGATAAGGTAAAATATATTCTGAATTTTCTACTGTTTCTATAAAATGGTTTTTCACTCCTCTTGCATACCGCCCGGAGAAACTCTTCGTTAAAACAATTTCCTCTTCTCTTACCTTTTTCAATCTTTCTTTTTCAAAAGGATGCAAAGCACTTTCCTGAGAAGCCAGTAAAAGATTGCCCACCTGAAAACCCTGTGCTCCTAACTCTTTAACAGCCTGCAATGTCTTCGCTCCATAAATCCCTCCTGCATAGATCAAAGGAACTTTTACCTGTTCATAGATCTGTGAGAGCAAAGATAATCCTCCGATCTGCGGAATATTTTCTGCTTCAAAACTTCCTCTGTGCCCTCCAGCCTCTATTCCCTGAACACAAATGATATCAATACCGGAATTTTCAAGTAATAAAGCTTCTCTCACAGAAGTACAAGTTCCGATAAGAGTAACCCCATTTTCTTTTAACTTCTGAATACTCTGATCATCCAGATTTCCGAAAGTAAAGCTTAAAATCTTACAGTCTTCCTGAATGATGGCATCCACCTGATCATGGTAGCCGTTTACCCTGATTTCTTCAAGATCCGGGAGATGTACTTCAATTGCATTTTCCTTTGCCAGCTGCTCAATAAAAAGCTTAGTTTTACCATACTTTTCTTTTAAAGCATCAGTCACTTCCGGAATGTGATGAACAAATATATTGGCAGCAAAAGGTTTATCCGTCAATTTTTTCGTCTCTCTGATCAATTCCACAGACTGATCCGCAGAAAGATCAGCCAGCGCCAGTGATCCCAGACAATTTGCTTTCGTTGCAGCAACAGCCATCTCTACGGTACTTACTCCAAACATCGGAGCCTGAATAAGAGGATATTGTATCCCTAGTTTTTTACTGATTGTATCCGGCCAAAACATAAGAATTATTTTTTATTAAAATGTACGAAGAATCAGACAATACTTCTTATTCAATGATATGATATTGCTCAGAATAGGGTTTAAAGTTTAAGGTTTAGAGTTGTTGATAAACATCTACTGTATATGGAACAAAGCAGGATTTATTTTGCCTTCCTGAGTTCTTTATAGTGTAATTTTGATTCCGGATCAAGCTTTTCTGTTGCATAAGAAAATGTAACAGCAGGCATTGTTTTCACGTAAGTATTGAGAAAATGCTGTAATTTCTTTTTGTCTTTTTTTCCGGCTTCCCGGATCCAGCTTCCTACAGCTTTATTCACAAGTTCGTTTGGATCGTAAACAAGGATTTCCGCAATAGCAAAGGTGTCTGCTACATCATTTTTCCGGATAAATGCATGAGTGCTGACAATAGCTGTTCTTCTTTCCCATGGACTGTCGGAATAAGCAAGCTTATGCAGAATATCCCTGGATTTATCAATGAGATATTCTCCAATAACATGACAGGCTGCTCTGTCTACAAAATCCCAGTTATTCAAACGGTCATGACGGTTGAGATACAAATCAAAAAGGGCTTTCTTCAGGTCTTCAGACGATTTTTTACTTCTTGCCTGAAAATCCATGATACTTACAGCTCCCATTCTTACTTCATAAAAGTCACTGTCAAGGAGCTTATTGATTTCATCCAGAGGCATCATCGAAAATGCCTTCGCCGTAGTAAAAACATCTCCGAATTTCACCCCGAAACTCTTGGTAACTCCATCATTTCCTTTGAAAAACTTCTCAGCTTTATTGAGTTCTTTTTCATTCTTAAATAATGAGAGTGTTTCTATGAATTCTTTTGCAGTCATGGGTTATTATTGATTTAAAAAGCCCACAGATCTCGCAAATTATACGGATTAAAACCTGTGTAATTTGTGAGATCCGTGGGTATATTCTTACTCTTTATTTCTATTAAATATCCGCTACGGAATTTAGCATTTTTTGCTCCCATTCCGGATCTTTAGGATCAAAGAATAATCTTTTTCCGGTATCTAAAGAACGTACAACATTCATTTCATCTTCTGTCAGTTCAAAATCAAATACATTAAAGTTTTCTTCGATTCTTGAAGGGGTCACAGATTTCGGAATTACAACAAAACCTTCCTGTAAGTGCCATCTCAGAATGATCTGAGCTACAGTTTTGCCATATTTTTCAGCAATCGCTTTCAGATCAGGATTGCTTAAAAGGTTGGCATTACCATTTCCTAGCGGGCTCCAAGGTTGTGTTACGATATTATTTTCCCTGTCGTATACCTGTAATTCTTTCTGCTGGAATACAGGATGCAGCTCAATCTGATTAATCACTGGTAAAACCGTAGAATTCGCTTTCAGTTCTTCCAGTTTCTCCACGGTAAAATTGCACACTCCAATCGCTTTGATTTTTCCTTCATGATATAATTCTTCCAAAGCTTTCCATGTACCCAGAAAATCTCCATATGGCCAGTGGATTAGATACATATCAAGATAATCCATCTGTAATCTGTCTAATGTTCTCTGAAAAGCACTTTTTGCTTTTTCATATCCATGATCCTGAACCCATACTTTGGATGTGATAAACAGTTCATCTCTTTTTACACCACTATTTTTCACAGCAGTACCTACTGCAGTTTCATTCTGATAAATAGCAGCGGTGTCAATCATTCTATATCCTGTCTGAATAGCTTTGATTACCGCATTTTCACATTCTTTCAGATCTTCCATCTGCCATACTCCAAATCCTAAAGCCGGAATATCCACTCCGTTATTTAATGTTACCACAGGTTGTCCTGTATAGGTTTTCTTTTGCATAAATCTTTATTTTAATGATTAATATAAAGTGATAAACAAATTTGCAATAAAAAATTGAAAATCCTGCCTACCAATTTTACTGTTTCTGTTAAAAAATTGTTATTTAATGGAGGTTTGTTTAAACTACCCAGTCTTTTGCTTTGCAAAAATCCACCCCTTCAGAGAAGGGGAATAAGTGGTCGATAAAACCGATCATTCTAACTTCTAACTTCCAGCACCCATCTTGCATCCTCCAGCCCAAAATTTACCCTTCTTCTGGCTTCTCACCTTCATTTTCCCTATTTTTGTTCAAAATTAAAAAATCATGTCACAAAATATCAGATTGGCTACAGCAGAGGATTATCCGAGAATTATGGAAATATGGGAATCAGCAGTAAAAGCAACTCATGATTTTCTTGCCGAAGAGGATTTCAATTATTTCAAAGAAGCTATTCCAAGAGATTATCTTCCTAATCTGGAAGTCTATTTAATTACTGAAAATAACGAATCTAAAGGTTTTGCATCCGTAGCAGAAGGCAACCTGGAAATGCTTTTCATTCATAATGACACGCGTGGAAAAGGCTACGGAAAAACACTTTATCAGTTTATGAAAGAGAAAACCGGATTGACCAAAGTGGATGTGAATGAACAAAACCCTCAAGCCATCGGATTTTATGAAAAAATGGGTTTCAAAAAGACCGGAAGATCCGAGAAAGACGGTTCAGGAAAAGACTATCCACTTATCCATATGAGCCTGTAATGGAAAATTTCACCTTCAACAAGCTAAATTCTGATTCAGAAATTCCTTATCATCTACTGCTTCTGGCTGATGAAACACGAGAAGCTATCAATCAATATATTTTTAATTCTGAGATCTATCTTTTACATGACGGTATTGAAAACATTGCTGTAATGGCGTTGTACAAGAAGACCCATACTGAACTGGAAATTAAAAACATTGCTGTTATTGAAAGCTACAGAAATAAAGGTATTGGAACTATCCTGATAGATAAGGCAAAAGAAATTGCTAAAGAAAATCATTATAAAACACTAATTGTTGGAACATCGGATACCGGTTTCCAACAGATCATATTTTATGAGAAAAACGGTTTCATTAAAAGTGGAATCCTGAAAGATTTTTTTATTGAAAACTATCCCGCTCCTATTTATGAAAACGGTTTACAGATGAGAGATATGGTTTTATTAAGCCATCACCTTGCGGAATAATCCTTTAATATGCTCTATTTCGGTTTGATAATTGGTTTTCTTACGACAACCGAAATACAGGGTATTTTCAAACTTTTTCTTTCCTTCCCAAATCAACTGGATATCACCGCTTTCAATATCATTTCTGCATAGAAAATCAGGAACAACGGCTAATCCTGTTCCTCCTTTGAGACAACGGATGATAGAGTTCATGTTAGGAACGATATAATTAGGACGGAAATTCGGTTTATGACCAAAATTTAATATCCAGTACTGGAAAAGGTGTTCCATATCACCGGTTGTTCCATACCATTTTTCATTCTTCAACCACTCTTCAATCTGCTCTGCATCTTTTGTTTTTAAAACCTTATTGAAAGCTGCTTTATCCACATCCTTCCCTCCTACCAGAATAATTTGTTCCGAAGAGAATGCTTCATGTTCGATATTGGATGAAGAGCCTTTTTTGGGAGTGATGATAAGATCTAGAATTCCCTTATCCAGTTGATCCAGCATTTCAGGATATTCTCCGAAACTGATAATCAGATTAAAAGGCAATGAAGAAACATATTGCTCCAAAGTGGTCTGAAAAGTCTCAAAACACATCCCGACACTGATAGTAGGAGTATGCTTCTCTGTAGATTTTTGAAAGTTTTTCTCTACATCTTCCAGTTTAGTAATAGGTTCAGCAACTGCATTAAATAATACTTTCCCACGTTCTGTCGGAATCATTTTTCGACCTGTTCTGTCGAATAGTTTGTATCCTACATAAGCTTCCAATGAGCTTAAGTGAAGGCTCACTCCTGGTTGTGATATAAACAGAGCATCGGCAGCACCTGTCAATGTCCCGGTTTTATAGATCGCTTTAAAAGTACGATACCATTCTAAATTAACCATGACTTAATTATTAATATTATAATGCAAAATTACAAAATAATTATAATATTAATACATTTTCATTCTTCAGAAACAAGGCATAATAATCCGGAATCCCGCTTTCCCGTATCTGACGGACTGTTTCATCAATCGGATAAGATAACTGTACAATTTCAGGAGTAATTTTTTCTTCATCTAAAGTAAGGATCAGATAAGAAGCCAGTCTGTTTTCTTCTTTGGAACGACCTACAGAACCACAATTGACAGCCCATGCTTTATTCTCAAACTGCTTTTTAAAGGATAAATGGGTGTGTCCCATCACCACAACATCAGCTCCGGAATCTTTTAGCATATTCTCAAAAACCTCATCATTTTCTGATTCATAGAGATACGTATCATTACTTTCAAGACTGGAATGTACCAACTGAATATTCCAGTGCTTCTTCCCTGTTTTATAATTTAATTTTAAATGAAAAGGTAGTTCTGATAAAAAATTTTTATTCTCCTCTGTAATATGTTTTTTAGAATGATCGATCGCAATAAATCTGGCACTCGTTTCTTCTTCGGAATGCTTAGACAAAGGAACTACAGGAATATCAAAGGCAATTCTTTCATCATGATTTCCCATTAAACAAGGAATGTTCAGACTTCTTATTTTTTCTATCACTTCATTGCCCCAGGGTGCAAAATCTACCAGATCTCCCAAACAGAACCTCTGCCTGATTCCTCTTTTCTCAATATCTTCCAACACGACTTCCAGGGCAGGAAGATTTCCATGCACATCACTAAAAACAGCTATCTGTATCATTGTCCTTCAATTTGTTAGACAAATTTACATGACGGAAAGGAATTTCAGCTCGGATATACTATGACATTTTACCATGAAAAGGGAAATTGTCAATAGTCAATTTTTGCTACGCAAAGTCAATCGTGAATGATTAACTCACGGTTAGCAATGTCTGCATACATAAACGAATCGGTTGAAATCAACCTCGAATCACGCAACCCGAATCAAAAAAACAAACTATCACAAAAATAATAACATACTATAATTTATATTATTTTTATTATACAAACATCCATTCTAACTTTGCAGAGTAAAATTCAAACAATCATAAAAAAATGAAAAAAGTACTAATCATCAACGGAGGACAGAATTTCGGACATTCCGGAGGAAAATATAATCAGACTATTGCAGACAATACATTAGCCGTTCTTAAAGAATTTGATAATGTAGAAGTAAAGATAACCAATGTAAGTGAAACCTATGACAAGAATGAAGAAGTGGAGAAATTTGTATGGGCAGACTACATTGTTTACCACACTCCTATCTGGTGGTTCCAATTACCCAACGGATTGAAAAAATATATTGACGAAGTGTTCACAGCCGGACATGCCAAAGGAATTTATATGAGCGACGGAAGAAAAGCTGAGAATCCCGAAATCAACTACGGAACTGGAGGAATGCTTGGAGGAAGAAAATATATGCTGACTACAAGTTGGAACGCTCCTGCAACAGCTTTTACTCTTCCCGGAGAGTTTTTCAGTGAAAAAAGTGTGGATGAAGGCCCGTTATTTGGATTCCACAGAATGAATGCCTTTGTTTCGTTAGAAAAAATGGAAAGCTTCCACTTTCATGATGTGGAAAAGAATGCCAATGTAGAACGTGATATGACATTGTACAGAGCGCATGTAAGAAATGTATTTGAAAAAGAATTAAAACCGGAACTGGTATCATGAAAAAAGTACTGATCACAGGTATTACCGGCTATATTGGCGGAACTATCGCAAAAAAACTACTAAACAAGAATTATGAAGTGACTGGGCTGGTTCGTAATGAAACCCATATACAGGAACTGGAATCATTAGGAATCAAAACCATAGTGGGAAGTATTCATGATGAAGATCTTATCAGAACAGCAGTTTCCGAGGTAGATGCGGTTATTCATAATGCTGATTCTGCAGATGATTCCTATGCAGCAGATAACTTTATCAGAGCATTGGAAGAAAGTCACAAAACGTTTATTTTCACTTCAGGCTCTGCCATTTTTGGAGGAAAAGAGAATGGTCAAAAAAGCGACTTTATCTTCAGGGAAGATTTCCCTTTGCAACCAAGACTGGAAATGGCATCAAGAGTTCTTATCAACAATTATGTACTGCAATCTGCAAACAAAGGCATAAAAAGTATTGTTATTGTTCCTACAATGGTTTACGGAGAAGGTTTAGGAATAAAAAAAGACAGCATCCAGATTCCTGCTCTTATCAATTTTTCTAAGGAAAAAGGACATGGAGTCTATTTTGGTGAAGGGGAAAATATCTGGTCTAACTTACATATTGAAGACCTTGCAGATTTATATGTACTCGCATTGGAAAAAGCAAAAGGAGGTTCCATTTATTATGCAGAAAATGGTTCATCTTCTTTAAAAAACATTGCAGAAAACATCAGTAAAAAATACAGCCTACAACCTGCAAAATCATTAAGTATACAGGAAGCTGTTAATAAATTTGGTCCGGCGGGAGGCTATTTCGGTTTTGCATCCAACAGCAGATGCAGCTCAGATAAAGCTAAAGTAGAACTGGACTGGAAACCTATCTATAACTCAATTGAAAATTTTATTTAATTATGAAAATTCATCTTACAGCCATTATAAAAGCCAAAGAAGAACATCAGGCAGAAGTACTGGAAGTTCTTCAGAATATGGTAAAAGAAACAAGAAAAGAAGAAGCTTGTGAGCTTTATAGCCTGCATCAGGGCATTGAAGACAAAAATGAATTTGTTTTCTACGAAATCTGGAAAAGTAAAGAAGGATTGGATCAGCACAACCAGCAGCCTTACATTCAAGCCTTCGGAGCTTTGGTGGATGAAAAGCTTCAGGAAAAACCACAAATTTATATCACTAATCTTCTTTAATAATGAAAAAATTAGCGTTTTTAATGCTTGCGGTCTTTACCATAGGATTCGTACAGGCACAAACCAAAAAATCAAAGAATATGAAAAAGAAAATTTTATTCGTTGTTACCAGCCATGATAAAAAAGGCAGTACCGGTGAAGATACAGGATATTATCTGGGTGAAGTTTCTCATCCGTGGGAAGTTCTTCACAAAGCAGGATATGAAATTGACTTTGTAAGTCCGAAAGGCGGAACTCCTCCGGTAGATGGTTTTGATTTGAAAGATCCTGTCAACAAGGAATTCTGGGAAAACAAAGAATACAAAAACAAGATTGATCATTCTATGAAGCCATCACAGGTGAATCCCAAAGCATACTCAACCATTTTTTATGCAGGAGGACACGGAGCGATGTGGGATTTTGCAGACAATAAGGAACTGGCAGATATTGCTTCTAAAATTTATGAAAACGGAGGAATTGTAGCCGGAGTATGTCATGGCCCAGCAGGTCTTGTGAATATCAAGCTGAATAATGGGAAATATCTTGTGGACGGAAAGAAAATCAATGCTTTTACCAATGAAGAAGAATCTGAAGTAAAATTAACCAGCGTAGTTCCTTTCTTACTGGAAGATAAACTGAAAGAAAGAGGCGCAAAATTTGAAAAATCCGGGCTTTGGCAAAATCATGTGGTAACCGATCAGAGAGTGATCACAGGACAGAATCCACAATCTGCAAAAAGCGTTGGAGAGGCTATCGTAAAAGAACTAAAGAAATAACAGACAATTTTTAACCACAAAAGCCATAAAAGTTTCAGACACTTAAGTTCTTAGAAGTGTCACTATTGAAACGGCGAGAATTCCCCTCCTCCGGAGGGGTGGCAAAAATTCAAAGAATTTTTGACGGGGTGGTTTAACACAATAACAATTTTAAAACAAACAAAATGGAATATAGAAAATTAGGAAACACTGATTTAAAATTATCAACAATTACACACGGAGCTTTTGCCATTGGCGGAAACATGTGGGGCGGTAATGAAAAACAGGATTCTATCAATTCTATTCACGCCTCATTAGATCATGGGGTAACTTCTATTGACACGGCACCATTCTATGGTTTTGGGCTGAGTGAAGAAATGATCGGTGAAGCAATCAAAGGAAAAGACCGTTCAAAAATCCAGCTTTTAACAAAATTCGGATTGGTATGGGACGGAAGTAATAATGGTAAAGGAGAATTTTTCTTTGACGCAGAAGACGAAGGAAAAACTATTCCCGTGTACAAATTGGCTTCTAAAGAAAACATCATCAAAGAAGTTGAAGAAAGTTTAAAAAGATTAGGTACAGATTATATTGATCTTCTACAACTTCACTGGCCGGATAGCACAACACCAATTTCCGAAACTATGGAAGCTATGGAATTACTGATACAGCAGGGAAAAATCCGTACAGCAGGAGTAAGCAACTACGGCGTTGCTCAAATGAAAGAAGCTAACAAAACTTTACAACTTGCCAGCAATCAGGTTTCTTACAGCATGCTGAACCGTGCCATTGAAAACGATCTTGTCCCTTATTCTTTGGAAAACAATGCAGGAATTATCGTATACAGCCCGATGGAAAGAGGTCTTTTAACCGGTAAATATTTCAAAGAAACCCAATTGAAAGATAACGACCACAGAAACGGATATTTCTCTCAGTTTGATCTGAATAAAGTAAAAACTTTCTTAGAAAAAATTGAACCTATTGCTCAGAAAAAAGGAGCAAGCCTTTCTCAGCTGGTATTAAGATGGACTACGTTGCAGCCAGCCATTACAGTCGTATTGGCAGGAGCAAGAAATGCACAGCAAGCCATCGAAAATGCAAAAGCAATGTCTATTGACCTTTCACAGGAAGAATTAAGCTTTATCAATTCTGCTTTGAGCGAAATTTAATGTAAATGCTGGAAGCTGGAGGATGGAAGATAGAAGCTATGCTATTTCTATTGTACTATTCTGACCATAACAAAGAGATTCCTCCTTCGTCGGAATGACAATTGAAGTTGAATTGTACACTAATCCATTTGTTATCAGACTTCAATAACCTCCCTCCCCTAGCTTCCTGCTTCCCTTCTTTAACCCCAAACCTCATAAAAATGAAAAATAATCTGATCAAAATGTTCGGGTTAGCTACACTATTGACTTTCAACAGCATTAGTTTAAAATCTCAGACACTCGTCAATCCGGAAGACAAATCATGGTATCCTTCCGCTTACGGTGTGACAGATGAGATTGGAGCAGCCAATCTGTTAACACCGGAAGTCGTAAAACAAGCACTAGGATTAGTAAAACAAGGTAAAACATTAGCCCTTGCCGTTCCTATTGATAAAAACCTTCCCGCTTTCAGACACAGAAGCTTTAATTTATACAATATT
This sequence comes from Chryseobacterium metallicongregator, assembly GCF_031324065.1. Taxonomy (NCBI): domain Bacteria; kingdom Pseudomonadati; phylum Bacteroidota; class Flavobacteriia; order Flavobacteriales; family Weeksellaceae; genus Chryseobacterium; species Chryseobacterium metallicongregator. The sequence continues at coordinate 64,015 of NZ_JAVIXS010000005.1, forward strand.
CAGCCCGGAGAACAGGCCGGAAAAAGCATAGGCCCTAATAAATTCACCTTCAATGATGAATTAGTAAACGGATGGACCGGAGTAGGAACACAACTGAATGGTATTGGACACATTGGTATTGACAATACTTACTACAACGGAAATAAAGCAACAGATTTTGTAACCGTAGAGGGCGTAAAAAAACTGGGTGTGGAAAAAGTGCCTCCTTTCGTTACCCGCGGTGTAGTTCTTGACATGACGGCTCATTATGGAAAATCTATTGTGCCGGGAGGAACAGAATTTACCGTAGAAGATATCCAATCCGTTTTAAAGAAACAGAAACTTACCCTACGAAAAGGTGATATTGTCCTTTTCAATACCGGATGGCTTGAATTGATTGGTAAAAACAACCAGCAATTCCTTGAAACAGAACCCGGAATCGGAATGGATGCTGCAAAATGGCTTGCTGACCAGGGAATCGTTGCTTTTGGTGGTGATACTTGGGCTTCCGAAGTGTATCCAAACCCAAAAAGTAAAGAAGAATTCCCTATCAATCAGTTTATGCTGGCTAAAAAAGGAATTTATAATCTGGAACTCATAGACACCCGTCCATTGGTAAAGCAAAAAATCTGGGAATTTTTATTTGTGCTGGGACAGCCTTTATATGTAGGTTCTACTCAGGTGAATGTAAATCCTGTGGCGATTTATTAATCTAGATATTGAAAATATAATCTGAGAAACGGAGAGACAACGTAATTCAGTTTAAAAAATAAAATGAACCAAAGAATTTATTTTTAGAATTAATACCAAACCGTGTTACACTGTCACTTTGCATCTTGCATCAAAACGGCCTTTCAAAAATTTGAAAGGCCGTTTTTTTTTAAAATAAAGTAAACATCCGTAGATGATGCAGTCTTCATCAACTTCCATCCTCCATCACCCATCTTCCCGACTTCTCTATTTTGCAATCGGAAGATGAGTACTTACTGCAATTCTGTTCCAGGCATTGATTGTTACAATAGCCATAATGATCTGAGCAATCTGGTTATCATCAAAGAAAGACTTCGCTTTTTGATACGTTTCTTCGGTTAATCCTTTATCGCTGATCAGCGTAATTTCTTCGGTCATTGCCAATAGCACCTGTTCTTCTTCAGTGAAAAATTCTTTGGCTTCCGTCCATCCGTTCAGAATAAAAATTCTTTGAGGATTTTCTCCGTATTTGATGGCATCTTTGGTATGCATATCAAGGCAGAAAGCACATTTATTGATCTGTGAAGCTCTGATCTTAATCAGTTCCTTCTGAATGTGTGTTAAAGAAATAGTTTGTAAATAACCTTCCAATCCAAGCATGGCTTTATAAGCTGCGGAATCTACTGTTGCAATATTTAATCTTGCGCTCATAATATGTATTATTTTTTGGTTAATTGATCTATACTTAAAGAATAATGTTGTTGTACTGCCAGTAAAAGCGCAGCAGCACATCCCACCCATACAGAATAGTTGAGTGGAGCCTTTGGCCCTGATGCAATGGTCATGGATATGGCAAAAATTAACAGCAGGATACTGCTTCCGTAGGCTGCCATTTTTGTTTTAAATCCAAAAATCAGCATCAAAGGAAAAAGAATTTCTAAAAAGGTTGCGGCATACGCTGAAACCGTACTCAAAGCTTCCGGAAGGAAATAGGTCAGCTGTCTTGTATATTCTTTAAAACTCTCCATGTTTCCCCATGACGAATTTTCTTTGCTCCACCATCCGAATCGGTCTGCCACTGCAGAAAGCATCGTAACAGCGAGAGCCAGTCTTAAAAAAAGTTGCGGAAATTGATTTTTGTGATCTGTCATTGCATTAGCTTTTAATTACATGACAAATTTCCGGCTTCTGATCCGTAAAAAACTTAAACTGGTTTAAGATCGTAATTTTGCTCTGATTTCACTCAGATATTCCGGAGTCAGATTCAAAAAGGAAGCAATTAAATATTGTGGAATTCTCTGGATAAACCACGGATATAATGTACTGAAATGCATATAAAGTTCTTCTCTGGACATTTCATACAAATAACGGATTCTGCGTTCTGAAGCTGCATAGGCTCTTTGATAGATCATCCGGAAATACCTTTCCATGACAGGATGTTTTTTTAATAATTCTTCCTGACGTTCAAAATCAATCACCAGAATAGAAGAATGTTCTACTGCCTGGATTGAAAAATCCGTTGGGATCTGCCTTTCGTAAGCAAATGTATCCGTCATCCACCAGTTCTCAATGGCAAATTCCGTAGTTTGCTCAACCCCTTTTTCATTGATGAAAAATTTTCTCAGACATCCTTTCACCACAAAATACATCGTCCGGCAGATCTCTCCTTCCAGCACCAGATTTTGTTTCTTTTTCACATCCATGACCTCAAAAAAAGATACAATAGAAGTATATTCGTCGTCAGTTATCATAATAAATTTGTTTAAATGTGATTTGAATGAGTCCATTGTAAGAATTAATACTCAAACTTAACTTTATTTTTTTAGTTTTACAATGAGAAAATATTTATTATGGAAATCGTTGCTAAAATTCTGATCGCCGTCGTTGCACTGGAACACCTTTATATTCTTTGGATGGAAATGTTCGCATGGGAAACCAAAGGAAAAGAAGTTTTTAAAGCAGCTCTGCCTGCAGAAATGTTTAAGCCAACAAAAGGACTTGCTGCCAATCAGGGACTTTACAATGGATTTCTGGCTGCCGGACTGATCTGGTCTTTTTTGATTAAAGATCCGCAATGGCAGACCAATGTAGCGTTATTCTTTTTAGGATGTGTAGCCGTAGCAGGAATCTATGGAGCAATTTCAGCCACTAAAAAAATATTCTTCGTTCAGGCTTTACCCGCTATCCTTGCCATTATTGCCGTTTTATTAAAATAACTGGTATAACGTTAAGATTTTTCTAAAATAATTCCAACCTCAATATTCTCTTAACTTGAATGATAAGAGAAAATTCGTCATGAAATCATCTCTTTAAAATATCATTGATAATCAATAACTTACATATACAAAAATCCATTTAATATATAATTCGTAAATTTGCACCGTCATAAAAAATTGATATACAGTTTTTTGATGCTGGCAAGCATTTTGATGAAATGTAGCCATTCAAGTTGTTCAGTACACATATCTGTAATTACCTCATCAGTAATTTAATTGTAGAATCTATGTAAAAGATCAGTTTCTTTTTACATAATGCACTCTTTTTCTAGAGTATAATCTATTGAAATATTTAAAATAAACATAAGGCCAGCAGGTCTTTATGCTGTTATTTTTTTGTTTAAAGCTTTTATTACTAAAGGCTTAGCAAATTATTTTATCCTATCGTCATCAGCAGAACAACGAATGCTAAATGTATATAATGAATTGGTGTACAATTTTTTATATCAAATTATTAATTGAAAAATTCTGAATATGGAAAAAAATGAAAACACTCGAAAAGTAAAACTTAAAGTGGAAGACCTGACGATCATCTTTGGTAAAAACAAAGAAAAAGCACAGGAGCTTCTGGATAAAGGTTTTTCCAAAAAGGAAATTCTTGAAAAAACTGGCTGTACCATAGGAATCAACAAAGCCAGTTTTGAAATTCATGAAGGAGAATTCTTTGTGATCATGGGACTTTCAGGAAGCGGAAAATCGACTTTACTGCGTTGCCTTAACAGACTGAATGAACCTACTTCAGGAAAAGTATTCATCAATGACGATGATATTACCGGAAAAAACAACAAAGAACTGTTGGAAGTAAGAAGAACAGAAATGAGTATGGTATTCCAGAAATTCGGACTGCTTCCCCATCATACCATTTTAGATAATGCAGGTTTTGGACTGGAAATCAGAGGAGAAGACAAAGCTTCACGCGATAAAAAAGCACAGAAAGCTCTGGACATCGTAGGATTAACCGGCTTTGAAAACCAATATCCTTCCCAACTTTCAGGAGGAATGCAGCAAAGAGTAGGATTAGCAAGAGCGTTGGCAAATGATCCTGAAGTTTTGCTTATGGATGAAGCTTTCTCTGCATTGGATCCATTGATCAAATCTGAAATGCAGGATCAGATGCTTGAACTCCAGAATACATTGCAAAAAACCATAGTCTTTATTACCCACGATTTGGATGAAGCCATTAAAATCGGAGACCGTATCGTCATTATGAAAGATGGGGTGATAGAACAAATAGGAACAGCGGAAGATATTTTAACCAATCCTGCCAGCGACTATGTGAAAGCGTTTGTAGAGAAAGTAGACCGTAAGACCATTATCACTGCAAGATCTTTGATGTTCGACAAAGCAACGGTAGTACGTTTCAGAAAAGATGGTCCTGAAGGCGCTTTAAGAAAAATGAGGGCTACAGGTCTGGAAAACTTGCCTGTGGTAGATTTTCAAAATAAATTCCTTGGTTTTGTAACGCTTAAAGATGTTGTGCGCATCGCCAAAAAGAAAGAACCTACGGTAGAATCTATTATCAACAGTAATGTTCCCTCGGTTTATCCGGAAGTGACTGTAGAAGAAATGCTACCATTGATCTCTGAAAATAAATCGTCCATTGCTGTTATTGATGAAGACAATAAATTTTTAGGTCTAGTAACCCAGTTATCGCTTGTCATAGAAGCTACCAAGTTTAACGAAGAAGAGATTATAGAATTAAAAGAAATCGCAAACAATCAATAAGATGAATAAAACTATAGATATAGGCCAATATGTAGAAACTGCAATCAATTGGCTCACAGAAAACGGAAAGCCTGTATTTGATGTCATAAAACATCTGGGAAATTCCTCCATTATGGGAATTGAATGGATTTTAACAAACACCCCTTTTTATGTAATCATTCTCTTTTTTACACTCCTGGCATTATGGAAAGCCGGAAAAGGTATCGCTGTGGTAACTGCTGCCGGATTAAGTTTAATATTTTTAATGGGATTATGGAAAGAAACCATGGAAACCCTAGCACTTATTTTTGTATCTACCATTACCGCTCTTATTCTTTCTATTCCACTTGGGATTTTAGCAGCTAAAAGCAAAATAGCCGACAAAATCATTCGTCCTTTACTGGATTTAATGCAGACCATGCCCGCATTTGTCTACCTGATTCCGGCTGTACTGTTTTTCAGTATCGGTAAAGTACCGGGTGCTTTTGCAACCATCATTTTCGCCATGCCGCCAGCAGTTCGATTAACGACATTAGGAATTGAAGCCGTTCCAAAAGATATTGTGGAAGCTGCCAGAGCTTTCGGTGCCACCAATCGTCAGATCCTGTTCAAAGTAGAACTTCCTTTAGCAATGAAAACGATTTTAACGGGAATTAATCAAACCATACTGCTATCATTATCCATGGTTGTTATTGCAGGAATGATTGCTGCAGGTGGCTTAGGAGAGAAAGTACTGGAAGGAATTAATAATCTGGATATCGGATTAGGATTTGAAAGTGGTTTATCCGTGGTGATATTGGCCATTATCCTCGACCGTATTACCCAGGGATTTGTAAAGAAAAAGCAATAAGATGAAACAACTTAAATATCTGTTTTTACCCGTTTTAATGTTCATATTTACCGCATTAAGTTCGTGTGAAAACATAAAAAACTCAAAGTATATCACCATAGGAATGGTAGATGGCTGGGCAGAAGATGTAGCGATGACACACGTTGCTAAAGCTATTCTGGATAAGCAAGGTTATCATGTTATTATTCAAAAAGCTTCTACAGATATGATTCTGGCTTCGATGAATAATGAAGATACAGACCTTTTCATGGGAGTCTGGTTACCTTACACCCACGCAAAAAAGCTGGCTAAATTTCCGGGACTGACTCATCTTGGAACCAATTATGATAACGGTCGTATAGGATTGGTTGTGCCGGAATACATTCCTGTTAATTCCATTGAAGAGCTCAATGAGCATAAAGAGCAGTTCAGTCACAGAATTATTGGAATTGAAAAAGGAGCCGGATTAACTACCGGAACAGATAAAGCAATTGTTGATTATAAACTAGATTTTCAGCAGATCAACTCCTCTACCATTGCCATGATCACCGAGTTACAGAATGCCATACAGCGTAAAGAATGGATTGTGGTAACCGGATGGCAGCCCCATTGGATGTTCGGTAAAATGAAGCTAAAGTTTCTTGATGATCCCAAAAAGATTTACGGCGAAGCAGAACAGATTAAAACCTATTCCAGAAAAAGTTTTGTGAAGGATCATCCGGAGCTGGCTAAATTCTTTTCCAAAGTTCATTTTGATGATGAAAATATGTCTGATCTTTTAATGAAAATGGAACAGAGTAAAAATAAAGAAGCTACCGCTAAAGAATGGGTAGAAGATCACGCTGAGCTGATACAGTCGTGGTTAGATCAAAATTAATCAACAATTTGGTATCATTTAAAATCCTCAACTCTAAATGGGTCTGAGGATTTTTTCATCGACATAGATTATTTAATCTTTTCTCTATGAAGCAATATTTATTAGTAATCGCAAAGGCGCAAAGAAATTTAATAACATACTGCTTTAAGGCGCGAGAAAATCAAAGATTTTCAGCAAGTTTATTTTATCCAAAATTCAACAGAATTAAATTTTATCAAAGATAAAATCCTTGCGCCTTAAGACATATTTAAAGGAAAATTCTTGCGTCTTTGCGTTTGCCAATATCTCATAACTATCCCATTGATTCTTTAATTTTCTCCCGATGGATTATTCCCCAATTGACTAATGTTTCTGTTACAGGAAATACAGATTTTCCATATTCCGTCACTGCATACGTTACCGTAATCGGTTTTGTATCCTGAATGGTCCTTGTGATCAGCAGATTGGTTTCCAGTTCTTTTAATTCTTTGCTCAGCATTTTAGCTGAAATTCCTTCAATACTGCGTTCCAGCTTTTTAAAATGAATCATCTGATCCGGTCTGTTCGTCAGATATCGTAAAATCATCAGTTTCCATTTTCCTCCCAAAACGTCCAGACTGTCCCGCATCGCGAACAATTCTTCTGTGCAGCTGGCTTCTCTTTCGATGCCGTTTTCAATGATTTTTGCCATAATAGTTTCATGAAGGTAACTAGTTACCATTGGTTAACTAGTAGCAAATATAAACTATTCCCTCTTTACATTTGTGTATCAAATTAAATGTATGAAAGCAATTATTTTAAATAAAAACGGAAAGCTGGAAGACGGACTGGCAGAGCAGCCTCAACCCAAAAACAATGAAGTTTTAATCCAGATTAAGGCAAGCGGCTTCAATCCTATTGATTATCAAATGTTGGAAAATGAATTGGAACGCAAGCTGATCAGTTCACCCATATTAGGAAGAGAATTATCAGGAATTGTAGTGGATAAAGGTTCCGAAGTTACAGAATTCAATATTGGTGATGAAGTATATAGTGGAAGCGGCTCTATGGGAAGCAACGGTACTTACGCTGAATATATTGCAGTTCCTGAAGCTATTGTTTCCTTTAAACCAAAAAATATTTCGTTTGAACAGGCGGCAGCCACTCCTTCTGCAGGGCTTACTTCTTTACAGATCTTTAATCGTTTAAATTTAAACATGGAAAACACTGTTTTGGTAACAGGAGCAGCCGGAGGCGTAGGTTCATTTTTAATCAAACTTTTATTAGCACATAATATCCGACAGATCACAGCCACAGTGGGAAGTGAAGAAAACAGACAGATTCTTCTCAAATTGGGTTTAAAAGATCATCAAATCATTCATTACAGAGATGAAAATCTTATTAAAAACATTTTAAAAGCCAATGCTGATCAACCTTTTGAATATGGAATTGATCTCGTAGGAAATTATATGTCTGAAGTGACTGCAGAAGTTTTAAAAATTAACGGAATGTATGTGGATGTAACCGCTTTGGTTACAAAAGATGCTCACGAAATCCTCTTCAATAAAGGGACATTGATTATGAATATCTCCAATTATACGTATGGAATGGTAAAAAAATATGAGTATTATAAAAACAGTTTGCTTACCATCAAGGCACTCATTGAAAACGAAACGATCCTCCCTCCACAATATAAAACCGTTGGAAATCTTTCTTTGGATACTGTTCTGAAGGCACATTCTATTCTAAAAAATAATCAAACCCAAGGTCATAAACTGATCATGAAACATTAATCTATGAACAAAATACCAAGACGAATCGTAACAGGAACGAAAGACGGAAAATCTGTCATTATAGAAGACAAGCAGATAGAAAATGCTGTAGAACACTTTCCGGGACTTATCATTTCCGATGTTTGGAATACTCAGACCACGCCGGCCAGTCTGGATTTTGAAACCAGAATTCCCAATACCGGATTTCCACAAACTCCTAAAAATGGAACTTATTTTCGATATGTTGTTGTCCCTCCGGATAAAGGTTTAGGTGTAGAATGGAAAAAGAATGAATCTCACCCGATGATGCATCAGACACCAACACTGGATTATATCATTATTCTTTCCGGTGAGCTTTTCCTCATCATGGAAGAAGGCGAAACTCTTCTGAAACCGGGAGATATCGTCATTCAAAGAGGAACGAATCATGCGTGGAGCAACCGTACTGATGAACCTTGTATTCAGCTGGCTGTTTTGATTGATGCTGAGGGGGGAGAATTAAAAGATTTAATTATTTAAAAATTTAAAGATTTAAAGATTGGGATCGTTCTCACAAATTTTAAAACTTCAACAAGCTAAAAATCTGTGGCATCTGTGTAATCTGTGGGAAATAAAAATAAGATTTTGCAAGGTTAGAAAAACGTAAAGGCGCAATAAAAATAAATAATGTGTTGTTTTTTAAAGCGTAGAAAATCAAAGATTTTCAGCAAGGAATTATTTATAAAGTATTAGGAATATACAATTTTATTACAGATAAAATCCTTGCGACTTAAAACAGAAGAAAGAAAAAAATTGCGCCTTTGCGTTTTTCCAACAAAACTCAGAAACATAAAAAAACGCACTCAGATTTTCCACAAGCATCTGTGTAATTCATGTAATCTGTGGGAAATAATATATAAACAACATTCAATTACAAAGCAGAAATCTCCAACAGTTTCTGCTTCATTTTCTCAGGTGTCATCTGCCCTTCCTGATAATACACCAGATTCTGATGCTTATCCAGAAATACCCACAAAGGATAAACAGGCTGATTTTTATTCTTAGACAAAGCCAACGCCAATTCATGAATTCCGGAATTTCCATTCTGCAGATATTCAAACTCCTGATTCTGGAAATGGATTTTTTCCTTCGTCTTTTCTGCCTCGAAATTGACAAAATAAAAATGATCATTGATCATATCAACCAACTCTTTATCTTTACTCATACGGAAAGACTCAATCTTACAGACTGCACACCAGTCCGTATAAAGGTGAATAACAACCGGCTTAGGATTTTCTTTCTGCTGAACTTCAAGATCAGAAAAAGTGCCTGTCTTCATCTGAGACAGATAAAAACAGGGCACTAACATTAAAAATAAAGCTATTTTTTTCATTTTAAAGTATATTTTACTCCCAGGAAACCTCTGATCCCCTGCATCGGTGCATAGCCGTACGCTGTATCAAAAGTATAATGATTAGGATTATTGATAGGATCATCAACATGCTTATCAAACGGGTCAAATGGTCTCATCAAAGGATCTTTAGGTCTGAAATTGAATAAGTTTTTCATCCCGCAATACACTTCAAATCCGGATTTGAAACTCTTGGACACCTGAATATTGGCCAAAGAATAAAATGGTGAATATTCAGGGCGGAAATCGTTCACAAGAACAGGAAGCCTCATTGGTCCGTAGAACTGTCCTGTAAAATCGATGGTCAGGTTATTCGCGAATTTATAAGTCAGGTTATAAGTTCCACTCCATTTGGGCGCATGCAGCTGTTGTGTTTTTTGATTTTCGTTATCAAATTTCTGATAGACATCCAGATAAGTAACTCCCAGATTAACACTTAAAGGAAACTGAAAACTGAAATCCACATTCAGGGAAGCACCTCTTGAAATTCCGTATCCGTGAAGATTGTCATAAATAATTTTATTAGGATCGGAATCAAAATCTCCTACAATTTTATTACTGAAGTAAGTATAAAATGCAGACGCATCAAGATTCACCATCCGGTTACCGACAGGGATTTTCCAGATATAATTCAGGTTCCCGTTGATAGATCTTTCCGGTTTCAGGTCAGATTTTACCACAACTTCTCTTGAACCTGTCAAAGCTGCGTGATCTTCCGTAAATAAATTAACTACTCTGAAACCTGTTCCAAAATTAAAACGTAAAGTATGATACGGATTAGGATTAAATTTCCATGCAAACCTCGGTGAATGGACGGAATGATGTACTTTATCATAATCATATCGGTAGCCAAGCAACAACGTATTTTTATCGTTGATTTCCCATTGGTCCTGAATAAAAGCTCCCCAGATAGGTGATTTCATCGGTGCATTCGTGATGCCGTCTGAGGCTAATGTTCCCGGAGTGTTATCATCATAAAAAGTTCTTTTGAAGGTAAGTCCGGCCGTGATATCATGTTTCCCAAAACTTCTGTCCCAATACGTTTGCACGAAAGCCACTTTTTGTGTCGCATTGAACGGATTGGATCCATAAAATGAATTCTGGTCGTGATAATTATAAGAAAACTGAGTCACGATATGCTCTTTCATCGGCCATTCGTACAATCCGAAAACCTCTGCTCTGTTGGTATAAATACTTTCTCCGTATACTTCATCGCTTCCACGGAAAGATTTATTCCACTGCATTTCTCCCCCAAAACGGTCTTCATACAGATACCTCAAAGCAAAACTTGCCTGTCTGTTTTCTTTTCTCTTAAAATTCCACTTGTTAAATACGGAAATTCTGCTTTGTAAAGTGGTATCCGTGAAATTATCTTTATTCTGATCTATTCTTTCCTGAAAACTGAAATAATTTAAACTTAATAATGAAGCAGCATTCTTCCCAACGTTGAATTTGGTGGAAAGATCCAGATTATTTTCAAACCAGCTCGATGTCATCAGATCAACACTTAATTTAGGAGCAGTCAGTGCATTTTTGGTAATAATATTAATTACGCCTCCCATTGCTTCAGAACCATAGATTGAAGAAGCTGGCCCTTTTACAACCTCTATTCTATCTACAAGACTATTCGGAATTCCACTCAGTCCATAGACAGTAGAAAGTGAACTTACAATGGGCATTCCGTCAATCAAAATCATCGTATATGGTCCTTCCAGTCCATTAATATGAATATCTCCAGTATTACATACGGAACAGTTCAGCTGAGGTTTTACTCCATTTACCATCGCAATGGCTTCAAAAATACTGGGAGTAGGATTTTTCTGAAAAAATTTCTGACTGTAGATCTCTACTGCAACAGGACTTTTTGACCTACTCATCGGTTTTATGGTACCGGTAACCACTACATCCTCAATGTTACTTGTCTTGATTTCCCTCTTCGCAACTCTCGCAGAATCCAGATTTTTAGTCTGTTGTAAGCTCAAACTATCGGTCTCCTGCGCAAAACAATAGGTTGATAAAAAAGTAATAGAAAATAATATTCGCTTCATGAAATTAAAATTGTTAGACAAATCTAACAATTATTTTTCAAATACAAAACTTAATCCAAAAAATATAGGTTGAGCCAATTCATGAAAAATGATTAAATTTGAGAAACTACATATGAAAGTAAAATGAGATATCATCAACTGGGAAATATCCCACCAAAAAGGCATACGATCTTTAAGTCTCCGGAAGATAAATTTTACTATGAGCAGCTTTTCGGTACAGAAGGCTTCCATGGTATTTCTTCTTTGTTATATCATATCCACCGCCCTACACAGATTAAATCTATCGGTGAGCCGAAAGATGTCACTCCAAAAATAGCTGTGGAAAAAAATGTGGCTCCGAGAATGTTTAAGGGAATGAACGTCACTCCTGAAGATGATTTTATGGACAGCCGAAAAATCCTTTTGATGAATAACGACCTGAAAATGGGATTGGCAAAGCCAAGAAAATCGATGGATTATTTCTACAAAAATGCAGAATGTGATGAGCTTTTGTATGTTCATAACGGAACCGGAATTTTGAAAACATTTGTAGGTGATCTTGAATTCGTAACCGGAGATTATCTGATTATTCCGAGAGGAACGATTTATCAGGTGGAACTGAAGTCTGATGATACAGTATTTTTTGTGTTGGAAAGCCACTCTCCTATTTATACTCCAAAAAGATACAGAAACGAATTCGGACAGCTTTTGGAACATTCTCCATTCTGCGAAAGAGATATGATTGCTCCTACTTATAAGGAACCTATCGATGAAAAAGGAGAATTCTTAATTAAAGTAAAAAAAGAAAACCAGATTACCGACTTCATCTACGCTACACACCCGTTTGATGTGGTAGGTTGGGACGGCTATTTTTATCCTTACAAATTCAATATCAAAAACTTCGAACCGATTACGGGAAGAATTCACCAACCGCCACCGGTTCACCAGAATTTTGAAGGACACAATTTCGTAGTGTGCTCATTCTGTGCAAGAATGTATGATTATCATCCACAGGCTATTCCGGCGCCTTATAACCACTCTAATATTGACTCTGATGAGGTATTGTTCTACACAGAAGGTGATTTCATGAGCCGTAACCATATTGATTTAATGGACTTTACCCTGCACCCTGGCGGAATTGTACACGGACCTCATCCGGGAGCGATGGAAAGAAGTATCGGTAAAAAATTCACGGAAGAATATGCGGTAATGGTAGACCCTTTCCGCCCGTTAAAAATTACAGAAGAAGCTTTAAAAGTAGAAGATCCTTCTTATAAAACTTCATGGTTAGAATAAAACAGTAAAAATTATCAAAAAGTATTACTGAATACATACAAAAGACGCTTTAAATCCTTTATTTAAAGCGTCTTTTTTCGTAAATTTGTGAGGTATGGTTAACATATTTACCATCATTATTTTTCATATCGCATCCTAAGTAATGGTGGTTTAAAACAAAATCAATATTACATGTTAGAAAGAATCAGATTAGAAAGTTTACACCAAAAGGTAACCACAGCCGAAAACGCTGTAAAAATCATTAAAGACGGTATGACCATCGGGTCCAGCGGCTTTACAAAAGCAGGTGATAGCAAAGCCATTTTACCGGCATTGGCTGAAAGAGGAAAAACAGAAGACCTGAAAGTCACTTTGATGACCGGAGCTTCACTGGGGCACGGTACCGATGGAAAACTGGCAGAAGCCAACGTTCTAAAGAAAAGAATGCCATTTCAGGTAGATCCTATCTTAAGAAACAAAATTAATAATGGTGAAATTCTCTTCATCGACCAACATTTGAGTGAAAGTGCCGAGCTTCTTCACACCAAAAATCTTCAGAGCATTGATGTAGCCATTATCGAAGCTGCTTATATTGAAAGAGACGGAAGTATTGTTCCCACAACATCTGTAGGGAATTCAGTGACTTTTGCGGCTTTGGCTAAAAAGGTTATTATTGAAATCAATACGGAAGTTCCTGAAGAAGTCTACGGAATTCATGATATCTACCAGGCGGAAGATTATCCTTACAGAAATGTTATTCCAATTGTTGCGCCATGGAACAAAATCGGGAGAAAAAGTATTCCTGTAGATCCTGAAAAAATTGAGGCCATTGTATTTACCAACCGTAAAGACAGCCCGGCAGATATTGCAGAACCGGATGAAAAAACAACAGCTATTGCCAAACACCTTCTTGCCTTCTTTGAGAATGAAGTTCTTTTAGGACGTCTTACAGACCGTTTACTTCCTCTTCAGGCAGGTATTGGTAAGGTAGCCAATGCTGTTCTGACAGGATTCAAAGACAGTAATTTCTATGATTTGACCATGTTTTCCGAAGTGCTACAGGACAGTACATTTGATCTGATCGATTCCGGTAAGCTAAGCTTTGCTTCAGCATCATCTATTACCGTTTCCCAGGAATGCTACGAAAGAGTGTTAGGAAACCTATCGAAATATAAAGACAAATTTGTTTTAAGACCTCAGAATATTTCCAATACACCGGGATTGATCAGAAGATTGGGTGTGATAGCCATCAATACCGCAATTGAATTCGATATCTATGGAAACGTAAACTCTACTCATATCGGAGGAACAAAAATCATGAACGGAATCGGTGGTTCCGGAGACTTTGCAAGAAACGCTTATTTAAGTATTTTTGTGACTCAGGCAGCTTCAAAAGGCAACAATATTTCCCATGTTCTTCCCATGGTTTCTCATACTGACCATACAGAACATGATGTAGATATTCTGGTAACAGATGTTGGATTGGCTGACTTAAGAGGATTGGCACCAAGAGAAAGAGCCCAGAAAATTATCGACAATTGTGTTCACCCGGATTATAAGGAAGAACTACAATCTTACTTCGACAGGGCCTGTGAAAGAGGTGGCCATACCCCTCATTTATTGGAAGAATCTTTCAGCTGGCATTTACGATTTGCAGAAACCGGAACTATGAAGCAGAAAACAGCTGTAGAAATAGCTAATTAAGATTTTTATCAAAACAACAAATAAGACGAAAGGACTAAATGCATTGGCATTTAGTCCTTTATCTTTTAAATCACAACTGGCTTATTCATATGATAAAAGTCTGTTCAATATCCTCAAAATATTTGTATGAATATAAAATTATAAAGATTATCTTTGAAAGAAGAGAGGTATTTTATAAGCTCTACTCATACTCTTAACACCTTTTTAAAAAGACAAAATATGAATAATTACATCAGCGCAGAAGAAGCAATATATACGATAAAAAGTGGTAACCGTGTCTTTTTTCATGGTAGTGCCTGTACTCCCAATTACCTTATTGATGAACTGGCAAGACAGTCTAATCGTTTGCAAAATGTGGAAATGGTTTCCATTACCCAACAGGGAAATGTGGAAATTGCAAAACCGGAATACAAGGACAGTTTTTTTATCAATTCTTTATTTGTTTCCACTCCTGTACGTGATGCTGTGAATTCTGACCGCGGAGACTTTGTTCCCGTTTTCTTAAGTGAAATTCCTATTTTATTCAGAAAAAATATCCTGCCTCTTGATGTAGCTATTGTTACGGTTTCTCCACCCGACAAACACGGGTTTTGTACTTTGGGAACTTCTGTAGATATCGCAAGAGCCGCTGTAGATACAGCAAAAATCATCGTTGCTATTGTCAATCCAAGAATGCCAAGAACTCATGGAGACGGGATGATCCACATCAGCAGAATTCATAAACTGGTTTGGCATGAAGAGGAACTTCCTACCGTAGACTATGGTTCTAAAGTAGGCCCTGAAGAAATGCTCGTAGGAAAAAATGTTGCTGAGCTTATTGAAGACAGATCAACGCTGCAGATGGGCATCGGAACAATTCCTGATGCCGTGTTAAAATGCCTTACCAATCATAAAGATCTTGGAATTCACACAGAGATGCTGAGCGACGGTGTTATTGACCTTATTCAGGATGATGTAATCAATAATAAATATAAAGGCTACAATGACAATAAAACCATCACAAGTTTCTGTTTCGGGACTCGAAAGTTGTATGATTATGTAGATGACAATACGGTTTTTGCCTTCAGAGATGTAAGTGAAGTGAATTTCCCGATCAACATCATGAGAAACAAAAAAATGGTAGCCATTAACTCTGCCATTGAAATAGACCTTACAGGACAGGTATGTGCCGATTCTATTGGAACGATGCAGTACAGCGGAATCGGAGGGCAAATGGATTTTATGCGTGGGGCAGCTTTAAGTGATGATGGAAAACCTATCATAGCTATCACCGCAAGAACCAAAAAAGGAATTTCCAGAATTGTTCCTTTTCTTAAACAGGGAGCTGGTGTAGTAACCACAAGAGGGCATATTCACTATGTAGTAACTGAGTATGGAACGGCTTATCTCTATGGGAAAAACCTTCGCCAGAGAGCACAGGAACTTATCAGTATTGCCCATCCTGATGACAGAGAAATGCTGGAAAGAGCAGCTTTTGAAAGATTTAAACACTGATTATCAAACTATAAAGTCCTTACAACTGCATTTTTAAATTGAAATATTAAAACAAATTTTGAACTCTTCATCATAAAATGATAAAAAAATATTAAAATTTTGGCAGTATATTTGATAAAACTCTTTCAAAAACAAGGAAATTGAAAACTATATATAATTCGATACGAGACGAAGTGGTAAAACATTCCAAGGTAAGGAATTCTGTTTTGGGGAATGTGAATGAGTGGAAGAGAAGCCATTATATTATTCTTTCTGAAATTATCAAAGACGAACTCTCCGAAGCTGAAGAACTGAAAGGAGGAAAAAAATTTGAAATCGGAAATACCATTTCTCACGTTACTCTTCAGCGTTTTTTTGAAAATGATTATCAGGATAAAACCCATAGTGACCTTAGATTCCTTAAAACACTTGATAAAATCTGCATTTTCTTAGGATATAAAGACCTTAATGATTACATCCTTACCATCAGATATAAGAAACAGGAAGAAGAGGAAACGGATGACCAGTCTTATCTTACGCAGATGGTTTATGAATACTGTGCAACCGCTTTTGAGTTTTGTAAACAGTTTCCCAATCATAATACCAAGCTTTTTAAAGACCTGGTTTTTGATGATTCTCCATTCCTGGAAAGAGTTTCGCTGTTCAGCAAAGAATTGTGTGATAAAGACTTCCAGCTGGTGACTAAGAACAACAGATCCAATTATGAAGTTTTTGACATTCAGGTGGTCACTGATGATCCTGAGAAAAAAATCCTGGAATCTCAGGAATTCTGGAATCTTCTGTTCAAAGTAGGTGAAACCGGAGAAGAACATTTTGTCAATCAACTGAGTACCCAAATTTACTTTATCAAAAAAATAAATAATACCTGGAAGATCTGGGATAACTATAATCCCGATGCGGGAATGCTCAACAGAAAAATTGAAACAACCTAAAATAAGAAAGCCGTAGAGAGTATCTACGGCTTTCATGTTTCGAAATATTTTTTTTCACTTGTCTTTTGTATAACAAATGTAGGCAGATGATTTTAGACTTATGAAACTTAAATATACTTAAGTAAACTCTTCTTTAACGTTATGTTAAATATATTCAATGAATCCTTGGGAATATTTTCGCCATATCTAAGAATTTTGTAATTTGCATACCAATAAAATAAAAGTAAAAGAGAAAATATGTCAACACTTACATTTGCCGAGAAAATAGCTCAAGCAGAAAATTTCTTACCGATTAACGGTACAGATTATATTGAGTTTTATGTAGGAAATGCAAAACAGGCTGCCCATTATTACAAAACCGCTTTCGGTTTTCAGTCTGTAGCTTATGCGGGTCCTGAAACAGGAGTAAGAGACCGTGCATCTTATGTGCTTCAACAGGGAAAAATCAGATTGGTATTAACAACAGGACTAAAGTCTGACTCTCCTATCAGCGAGCACGTAAAAAAACATGGTGACGGAGTAAAAATTTTGGCACTTTGGGTAGATGACGCTTATGCAGCTTTCGAGGAAACAACTAAAAGAGGTGGAAAGCCTTATTTAGAGCCCGTAACGTTAACTGATGAGCATGGTGAGGTAAGAATGTCTGGTATCTACACGTATGGGGAAACTGTTCACATGTTTGTGGAAAGAAAAAATTATAACGGAGCTTTCATGCCTGGTTATGAAAAGTGGGAAAGCGATTATAAGCCTGAAGAAGCAGGTTTATTATATGTAGACCACTGTGTAGGAAATGTTGACTGGAACAGAATGATCCCAACTGTAGAATGGTACGAAAAAGTAATGGGATTTGTAAACATCCTTTCTTTTGACGATAAGCAGATCAATACAGAATATTCTGCATTGATGTCTAAAGTAATGTCAAACGGAAACGGATATGCTAAATTCCCTATTAACGAACCTGCAGAAGGTAAAAAGAAATCTCAGGTAGAAGAATATCTTGATTTCTACGAAGGTGAAGGAGTACAGCACATCGCTGTGGCAACAAAGGATATTATCCACACTGTAACTGAATTGAAGAAACGTGGTGTAGAGTTCCTTTCAGCTCCACCGGAAGCATATTACGACATGGTTCCTGAAAGAGTAGGTCATATTGATGAAGATCTTAAAAAACTTCAGGAGTTAGGTATACTTATTGATCATGATGAAGAAGGATACTTATTACAGATCTTTACGAAGCCTGTAGAAGACCGTCCTACTCTATTCTTCGAAATTATTGAAAGACACGGTGCACAGAGTTTTGGTGCAGGAAACTTCAAAGCATTGTTCGAAGCATTAGAAAGAGAGCAGGAAAGAAGAGGTAATCTTTAATTTTACATTAGAAAATATAAGTTTTGTCAGAATACAGTATTCTGGCAAAACTTTTTTATAAAACACAGTATATGAGAAAACTTTTAATTGGGACTTTCCTTCTGGGAACCTTAGGGCTTAAAGCCCAATATGGAACTTTGAATGAAATCCTTAACCGACTTGAACAAAGAAAAGGCATCAATCAGCATCTTGAAAATGTAAATATTGACAACAAAAAGTTTGTTTTCATTAAAGATGAAGCCGACCATACGGAGAGGGAATTTATTATTATCAAAGGGAATAATGCCACTTATGTAGAAGTTTTCGATGATAAGGCAACAGGAGAAAGCAGCTCCAATGTTTTCACCGGTGATATTATCAGGAAAAAAAATATTATTTCTTTAAGAGCAGATATGCTTGAAAACAAAAAAATCCCAATGCCTGTCACCAAAACGTTATTGCTGACACAACAGGATAATATTCTGTACCTTATTGATGTCAATACCAGAGATAGGTGGATTGATGAAGCATCTTACTCAAAAAAGACCAAATAAATGTTTCGGGGGAATTTCTCCGGATCATATTGAATCTAACTAAAATCTAAACTTATGAAATCATTTGTAGACTACTCCTCAAATTCGGATTTTTCTATACACAATATTCCTTTCGGAGTCGCAGTTTTTAACAAAGAATATATCGGATGCTGTACAAGAATCGGAGATCAGGTAATTGATCTTGCTACATTGTACGATCTTGGTTATTTTGAAGATATTGAAGGATTAGACGACAATGTTTTTGAAGCGTATACCATCAACGAATTTATTGAACTTGGTAAACCTGTTACCAATGCTGTTCGTACTAAAATCCAAACTTTATTACAGGAAGGATCAACTTTATCAAAAGATCAGAAAACCATTGAAGAGGCTTTCTATGACCTGGATAAAGTAAAAATGATGATGCCTGTTCACATCCCGAATTATACAGATTTCTATAGCAGCATCGAACATGCTACCAACGTAGGAAAAATGTTCCGTGATCCGGCAAACGCTTTATTACCCAACTGGAAACATTTACCTGTAGGTTACCACGGAAGAGCATCCTCTATCGTAGTTTCCGGAACGGAAATCAACCGTCCTAAAGGTCAGACGAAACCCGCCGATGCAGACAAACCGGTTTTCGGAGTATCTAAACAATTGGATTTCGAACTGGAAATGGCTTTCATCATCAATAAAAATACAGAGATGGGAGAAAGTATCTCTACCAAAGATGCAGAAGATGCGATCTTCGGAATGGTAGTTTTCAATGACTGGTCTGCAAGAGATATCCAATCTTGGGAATATGTTCCACTAGGGCCATTCCTTGCAAAAAACTTCGGTTCTTCAATTTCTCCATGGGTGGTTACGCTTGAAGCTTTGGAACCATTCAGAACAGCTTCTCCAACTCAGGATCCTGAAGTTTTAGAATATTTAAAATTTGAAGGTGATAAAAATTACGATATCAACCTTGAGGTATATATCCAACCTGAAAACGGAGATCAAAACCTGATCTGTGAAAGTAATTACAAACACATGTACTGGAATATGACTCAGCAACTGGCACACCACACCGTGAACGGATGTAATGTGGAAGTAGGTGACCTATATGCCAGCGGTACCATTTCAGGAAGTGATCCAAAATCTTTCGGTTCTATGCTTGAGCTTACATGGAGAGGACAAAATCCTTTATCATTAAGCAACGGCGAAGAAAGAAAATTCATTGAAGATAATGATACGGTTACCATGAAGGCTTGGGCAGAAAAAGATGGTGTAAGAGTAGGTTTCGGGGAAGTTTCCGGTAAAATCATTCCAACACTTTAATTTTTTTTTACCACAAAAGTCACAAAAGAATTGATGATTACGCAATCATACTTAACAGATCTTACCTATAAAATAAATGGTGCTTGCATAGAAGTTCACAAAATTTTAGGTCCTGGTTTATTGGAAAGCGTATATCATAAATGTTTGGAAGAAGAATTCAAATTAAGAAATATTAATTTTAAATCTGAATTGAAAGTTCCGGTACATTATAAAGGAAAAGAAATTAATTGTGATTTCTTTTGCGACTTTTTAATTGAGGACTTAATTGTGGTAGAATTAAAGTCAGTTACAAAGCTTAATGATATTCATAGAGCTCAACTTCTTAACTATATTAACTTAATGAAGAAACCCAAAGGCATTTTAGTCAATTTTAATGTAAAAAATCTATATCACGAAGGGCAGGAAACCTTTATAAATCAATATTATGATATGCTTTTTTAAACTTTAATGATTAAAAGTATTTTACTTAAAATTTTGTGCCTTTGTGGTTAAATAGAATATGAAAACAGTAATCCCCTCCGAGATAACCTCCGTACAATTGCAGACCATTATGCAGACAGCCGTTTCACCACGTCCCATTGCATTGGCTTCTACAGTGGATAAAGACGGTAATAATAACTTATCTCCGTTCAGTTTTTTTAATATGTTCAGTACAGTTCCTCCTATTTTAATTTTTTCACCATCGAGGAGGGTACGTGATAATACTACCAAACATACACTGGAAAATGTTATTGAAGTTCCTGAAGTAGTAATCGGAACAGTAAACTTTCCGATTGTACAGCAGATCTCTTTAGCTTCTACAGAATACGAAACCGGAGTCAATGAATTTATCAAATCCGGTCTTACCATGAAAGATGCAGATCTTGTACAGCCGAAACTGATTGAAGAATGTCCTGTTAACTTTGAATGTAAAGTTTTAGAGGTAAAATCATTGGGAGATCAGGGTGGTGCCGGAAATCTGGTGATCTGTGAAGTTCAGAAAATCCATATCAGAGAAGAATATCTGAATGAGGCCGGAAATCTGGATCAGAAAAAACTGGATATGGTAGCCCGTTTAGGCAGTAACTGGTATTCAAGAAGCAATGAAAACAGTCTTTTTGAAGTGCCAAAACCTTTGGTAACAAAAGGAATTGGTTTCGATCTGCTACCAGATTCTATTAAGTACAGTAAAGTGTTTACAGGAAATGACCTTGGAATGCTTGCCAATACGGAAATATTACCTGCCGGAGACTTTCATGCCGATGAAAATATCCATCTTGATGCCCAGAAATTACTTCTGGAAAGTAAAGTTGAAGAAGCCTGGAAGATTTTGATTAAATAGTCTGAATTTATTGATGAAAAAATACATTTTCTTTCTTTTTCTCTTAATTACATTACAATCATGCTATTATCCTGTAAAAAAAGATTATGGGATCTATAGCAAGTCATTGGTATTTTCGAAGGACAAAAAGTGGCTGATTAACAATATCAAAACGGATGTAGATTCGCACCACCGAGAAATGATGAGCAAAGAGACATTTCAACTATTCCAGGATTTAAGCTATGGCAAAGCCTTTGACTTAAAAACGGCAAAAGCAGAAAATATAATTCAAAATAGTATTCCTTTTGATCCGGAAACTGAAGATCTTGAGGTATTGAAAAGCAACTCTGATTTCAATTTCCTGGTAAACATCTACACCATGAAAGTGCGAAACGGTTTAGACAATTCAATTGGAACACAATATGAATATAAAAAAAATGAAACTTTTGCAATGATGGATGTTTATGATATCAGCACTATGAAGAAAATATATTCACTCAAAGCATATTCAGAAGTTTCAGTGGAGAAAGATCAAAAGGTGACTATCTTCGATCCTTCAACAGAAATGATGACTATGAAAAACTTTCGAAGTCTTTTAAAGGCAGTAAAAAAGAACGCTGTTAAAACGAACTAAAGATATCTATTGAAAATCAATAAAAAAAGGAGTGAAAGTTTCACTCCTTTTTTATTATTTGGATTTAAGCGATTCTGAAACAGTAATTTTTCCTTTTTCAGCAAATTCTGTTGCTTTACCGTTTTTATCGATAGAAACGTTTAGATTATCATTTTTAGCATCGTAGAAAATACTTGTAGCATATCCCGGGCAATCGTGCTGTTTGCATCCTGTCAATTTGTAGATTCCATTTTCTGATGCAATAGGACTTTCCACATTGAAATTCTTTACCATCTCACCATACTCAGCACCAATAAGCTTTTTCAGTCTTTCTGAGATACCTTTATCTTCAAAGAATTTAATATCATGAGGATATTTCCCAACGTTTTTGGTAATAACATTATCCGGAGCAGGAGCAGAAGGAGCTGCAGTTGCTGCTGAATCTGTTTTTGGAGTTGTTACGGAATCCTTAGGCATTACGGCTGCCAAAGTATCACTGCTTACAGAAGAGTCTGTTTTTGCTTCTTTTTTACATGAAACAACACATAGTGAAAGCGCAAATGCGCCTGCAATAATTTTTCTCATAATTATATTTTATGGTGGTTAATGTATAATAACGTAGTTTTAAACGTTTTATTTCAATTTTCCTTTGATAAAATCAATACATTTTTCAGTTACAGTATTGAGATCTTTTGGTAATTCATTTCCTTCCCATGGTTCTTTTGCCCCGAAAGTATGGTTAGCATTTTCAATCAGAAACAATTCAGAATTGGGGTGAAGAATATGAAGATGTTCTGCCTGCTTCACCTCTACCGCTTCATCTTCTGTTCCATGAATAATCAACATATGAGCTTTAGCCATTTCTGTAGCCCGTTCTACATCAAAACGGTGAATATCTTTTTCATAATCTTCATAAAACTGATAATAATGAGGCATTTCCTGTTGGGTACGCCCATTCAAAGCATAATAAACACCATTATTTTTCCAGTTTTCAAAAGCAGTATCTTTTGGGAAACGATCTAAAGTATCCACACTGGCCAACGTAATCAAACCGTTGATTCTTTCGTCTTCAAAAGTTTTAATAATAGAAATCCCTCCTCCTCTGCTGTGCCCGATCAGCACAATCTTTTCATCATCCACATGCGGATCTTTACTAAAGTGATCAATTACAACACCAAGATCTGAAAGTTCTTTAGAATAATTATTCTGTCCAAAAGCTTCAAGATCTCCGAAGTTAAACGGATCATCTGTTGTGGTTCCGTTGTGCGAAAAATTAAACTTGACGAAGAAAAAACCTGCTTCAGCAAACTTTTCTGCCATCAGATTCCAGGCTCCCCAATCTTTATACCCTTTGTATCCGTGAACAAATATGACCAAAGGAAGTTTTTCTTGAGTGTCTTTATAAAAAATATCAGCAAGAAAACCTTTTGTTTCTTTATTTTCTAAGTATATATTCTTTTCTATAATCAAATTCATAAAACAAACTGGCTTTACTTAATATTATTTATATTTATAGGATTAATTCAAACTGAAATTTATGAAAAAAACTCTACTTTTTTTATTTTTAATTACTTTTTCTTTACTCCTCAGTCAGACCACCAAAAGAGTCTTCTTTATTGGAAACAGTTATACTTACGTTAACAATTTACCTGGCCTTATTCAAAGCATTGCCACATCTAATGGCGATATATTTGAACATCACAGTCAGACTCCGGGAGGTGCTACCCTGCAGGATCATTCCAATAATCCCAATGTCATTTCAGACATTAATCAGGGAAACTGGGATTACGTGGTATTACAGGAACAGAGCCAGCTTCCTTCGTTTCCCGATTCACAGGTACAAAATCAGGTGTATCCTTATGCCCTTCAGCTTTCCAATTTAATTAAAACAGCCAATCCTTGTGGAAATGTTATTTTCTACATGACCTGGGGGCGTAAAAATGGTGATGCAACCAACTGTCCCGGTCTTCCAACGGTCTGTACATACCTGGGAATGGACACTCAAATTTATAACCGTTATATGGAAATGGCTATGAACAATGAAGGAATTGTCTCTCCTGTAGGTAAAGTCTGGAGAACAATCAGAGAGCAAAACCCAGCAATTGAATTGTATGATCAGGACGAATCACATCCTAGTTATATAGGTTCTATGGCAGCTGCGTATACATTTTACACTATTATATTCAAGAAAGATCCAACACAGATTCCTTTTAATGGAAATCTTACTCCGTCACAGGCACAGCTGATCAAAGATATTGTGAAAACAGAAGTATATAACCAGCCCGGTAAATGGTATGTAACCAACAATGATGTTCACAGCAGATTCACCTATCAGATAAATGGAGCAGGAACCGTTCAGTTTACGAATACAACCCAGAATGCAGCTTCATATTCATGGGATTTTGGTGATGGTACTACTTCTACTCTGGAAAATCCTATGCACACCTATGCTGTGGGAGGAAGTTATAATGTAAAACTTACAACAGATGCCTGCGGAGCAACCACCACTAAAACAAAACTGGTTGTTGTAAGCACATTAAATACTGCGGAAACAACTATAGAAAACGGTATTCAAATCTATCCAAATCCTGTTCAAAACCTTATCAACATTGCTTCTAAAAATAAAGTTGAGATACTTTCTCTTACAGATATATCAGGAAAAATCATTCCTTATCATTTGAATAAAACAGAAGCTGGCTACAATATTTCACTTCAGCATCTGACCAGCGGAGTTTACTTCCTGAAATATAAAACAGGCGAAAAGGAATTCACTAAAAAAATTATTAAAAAATAAGCTTATTTTTGCTGCATGCAGAATTTAAGAACTGTAACCGTGATGCGTTACATTCTGCCACTGAGAGAGGGAGGATCTCTTCCCGCTCTGGCGGAAGCTGATGATGATTTCAAGTATGTGTTAAAATTCCGTGGTGCAGGCCATGGAGTAAAAATGCTGATCTCCGAACTGTTGGGTGGGAAAATTACCGAAGCTTTAGGACTTAAAATTCCTGAACTTGTTTTCGTTAATCTTGATGCTGATTTCGGAAGAACGGAAGCCGATGAAGAAATCCAGGATCTTCTGAAGTTTTCTGAAGGGCTGAATCTCGGGTTACATTATCTTTCCGGTTCTATTACGTATGATCCGGGAGTAAGTGTGGATCCCCTTCTGGCTTCAAAAATAGTATGGCTGGATGCATTTATTACCAACATCGACCGTACTTTTAAAAATACGAATATGCTGATGTGGCATAAAGAACTTTGGATCATCGATAATGGTGCTTCGTTCTACTTCCATCACTCATGGCAGAATTTTGATGCAGCGGCCAAAACACCTTTCAAATATGTGAAAGACCATGTACTTCTTCCTAAGGCAAAAATGCTTGACGAAGCGGATAAATTTGCCCATGAAATTTTGAATGATACTCTTTTCAGAGAAATTGTCAACATGATTCCTGAAGACTGGTTACGCTGGAATGATGCAGATGAAACGCCGGATGAAATTCGTGAGATCTATTTTCAATTTATGAAAACCAGATTAGAAAATTCTCAAATCTTTGTAAACGAAGCGAAAAATGCAAGAGGATAAAATATATGAATACGCGGTAATACGCCTGGTACCCAAAGTTGAAAGAGAAGAGTTTTTCAATATCGGACTGGTGATGTTTTCCAAGAAGGAAAAATTCATCAGAGTGGAATTCTATTTGTGTCCGGACAAGTTCAAACTGATGCACAGCAAACTGGATTACGACGATATTATCCACAATCTGGAAAGCTTTCAGAAAATTGCGAATGGAGATAAAGATGGCGGTCCTATTGCTTTTTTTGATATTCCGGAGCGCTTCCGATGGTTGACAGCAGTAAGAAGTTCTGTAGTACAGACCTCAAGACCTCATCCGGGAAAATCAAAGGATCTAAATGCCACTTTTGGTAAGCTTTTTGAGGAGTTAGTAAAGTAACGCTTCCTTAAAAAATTTATTATGAATTCATCAACAAACAATATATCAATCTACAGGTTTTTCACAAACCTGTTTTTTGTTTTAATTATAGGATTTTCTAATTTATTTTTTTCACAAGAATTACCATTAAGACCAAACAAAGCTTCTGCTGTAAAAAGTACATTACTTCCTGAAATTGCAGCAGTTTCCGCAGATATCGTCTACAAGACAAACAGAAAGGGGAAACCTCTCGCTCTTGATCTCTACACTCCCAAGAATGCCACCACTGAAAAACTTCCGGTATTGATCTACATTCATGGAGGCGGATGGGTAGAAGGTGACAAAGTTGTTAATGCTGATAATTATCTTGAAACGACTGTAAAAAAACTGATAGGCAAACAATATGCAGTGATCAGTATCAATTATACGCTTCTGAATGACAGCACGCATTTTCCATTGCCTTTGGAAGATACCAAAGATGCTGTAAGATGGGTAAGAAAAAACGCAGAGAAATATCATTTCGACACGAATAATATAGGATTATTCGGGGCTTCAGCCGGAGCTCATCTATCCCTGATGGCAGCCTATACACCAGACAATACTTATCTGGGTAATCCGGAACTTTCGTCTTATTCAGCTAAGGTGAATTATGTAATTGATCATTATGGTCCTGCTGATCTTAATAAGCTTTTTCATACAAGATTAGGAACAATTCCGGTAGGAATGATCGGGTTGATGTCCAAAAAAATAGTGGGTTTACAGGAAAATCTTGTCAAAGGAATTTCCGGGTATGATATCAGAAAAGATCAGGACAGCGCTATTGATTACCTTAAAACCCTATCTCCTGTTTATTTTGTTTCAGGAGGAGTTCCAACTTTAATTGTTCAGGGAAATAATGACAAAGTGGTTCCTTTAAATCAGTCTAAAAAGCTTCACAGAAAATTAAACAGAGTCAAAATACAAAACGCTCTCATCATTGTTGATGGCGGAGTACATGGTTTTGGAACAACTGATAAAGCTTATCTGGATAAACTCACTGATGAAATGGTAGATTTTGTTCTTTCACAAAAGAAGTAATATATATTTACCTATTCAACTATAACACAAACAACTATAAATCAATATAATAAAACATATTACAACAACAAATTTGCTAGATTGATATACATATTGATATTTTTTCATTGAGAATTAATTACCTTGGCTATTGTTTAAATTATTAACAACAAAAACGCCAATAAATTAATTATTCATCAACAAAAATAAGCAATATGGAATCTTTAAACAATATCAATGCGCTTACTCTCATATTTGTATCTGTTCTTATTTTTGCGATAGCTTACCGTTTCTATGGTATTTTTATTGCCAATAAAGTCCTCCGACTCAATGACCAGAATACCACCCCTGCCGTGGAATTTGCAGATGGTAAAGATTATGTTGCGACCAATAAAAATGTACTTTTCGGACATCACTTTGCTGCTATTGCTGCTGCCGGACCTTTGGTAGGGCCTGTTCTTGCTGCACAGTTCGGATATCTTCCCGGTGCTTTATGGATATTGATAGGATGCGTACTGGGAGGCGGAGTACATGATATGATTGTTCTTTTTGCTTCTGTGAGACATAAAGGGCAAAGTCTTGCAACGATTGCTTCCAAAGAAATTGGAAAGGCTACGGGTACGGTGGCAGGTTTTGCTATCCTTTTCATTCTGATTCTTACATTGGCAGGTTTATCATTGGCCTGTATCAACGCCATGCACGAAGCTTCATGGTCTCTTTTTACCGTTGTGATTACTATGCCCATTGCCATCATTATGGGACTGATTATGCGATATAAAAAGAACAGTGTACTTTTTGCAAGTATTCTCGGGGGGATTCTTCTGATTGCTGGGATTATCGGGGGACATACTTTGATGCAGAATCCTACGATGAATGGTTTATTTTCCTGGGATATTAAAACGATTTCTATAGCGATTCCTCTCTATGGTTTTATTGCGTCTGTATTACCGGTTTGGCTTCTTTTAGTTCCTAGAGATTATCTTTCAACCTATTTAAAGATCGGAACTATTATTATGCTGGCTATCGGGGTAATTGTTATTCATCCTACGATACAGATGCCTGCGATTACAGCTTTTGTGAATGGAGGCGGCCCTATTATTGGCGGTCCGGTCCTTCCTTTTATTTTCATTGTGATTGCTTGTGGAGCGATTTCCGGATTTCATGCTGTGATTGCGACGGGAACCACTCCAAAAATGTTGAATAAAGAAAGAGAAATTCTTTTTGTAGGTTACGGAGCAATGCTTGTAGAAGGTTTTGTGGCATTGATGGCACTTATTGCAGCATGTACGCTGATGCCAGGTGATTATTTTGCCATCAACACTCCCAAAGAAGCCTATGATTCATTTCTGGCAGCACATCCTTCCCTGCACGGAGTAGATATAGATTATTATTCACAAAAAATAGGTATTGATCTTTACGGAAGAACCGGAGGTGCAGTATCTCTGGCTGTAGGAATGGCTCATATCTTTAATAAAATCCCGTATATGGATCAGCTGACGGCTTATTGGTATAATTTTGCGATTATGTTTGAAGCAGTATTTATTCTTACTGCCATTGATGCAGGAACAAGAGTGGGTAGATTCTTTTTACAGGAAATGCTTGGATCTGTTGTTCCAAAATTTAATGATAAAAACTGGATTCCGGGGATTATTATCAGCAGTCTTCTTTTCACTTTTGCATGGGGATATCTGGTGTATACCGGAAATGTAAACAGTATCTGGCCATTATTCGGAATCAGTAATCAGCTCTTGGCAGCTTGTGGACTTATCGTCTGTACAACGATGCTGATCAGAATGAACAGAGGAAAATATGCTTTATGTTCGGCTATTCCCGGCGTTTTCATGGCTGGAATTACATTCTGGGCGGGCTATATTCAGGTAACAGCTATTTATATTCCAAAAGGACAGTATTTACTTGCAGTTTTAGCAGCAACAGCAATGATTCTTATGCTTATTGTATTTATAGGAGCTTTCATCAAGTGGTATCAGCTCCTTAAAATCAACACCACTGAAATTGATCATTATGGTGAACCCGTGAAAGAACTGGTAGAAAGATAAGGTTCCTAAATAATAAAGAAAAACAGTTCAGGATTTCTGAACTGTTTTTTTATAAGCATTATCTTTTGTTTTATTTAAAAATTGAAATTAAGTCTTGCAAAAACATATCTTCCATTCTGTCCAAACTGTGAAGTGGAACGAGAATAGATAAATTGGTCATTATTGGTAGAAGCAGTAAGGTTTTTCGTTGGATAGATATCAAACAAATTGTTTACTCCTAACGTCAATCCTACATTTTTAGTAAACTGATAAGCTGCAGATAAGTCCGTAATGATCTTATCTCCGATCTGTTGGTGTTCATTAAAATCAATAATTCCGTCTCCGTTCACATCAATAATATCAGCGCCTGTTACTTTCCCGAAATAGGTATTTCTCAAATATAAACTTGCCCCCTTCCAGGAAAGCGTATGAGAAAGACTGGCTTTCACTCTCGGTACGGCTTCTTCCAGATACACTCTTGATTTTTCAGAGAAATATACCTTCTCCAATTGTGGCGACTGCAGAAGCCCTGCAGAATGGATATCACCAACCTGTTTTGTTTTATTAAGGTTAATCGCAAAGTTGTTATCCAACTTAAATCCTGAGAATCTGGCATTGTGTGAAATCACTACATCTAACCCTTTTGTTTCTGTATCAATAGCATTCGTAAAGAACTGCGCAGCATTAATTCCAAGCTGGTCGTAAGCTTCCTGCGCTTTTTGAGGAACGTTTGCTTTCAGAAACTGATCGGTAAGAATAATACGGTTATCAATTCTCGTGAAATATCCGTCTGCTGTAAAGGTAAGACTAGCCGAAGGAATTCTGTACGTAAATCCTACGCTTGCTGATTTTGATGTTTCCTGCTTCAGTTTTGGCATATCCAGCAATCCTGCAAGTTGAGAATCATTACTAAAGGTTCCTACTTCCAGAAGTTGATTATTCGTAAACAATGTAGACGTTACATTATAATAAATCTGGTGGATAGATGGTGCTCTGAATCCGGTAGAACCTGCAAATCTCACATTGAAATTAGGCGCTACCTTGATTCTTGAAGCCAGTTTATAATTGAATGTAGACCCGAAATCCGAATAGTTTTCATATCTGGCTGCAGCATCCACCAATAACCAGTTGGTAAAGTTGAATTCAATATCTGCATACGCTGCTACTGACTGTCTGTTTTTATCCACCGCATTTTCAGGCTTAAACCCGTTAAATACCTGCGATCCTCCCGGAAGCGATGCACCAAAGAAATCTGTAGGTCTCACAGAATTTCCGTTCCATACGTTTCCTGAAACATCATAGGTTGCATAAGAAGCTTGCTCCCCCTGAGTAATTTTAAAATTCTCATAACGGTGCTCAGCTCCAAACGCTACGTTGATTCCTTCCCATACGTCATATTTTTTAGAGAAATCTAAATTGATGGTATTCTGAGAAAATCGCAGTCCACCGGCATTAAATTCTCTTGGTGAAGCAAAACGTAAAGAAGTATTTCCTGTATTCTGAATGTTATAGGTGAATGAATTCTGCCCGTAGGTATTACTGAAATCAATATTCCAGCCTTCCCATTTTCCTTTGATTCCTGCAGCTAATGAGATATCCTGAATATCGGTCCCGATCTGTGGAAGGTAACCATTAGGATATAATCCTGTAAAAGTTCTGCTTTCTCTTGGTCTTCTGTAAAATCCGCCGGAAGTTCCGTGTCTTAAACTGTATCCACCAAAAGTATATACTTTCCAGTTATCACTTACAGGAATCTCTGCGTTCACAAAAAGCTGATGGTTATTCAGTTTAGATTGACCTACCTGCATATTAAAGTCTTTTCTGGTCTGCCCTCGGTAAGCCAATTCCTGATCTGTAACATCGAAGTTTAATAAGGATTGAAGACCCTTTTGGAGTACATTTCCCTGAGAATCTTTAATATCCTGAATGGTAGAAGCTCCCTGAATGGCTGCCAGCTGGCTGCTGTTAAAATAATTTACTCCCTGGGCATATTGATGAATATAGTTGATAATTTGCTGCGAATTTGGAGTATTATTGATATTGGTAAACAAAGATGAAAGGTTTACACCATCATTCAGTGCTCTTTGCTCAATAGCATTGTAAGCATTATAAAGAGTTCCGCTTTCTGTTCCTGCTCTGTACGTTGGGTTTCTGAATTGTGAAGACCAGGTGATATTAAAGAAACCTCCTTTGGTTCCGATTTTATTCCCATAGTTTAAATCCAGCTGAATATTCTGACCGTCAAAATCTCCGGTATGGTCATTAGCAGTTGGAGTAAGATTTCCACCATAACTTATTTGTCCTGCCAATTTTCCCGTATCTCTTTTCAGATCAAGATTGATTACTCCGGCAATGGCATCAGATCCATATTGTGCGGCAGCTCCGTCTCTTAATACTTCAATTCTGTTTAAAGCGAAAGATGGAATAGCATTCAAATCAGTTCCTACCGTACCTCTTCCGGGTGTTCCGTTAACGTTCACCAATGCTGAAGTATGTCTTCTTTTACCATTCACCAAAACCAAAACCTGATCCGGTCCCAAACCTCTCAGCTGCGCAGGATCCAAATGGTCTGTTCCATCTGAATTCGTTTGAATGGTAGAAGTAAATGAAGGAGCAACCGCATTTAGAATTTGCCCGATATTCGTCTGTGGAAGGATAATTGAAGATTCTTTTACATTGAATACATCTACAGGAACAGGGCTGTCTACTTTAGATCTGGCACCGGCTCTTGAACCCAGTACTACAACTTCTTCTACATTATTGGTTTTTATGGTGTCTTTATGTGCTTTTATACTGTCTTTTTCCTGTCCGTAAGTAAACACACCGAGGAAAAATAAAACTGAGGCCGAAAGAATAGTTTTCTTATTATTCATAGTTTAGAATTTGATTAACATTTATGTTTTTACAAGGTGCAAATGTAAAATTTATTTATTAGTCTACAAAACAGATAGACTTTGTTTTTGTAAAAAACTATTATCGTTTCTTTCTATCCCTCATTTAAAGTTATGATAAATTAAGGAAACATTCATAAAAACATTGTTTTATAGAAAGTTAAATCCAAAGTAAATATTAAAAATGCCATGCACGCTAAGAAATATATTATTTATTATTCTGACGATCGCAAGGGCACTCCGTTCAGCAATGCAGGTTACTTTGCTAAGTGCAACGCCTTCGCGAACGAAAAAATATACATAGTGTGATAGCAACATTGCGAACTTCGCGTTTAAATAAAAAACGGATCCAAAAATTGAATCCGTTCGTTTTATATTGTTTTGTTCTGAAATTAAATCTTAGTCAGTTTAGCATATTTCAGGATCAGATTTTTCTCTCCTTCATGCATGAAAACTACTTTTGCTTTGATATTCTGAGGATCTGTTCCGTCCAGGAAAGTAACTTCTCCTATTCCAAAACGGTCGTGTCTCACTTTATCTCCTACTTCAATATCCTGAGAAGAAGCTCCGCTAGGATTGATAATTTTAGCTGTGCTCACGGGCTTCAGTTTTCTGACTTCAGGAACTGGTTTCGAAGTATCTCCTCTGTCAATGGTTTTCTTTTCAACCTTTTTGAAAGATTTCATTTCTGAAGGATGCTCATCAAAGATATTGGATTTCACCCCTGAATTATTGATAAACCTTTTTTCCAATGCCGGATTAAGGAATTCAATATATTCATCATCAATTTCACTTAAGAATCTTGAAGGTTCTGCATCCGTAATTTTCCCCCATTGAAAACGGGAAACAGCATAAGAGAAAAAGGCTTGCTTTTCTGCTCTTGTCAATGCCACATAGAATAATCTTCTCTCTTCTTCCAGATCTTCTCTGGTTGCCGAACTCATAAAGCTGGGGAAAAGATTTTCTTCAAGTCCTACCAGGTGAACCACCGGGAACTCCAGTCCTTTTGAAAGGTGAATTGTCATCAAAGAAACCATATCTTCTTCCAGTTCTTTATCCTGAGTATCTGCAGAAAGTGCAATATTTTCAAGGAAGTTGGAAAGACTTGGATCTCCATCTTCAAGCTGCATCTGCTCTTCAATGAATCCCTGCATAGAGTTCATTAATTCCTGTACGTTTTCTACTCTGGAAATCCCTTCCGGAGTCTGATCATCTTTTAAAAACTTGATTAAGCCGCTTCGTTTTGCTACTTCCATAGCCACACTGTAAGCCGTTTCTGTTTTCAGCAATACCTGAAAAGCTTTGATCATAGACCAAAAGTCGTTCAGTTTGTTTAAAACACCATTGTTCAAACCTAACTGAGGAGCATACATCGGAAGATTCTCCAATACTTTTGAAACCGCAATATTGTGGGCATCAGCAAAAACAATCAGTTTATTCTGCGTCGTTTCTCCAATTCCTCTTGCAGGATAATTGATAATCCTCATCAACGCCTCAGAATCATTTTCATTGATCAGAAGACGAAGGTATCCAATAAGGTCTTTTACTTCTTTTCTTTGATAGAAAGAAAGACCTCCATATACTTTGTACGGAATATTTTTACGTCTCAGCGCATCTTCAAAAGCACGCGTCTGAGAGTTGGTTCTGTATAAAATAGCAAAATCGCTGTACTTTCTCTGGTCACGGTTACGAAGTTCCCAGATATTTCCTGCAACGAAATTGGCCTCATCAGCATCGGAAAGAGATCGGTATATTTTAATCTTATCTCCTTCTTCATTATCACTGAATACATTTTTCTTAAACTGCTGCAGATTTTTAGCGATAACAACATTTGCCGCATTTACAATATTCTGTGTGGAACGGTAATTCTGCTCCAGCGATACTGTTTTGGCATCTGTATAATCTTTTTTAAAGTTTAGGATGTTGTAGATATTGGCTCCACGGAAAGAATAAATAGACTGTGCATCATCTCCTACCACACAGATATTCTCAAATTTTGAAGCCAAAGCTTTCACAATAAGATACTGAGAGTGGTTGGTATCCTGGTACTCATCTACCATGATGTATCGGAATCTGTCCTGATATTTTGCCAGTACTTCCGGGAAACGGGTTAATAGTTCATTGGTTTTCAACAACAGGTCATCAAAATCCATAGATCCGTTTCTGAAGCACTGATCCACATATTTCTGGTAAATCTGTCCGATGAATTTCATATTTGCTTTTTCATCCGCTTCCATCAGTTCAGGATTGTTGAAATAAGCTTTTACCGTAATCAGGTTATTCTTATAGGTTGAAATTCTTGCCTGAACTTTTTTAGGTTTATAAAGATCTGCATCAATATTCATATCCTTCAGAACTTTTTTAATCACATTCAGGGCATCCTGCTGATCATAAATGGTAAAATTGGAAGGATATCCAAGATAATGAGCTTCAATTCTCAGAATTCTTGCAAAAACCGAGTGAAATGTACCCATCCAAAGACTTCTTGCATTGCTGTCTCCTACTACTTTCGCGATACGGTCTTTCATTTCACGTGCCGCTTTATTGGTAAAGGTAAGCGCCAGGATATTGAAAGGATCTATTCCATTGTGAATTAAATGGGCAATACGCATGGTCAATACACGCGTTTTCCCGGAACCTGCTCCGGCAAGCACCATCAAGGGTCCTTGTAAAGAGGTAACGGCTTCATATTGTGATTCGTTGAGTCCTTTCAAATAGTCCATACAGCAAAAAAATTTTGGGAACACAAAATTAATGTATTCAGAGCAGAATTCAAACTTTCATATAGAACTTAGCGATTTGAAGTATTCGGCTTTGAGTCTTAAGCACATATATATTAACTATAATTATAAATTAAATGCGAATGTTCGCAAGGCTAATGATTAATTTTATAATATATCTTTTGTTCGCAAAGGCACTTCGTTCAGCCAGGATATCGGCTTTCAACTATTGCTGAGTAAAACGCCTTTGCGATCGTTCTTAAAAAATTATATAATTTCTTAGCGAACCTTGCGTTAAAATACAAGCTCATTAAAAAAAATGAGTTATTATTTTCTGACATTTCCCTTCTTCAAACATATATTTATATACATTTTGTAACATTTAATTCACTTTTCATACTAATTGATAAACAATTTCTAAATTTTATGAAAAAGCGACTTCTTTCTGCTGCTGCCGTAGCTTTCTTCGGGCTAATGCTGAACGCACAGCAAATCAAATTCGAAGAGTATGACCTTCCCAATGGTCTTCACGTAATTCTTCATCAGGATAACTCAGCACCGGTTGTAACAACAGGTGTAATGTACCACGTAGGTGCAAAAGATGAAGTAAAAGGCAGAACAGGTTTTGCTCACTTCTTTGAACACCTTTTATTCGAAGGAACTCCTAACATCAAGAGAGGAGACTGGTTTAAAATCGTTTCTTCAAACGGAGGGCAAAACAACGCCAACACTACCAATGACAGAACTTATTATTACGAAACGTTCCCTTCCAATAACGAACAGCTTGGACTTTGGATGGAAGCGGAAAGAATGCGTCACGCTGTTATCAACCAGATTGGTGTAGATACACAGAGAGAGGTTGTAAAAGAAGAGAAAAGATTAAGAATGGATAACCAGCCTTACGGAAATCTTTTCACTACTATTCAGAAAAACTTATTTACCAATCACCCATACAACTGGCCAACAATTGGTTCTATGGAAGATTTGAACTCAGCGAAACTGGAGGAATTCCAGGCATTCTACAAAAAGTATTACGTTCCGAATAACGCTACTTTAGTGGTTGCAGGAGACATTAAACCTGAGCAAACCAAGAAATGGATCGAAACCTATTATGGTGGAATTCCAAAAGGAACACTTTATCCAAAAGATTTCCCGAAAGATGCTCCTATCACACAGGAAAAAGAAGTTACTGCTACGGATCCGAACATTCAACTTCCGGCGTATGTATTCGCGTACAGAACTCCGGCTAACAAAGAAAAAGATGCTTATGTGTTGGATATGCTTTCTTCTTATCTGAGCAACGGCAAATCTTCAGTTTTATATAAAAAATTAGTTGACCAGGATAAAAAAGCACTTCAGGTAGCTGCTTTCAACCAAGGGCTTGAAGACTACAGTATTTTTGCCTTCTTCGCGATTCCAATGGGACAGACTACAAAACAGACTTTACAGACTGACATTGATGCTGAAATCAAAAAAGTACAAACTACTCTGATTTCTGAAGAAGATTATCAAAAACTTCAAAACCAATACGAAAACCAGTTTGTAAATGCTAATTCAAGCATTCAGGGAATTGCGGCTTCATTGGCAACCAACCACGTATTGATGGGTGACACGAATTTGATCAACAAAGAAATCGACATTTACAGATCTATCACCAGACAGGATCTTCAAAATGCAGCTAAAAAGTATCTTAATTCCAACCAAAGAATAATCATCAATTACGTACCTGAGAAAAAGTAATCATTCAACTTTTTAGGTGATAACATGATTATTAAAAATTAAATTTTTACAAATGAAAAAGCAATTAACATATATAGCTGCAGCGTTTTTCTTTACAGGAATGGTTTCAGCACAAAAAATAGATCTTAATGCAATGCCGAAACCGGGACCTACTCCTGCGATTAACATTGCGAAGCCAAAAACTTTCCAGCTAAGCAACGGCCTAACAGTAATGGTTGTTGAAAACAACAAATTACCAAGAGTAAGCGCAAGTCTTTCTATGGACAGACCTCCATACAACGAAGGAGCAGTAACCGGAGTAAGCGAGATTATGGCTGAACAGTTCGAAAACGGAACGACCAACATCAGCAAAGATGATTTCAATAAAAAAGTAGACTACCTTGGAGCAAACCTTAATTTCTCTTCAGGTGGTGCATCTGCCAATTCACTTTCAAAATATTTCCCTGAAGTTTTAGGTTTAATGGCTGATGCTATGATTAATCCTAAATTCTCTGCTGAAGAAATTCAAAACTCTAAAGAAAGAGCAATCGAAGGATTAAAATCCGAAGAAAAAAATGCTTCTTCTATTGCAGAAAGAGTTTCTAACGCTTTGATGTATGGAAAAAATACTTCAAGAGGAGAATTTGAAACTGTTGAATCTATCAACAAAATTCAGTTAGCTGACGTACAAAACATTTATAAAAAATACTACGCTCCGGATAATGCTTATTTAGTAATTGTTGGAGACGTAAAGTTTGACCAGGTTAAACCTTTGATTGAAAAAGCTTTCAATGGCTGGAAAAAAGCGAACACACCTATTGCACAGTTAGAACCTGCTTCGAATGTTGCTAAAACAGAAATCAATGTAGTAGATGTTCCTTCAGCTGTACAGTCTGTTGTTTCATTAAACAACCTGAACACCCTGAAAATGAAAGATGCCAACTACTTCCCTGCAACAATCGCAAACTATATCCTTGGTGGTGGTGGTGAAGCAAGACTTTTCATGAACCTTCGTGAGAAAAACGGATTTACCTATGGTGCTTACTCAAGTATGGTTGCCAGCAAATATTCTCCACAATTCTCTGCAAGTGCAAGCGTAAGAAACGAAGTTACAGACAAAGCTGTTAAAGAATTCATGAATGAACTTAACGCTATTTCTACAGTAAAACCGGAAGAATTAGCCAATGCTAAAGCTAAGCTGAAAGGATCTTTCATTATGTCTTTGGAACAGCCAGCTACTATCGCAAGATTTGCTTTGAACCAAAAAGTTCAGGATCTGCCTGCTGATTTCTATACCAATTACTTAAAATCTATCGATAAAGTAACTGCAGCAGATGTTTCCAATGCTGTAAAAGCTACTATTTTACCAAACCAAAGCAGAATTTTCATTGCTGGTAAAGCATCTGACATTTCTGAAGGATTGGAAAAATTAGGTTACCCTGTAAAATATTTCGATAAAGAAGCTAACCCTGTTGCAAAACCAACTGTACAAAAAGTGGATGCTAGCGTAACGGTAGCTTCTGTAGTTGATAAATACATCAATGCTATCGGAGGAAAAGCTAATCTGGCAAAGATCACTTCTTATACTACCAACGCTTCAATGTCTATGCAAGGACAGAACATCGATTTTAAAATCGTTAAAGCACAAGGTGGAAAGGAACTTACCACTGTAACAGCAATGGGACAGGTTGTTCAGAAGCAGGTTTTCGATGGAAAAACCGGTTATTCTATGCAAATGGGACAAAGAGTTGATATCACTCCGGAAGAAATTGCTGAAAAACAAAAGAATCCTGAGCTTTTCGAAGAATTAGGTTTTGCAAAATCTGCTGATTATACATTAGGCGGAATTGAGAAAATCGGAGGTGAAGATTCTTATGCTATTAAAGGTGGAGATACAACCTATTACTACAGTGTTGCAACGGGATTAAAAACCGGAGAAACTAAAAAAGTAAAAGCTAAAGGTCAGGAAATGACTATCCCAACAACATTCTCTAATTACAAAGATGTAAACGGAGTGAAAATGCCTTACACCATCTCTGTAAGTCAAATGGGAATGGACATGACGATGACAGTAAAGTCTTATGAGATCAATAAGGCTACAGATGCTGATTTTAAATAAGAACATCCTATTTTTATAGAAAAAACGGCAACAATTGTTGCCGTTTTTATTTTTATCAACATTTGGCGACATCTTTTTTTGTCATTCAGTAAAAAAAGATTAAATTTGCCCATTCAAAAAGATATAAGAATTAATGGATACTATATTTACACTACTAATGGTTCTTGTTATGGTTGCCAGTGTTTTATTGGTAATTATCGTTATGGCACAAAACCCAAAAGGAGGAGGCCTTTCCAGTACATTCGGAGGTGCATCATCTGCACAGTTTGGAGTACAGAGAACCAATGATTTCATGGAAAAAGCAACATGGACTCTAGGCGGAACTATCATCGTTCTTATCCTTTTAAGCGTTGTTATCACAGGTAAACCATCTCAGGCACTTCCTGCACAACAACCTGCTAAGAAAGAAGCTCCTGCTAAACAGTCAGCTCCTGCTTCTTCTACAACAACTCCGGCACAGACTCCTGTAGCTCCGGCAAAATAAGAAGAATATCATCTTACATAAAAACAAAAGCAACTCAAATTGAGTTGCTTTTTTATTTTAATTTGATCTTTTCAATCTGATGCCGAAGTTTTAATCCTGCCTTTAAAAATGAGTATTGCATAGGCTTAGATCCTTTATAATATTTATCAATAAAGATCTGCATGGCTCCATAAAATCTGTTGAGATAGACTTCATCTTTGATGGTACTTTCTCCTTTATGGTGAAGGATAGAAACTTTTCCATAATAGAAATTATGATATCCATTTCTTAAAAATGTATAGCAGAGATCAATATCTTCTCCATACATAAAATAAGCTTCATCCAATCCTCCTATTTTTTCATAGACCTCTTTTTTGGCCAATAAAAATGCTCCGGTGATCACATCCACCTCTGCAATTGCATTTTCATCTATATCATTTCTGTAATAAGATTTCGAATTGTTTTTTTTAAAATTGGTAAACAGCTTTTCAAACGAATTGAACATATCCGGAACCGAACGTTTGCTTTCAGGAAGGAAATTCCCTTCTGCATCATGCATTCTCACTCCCAGACATCCGAATGAAGGCTGAGCATCTGCAAAATCCAGCAATTCTTTCATATAGAACCCTTCCAACTCCGTATCGGGATTTAAAAGCAATATATATTCTCCTTTGGCAGTTTGAACACCATGGTTATTCGCTTTTGCAAAACCACCATTTGTTGCAGATGATATAAAATGTACATTGGGAAATTCCGGAATAAGATCTCCCCAGGAACTATCCGTAGAAGCATTATCAATGACAATAACTTCATATTCTATCTCCTGTACGTATTTCTGAAGAGACAGGAGACAGCTTCTGAGCAATTGGGTAACATTATAATTAACAATAATAACAGACAGCTTCATATTAATCCTTTTCGTTGTACGGCAACCTGTTGATAATAGATCTTCCTAAAGAAATTTCATCCGCATATTCCAATTCGTCCCCTACTGAAATTCCTCTTGCAATGCTTGAAAAATTCACATTGAAATTTTTAAATTTCTTATAAATATAATACGCGGTGGTATCTCCTTCCATGGTGGCGCTCAACGCAAAAATAAATTCCTTTACCTTTCCGTCATTCAGTTTCTTTTCGATGCTTGGGATATTTAACTGTCCTGGCCCTACTCCTTCCATCGGAGAGATTTTCCCTCCCAGAATCAGATATTTCCCTGTGTACTTCCCTGTATTTTCAATAGCAATTACATCACGTACATCTTCAACGATACAGATCAGTTCACCATTTCTCTTTTCATTGCTGCATATTTCGCAAATGTCAAAATCTGAAAAATTGTGACATTCTTTACAGTATTTTATTTCATTGACAAGGTTAATCAGGGAGTTTCCAAGACTTACAGCTCTGGAATTGGGCTGCTTCAACAAATGGAGTGCTAACCTCAAAGCCGTTTTTCTTCCAATCCCAGGCAATCCCGAAATCTCATCTACTGCTTTTGCCAATACTTTACTAGGGTAATCCATAGATACAAAAATAAGGATTAAAGTTGATAATTGATAGTGAATTATGAATCGTCAATTCGCTTTGCTTATGAATTTTCATACAACATGAATAAATTTTAGCGCAGTGTTCGCTAAGGAATTTTTATAGTTCTTAAAAAACGATCGCAAGGGCGTTCCACTCAGCAATATACGAAGCAGATATCCTGACTGAACGAAGTGCCTTTGTGAACAAAACATACAAATCCGGTAAACAAACCTTGCAAACGCTGCGTTAAATAGACTCTAACGGCGAATTCCGCTAAGATATCTAATGGCTAAAAAAGGCTCGCAAAAGCATTTCACTCACCAATAGACAAAGCGGATATCCTGGCTGAACGAAGTGCCTTTGCGATCGAAATAGATAAAAGTACATATCAACCTTGCGGACATAGCGTTTATTTTTAATCAAAGCATGCGCAATACAATGTCCCATTATGATATTTTAAATTTCTCCCATCGCTGAGAACTCTGGAAAAAACCTCTATATTTGCGGCTTAAATTAAATATGAAAAAAATAAACTGACATGGTACTTAACAACCTTAATTATCCTCTGGATTTCAAATTCAAAATCACTACTTTAGCAGGAGACTTCAACATTACTGACAAAAACGGAAATTATGTAGCATATGTTCGTCAGAAAATGTTCAAGTTGAAAGAAGATGTTATCGTTTTTAATGATGAAAGCAAGTCTAAAGAACTTTTCAGAATCAGAGCGAATCAATGGATTGATTTTAATGCTTCTTATTCTTTGAATGATCTTATCGATAATAAAAACTTCGGTAGACTGGCGAGAAAGGGAATGCGTTCTATCTGGAAAGCAAGCTATGATATTCTGGATGCACACGATCAGCCTAAGTTTAAAATTCAGGAAGACAGTGCATGGGTAAGATTCTGGGACAGCTTTGTAGGAGAACTTCCCATCATAGGAATGTTTACAGGGTATTTCCTTAATCCATCGTATACTGTAACAGGTATTGACGGAAAGGCTTATTTTAAACTGAAAAAAATGCCTTCATTCTTTGGAAGAAGATTCCAGCTGGATAGACTGATTGACATTGATGATGAGGAAGAAAGCTTGGTAATCCTTTCTTTATTAATGATGACACTTCTTGAAAGAGCAAGAGGATAAACAAATAATAAAACCACAAACACATGAAATATTTAATCATTTTATTTTCCACATTTCTATTGGTAGCCTGTAAAAAGGAAAAAGAAACAGTTTCAGGTTCTGCTCCTGCCGATTCTTTGCATGTTACAAAAGATACTGCCTCTATTGGTCCGTCTTCAGGAAATATTCTGGTGGGAACCATTCCGTTTCCAAAAGAAATCAAAGAATGTTCCTGCTATTTTGCTGCAAGCAAAACTGATTTTGAAAATGAAAGATACATCTACGCTGATGATGCCGGAAAAACAGCTTATATGATGCTGGATGGCAAAAGACTGGCCATGAATCTTATTTCATCAAGTGATATGGAAGTAGATGAATTGCTTACCAAGGAAATAGAAAATGACGATTATAAAATTTCTGTAAAAGGTAAAAAAATAAAAGGCGAAGAAGCTTTACTGTTTGAAGGAACTCTGACTATAGAGAAACCAGACGGAACTACATTTACCACTCCGATCTATGGAGAGTGTGGTTGTTAATAAAAGTAAAATCATACAAAAATGCTTCTGTAACTCAACAGAAGCATTTTTTATTTCGTAAATTTGAGAAAAATAAAATTCAATGGAATTATCTAATATAGAACCGCAGATTATCTGGAAAAATTTCTCCAAATTAAATGCTGTTCCAAGACCTTCAAAAAAAGAAGAGAAAGTAATCGCTTTTATCAAAGGATTTGGTGAAAATTTAGACCTGGAAACTACGGTAGATGAAGTAGGAAACGTTATTATTAAGAAACCTGCCACTGCAGGAATGGAAAACCGTAAATCGATTGTGCTTCAATCGCACCTTGATATGGTTTGCCAGAAAAACAATGACGTTAATTTCGATTTTGAAACGGAAGGAATTAAAATGGAAATTGATGGTGACTGGGTGAAGGCAAAAGGAACTACTTTAGGAGCTGATAATGGTTTAGGAGTAGCTACCATCATGTCTATTCTTGAAAGTTCAGATATTCCACACCCTGCATTGGAAGCTCTTTTCACGATTGATGAGGAGACAGGAATGACCGGTGCTTTAGGATTAAAACCAGGACAGCTGACAGGACAGATTCTATTAAACCTTGATACTGAAGAGGACGATGAAATCGATATCGGCTGTGCAGGAGGTGTAGATGTGACGATCACTCAAACTTATGCTACAGAAGCTTCAAAAGGACAAATTGTAAGAATTGAAGTAAAAGGACTTCAGGGTGGACACTCCGGAATGGATATTCATAAAGGTTTCGGAAACGCCAATATTATTTTGGGAAGACTTCTTTACAGCGGTTTAGAAAATCAGAATATTGAATTGGTTTCTATCGACAGCGGAGGGTTGAGAAATGCCATTCCAAGAGAAGGTGTTGCTCTAATTTCTGTGAGAAATGCTCAGGAATTTATTGAGAATATAACTGCCCTTAAAAAAGATATCTTAGAAGAATTTGCTACGGTAGAACCGGGACTTCAAATCAATATTGAGAACTCTACCTCTTCTGACAAAGCTATTTCAGAAGGAGATTCTAAAAAAGTGATTCTTACTTTAAAAGCTCTTCATAACGGAGTATACAGAATGAGCCCGGATGTAGCTGATCTTGTAGAAGCTTCCAACAACGTAGCCAGAGTAGAATTGAAAGGTGGAGAACTTAAGATTTTAAACCTTACAAGATCTTCTGTAGATTCTTCTAAATATTCAGTAGCAGAGCAATTGAAATCTGTTGCAGAATTAGCTGGAATGAATATTGAATTCAGTGGTTCTTACC
This sequence comes from Chryseobacterium metallicongregator, assembly GCF_031324065.1. Taxonomy (NCBI): domain Bacteria; kingdom Pseudomonadati; phylum Bacteroidota; class Flavobacteriia; order Flavobacteriales; family Weeksellaceae; genus Chryseobacterium; species Chryseobacterium metallicongregator. Next base: position 107,413 of record NZ_JAVIXS010000005.1, read on the forward strand.
CTGGATGGAAGCCAAAACCAGGTTCTGAGATTGTACAGTTGATGGAGAAGCTTTATACTGAGAAGTTCAAAGAGAAACCTCATGTTGTGGCTTGCCACGCAGGTCTTGAATGTGGAATCATCGGAGCTAACTATCCTGAAATGGAAATGGTAAGCTTTGGACCCACGATCAGAGGAGCTCACTCTCCTGATGAAAAAGCAAATATCCCTTCAACTCAGAAATTCTGGAGTTTCCTAAAAGATATTTTAGCAAATATTCCTCAGAAATAGAATAGTAAAATGAGTATATTGAATATCCAAAGTCTTATGATTTTGGATATTTTTAGTTTTAATTGAAATAAAAATGCTTCGACAGGCTCAGCATGGTGCTGTTAAAAATTCAACTCTAAAAAAAACAGTTAGTATTAGAGATGTCATGCTGAGCTTGTCGAAGCATCTAAACCATAAAAAAACTTAAACAATGAAAAGTATCACTGTATTCTGCGGCTCAAGCTTTGGTTCGCATGACATTTACAAAGAACAGGCATTTTTATTGGGACAAACTTTAGCTCAACAAGGTATACAGCTTATATATGGCGGTGCAGATGTCGGATTGATGGGAACCATCGCTGATGGAGCATTGGCAGAAGGAGGTAATGTCATTGGAGTCCTTCCCCACTTTTTACAATCCAAAGAAATAGCTCATAAAAATCTGACAGAACTTATCATCGTGGAAACGATGCACGAAAGAAAAACCAAAATGAATGAACTTTGTGATGGGGTTATCGTTCTTCCCGGTGGCTACGGAACGCTGGAAGAGTTTTTCGAGATGATTACATGGGCACAACTTGGGCTTCACAAAAAACCGATCGGAATTTTGAATATTGACGGATTTTATGATGATCTGATCAAGCTGGTTCAAACCATGGTAGATAAAGGATTCTTAAAGCAAGTGAACAGAGATATGCTTTTGATCAGCAATACTATTCATGATCTGCTGGAAAAGATGAGAAATTATCAGGCTCCTACGGTTGGGAAGTGGATTTCTAAAGAGGAAATATAACGGTTATAAATTTTCATATGAATAACTACAACGTTAATAAAGAAATGCTTGGCGTTGCTACAGTATTTGTAACTATATTCATTATTGTTCCTGCACTTTCTTTTTATTCTAAGGAAGATTGTAAGACTGCGATGGAAAGAGTCAGGAAGCAAAAATGTAAAATTAGGGTCGAAAGTATTGAAGGTATAAGATCTCTTAAGCTAAAAGGAACAATTCCTGAAAGCATTCAACCTTGCGAATGTTCTGAAGATGGCCAATGGTGGGTTTCCTATAAAAATGAAATAGACCCTGGAGATTACTTTATAAAGAATGAAGGGGAAAGTCATTTTGAAATTATCAAAGAAGACACTCTAATCAGACACGAGTATATATGTTCTCCGAAATAAATATAAAAACAAAACCCGTCCGAAAAATTCGGACGGGTTTCTTATTAAGATTAAAAAATATTTTCTAAGGATAAGGAGCAATTTCCACTTCGAGCCCTTCCATGGCATCGGCAATATGTAACTGGCATCCTAATCTGCTGTTGTCTTTCACATGGAAAGCTTCAGCCAGCATGGCATCTTCTTCATCTCCCATCGGTTCCAAACCGGGATCATTAATTACATATACCTGGCATGAAGCACACATCGCCATTCCTCCGCATACACCAATAGTACCTTCTTCTGCCAATTCATAGGAACGGATAATTTCCATTAAGTTCATGGACATATCCGTAGGAGCTACGACATCGTGGGTTACACCTTCTCTGTCGGTGATTTTAATATTAACGTCTGACATAATTCTGCAAAATTAGTCAATTTTTTTCACAACTGCCTTCTCTGCTTCTTTACGGCTTCCGTCAAATCCGTCTACACCGCTTACCGTTGTATATTTTAATACGAATTTTTTACCAGGATTGAGTCTGTTATAAACACTCTGACACATTAAAGTAGCTTCGTGGAAACCACAAAGGATCAACTTCAGTTTTCCAGGATATGTATTGATATCACCAATTGCGTAGATTCCATCAATGTTTGTTTGATAATCAAGAGCATTGTTCACAACAATTGCATTTTTCTCGATATTCAATCCCCAGTTTCCGATCTCACCTAATTTTGGAGTCAATCCGAATAAAGGAATGAAATAATCTGTTTCAATATCGTAAGCTTCCTGCCCTTCTACTTCTACAGTGATCGCTTCTACTTTTCCGTCACCTTTAATACCGGTAACTTCTGCAGGTGTAATTAACTTTATTTTTCCCTGGTTTTTCAGATCCTGAACTTTCTCTACAGAATCCAAAGCTCCTCTGAACTCATTTCTTCTGTGGATCAAAGTCACTTCACTTGCAACGTTTGAAAGGAAAACACTCCAGTCCAAAGCAGAATCTCCACCTCCGGCAATTACTACTTTTTTGTTTCTGAAATGCTCAGGCTCTTTCACGAAATATTCAAGCCCTTTTTCTTCATAATCAGCAAGATTATCAAAAGTAGGTTTTCTAGGTTCAAAAGTTCCTAATCCACCTGCAATGGCAATCGCTTTACATCTGTGAACCGTTCCTTTATTTGTGATCACTTCAAACCACTCATCGTCTACTTTTGTATAAGAAACAGCGGTCTCTCCTAAAGTAAATCCAGGCTGAAACTGTTTGATCTGCTCCATCAAATTATCCACCAATTCTCCAGCATTCACAGAAGGATAACCTGGGATATCGAAGATCGGTTTTTTAGGATAAAGTTCTGCCAATTGCCCTCCCGGCTGTGGAAGCGCATCAATAATATGACACTTCATTTTTAATAAACCAGCTTCAAAAACTGCAAAAAGTCCTGTAGGTCCCGCACCTATGATCAATATATCAGTGGTTATCATAATCTTTAAGATAATTTAATTATACATGTAGCTGCAAATTTACTAATTTTAATGCGAAGCATATTTAATTGATTCTAAATAAAAACCTGAGATTTGTCAAATATCTATCAATTAAGATTTTAAATTTGGCAATGTTTTTGTAAATGTCTTGTTATGAAGAAAATTTCAATCCTTTTTGCATTATTAATATTCTTTTTTGGCACAGCCCAGATTGATAATATCGCGGACGGCGAATCTATTACTCTAAGAATCCATTACGGCTTCCTTAATGCAGGAACTGCTAACCTTACTACAAAGCAAACCACTTATAAAGGGGTTCCTCATCTTTATGTAAAAGGAACAGGACAAACCACAGGTGCTGTAAAAGCATTCTTCAAAGTAGAAGATTTATATGAAAGCTTTATCAATACACAGACGGGATTACCAAGCTTTTATGTCAGAAATGTACGTGAAGGAAGCTACCGCCAGCATTTTGAAACCGTTTTTAATCACGATAATAATACTTTAATATTAACTGATAAAAAGACTACGGCCAATGGTTCAAAGGTTTTAAAATCAGTAAAAGGTGTTCAGGACATGCTTTCCTGCTTTTATTATTTAAGAAGTAAAAGCCCGGATGAATTGAAAGTGGGAACTATCATTAATATGAATGTATGGATTGATGATGAAATGTTTCCTTTTCAGCTGAAAGTAACAGGAACAGAAAATTTAAAGACAAAATTTGGTACCATCAACTGTTTAAAGATTATTCCATCGGTAAAGAGCGGAAGAGTATTCAAAGAAAAAGAAGGCGTAACCATGTGGGTTTCCAATGATGCTAACCACGTTCCTATGTTATTGAAAGCAGAGCTTGCAGTAGGATCACTGAAAGCAAGTATCGATGATTACAAGAATGTAAAATATCCTTTAAAGTTTAGCAAATAACAATCATCAGTTTTAAAGATAAAGCCTGTCTCAAAAGTCAAATAATTTGATTTTTGAGACAGGTTTTTTTTATGTTTAATGTAATAGAAGGTTAACATTGATTGTCTTTATAATAGAGGCAGACAGAGAGCTGCAGCATGTCAATACTTCATTTGAGGTCTCTAGCGGATTCGAACCGAAGTATGGGCATAAGAAACAGACACGTGTAAATTTTCAATAAGATCAGTTTTTAATTACGTTTTGTTTCTTAGGTCAGTAATTAAAAACAAAAAACCTCCGGAGCTCCGGAGGTTTGATTTTTTATAGTGTTTTGAACTGTTCCAGTGTTCTGATATCATTTTCGAAGAACATTCTGATGTCACTCATCTGGTAAAGAAGCATGGTAATTCTTTCGATACCCATTCCGAATGCATATCCTGAATATTTCTCAGAATCGATATTCACATTTTTCAGTACGGCAGGGTCTACCATTCCACATCCCATAATCTCCAGCCATCCTGTTCCTTTCGTGATTCTGTAGTCTGTTTCAGAGTTTAATCCCCAATACACATCAATTTCAGCACTTGGCTCTGTGAACGGGAAGAAAGAAGGTCTCATTCTGATTTTAGATTTTCCGAAAAGCTCAGTGGTAAAGAACTGAATCGTTTGCTTTAAATCTGCAAAGCTTACATTCTCATCAATATATAATCCTTCAATCTGATGGAAAATACAGTGAGAACGTGAAGAGATCGCTTCATTTCTGAACACTCTTCCAGGAGATAAAATTCTGATTGGCGGCTGATTTTCTTCCATATAACGGGTCTGTACGGAAGAAGTATGCGTTCTTAAAAGAATATCAGGATTCTGTTCAATGAAGAATGTATCCTGCATATCTCTTGCCGGATGGTATTCCGGAAGGTTAAGCGCAGTAAAGTTATGCCAGTCATCTTCAATCTCTGGACCATCTGCCACAGCAAAGCCAATCGATTTGAAGATTTCAATAATTCTGTTTTTTACCAGATTGATCGGATGTCTTGACCCCAATTCCAATGGAAAAGCAGGTCTAGTAAGGTCTTCTTTTTCAACTACAACAGAAGATGCTGAAGCATTTTTCAAATCCTCCAGTTTTACAGCAACTGCCTGTTTTAAAGTATTGATCTTTTGTCCGAATTCTTTCTTTTGGTCGTTAGGAACTTCTTTAAATTTTTCAAAAAAATCATTAAGAACCCCTTTTTTACCATTGTACTTGATTCGGAAGTTTTCGATATCTTCCTTAGAGGTAGCATTGAAGCCATTTACTTCGACCAGTAATTCTTCTATCTTTTCTATCATTGTTTTACCCTTTCAAAATGTTTTGCAAAAATACGATTTTAAGTTGAATAATAAGTCCGTCAAAAAAAAATCTGCCTCTTTTTCGGGAGGCAGACTTCAATCACTTATTTCACTTAAATAAAAAAATTATTTCTTTTCTAAAGCTTTAACGCTGATCTGAAGAGTTACCTCGTCTTTAATCACGCCGTTTTCAGCCGGAGCCTGGAACTTCACTCCAAACTCTTCTCTCTTGATATCTTTCGGTTCAGTAGCTACACTTACCTCTCCATCTTTCACAGAAACATTAGCTTTAAACTGAACAGGTTTTGTAATTCCTTTAATCGTTAAATTACCATCTAAAAGAGTATTGTAATCACCTTCTGTAGCCGGAGTAACCTTTGTAATCTCATAAGAAGCTGTTGGGAATTTTTCAACTTCAAAGAAATCTCCGCTCTTCAGGTGGCCATTTAATTTTCCTAAATCTTCCGGGCTGTTTTTCAGATCCACAGAAGTTAAAGAGTTCATATCAGCAACGAATTTTCCGCTTTCCAGTTTTCCGTCTTTCACCGTCACATCTCCACTTTCAAACCTGATTGTTCCAAAATGACTTGTATTCTCAGATTTAAATACTTTATATCCCTTCCATTCAACCTTACTGTTTAGCGTATCCAAAGTGAACTGACTACCTTCTTTAGTAGTCGTCACCTCATTACTTTCACTGGTAAGTGGTTTGTCTTTTTTACAAGAAACCATTACAGCGGCGATAAATAATGCAGGAATAGCTAATGAAAACAGCTTTTTTCTCATTTTTGATTTATTTTTATTAGTTCCGCTAATATAATAAAAAAAATTATGTTTTCATAAAAACCTTACATTTGTAATATGCTATTAGAAATAAACAATTTATTTTTCTCTCACAACAAAGAAAATCCCCTGTTTCAGAACCTTAACCTAAGGTTTGAAGAAAACAGAATTATAGCTCTTGCCGGTGAAAGCGGATGTGGAAAATCTACTCTCCTTAACCTTATTTATGGTCTTTTGGATTGGGAAAGCGGAGAGATTATTTTTAACGGAACAAAGCTTTTGGGACCGAAAGGAAATCTTGTTCCGGGAGAAGCTGAAATGAAATTTGTAGCACAGAATTTTGATCTTATGCCCTATGCTACCGTTGCTGAAAACGTAGGAAAATTTATTTCTAATATCAATTTAAAACAAAAAAAAGAAACCGTAACAGAGCTTCTTGAGGTGGTAGGGCTTCAGGAATTTGCGAATGTACTTCCAAAATACCTAAGCGGTGGACAACAGCAAAGAGTCGCTATTGCCAGAGCATTATCTGTACTTCCCAAGCTTCTTATTTTAGATGAACCATTCAGTAATCTGGATTTTCCGAGAAAAATTGAACTGAGGGAAAGGCTTTTCAGATATGTAAAACAACATGGCGTTTCTCTGATTATTTCCACTCATGAACTTCAGGACATCATGCCATGGCTGGATCAGATTGTTATTCTGCAGGACGGAAGACTGATTCAAAATGACAGCCCGGAAGAAACCTATAGAAATCCTTACAACTCTTATGTTGCTAAATTATTTGGAGAAGTGAATATTTTCAGTGAGGCTGAAGCGGAAGATTTCCAGCTTCAAAAGTTCTCTTATTATCCTAAAGAAATCAAAATTACAGAAACCGGTCTCGAAGCCGAAGTTCTTGAAAGCAGATTTGCAGGAAATTATTACTGGAATAAATTAAGAGCAAAAGAAAAGGAACTTGTTGTGTATACGGATGAGAAAATTTCAGGAACCATAAATGTTTCGTTTATTTAAGCGAAAACTCTTAACCCTAAAAGTGAAACAGACCTTTCCCTATGAGCCCGTTTAAACTTTCAATATTCGTTGCATAACTTATACATTTACTTACACTTATCAACAAAAAAAATACAAACATAAGAATCTGTATATGAAACTTTTTCTTACATTTGTATTTCTAAAGTATAAGGAAATTTTTGGTTAATTCTCTTTCTGCCTTCCAGACGGACATTAGCAATCTTGCAATTAAGTCTTTCGAAAGATTACACTGTCCAATTTTTTCCTTTTCTTATTTTTAGGCATAAAAAAACGGAGTTTTCTTACGCTTTCTTTACAAATTCTGATTTAAGAGCCATTGCTCCAAAACCATCAATTTTACAGTCAATGTTGTGATCACTTCCTGGTCTCAGACGAATATTTTTCACTTTAGTCCCTGCTTTTACCGGTTTTGGTGCTCCTTTTACCGGAAGATCTTTTACTACCACTACAGAATCTCCATCCTGAAGTTCATTTCCGTTGGAGTCCAGAATTTTTCCTTCATTGGCAGCTTCAGCAGCTACTTCTGCCGGATCCCATTCATAGAAACATTGGGAACATACCATCATATTATCGCTCGGATAGGTAAACTCGGAGCTGCATTTTGGACAAAGTATTGTATCACTCATATTCTTATTTTTTGCAAAGGTAGAAATTTTTAGAGGTTGAAGTCAAGAGATAAAGTTCAGTATAGTAGATAATAAGCGCATATTAATATAACACGACATAGTGAATTAGTGCAAATTAAATAAACTTGCTACAAAGAAAATAAGGTATAGTAATGAACAGTGTATATTTTGTCAGCAAATATTTTTCATTAAGCAAAAACATAGGTGTATTTGTTTTTAAAGTGAAAGGCTATTGTCAACAAATAAAAAATATAAATATTCGGAAAATCTTTACAAATTCAGCATTAAAATGTATTTCTACCACTTAAAAAATCAATAAAGAGATTGACTTTACATCAATAATATTAGATCAGATCGCATTACTTCCCCACTCTGAACTCCTCCAATTCCCAAACCTATCAACTCAATCTTCAACTCTCAATTAAAAGTCGTATTTTTGCAGATTCAAACAGCGAAGCAAATTTATGGAACTTATTCACAGAAACTTGGCAATCGGAATTCACGATGCCTTACAGGAGACATTTTTTGAGAAAAACAAATATGCCGATAAAGTTATCGAAAGACTTTTGAAAGCAAACAGAAAATGGGGAAGCCAGGACAGAGCCGTTGTTTCTGAAATTTTTTACAATATTATCCGTTGGAAAAAACGCCTTGAATACTATATGGGTGAAGGTGTGAAACCCAACAATATCTACAAATTGATTATTGCGTATTTACTTTGGAGTAAAACCAATTATAAAAAATTCGAAGAATTTGACGGAATCAAAATCGCCGATATTCTTACCAAACTTAAAAAGAACACTGTTCCTACAAAAGCAATAGAACACTCTATTCCTGAATGGCTGGCTGAAACTCTTGAAAAAGAAATAGGTGCCAATTGGGAAAAAGAAATGGCTGCTTTGAATGAGCAGGCTCCTACAGTTTTAAGAGCAAACTCTTTAAGAACAACAACGAAAGAACTTATTTCCGACCTTTCTGATGAGGGTGTTGTTTCTTACCCTATTAAAAATTATCCTGATGCTGTTCAGCTGGAAGAAAAGAAAAATGTTTTCCTTACCACGGCTTTCAAAGAAGGATTATTTGAAGTTCAGGATGCTTCTTCTCAGAAAATCGGGTATTTCCTTGACGTAAAAGAAGGACAAAGAGTAGTAGATGCATGTGCTGGTGCTGGTGGAAAAACACTTCACCTGGCTGCATTAATGAAAAACAAAGGTCAGATTGTAGCATTAGATATCTTCGAATGGAAGCTTGCCGAGCTGAAGCGTCGTGCCAAAAGAGCGGGAGCGCACAATATTGAAACCCGTATGATCTCTGACAACAAAGTGATCAAACGTCTTCATGAAAAAGCTGACAGACTTCTGATTGATGCACCATGTTCAGGTCTTGGAGTTTTGAAAAGAAACCCGGACAGTAAGTGGAAAATTGATCAGGACTTTATAGACAGAATTAAAAAGGAACAACAACAAATTCTTCAGGACTATTCTAAAATGCTTAAAAAAGGAGGAAAAATGGTATATGCTACCTGTTCTATCCTTCCATCTGAAAACAACCTTCAGGTAGATGAGTTCATCAAAAACAATCCTGGATTCAAGATGATTAAAGATGAAAAAGTAATGCCTAGCGAAGGGTATGACGGATTCTATATGGCTTTGATTGAGAGAGTTTCTTAATCCAAATCCAACAAACAATACATTAAACTACTCTATTTTCCGGAGTAGTTTTTTTTGTTTTAAAACCTACCAGAAAAAAATGTAACAATTTTTGTAACATTTCAATCCCATTGTCTACTAACTGTATAGATTAAAACCGGTTTGATGCTGTAGAAAGTTTGGAATACTTTTGCAACAAACTCAATTATTTATGCATACAAGAATCGTTTTCAATTTTGTGGCTGTTTTCGTATACTGTCTGTTTTCTGCACAGACGTATGAAATTCAGTACACCAGTTCTTATAACGGAAAGGTATCAACGGATCAGCCTCCTATCATCGTTTGGGTCAATGAGAAGGAAAATTTCATTCTTAACAGTACCATCAAAGAACAAAAAAGCAGTTATCCTTATGAGATTACTAAGGTAGAAAAGCCGTCTAATACGATTGTTTCTTATGCATTTTTAAAACCGGAAGCCATTATTTCAGCATCAGATACAGAGTCTGTTGGAAAACAGAATTTTGAACTTACCAATGAAACAAAAAAGATCTTAGGATATAACTGTAAAAAAGCGGTTACAAAGGTCAATTCAAATACCATTGAAGTCTGGTACACCAATGATTTAAAACTTAAAGGGGGGCCTTCTGTTTTAGGACAGAATTTAGGATTAGTTCTGGAAGTAGAAAGAAACAAAAATTCTTTAGTTACAGCCGGATCAATCAAAAAAATCAAAAATACCGGGATTGAAAGCATTGTAAAAGGAAACATACAGACAACCGATCAGCTGGGATATAAAGATCTGCTTTGGAAAAGCAGGTTTACCACACTGAATATTTTTGAAAATGAAACCATCAACTTCTCTGACGCTTCAAAATCTGATGACCAGATCAAGAGATACGCCAACGGAACCATCATTCTTAAAAAAATAAAATTCCCTGCCATTACAGAAGGAGAAAATATTTTTGTAGAACTGAAACAACAGTCTAACGGAGATGCTTATGACAGAACCGGAACTGTATTTTTCATTCCGCAGGACAAAGAAAAATCTTTTTTTGACGGCCTGGAAAAGGGAGCAAAAACACTTCCTCTCTACGAAAACGGAAATGGAAAGCAATATTACGGAGTAACCACTACCGACAATTATAGCCCTGCTATGGAAATGATGAGATTCTTTACTGCTTTTGGCATCCAGAAATTCAATCATATCCAGCTTAAAGGAAAAGACTGGCAGACCATCAGCCCTTACCGACAGGATATCACAGAATTGAAACCTGCTTTATCAGGAAAAGAACTTTGGGTAGGTACCTTTATCGGCAATTATGATAAAGGAGGTCATAAAGTAAGCCTTGATATTACAATTCATAGCAGTGATCAGACCGTAAATAAGAACAATACAGCTATTCCTTTGTTTAATACTTTAAATATTATGGAAATGGCAGGACAGGACTACTCTACCATGTTCAATCAGGATAAAGGCCTTCTTGTTTCTTTTACTTTGGATAAAGATCTGAAAAATGCACAGCTAAGATATACCACAACAGGACACGGCGGTTGGGAAAATGGCGATGAATTCGTTCCAAAAGCCAATTCTATATTCATGGATGGAAATGCTGTATTTTCATTTATTCCATGGAGAACAGATTGCGGCTCGTATCGTTTATACAATCCGGCTTCCGGAAATTTCCAGGACGGGCTTTCATCCTCAGACCTCAGCAGATCAAACTGGTGTCCGGGAACGGTTACCAATCCTAATTTTATCCCTCTGGGAGATTTGAAAGCAGGTAAACACACTATACAGGTAAAAATTCCGCAGGGACCTACAGAAGGAACAAGTTTCAGCTCATGGAATGTTTCAGGAACGTTACTGGGAGTACAATAAAAACAAAACCTTCTTGCATGAGAATTGCAAGAAGGTAAAAACACAAATGATGAAAAAAAATTATTTCGAGCCACAAAGTAAGGGGTAAAATTCATATAATTAATTACCATAGATTAATAAATATGTCATTTTTATTTCGTATGGAAATCACATCAATTTCGGCTCAACGAAAAAAATTAATCAAAAACATGTCAATTTCAAGAAATAGTTAAAATTTTCAACTTTAAAACATTAATTAATTAAAAATTTTCGTTTTTAAATATTTTTTATTGTTATTTATAAACATCCCTTCTACTTTTGTTCCATAAATAATAAAAATCATGTGTGGAATTGTATGTTTATTCGACGCCAAGCAAAAAACTGAAGTATTAAGACCTCAGGTATTGGAAATGTCAAAAAAAATCCGTCACAGAGGACCGGATTGGAGCGGAGTTTTTCAGGACGAGAAAGTAATTTTTTCTCACGAAAGACTTGCCATTGTAGATCCTACTTCTGGAAAACAGCCTCTATTTACTAAAGATGGAAAAGTAGTATTAGCGGTGAACGGAGAAATCTATAATCATAGAGAACTTAAAGAAGAATTTCCGGATTATGAGTTTCAGACTCAGTCCGACTGTGAGGTGATCCTTGCCCTTTACAGAAAATACGGAAAAGATTTCGTAGAGAAACTTAACGGAATTTTTGCATTCGCATTATACGACACAGAAAACGACATTTATCTTATTGCCCGCGATCATATGGGAATCTGCCCACTTTATCAGGGTTGGGATAAAAACGGAAACTACTATGTTGCGTCAGAATTAAAAGCTCTCGAAGGAATCTGTAAAAAAATAGAAACCTTCTTACCAGGACATTTGATGTACAGTCCGGACGGAACAGAACTTCAGCAATGGTACACAAGAGAATGGGACAGCTTTGATCATGTAAAGGAAAATGAAACCGATATCTCAAAACTGAGAAAAGGTCTCGAAGATGCTGTCCACAGACAACTGATGAGCGATGTTCCTTATGGTGTTCTTCTTTCAGGAGGATTAGATTCATCTGTTATTTCAGCAATCACTGCAAAATTTGCCCGCCAGAGAATTGAAAGTGGCGACACGCAGGAAGCATGGTATCCGAGACTTCATAGTTTTGCAGTAGGACTTGTGGGTTCTCCTGATCTTGCAGCTGCACAAAAGGCAGCAGAGCACATCGGATCTGTTCACCATGAAGTTAACTTTACCGTTCAGGAAGGACTAGATGCTGTACGTGACGTCATTTATCACCTTGAAACCTATGATGTAACCACTATCAGAGCATCCACTCCGATGTATCTTTTGGCTAGAGTTATCAAATCTATGGGGATTAAAATGGTTCTTTCAGGAGAAGGTTCCGATGAATTGTTCGGTGGTTACTTATACTTCCATAAAGCTCCTAACGCAAAAGAATTCCACGATGAAACTGTAAGAAAACTGGGCAAACTTCACCTTTATGACTGTTTAAGAGCCAACAAGGCACTGATGAGCTGGGGAATTGAAGGAAGAGTTCCTTTCCTTGATAAAGAATTCATGGATATTGCCATGACCATTAACCCTCAGGATAAAATGATCAACACTGCTGAAGGGAAAATTGAAAAATGGGTATTGAGAAAAGCTTTTGAAGACTTGCTTCCAGATTCTATTGTCTGGAGACAAAAAGAACAGTTCTCGGATGGTGTAGGCTATTCATGGATCGATACTTTAAAAGAAGTGGCTGAAAAAGAAGTTACGGATGAAATGATGACGAATGCAAGATTCAGATTCCCGCTAAACACTCCACAGAACAAAGAAGAATACCGATACAGAACTATTTTTGAAGAACATTTCCCAAGTGAAACTGCAGCAGCTACCGTTCCATCGGTTCCATCTGTTGCCTGCTCCACTCCTATTGCTCTGGAATGGGATGAAGCATTTAAAAAAATGAATGATCCAAGCGGAAGAGCCGTGAAAGTACATGAGACTTCGTATTAGAGAGGTATTTGATGAATTGTCAATCGTCAATCCGCTGCGCTAGTGAATCTGTTTCGGGTTTCGGGATATTTTAGCGCGGAGTACACTAAGATATTTCTAATATTTAAAAACGATCGCAATGGCGTTTCACTCAGCAACAGACAAACGATATCATAGCTGAACGAAGTGCTCTCGCGAACGAAGTATACAAAATGAATATAACCTTGCGACCATAGCGTTTATTTAATAATTCACTAATTGAAATATATATTTTTTTCATTCAAACATATAACTCTCTCAGTTATAATTTATCAATCCTGTAGCAATACAGGATTTTTTCTTGAATTAACAATAACAATATGGCATAATTTAACTCACAATCCAAAATAATATCTAATAAATAATTATATTTGGAAAACGAAAATATCAATTATAAAAAAATGAGAAGAAACCTTACTGTTTTATTTGCCTTATTAGCCATAAGTTTTGCTTTTGGACAAGGAAAATATGGCAAATATCTGAATTCAAAGAAGCTTGCTTTGGCTTATAAGAGTGTGAAAGACCAAGATAAGGATGACTATTATCAACAATTCTATTGGCTTGTAAAGGCAGAGCAACTGAAAACTTATCCTCACCTTAAAGACATTAAACCTGTTGTTTTATATGAATTTGTAAAATATGTAAACCCACAAAATCCGACAAAAAAACTGGACGCAAGAGGTAAAGAACTGAGAGCAACTGCAGAATTATCATTAAATCAATATTTTAAAAATAAAAAATTCGAGAACAATTCTGTTTTAATGTATAACCTTGAAACGTATGTAGATCCTTCAAAAGGTCAGTATTATACTAAAGTAGATCCGGAGAAAATCAAGGAACTTGTACCAAAAGAATTATTTGCTTTCAACTCATTCAACAGAAATATAGGAGAAGAAAAAACCTATTATCTTTGGATTGACAAGAAAAAAGATGATCTGAATATTGTAGATATCATCCCTAGCGAAAAAGAAGACAAAGCTTTCTACACAAGATTGAAACAATATCTTCCAAGCTATAAATTCTCAAAATATGTTCCTTCTGTAAAAAAAGGAAACAAATCTGATAAAACGGACATTGAATACTACTACATCATGCCGTTCGAGCAGAATACCGATAATATCGAATATAAAACAAAGGATTTCAAAACTTTCACCTTAAGCCAGTATAGAAAAGCTGGTGATGAATGGAAAGGAGTAGAAAAACCTAGAAAATAAATCAAAAAGTCCTGTGAAATCTCGCAGGACTTTTTTAATTTTATATGGATTTCATGATCTAAGGATCAGACCGCTTAAAGCAAGCAAGTTCTTCAAATAAAAATAAGCCTGGATGTTTTCTATGTCCAGCCTATACAAAATGACAGAAGCAAACCCACAAAAGACATCCATAAAGAAAATCCTTCCCTTAATTCTGGCCACTGCTATTTTCATGCAGATGCTGGATTCTACCATTCTGAACACTTCCCTGCCCTCTATTGCAAAAGATCTGAAAGAGTCTCCGCTTAATATGCAGAATGCCATCATCAGTTATGTTCTGACGTTAGCGGTTTTTATGCCTGCCAGTGGATTTCTGGCAGACCGGTTTGGGACAAAAAAAGTATTTATTTTTTCATTAGTGCTATTCAGCTTAGGCTCACTGTTTTGTTCTATGTCTCAAAATCTTACCCATCTCGTTATTTCGAGAGTCGTCCAGGGAGTTGGAGGAAGCTTGATGACCCCTGTCGGAAAACTGGCACTTATCAAAACATTTGATAAAAGTGAACTGCTCAAAGCAATGAACTTTGCCATCATTCCTGCTCTTATCGGACCTGTACTCGGTCCATTGGTAGGAGGTTATATGGTAGATTATCTTTCATGGCACTGGATATTCCTTATCAATATTCCGATTGGAGTGCTGGGAATTCTTTTAGGATTAAAATTCATGCCCGATTATAAATCCGATGATGTTGATTTTGATTTAAAAGGTTTCCTGATCTTTGCAGCGGCCTCACTCCTACTTTCCGTTTCCCTGGAACTTTTCGGAGATATGCAGAATATTACGCCGGTCCTTGTAGTCTTTATCCTTGGTTTCTTATTCCTTTATTATTATTACAAACATGCAAAAAAGGGAGGACATCCTATTTTTCCTTTAAACTTGTTTCAGGTAAGAACTTTCAGGGTAGGTATTGTAGGAAATCTAGCTACCAGATTAGGAATCAGCTCCGTTCCGTTATTGCTTCCATTGATGATTCAGATCGCCTACAAACAATCTGCAGTCACTTCAGGATGGATCATTGCTCCTATGGCTTTAACGGCTATCTTCGGGAAATCCTCTGTCATTAAAATTTTAGATAAGTATGGTTATCGTCAGACTTTAATGGTGAACACATTCATCATCGGAACATTAATATGCCTTCTTGCCATACCTAACATTCACACTTCTCTCTATTGGTTTGTTCCCATCATCGCTGTATTAGGTTTTTTCAACTCTATACAATTCACGTCCATGAACACGATTTCAATCGCTGATCTTCGAAATTTCCAGACCAGCAGCGGAAACTCATTAATCTCCGTTAATCAACAATTGGCCATCGGTTTCGGAATTGCCTTCGGACTTATTGTGTTAAAGCTATTTGAAAATACAGATCTTATTAAAGGAGAAATCCACAATGCTTTTCGATTAACCTTTCTCACCGTAGGAATATTAACAATTTTATCCGGATTCGTGTTTAGAAGACTGCATATTTCGGATGGAAAGAATATGAAGTCGAAGGAAGATTAAATAGATCTGATCACAGCTTCACCCCTTCCTACGAACTTAACACAGATCAATGCTTTTCGCATATAACAATGGTAATTTTGTTTACATAAATCAACAATGTGATGGCAACCAAAAAAATAGAAATCGTAGTATCTCCAAAACCTGCGCACTTTGTAGGTGATGGATTCAGGGTTCACAATTTCATTCCGGGAGTACCTGGATTGGATATGAAAAGAATGGATCCGTTCATTATGCTGGATTACAATTCAAAATTTCATTTCAACGGATCAGATACCCCAAGAGGGGTTGGTGTACATCCGCACAGAGGTTTTGAAACAGTAACCATAGCATATAGCGGAAAAGTAGAGCACCATGACAGCGCTGGCGGTGGCGGTGTGATCGGAGAAGGTGATGTTCAGTGGATGACTGCTGCTAAAGGAGTTCTTCATAAAGAATACCATGAAACCGAATGGGCAAAAAAAGGAGGAATCTTTCAGATGGTTCAGCTTTGGGTAAATCTCCCTGCGAAGGATAAAATGAGCTGCCCAAAATACCAGGCTATAGAAAATTCCAAAATGGAACGAGTGGATCTGGGTGAAAATGGTTTTATAGAAGTAATTGCCGGAGAATATGATGGTCACAAAGGACCTGCCAGTACTTTCACTCCGGTTCATATGATGAATGCCAAACTTAAAGCTGGAGGAAAAGCAGAATTTAATTTCCCCGCTCATTTCAATACGGCTGCTTTGGTGATTGAAGGAAGTATAATCATTAATGGAGAAGAAACCGCTAAATCAGATCATTTTGTATTATTTAAAAATGAAGGTGAAACATTCACCATCGAAACAAAAGAAGATGCAGTTATTTTAATTATCAGTGGCGAGCCTATCAACGAACCTATTTATCCTCACGGACCTTTTGTGATGAATTCCAGAGAAGAAATCATGCAGGCTTTCGAGGATTATAATACCGGAAAATTCGGATATCTGGAAGATTAAAAGATTTAAATTTATCTTAATCTTTGATTATTCCTTTTTTATTAACTTTATATAATGGCAAACCTTATAGGTTTTAAAACCTATAAGGTTTAATTGTCTTAACACACAATTTCCTGCATTTATAGGAAATGTGATTCCCTTAGTACAAATATTATGAAACCAGAATTTGAAAATATAACTCTTGTAAAAGCCGAAAAAAGGTTTGAAATAGAATTCAACGGACATTTTGCATTTATTGATTACCGTGAAACCATGCATCAGATTTCTTTGATCCATACTGAAGCAGAACCGGAATTAGCCGGAACTGGCGCAGCGGCTGCGGTAGTAGAGAAGACATTGAATTTTATTGAAGAAAGCGGAAAAAAACTTCTTCCTTTCTGTCCTTATGTTTTCGCTTTTATTAAGAAACATCCTGAATGGAAACGTATCGTAGATGAGAGATTTGAAGGTTATGACAAACTTTAAACCTTCATCAGTACTCATCAATTTATTTAAATAACATTTTAAAAAGTATCACATCATCATGTCAAATATTGGACTTATTATTGAAGAAAAAGCAGCAGATATCGGAAATTTTCTGGTAGGAAGACTCCTTCCTTTCCGTGAAAAAAGAGCCGTTGGCCCTTTTGTTTTTATTGACCACATGGGACCTTCAGAATTAAAAGATTATCAGAATCTTGATGTTCCGCCACATCCGCATATCGGCTTATCTACATTAACTTACCTGTTGGAAGGTTCTATTTTCCACAGAGACAGTATCGGAAGCGCTATCGAAATAAAACCAGGTGCTGTCAACTGGATGACTGCCGGAAAAGGAGTTGTACATTCTGAAAGAACACCTGAATATTTAAGACACAGTGATAAAAGACTTCACGGATTTCAGATCTGGGTAGGGCTTCCAAAACACCTCGAGCAGTCTGAGCCTACTTTTCATCATATTGAAGCGGATGATATTCCGGTTTGGGAAAAAGATGGTATTCAGTATAAATTAATTGCCGGTGAAGCATTCGGAAGAACGTCAGCAGTTCCGGTACACAGCAAATTATTTTTCATTGAGATCAAAACAAAAGAAGCAAAGAAAATTAGCATCGGGAAAGATCTTTATGGAGAAGCAGCCATGTATGTTCTGGATGGAACGGTAACCACAGACGGAAACTCTTATGGTTCAAAACAGCTGATGATTGCTAAAGATACCAAGCTTTGCGAATTTGAGATGAGTGAAAACGGAACAGTTTATCTTTTCGGTGGCGAGCCATTCGATGAAGAACGTTTTATATTCTGGAATTTTGTTAACTCTGATAAAGAATTAATCGATCAGGCAAAGGTAAACTGGAATGACCAGAATCACGAAGCATTCCCTTTGGTTCCTGGCGATGAAAAGGAATACGTTCCGCTGCCTAAGGCTATTTTAAACAGAAAATAACTTCACACCAGATTTATCAGCCATGAAAATATTAGCATTTGCAGGAAGTACGTCTTCCACCTCCATCAACAGAGAACTGGTAAAATTTGTTCTGAAAGATTTTCAGGACGAAGAAATCAATCTGATAGACCTCAACGATTTCACGATGCCCGTTTTTTCTGTGGATCTCGAAAAGAAAGGGTTTCCGGATGAAGCGCATCAGTTTTTAAAAGTGATTGAGGAATGTGATGTGATCATCTGCTCTCTTGCAGAACACAACCGTTCTTACAGTTCAGCCTTTAAAAATGTTTTTGACTGGTCTTCAAGAATTAATGTAAAAGTATTTCAGAATAAACCCATGCTTTTAATGAGCACCTCTCCCGGAGGTTACGGAGGCGGAAATGTAATGAATACAGCAAAAACTTTTTTTCCTCAGTTTGCAGCAGATATCAAGGATACTTTTTCACTCCCAAAGTTTTATGAAAATTTTGATATGGAAAGCGGTGTTATCAATCCGGATATGCTGAATGATCTTAAAGGGAAGATACAAAACTTTAAAAATCAGGTAAAGTAAATGAATAAAGGAAGACTGGAGGCATTCAGTGATGGTGTCCTTGCTATTATTATCACGATTATGGTACTTGAACTGAAAGTACCTGAAGGGAATAGCTGGGCCAGTGTCAAACCTCTTCTTCCTAAGTTTCTGGCTTATATTTTCAGTTTTATTTATGTAGGAATCTATTGGAACAATCATCATCATTTATTTCAGACGGTAAAGAAAGTAAATGGTAGCATTCTTTGGGCTAATCTTCACCTGCTGTTCTGGCTTTCTCTGATGCCTGTTGCCACAGAATGGATCGGAACTACGAATTTTGCAAAAAATCCTGTTGCAGTCTATGGTATTGGGCTCATTATGTCAGCTATTGCTTACACCATTCTGGAACATTTGATTATCAGGTGCGAAGGAGAAGATTCAAAGCTAAAGGAAGCTATTCATTCGAAATATAAAGAATATATCTCTATTGTATTTTATGTCCTGGGAATCGCTACTTCATTTTTTTATCCTTATATTGCCATAGGTTTTTATTATATCGTGGCTCTTATATGGCTGATTCCGGACAGAAGAATCGAAAAAACATTAAAAGAAAATTGATATGGAAACACACGAATATCCCAACGGTAACATCACCGTCATCTGGCAGCCTCAAAAGTGTATCCACTCGGCTGTATGTGTAAAAACACTTCCAAAAGTCTATAACCCTAAAGAAAGACCTTGGATAAAAGCAGAAAACGCAAGTCCTGAAGAACTTAAAAATCAGATAGATCTATGCCCATCAGGTGCATTAAGTTATAAATTCAATACAGCAAAATAATGGCGGTAACGGTAAAAGCAAGTTTAGGAAAAACAAAATATTATACAGAAGTAACAGCCGGCGAAAATACAATCATTACGGATGAACCGATTGATAAAGGCGGACAGAATAAAGGCCTTAATCCTATGGAAATTCTGGCCACATCACTGGCAAGCTGTACAGCAGCTACATTGAGAATGTATATTGAAAGAAAGGAATGGGATGTGGAAAACATCAATGTAGAAGTAGAGCTTGAAAATTTTCCATTAACAAAAAGAGCAGTTTTCAAAAGAGACATCAGCTTTGAAGGTATTCTGGATGATGAGCAGCGAAAAAGACTGCACACCATTGCGGATGCATGCCCAGTTCATAAAATATTAACCAACGACATAGAAATACTAACTAAATTCTCATAACATGATCGAAGTAAAACAAAACAACGACGAAAAACACGGAAGTTTTGAAGCTTTCATAGATGGAAGACGCGCAGGAATGATGACGTATACCTGGGCCGGAGAAGAAAGATTTATTATTGACCACACTGAGGTGGAAGAAGCTTACAACGGAAAAGGTGTAGGCAAGGAAATGCTTCTGGCAGCCGTAGATTTTGCCAGAAAAAATGATAAGAAGATTATTCCCCTCTGCCCTTTCGCTAAAGCAAGTTTTCAGAAAAGTGAAGAACTTCAGGATGTTTTGGTGAATTAATCACGGTATAACTCCCTTACCATACAAACCTTTCAGAGCAATCTCTGGAAGGTTTTTATTTTTAAAGGAAATCATTGCTTACAAGTAAATTAACCATCACAATTTATTTTGAAACCAACAGGGATTCAAATTCATGATTCACGACTGATCTTTTTTATATATTTGCTAAAATTTAAAAATCAAGAATGAATCCAGGAACTATCCTTTTGTTATTTGTTTTCGTCTATTTTATCAGCCTTTTGGTAATTTCTTATTTTACCAGCCGGAATTCTGATAACCAGTCATTTTTTATTGGTAACAAAAAGAGTAAATGGTGGCTCGTAGCATTCGGAATGATAGGAACCAGCTTAAGCGGGGTTACTTTTATTTCAGTTCCGGGAACTGTAGGGAAAATGACCGGTTCCGAATATATTTACGGAGGTTTTGAATACTACATGATGGTGATCGGGTTCTTCATCGGATATTTTATTGTTGCTGCAATATTGCTCCCGCTCTATTATAAGATGAATCTGACTTCTATTTATACCTATCTGGGGAAAAGATTCAATGTGGAAGCACATAAAATCGGTTCGATCTTTTTTATTATTTCAAGAGCCATTGGAGCTACCGCAAGATTATACCTGGTAGTGAATGTTTTACAGATATTTTTACTTGAAGGATTGGGAGTTCCGTTTTGGGTAACATCTCTTGTTCTTTTATTAATGGTACTTCTGTACACTTTTGAAGGAGGTGTAAAAACCATTGTTATTACAGATACACTGCAGACATCTTTTATGATTATCAGTCTTGTAGCTTGTATTGTTTATATCTTATCCAACCTGAATTTATCTTTTGGTGAAGCTTATACAATTCTTGAACAGAAAAACTATACTCATTTCATAAATTTTGATCCGAATTCCAAAACCTTTTTCCTGAAAACGATTCTGGGCGGAATTTTCATCACCATTGCTATGACAGGATTGGATCAGGAAATGATGCAGAAAAATATCTCTGTAGATAATCTTAAAAATTCAAAGAAAAACATGTTAACCTTTGCAGGAACACTTCTTATTGTGAACCTTGCATTTTTGTTCCTGGGAGGATTATTATATCTTTTTGCATTGCAACACGGAGCAGAATATGGAACACTGAACGCTGAAACGGTTACCAATATTTTCGGATTTAAAGATGCTTCAGGAAATATTAAAAATGTCATGGGAGATGATCTTTTCCCTGCATTATCACTTCAGGGATATTTCCCAATGGCTATTTCTGTTATTTTCATTATTGGATTAATTTCAGCCTTATTCCCTTCTGCTGATGGTGCTTTAACAGCTGTAACAAGTTCATATTGTGTAGATTTACTAAACCTTAACGAAGACAAAACCAAAACTGAAAAAGAAAAGAAACGCCTTCGTATGAAAGTACATTTGATTTTCACGGTAGTTTTCTTCGTCCTGATTATGGTTTTCAAAGCATTGAATGATAAATCCATCGTTTATCTGATCATGGAAATTGCAGGATATACTTACGGACCGCTTCTGGGACTTTTTGCTTTTGGCATTTTTACCAAATTCCAGATCTCCAGAAAATACTCAATTCTTACAGTTACCCTTTTAGCACCGGTATTGACTTATTTCATTAATACGGCAGTTACAACTTATACGGATTATAAAATTGGTGTAGAACTAATTGTTTTAAACGGATTACTTACTTTCATTGGTCTGTGGTTGGTAAAAAACAAACAACATTTAAGAGTTGTTTAATCATATAAAAAAGGCTGTCCTCGAAATGAAGACAGCCTTTTTTTAATCAATGGAATGAAGTAATTATTCTTTAACCCATTTGATGGTTTTCTCCGTATTCTTAGATTTAACTTTAATCAGATAATCTCCTGTAGCCAGGTGAGACAAGTCAAAAGTACCTGTTTTATCATGATTCAGTTTATTATTGACCTGAGTGAACACTAATTTACCGCTTACATCATATACTGTAATATCATACACTTCATTTGAATTGGTAAATTTCACATTCAGAAGTCCTTTGCTTGGATTAGGATACACTACAAACACATCTTTATTGGCCGCAATCTCATTCACTCCCAATGTCTGGGTAATCGTAAAGTTGATTGGATTAATGTTGTAGAAAACATTTGTTTCTGCAGCGACCATAATTCTTGCCTGTGTCGTATTGACGTTAGGAATGGTAACAGCTTCAGAACCATCATTCGGAGTGGATGCCAGGATCAACGTAGGATAAGTAAGCCCGCCGTCCGTGGAAAGGTAAATATTTACAGTAGCAGCATTCACCGGGAATGCAGTAGTATTAGCTACATCCCATGTGATTGTTTGAGTAGAATTACCAGCCCAGTTTACCGCTGTAGTAGGTGCAGTTACGTTAAAAGGTCCTGAATTTCCATCAACGGTAATGATTGCATCATCATTGGCTACCCCCGCACAACCCGCATTATTATCTCTTACCGTCAGCCTGAACTCCATTGTTCTTGCATAAGCTGGTCTAACTTCTCCTTTAGAAACCGTACCGTTGATTACATCAGTAAGTTTCGGAAAATATCTGTAAGGAACAGTTACCGGCACATAGGATCTGAAAATAGCAGCATTGCCTGTAGGTGCATTCCAGTCACTTGCCGGGCCTACATCATTCTGTTCCCAGCTGTAAGTAAGAGGATTGTTATCTAAATCTGTAGCAGATCCTTCTAATCTGAACGGAGTACTCTTAGGGATGGTATAATCACCTCCTGCATTTACAGTAGGAGCGAAATTATTGGTTGGAAGAGTAACCTGACAAGTTGTTGACTGAACTTTTGTGGTGATAGACTGGTAGGATTTGGTATGGAAAGTTGGAATACTGTTAGCTGCTAAGTTATTTACACTTCCACAAATTCCTGCATACGCCATAATCGTAATTCCACTGCCTGGTTCTACAGCGTTGGTTGCACTACGGTTACCACTACAGCTTCCTGTTGTTGCATTAAAAGTATGCGGGCCTCCAAATTGGTGTCCAACTTCATGGGCAACATAATCAATATCATATGGATCTCCTACAGGGTTAGATGAACCGGTAATTCCTCTTCCTTTATTGGAGTTGTTACAGATTACCCCTAATCCGGCTAATCCACCGCCTCCGGTACTGAAGGTATGTCCGATATCATAATTGGCATTTCCTATCAGTAAGTCAATCTGAGTCTGGCTTTCGTTAATTAATGTTCCGGCACTGTCATTTCCTGTAAAAGGATCTGTAGCGGCACTTGTAAAGATCACATTGGTTTCAGTACCTACTAATACCAATCTTGAAGCAACTTCCTGTTCATATACCCCATTTACTCTGTTTACAGAGGTTACAATAGCTGAAAGTGTCTGTGCCACTGTAGGTGTTGCTGAACCGGTTGCAGCAATTGCATACTGATGGGTACAAGCCACTGCAAATCTGAAAACTCTAATTTGAGTTCCTACGCTTGGAGCTGTGGTTTTTTGAGCGTTTTTTTTTGCTAGTGAAGAATCTTCTTCATCCTTCACTCCGCAGGATTTTGGATTTTTATCAATCAAATCACTTTTTTTATAAATGATATAATTGTTGACATCCTGTTTTGCATAAGGATCAATATAAGAATCACCTGCTACCAAAGATTTTATCTGTGCATGGAATCCTAGTTCTGTAAAATCAAGTTTTAGGGTTGCATATTTGTCGTCAATTCCCTGTCCTGTAAAAGTGACAATCTGAGGAAACTTGCTGGCTAATTCGGGAGCCATCACTGAAGATTTCCAGATTCTGAATTTTGCTTTCGTACCGTCAGGCATTGGCAATACAATGATTGGAGCATTGTCTTTACGGTCATTGTCTTTTAGTTCAGGAACTGAATTAAAATAGCTTTTCATTCCCGCTACATCCAGTGTATAAGTCAATGACTTTTCCGGCTGCACTGTTCTGTTTTTAGGATCTGCTTTGATAGACCTTTCACTGATTACAGTAAAAAAATCCTGGGCTTTCCCTGAGGAAACGGATATCACAAATATCCCCAGATAAAATAATTGTTTAATTTTCATATATAATGGTATGTAATTTTTATCAACTCAAACATTCAGACTAAAAACCAAAGAATAATTAGTTAAAGGTTTATAATTCAAGATTATTTGAATTATAAAATTAGTTAAATTAATCTAATTATCACAAACTAAAATTCAAAAAAGAGCGATATTTAATAGCAAAAAACCAATGATCCAGCTACCACAAAGCATTACCGTTAATAAATATTTTTCATTTTTTTCTATTTGTATAAATAACTGATTTTATAGACTTTTGTATTTTAATTATCTTTGACACGAATGATATAAATTAATTTTTAAAATCATCGAAATAAAAAAAACAAAAATTAAAAAACTACGAAAAAAATTATCGCGATTTTTACATTTCTATTGACGTTTAACTTTATGAATGCTCAGGAAAATTTTGAAGTATCAACCTTAAGAATTGGACCGTTTAAAGTCTTTATGCCCAAGGTTGAAGCAGAAAAAATTGCAGGAACAAAATTGGTCAACTCAAATGGAGAGAAAAAAAATAGGGTGAAGTATAATGGGGAGACGATCCAGATTGATCTTTTTGACAATTACATCAATGAAGCTAATCCTAGTGTTCCTTCCATTACCTTTATGACAACCTCGAGTAAAAAATTTAAAACGAAAAGCGGAATCGGGGTAGGAAGTACCAGAGATGATCTGATTAATGCTTATAGAAGTTACGCCAATTTCAGTGTACGCCCGGATTGGGATTCCAATGGTAAACCGATTAAAGATTCCGGTTATTTTAATATTGAAGACAGTCAGGCAGGAACACTACTAAGCTTTAAATTTGTTAATAATATCGTGACAGAAATCTCAGTTTATCTCAATGAAGGCTGTTAAAAGCAGAAAAATATTCAATTCAGTCAAAATCCGGGTTTTCATATCCGGATTTTTGCATTTCCATAAGCCGGTAAAAAATTGTAAATTCGCATGCAAATAAATCAGATATAATGAGTAAAAGTATCGAAGAGTTAAAAACTCTTACTACGCAGATCAGAAGAGACATTTTAAGAATGGTTCACGCTGTAAATTCAGGACACCCAGGTGGTAGCTTAGGTTGTACAGAGTTCTTTACAGCACTTTATGGAAAGGTAATGAACTATAAACTTCCTTTCACAATGGAAGGCAAAAATGAAGATCATTTTTATCTATCAAACGGGCACATTTCTCCGGTATTCTACTCTACTTTAGCAAGATTTGGTTTCTTCCCTGTAGAAGAACTTAAAACTTTCAGAAAATTAGATTCAAGATTACAGGGACACCCTACTACTCATGAAGGACTACCAGGAATCAGAATTGCTTCAGGTTCTCTTGGACAAGGACTTTCTGTAGCGCTTGGAGTAGCTCAGGGTAAAAAATTGGATGGTGATCAATCTCTTGTTTACTCTCTTCACGGAGACGGTGAGCTTCAGGAAGGTCAAATCTGGGAAGCATTGATGTATGCAGCTGCCAAAAAAGTAGATAATATCATCTCTACTATCGACTATAATGGTCGTCAAATTGATGGTGATACAGATGATGTATTAAGTTTAGGAAATCTTCATGCTAAATTGGAAGCATTCGGATGGATTGTTTTGGAAGAAAAAAATGGTAATGATCTTGAAGCTGTGATTGCAATCCTTGAGAAAGCAAAAACAGAAACTGGAAAAGGAAAACCGGTAGCAATTCTTCTTCATACAGAAATGGGTTACGGTGTTGATTATATGATGGGATCTCATGCTTGGCATGGTAAAGCTCCTAATAATGAGCAGTTGGAAACAGCAATCAAGCAATTATACCTAGAAGCTCCGGCTGACTACTAATATCTTAACATCTCGATTAATAAAATAAAAATGAAATATACATATACAGAAAAAAAGGACACGCGTTCAGGATTCGGAGCAGGATTAGCTGAACTGGCTGACAAAAATCCTAATGTAGTAGCACTTTGCGCAGACCTTATCGGTTCTTTGAAGATGGAGAAATTCATTGAGAAAGCTCCTGAAAGATTCTTTCAGATTGGTATTGCAGAAGCAAACATGATGGGAATTGCAGCTGGTCTTAGTATTACAGGAAAAATTCCTTTTACAGGAACTTTCGCTAACTTCTCTACTTCAAGAGTATATGACCAGATCCGTCAGTCTATCGCTTATTCTAACAAAAATGTAAAAATCTGTGCATCTCACGCAGGTATTACTTTAGGAGAGGATGGAGCTACTCACCAGGTTCTTGAAGATATCGGGATGATGAAAATGCTTCCTGGAATGACCGTGATCAACACTTGTGACTACAACCAGACAAAAGCTGCTACCTTAGCGATTGCAGATTTTGAAGGTCCTGTATATTTAAGATTCGGAAGACCAGTAGTTCCTGTTTTCATTCCGGAAGATATGCCTTTCGAAATCGGAAAAGGAATTATGCTTCAGGAAGGTACTGATGTAACAATTGTTGCAACAGGACACCTTGTTTGGGAATCTCTTGTAGCTGCTGATGAGCTTGAGAAAGAAGGTATTTCTTGTGAAGTTATCAACATTCACACGATCAAGCCTCTTGATGAAGAGATCATTTTAAAATCTGTTGAAAAAACAGGTAAGATTGTAACGGCTGAAGAGCACAACTACCTTGGAGGTTTAGGAGAATCTGTTGCAGGAATGCTTGCAAGAAAAAGACCTACAAGACAGGAATTTGTGGCGGTAAACGACACTTTCGGAGAGTCTGCAACACCAGCAGAGCTTATGAAGAAGTATAAAATTGATGCTGCTGCAGTAAAAGAAGCTGTGAAGAGAATTTTAGCTTAATATAAGCTGTTTTATATAGACAAAACCCGGCGGTTTCTTCGAAACCGCCGGGTTTTTTTATTGTGTATAAACCACCCCGTCAAAAAGAGAGGAATGGTTACACCTTCATTCTTCATCGTATTAGTTTTTACCCTGCTTATTATTGTTCTTCCTGACTCAAGGGAATTCCTACTGCAATGAGAACAGGACATAAAATTTCTTTTATATACTCGTCCTGTCTTCTCTCGGAAGCTTTTGAACCTGAAAAATAATTACTGATTCTGTAGTTTTTTACAAACTGATTTCTCTTTTTACCGATGGAATAATAATATCCACCTCTTTCATCATTCACAAAATAGGTCATTTCATCAAAATTCATGAGCTTTTTGGAAAGTAACAGTTTTCTGTAAATACACTTTTCCGATTTATCAAAAATATATTTCACAGGAATTCTGAAAAAGAGGTCAAACAGGAAGTAGATCATATAAACAACCCATAATCCCATGGCAATTTTGAACTGATCTCCGGACATTTTATCCATAAAATAATAGATGATCACAGGAAGTGCAATGACTCCCAATGCCAGCCACCAAACCAAAGTGCGAATGAAACTGTAATTGGGCATAAAGCTGATTTCACTTCCGTTTTCTTCAAACTTATAGCGGTCTCTGATGTTCATTTTCAGGATGATTAATGTTCAAAATATCCTCTGTTTCATTGACCATTTTCTGTATTCCTTTCTGGGTAAGCGCCTGGCCTATTGTAAGCTGTTTTTCTTTACCATCTACTTCAAAATAAACAGAAAGCATTACATTGGTGGTAATAAAACCCATATATTTTGTTGCTACCACATGAAAATTTCTGAAATTCTCAATAGGATATGTTCTTGCCGGAACAAAAATCGTATGTTTCCCGGTAATCGTTTTACGATCCATATCGATGATAAATTTCTTGGTAAAGAAGTTGACTACAATAAGTGCTACTACTGCCATAATAATATAGCTACCGGTTCTTACACTGTTAAAAATTAACCCTGCAATGACCAGAAAAATAATGCAGAGCACCGCAATAAACACCGGCTGGTTTTTAAAAATGTATTGATTTCCTTCTTGTTTATAAAATTGATAGTTGTTCATAATGAATGTAATTGTTCTTTGTATTTTAGTTGGGAGTTGAGTCTAATGCTTTAAAAAGCTTTTATATAGATTGTAATGTATAAGAGGCTTCTGAGACAATTATTTTATCGGACTTCATACGTATATATTTAAAGTGTTTTTTTAATTCCTCATTCTTTTAATTGCCCCAGGTAGCCATCCAGTCCAGATATTCATTTTTGTATTCATTATCATTCAGTCTAATGATAAGATTCTTCAGGTCTTTTTGTTCAAACTCATAATCTGAAACCGTGAAAATCAGGAAAACATCTTTGCCTGTAATCTTTGTGAAAAAGTTCTCATTTTTAAGTTTCTCCAGTACTTCAATGCAGGTTGAATATAATTTGATCTGAAAACGCTCAAACCATTGATCATCGTCATCATGTTTACTAAGCTCTGCCCTCAACTGAGTACAGATGCTATCAAATTCTTTATCGGCTCCTTCCATTTCATAGGTCCATTCTGCCGGTTCATATTTATAATAAAGAGCATCTTCCTCCTCTGCATTTTCCATTACTTTCAATGTATTGGCTGCAGGACATACGGTCATTGCTCCCTCATCGCTGTACAGTGCAAAGCTGTAAATTCCTTCTGCACCATGCTTTTCATACACTTCTAAAAAAGCTTTCTTAGCAGCGTCTTCTATCTGCTGTTTCAAAATTTCAAAATCCATACTTCTTTTCTTTTTTAAAATGGGCGGTAAAAATACCTTTATCCTGTCAAATCAGCACCTTATATTCTTACAAAGGCTGTTCAATTTCATGATTATAGCTATCTGTTTTTATTATAGAGGATTAATCCGGGAATCAAAATCGCTGCTCCAGCGAGCATAGGAATCAGCTCTCCATATTTAAACAGCCAGGAAGTTTCTCTGGATGGTCCTATTTTAATCACAACTACCAGGCAAAAGCCTATTATTATCAAAATAATTCCTAGTATTTTTTTCATACTATCAGGTTTTAGTTATTGGTAAATCAGTCTACAAAACTGTTATAACGATCAAGGATGTAGCCTGCTTCTCTTTCCAGGTCATCAAGATCTCTGTTCAGTTCCTGATTATTTTCATTCAGACTCCTTTGTACAATTCTCATTTTACCAAGAAAATCGTTAACAGAATTATTGAATGCCTGATAACTGCTTTCCTTCTGTTTTTCCGATAATGGAATACTTTCGCTGATATTTCTGTTGTATAATTTTTCCATCTGCAGATACTGTTGGGAAAATTTATTTTTATAGACATTGATATCCGTTACATCATAAGAGTCATCTATGATCTTCTGAGCCAGTTCCATCGTTTCTCTGGATTGGAGGATCTGTGTTTTAAGCGGATGATCTTTAAGGATTTCTATTTCCGCCTTATCTGCTCTGGGAGAAAGTTTTGCAAACAAATCCGTGGCAGCAGTACGGTTTTCCTGCATTAGCTTTTTAGCTTTTTCACTCATCTCAGTTACTTTTTTACCTTGATCATCCTTCCAGTCTTCTGCTTCTTTATAGCTTTCTAGTTCTTTCTTTAAAGTTTCCAATTGAGTCATTGTATCCTTCATTGTATCAACAAGTGTCTGAAAATCTTTTCCCAATACATCAGGAGCTTTCAATTCCTGATGGGCATGCATCATAATTGTAGGTGTGAAAATAGGTGTGATTCCTGAAAACTGCGGATTAGCAGTTACATTCTTTACATACTCTTCCATCTGAATCAGTGAATTCTGGAAGTTTTTGATAAAATCTGAATGGGCATCATCCATTTTTACGATTTTATTGTTAAAAGAAATAATATCTCTATTGGGATCTCCTGAATTGACACTGAAAGGATTTACCTGCTTAGGAGCAGTATTCTGTGAAAGCTTTTCTTTAATTTTCTCCAATT
Source organism: Chryseobacterium metallicongregator (assembly GCF_031324065.1). Taxonomy (NCBI): domain Bacteria; kingdom Pseudomonadati; phylum Bacteroidota; class Flavobacteriia; order Flavobacteriales; family Weeksellaceae; genus Chryseobacterium; species Chryseobacterium metallicongregator. Next base: position 137,543 of record NZ_JAVIXS010000005.1, read on the forward strand.
TATCACACGATATTGCAGAAAGGCTCAGAAAAATTACTCCAATGATAACGAATGATCTTTTCATAATTCTATATTAATTGTGATAGGTATTTTTATTTTATTTTTTTAGTAATATCTTCCAGCTCATTAGTGATTTCCTGTATGATTCTTTTGCTGAAAGACTGGGATATTACAGGCCGTTTAAATTGTGATACATTTTTAAAATTGGCATACAAATAACATCCCAGAGGAATAAATCCCAACTGAAATGTCTGCAGTTCAAAACCTTCAAAATCATCCAGATTATAAATAAATATCTTTCGGTTCAAACCATTATTCGCTACAGTAAGAGTTTTATTTTCAGTATCAAAATTTACTTTTGGGGGAATAAAAGAAACTATGGTGAGCAATAATGAAAAGATAAGCAAAACAATTCCTGTCTTCATATAGCCGGTATTGGTAATAAGTAACATCGAAATGCAAACCCAGGCTATTCCTATAATATGCTGAAGTGCCATATACTGCTTCACCTCATATTCCGTACCCTTTTTCTTTAAGTGTTTAAAGCCTTCCATATCCAAAAAAATCAGATCCTAACCGATGAAAGAGAATTTATCTTCAAACATTTTTCCGATCAGAGGTAAAGGCTTTTCAACATCATTGGCTGCATTAATGATTCCGATAATCATCAGTACCAAAGGAATAAAACCAAATATCCCAAGAATTCCGATTTTGGTTACCATCAATATGATATTGAGAAGGATGGATAATATAACTGAAAAAATAATCAATCCCAAAGACTGTTTCAGATGATATTTTAAAAGTTTATTCGACTTTTCTTTTCCGATAATGAAGGAAATCAGCCATCCGAAAAGCGTAATATAAGAAACAATTGATAATGTTTTGTTGTCCATAATTGTAAAATTTTAATTAATATTTTTTGATTTTTTCCTGGTTCAAAATTGCAACAGAAAAATTCCTTCTTCATCATTTCAGCAACTACAAAACACCTTCAACCGAGATTAAAATTGACTACAAAACGTCTACAAAAACAAATAAAACACTGATTTACAACAATATAAAAACTAAAATCATTTTTACTTTTTTATGTAGGAAATTGACAGGTGTCTACAATTTTTGTACTTTCACCCTATGAAACTAAAGTACTTACTTTTATATTGTATACTTTTTATCTGCACCTTATACCCTGCACAGAATACATTTATCGATGGCATTAAAAACCAATTGAGCGAAGAGCATATTACAACCGCAGAAAAATTCAAAATTTATAACGAGCTTACCGAATATTACAGAGTCAGTGATCAATATAATACCGCCGAAAAATATGTACAGCAACAAATGGAACTGGCTAAAAAGGAACAAAATGATGCCGAAGAAGTAAAAGCACTTACCCAAAAAGGAATTATTAAGCTTAACCAGTCCGAGTACAATACAATTCCACCTATCATTGATGCTGCGAATGAAATTGTTCAGAAGAGCAATAATAAAACTGCCGCGCTATATGCCAGTTATCTGAATATCTACTACATGAATGCTCTTGGTGAATCTGAAAGCACAATCAAACTGATACAGAAAGTACTTCCTATGGTAGAAAAGCAGCCTTCAGAAATCATGCTGAATGCAAAACTCAATTATCTTCTCTACGGAATCTACACTGAATGGAATGATGCTGAAAATGCTACCAAATATGCAAAAAAATCCATTGAGTTTGCTGAGAAATCAGGAAATAAAAATCTATTGAGTTCGGCCTATTCTGCATTGGCAGTTTGCTACTCTTTCCAACATGCAAAGACCGGAGACTTAAAAGATCTGAAACCTGTCATAGAAATGTGTAAAAAGGCTGTAGCCCTATATCATCAGTTTCCTGGGCATGTTTCTGCACACGTACATGCTATGGCACTGCTGAATCTTATCAATTACTATTTGAGCTATCCTGTTATGACTCCTGAGATACGGGAGGAAATTCAGAAGAATGCTAACGAAATATTAGCCCTTACTGAGCATACCACCCTTAATCAGGGAATGCAGGCTGGAGCACTTGGTGTTTTGAGCAATCTTGCATCACGGGATCAAAATGACGCTTTATCAGAACAATATCTCCTGAAAGCAGAAACAATTCTTCTTACCCAAAAGCCGGTCTATTACCATGTGATGATTAATGTGGTAAAAGATCTTGCCCAGCTATATGCCAAACAAAAAAATTACCAGAAAGCCTATGAGTATGAGTCAAAGGTAACAGAATACAATAACCTTCTTTTTGATGAAGGACAGGCTGAAACTGCCAAAAGACTGGAAGCTCAATTTCAATCTCAGAAAAAAGAAACTGAACTCAGATCTCTCACCGAAAAAACAGCCAGTCTGAAAAAAGAGAAACTCCTCTATATCGGTTTGGGGATTATAGGATTGATTGGAGCATTCTTTATGTTCCGTTCTTATCATTTTAAGCTGCGATATTCTATAGAAAGAGAAAATAAGCTTGATACGGAAAAGCATGAAGCAGAAATACAAATCAAACTCCAGAAGGAAGAACAGGCCAGATTAAAAGCAGAGCAGGAACTTCTTACCCTTCAGCAACAAAAGCTTCAAAGTGAGGTACTAGCCAGCCAGCTTCATATCCAACATAAGAATGAAATTCTTCAGAACCTTCAGAACCAGCTTTCTGATACTGATATCAATATTCATCAGGTTGTAAAGGGAGAAAACCGCGTTGATAATGATTTTGAAAAGATCAGATTCACCATTCAGGAACTGCATCCTGATTTTTTTAAAAACATTACTGAAAAAGCCCAACAAAAACTTACAGCTCTGGATTTAAAATACTGCGCCTACATCTATCTGGGAATGGATACGAAACAGATAGCCAACCTCCTCAATGTAGAGCCCAAGAGTGTAAGAATGACCAAATACCGCCTGAAAAAGAAGTTCGGGCTGGATGAAAATATGGCCTTAGAATCTTTTTTTCAGGGAGTACTCGCTGAGTAAGCAGTCAATATCTATAGTATACTAAAAGGCATTTCAACTCATTGCTGAAATGCCTCATATTTATATTTATATTTATATTTATATTTATATTTATATTTCATTTGTTCAGCTTTAAATTTTTAAAACCAGAGGTTTTCTATAAAAAAAGAGAAGATATTTACCTTTATTTTTGAGTAAAAAGTGGGACTTCTTCATAAAAAATCACACCGAAAGCATACAAATTATAACCAACATAAGTTGACCAAGGTCTTATTTCCGGACTAAAAACTATTTATTTCCGGATATTGTACAATAGAAAATATTACTCTGTAACCTCGTATTAAGACATTTTGTTTTATTTAGATGATGATCATGTAATTTATACTTTTTCATATTTCAAATATTTCACCAAAACCCAGCTCTCTTTCAGAGTAAAATTTGCATTTGTGTATACAGAAAAAATACAAATCATTTGCACATTTTATCCCTATAAAGTGATCTAAATAGTTATAGTTTTATCCCATCAACGTTGATGAAATACATTCTTCATTTTTGACTACAAGTGTACAGTGTATGATAAAGTTTAGAATTATTCACCCCAGGTCATGGGATAATTTGACACAAATGATTTACATAAAACAATTAAAAATTACACACATGAAAAAATTAAATGGAATGAAGAGAGACTTCTCTTCTTTGGAAAACAAAAAAATGAAAAATCTACAGACTATTAAAGGTGGGGAAACTGCTATCAACTACGTTGCTACTAACAAAGGAGAATGTTATGACAAAGAAACGTGGATTGACCACACACTTGATTCAACTTTAGAAATCTGCTAAGATCAATAAAAGTGTTAATATATTGTGTAGGGAGGAAATAATTCCTCCCTTTTACAAATAAGAGTATCGTTAATCCAATAAATACTGATTACCAATGAAACGAAATTCAATTTTGATATACTTGCTCATTACCGTCTTCATCGTCCTTTCCTGTAAAAGCAATGATTATATTGCTTACTATAACAGAGTGAACGAAATTGATAGTATTTACCGGATTGCAAACCAACCTGAGAAAGCTATAAAGCAGTACAGAAAACTATTTAAAAAATACATTCCAAAAAATCAAGATCGTATCAAAGAATATGAGACTTATATTAAGCTGGCTGATCAACATCAAAAGAATTTCGGTGGAAAGAAAAGTTTATACAAGCTTATCCCTCTGATTGCTCCCTATGAAGGTTCAGAAAAAAGCTATTTCGGTCTGTTTCAAAAATACGGTATCGACAGTACTGAGGTGAAACAAAGAATTGCAAGCTGGAAAAAAAGTTTGAATAAGCGACTGGTAGATTCTTTCAGCGTGGCATTTGTCCGTGATCAGGCGGAAGGCAGGAGAAACCCACAGCTTATGGAAAAGAATGACAGAATCAATGCACAACTGTTGAAATGGACCTTTGAAAACTACGGCTATCCTTCAGTACAAAAAATAGGTCTCATTGGAAATGGTGGCGTGTTTATGCCTATGCACCCCTTGTTCAGTCACATGATAGGTGAAAAAGAATATCCTTATTTCAAAACTAAAATGCTGGAATATATACAATCCGGAGACTGCATTCCAAAAGACTATGCCAATATGGTAGACCGCCACAATCTGCAAATAAGTAAAGAAGGAATCATATATGGAGTTTATCTAAGCTATGATGCTATTGTGGATACAATAAAAGCCAATCAGGAAAGAAAAAAAATAGGTATACCCAGTATTCAACATTCTTCTAAAATCACAAAAGATTACTTAAAAAAATGATTCTTATTATTTCCAACAACAATGAAAGAACCACTAATAAAATTATAGAATGGCTCCTTGAAATGAAAAAGAAATTCATCCGTATTCATGAAGATGAAATTTTTGAAATTGCAGTGGAGAACAAAAAAATACTATTAAGGAGTAGCAGAAGTTCTTTTTTTCTGGATGAGATCACAAGCGTGTGGTACAGAAGAGGCAGATTAAAAATCAAACGCTTAAAGTATGAAAACCTTTCTGTAAACGCTCATATGAATGAAGTACAGCATTGGCTGGAAGATTATGTAAGAAAAAGCCTGGAATCCAAAAAACATATCAACAAAGAAAGTAATAGTGATATTAATAAACTACTGGTACTGGAAAAGGCTAAAAAAATAGGTTTAGAAATTCCTGAATATTATCTGGCAGATAATACAGATCTGGTTTCTCTGGATAAAACTATTGTAAAAACCATTGGTGGAAATCCTATTTTGGATGACATTGATAAAGATTTAAATGGTATCATGTATACCTCAACGGTACACGAAAGAGAGAAAGCAAAGTTCTTCATTACTTTCTTTCAGGATAAGGTTGATAAAGAATTTGAAATCAGAACATTTTATCTCAACGGAAAATGCTACTCGATGGCTATTTTTTCTCAAAATGATGAACAGACAAAAACTGATTTCAGAAAATATAATTTAGAAAAACCTAATAGAAATGTTCCCTACAATCTTTCCTCTAGCATTGAAGAAAAAATTAAACTTCTGATGCAATCATTGGATCTTAATTGTGGATCACTTGATTTTTTAAAAGGAAAAGATGGCAAGTTTTACTTTTTAGAAGTTAATACCATCGGCCAGTTTCTTGCACTGTCTCATACCTGTAACTATTCGTTGGACAAAGAAATAGCAGATTATTTATGAAAATTAAAGTTAAAGAAAAAAACAAGCTTCCGCTTACCTTCAAACATATTGAACCCTTCAATGATCAGAAACTTACAAAACCTAATGATGTCATCTATGTTTTAGAATGTGAAAAATATCAGACCAATTATTATATACGAGAAAGACCTATCAAATCATTGAACCGGCTACTATGAAATACTTCAACTTATTTAGTAATATCCTTATCACCAAAGGAACCACCAGAATCCTGATTTCGGATCTACAAAGAAATGTATCAGAACTGTATCCTCTGGAGTTATACGAGATCATTGTAGAATTGAAAACTCATTCTATTGAAACTATGATGACAAATTATGATGAAGAATCCAGAGAAATTGTTCAGGCCTACATCAATCTTCTACTGGAAAAAGAGTATGGATTTGTTACTGAAAATGATTGGGACAGAAATTTCCTTCCTCTCTCTTACGACTATCATGAACCCAGTTCTGTAACAGATCTTTTTATAGAAATGGAAGATATAGGGATCTTAAAGAAGATATACCTGTCAATAGAAAATCTTGGAGTTAAACATTTGGTTATTTACAGTTTGAACCCGTTAGCTTTAAAAGATTTTATAGAAATTGATGAAATTTTTAAAACTTCGGTCTTATCCGGAATAGAAATTTTCTCTCCGTTTCATCAGAAAATCAACCTATCTTTTATACAGGATCTTCAAAAAAACACGGTAAGAATTTACAGTCTCATTCTTTACAATTGTTCGAAACCTCCTTTCAAAGCTAAAGATGAATACCGTTTCTCGCTGCATTTCCTGAAAGATGACCTGAAAATATCTGCGTGTGGAAAAGTGGATTTGAAATACTTCAATACGAATATAACTAAAGTTATAGAAGCTATCAACCACAATTCCTGCCTGTATAAAAAGATAGGCATTGATAGGCATGGTAACATCAAAAATTGTCCGCTCATGAGTGAAAGCTTTGGAAATATCTATCAACAAAGCCTTGAAGAAACACTCAATCAGCCTGATTTCAAAAAATACTGGAATCTCACCAAAGACCATATTGAAATATGCAAAGACTGCGAATTCCGTTATGTCTGCACAGACTGCAGGGCATACACTGAAAATGCTGTTAAAAACAAAAAAGGACTGAATGTATCAAAACCTCTGAAATGTGGCTACAATCCTTATACAGGCATTTGGGATGATTGGTCAAAAAATCCTTTAAAACAGGAAATTTTTAATTCTCTGGAACTCAGATAATTTTTTCCATAAACCTTGTTAATTGAAAACCGCTTTTAAATTTGATTTAAAAGCGGTTTGTTATCTTATTGTATTTGAAACTTTATTTAAAAAACTTCCATTTTGGGATAATGGCAAGCATTCCGAAGCCTGTAAACAGGAAAAGGTTGGTAACATCTGTATACAAAAATGTAGACAGGTAGTAATTGTGCATAAAGAAATGCAGCACCAGCAAAGCCGGAAACATAAAGATTCCCACTTTTCTGTAAAAGAACATCAGCACCAGCCCGATCATCATCAGTACATCAATAGAAAAAATCACATAGAAATACCACCTTGGAATCTGAAGATATTCATGCTGCAGATATTCATCCACATCGATACCAAGCCCCATTATAGTAAACAACATTAAGGCTGCAAATGCCAGTATAAATCCCCATCCTTTCTTTGGGTCTTCGTCAAAATAGCTGTATTCTTCCATACCTACAAAAATAAAGAACTTATGAGAGATTTCATAAGTTCTTTTATAATTATTCGTTTAAAATTTGACTTACACAGAGATTGCGTTGATCAGTCTGTTTTTGTCACTTAAGAATTCCTCCATAGAGATCATACTTTCAGTTCTCATTACATCCTGAATGTCGTCGATCTGGTAAATAATTCTTTTAGCATCATCAGTATTCTTAGCTCTTACTTTACAGAAAATATTATATTTCCCGGAAATAACGCTAGCCTCGATTACGTTAGGAAGAGTTGACAATTCTTTCAATACTTCCTGAGTACGGTTTGATTTTGTCAAAAGGATACCTATAAAAGCTGTAAAGTGATAATCCAGCTTACCATAATCGATGTTAAGAGATGATCCCAAAATAATACCTGCATCTTCCATCTTTTTCACTCTTACGTGAATTGTTCCAGCAGAAACATCCATCTGCTTTGCAATTTCAGTAAAAGGCATTCTTGTGTTTTCTACTAAGAAATCAAGAATTTTCTTGTCTATTTCGTCCAGTTGATAGTTCATATTAGTTAAATTACAATTTCTTTAAAAAATCTATGTATTTTTTGCAAATTTACGAAAAATAATTTAACTAAAAAATATATATTAAATATTAACAATAATTAACACAGATGATAAAAATCATTAAAATATTCTAATTATTTACCATTTGATTTTATAGAATCTGTTTTTATTTCACCTTTTGCGTCTGAAGTTTTTTTGTCTTTTTTCTTCTTTTTAAACAAAGAATTGAAGCTTTTACTCCACACTACCCCTCCACCATAGGCTTGATTAGCAGAACCGTTTGTACTCACCATTCCTATGTTTGTAGGCTTGGAATAAGCACGTATCACCAGTGAACCGTCATTCTTTTTAGACAAATCATATTCTACCGAACCTTCCGTGGAAAGGTAATTGTTTTGGGCACCATCTGTTTTTGATAACGGAATACCCAAACCGGTCTTGATATTAACTCTTGGGGAAAGTGCTACACTTACTCCTGCATTGGCTCGATCTCCAAAATTGGAATTCTGGTCTCCTTTTACATAATTAAGGTCAATCTGGAATTCATTACTCATCGTATTAAGAACAGATCCCAGCTGTTTCAACAGCATATTATATCCGGAAGACTCTGCTACATTTCCTACATTTACATCAAATCCACCTGTATTGGATACATTGAAGGTACTCAACAGCAATACAGAACCAAACTGGAGAACTTTCTCTCCTTCCTGGCTCATTTTCGCAGCCAGCGTTTCTCTTACCTGGCTGGATACATCCATTGCAGTTACATTAAGATCAATCTGAGGATCTACCAACGACTGAGTAATGTGGGCCTGCAGCAAAATACTTATAGGCTGTAGTTTTCCCATGCTAAGGTATTCTCCTGCATTGGAAACCATTCTTATATAATTGGCATTAATATCTAATGTAGGTTTCATAGCATCCCCATCCCATCTGATACTACTGTTTCTTTCAATCTGAAATGTTTTATTCAGAATAGCTTTAGAGACAAATGTTCCGTTATCTACTTTATAGGTACCGCTCATGGCAATATTTCCCTGTCTGTTCATATGGAACCTTAGCGGATCAGCAGATCCCTTTACCGTAATATTTCCCACATCGTCTCCTACCAGTACATTTACAGTAGTTCCTTTATCTACTGCCAGATTGAAGTCAATGTTCATATTGGCTCCTGTTTTTTTCTTTTCTTCCAGCGTGATCAGACCATCTTTTCCTTCTTTCAGGAACCTCAGCATTTTAAATTCTTCCACATTGGAAGTAGAGCTGGAATTAAAGGTAAAGGTACTTCCGTTAAGTGCCTTCATATTAGGAGTCGTTATACTTAGTCCTGAAACAGGTCCGTCCACATACAGATCTCCCTGTCCGTAAACTCTTCCCCAGAACAAGTCAAAATCTTTTTGCGTAGTATTCAGCATCAACAGGTTATCTGCTCTCATTACGAGAGATACCCCCATTGAAGAAAGGGTTTCAAACTGGATCGCACCGGAAATATTCCCCTTAGAATTGGTTCTTCCATCGTGTACTTCAATATTGTTGAGAATCGCAAGTCCTTTGGTCAGCTGAATTACCGTATCATCAAATGAATAATCAACTCCGGTAAACAGAAGCTTTAATCCAAAATCTTTTAAAGCAATATCTCCATTATAATCAAGGTTGTTAAGCTTTCCATTGATTTTAAGATCACCTGTTGCTTTTCCACGAAGGTTTCCAAAAATAGTCTGCACAAACTGCTGCGTAAATGATAAGTCAAAATCACGCATTTCTGCTGTAAGATCAATAATTGGCGAAGATGTATTATTGTTAACTGTTCCTGTCAGATTAAGACTATTATTTCCCAGTACACCGGCAGAGTGAACTTTCACATCAATATCATATACATTCAGTGAGAATCCATTGGTAGCAGAAATAGAGATATCTCCCATATCATTACCATTCATCTTAATATCATCAATGTTAAGATCTACCAGTGGCTGGAGGGTACTTTTATCCATTTTGATTTTAACGCTTCCATTGGCAAGACCTTTAATATCCATGGTATTTCCTCCGGACTGCATTTCCAGAAGTTTTTCTACAGCAAAATCGTTGATGTCTGCATCTACATAAAAATCTTTCGCAGACTTAAACTGGGCTTCTTTAATAAACAAAGCGCTTTTATCGGAATAAACTCTCAGATTTCTGATATCAAAATCTCCGGTTTTCTTTCTGTAGGTAATGGAGTGATCCAGTTCGGGACTTGTATCTATTGCCCACGTAACGTCATTGAATTTTACTTCGGTAGGTTCAAACCTGAATACATAATCTCCGGCCGCATCAGTAGACTGATCCACATTGATGGCATATTCTTTAAGCTTTTCATTAATCTCGTCATCAGGACTTCCATGCTTAAATACAGTGGCTAAATGAAGTGTATTTCCATTTTCATTATTCCCTTTAAGCTCAAAATCTTTGATCACATTTTTATTATAAATAACTCTGTTAATCTTCGCGTACAATTGCTGGTTAAGATCACCTGTGTTAATTCTAACTTTAACACTATCCACCATCGCACTGTCTCTGCTGAGATTCTTACGATCATTAATTTTATAATCAGGATTTGAAGATGCCAGCGCCTGATCAGCATCTGTAATCTCTTCCTCCTTAGTCATAATATATTTTAAAGATGCCGCATCAAGATTCAGAATCAGATTGTTTGAGTTTCCATCATATTCACCTTCTACAAGAGCTCCTTGTGGCAATCTCAATTCGGGTAAGAAATAATTGATCAATCCCTGTTGAACATCAAACTTCAACGCAAAATTCTGTCCACGGTATAATTTTCTTGGTGGTGGTCCCACTAATATTTTCCCTACTCCATTTTCTACCATTCCTGCAAGATCCGCAAGACTGTATTTTCCTGAAATCTTACCTGTAGCTGCTCCCGGAGCATCCACATCAATCACACGACCGCCTGCTTCAACAAACGTTTTTAACTTGGCATTCGGAATATTATATTTTTGTGTAGCTGAAGCAAAGTGAAGGTTATTGGCATTCACATCTAAGGTAAGATCGTTGATAGAAGACATCGCCATTTTACCGTCAACCTGACCACTTACTACCTGACTACCAGGCTTATTGGTAAAATAGTTCATGTTCAGATAAGTAACATCTGCATTCACATCCATAGCAATTCTCGAAGTACTGAAATCTATCAATCCTTTGACCGTAGCTTTAGCCTGTTCATCATTAACAGTGATGAGCCCATTATATTTTTTATGATCCAATAAACCATCCAGATACAGATTATTGATCGTTTTATCCATAATTTCAATACTTGCAATCTGAGATTTTGTGGTCAGACGCATGGTATTAACATCAAAACTTTGCCCGTTAAGATCAAATTTACCGGAAATTAAACCTACTGCTTTATTCTTTGTGATGACTGAGGTATTGAGATCTTTCACATCAAGATAACCGGAATATTTCGGCATAGCAGTACTGTAGCCCGTCAAGGTAAGCTTGGAGATTTTCGCCTGCCCGATTCCTGTCATTAAGTTTCCATTATCCACATAGATCTGATCCGGATTCACTTTTGCCGTTCCATTGTACTTCAGTTTTCCAAAATCATCGGCAAAGTTCTTCATCTTTTTGGAGATGAAAGAAGGCATCATCGCTTTTAAATCTTTGTAGGTAAAATCAGTGGAAAGTTCTTTCGTTTCAATAGCAAAATTCCCTTTCAGTAAATTATTCACCTTCATTGTTTTGGTGGCAATATTCACATCAGGGTTTCTGATCAGAAAATTTTCAAGATGGAATTTGTTCAAAGGGCCGGTCATTACCCCGGAAAGATTGAAAGGTTTAATATTATCCCAGTTGGTTACAAAATAACTGATATCGTATCCGCTTAGCTGGCTTCCCTGCTGAATATTCATATCCCAACGTACCTTGTCTGCAAAATCAGCCCAGGATCCGTCGTGAAGATTAAATTTAATATCTCCCTGAAGTAAGGTATGATCTGTATTCAGGGTAAGGTCTTTTAATGACAAAAACTGCTTCGTTAGAGACAGTTCTGTTGAAAAAGTATCTACAAAATGAGATTTCCCCCACCTTGAAGTTACAAATGACATATTATTAATTAATGCCGAGACATTCGGACCATTGACTTTTACGTTTGGTGCCTTTAAGTTAAATTTTGTTGCAGTCAGCCATTTTCCTTGTTCACCGGGAGAATTTTCATTAACAATAGAAACTTTAGAGTCAATAATCTGAATTCTGGAATTCAGCTGAAAAGGTGGTTTCTTTGGATCTCTCTTCTTCCCGTTGTCAAAGAGTTCTACAAACCTGACAAAATTGGATATACTGTCGCCTTTATAAGTAATTACTTTTACATCAGCATTCACAAGAGCCAGAGAGTTAAAACTTAGAGAATTGCTGCTTCCTGAGATGGCATTTACCGCCAGAGATATCCAGTCTGAATCTGCACGAAACTCACGGGCTGTAATAAAATTAAATCCTTTATAGTCTTTTACTTTTAACCCTTTTATGGTAACATCACCGAAGTAATTTACATCCACACTTTCTGTAGAAAAATCAGATTTAAAATCATTATTAACAAGCTTTAGCGCCTGATCAGCTGCCCATTTTTTTGTTACCGGAAGATTGATGGCAATCAGTACTCCACCTACAAGGAAAATCCCCAGCCAAAAGAGAATCAAGAGAAGTTTTGCCCACCAAGTGTAGCTGGTAACATCCTTTACCGCCTGTTTCCCAAACTCTTCAGCTGTTTCCACAGGATGATGTATAGCATCCGAAGCTAGCTCAGATGCTTCTTTCACTGTTTCCCGTACTTTTCCCTCTACATTTTCAACAGTTTTCTGTACCTGATCCCCTAGGTTTTCAGCTACTGATTTTTTATTCTCATTCTCGTTATTATTCTCTAACTTTGCCATTATTATGAGCGACTCTATAATTTTAGGTATTGAATCGTCCTGTGACGACACCTCAGCAGCTATCATCAAGGGAAATTCTATTCTTTCAAACATTGCCGCGAACCAGGCCATCCACAAAGAATATGGCGGCGTTGTCCCTGAATTGGCTTCACGAGCCCATCAGCAAAATATTATCCCCGTTGTTGAAAAATCTTTTTCTAAAGCAAATATACAACAAAATGCTATCTCTGCTATAGGATTTACTCGCGGACCGGGACTTTTAGGATCTCTTCTTGTAGGAACATCATTTGCTAAGTCTTTGGCTATGAGCCTGAATGTACCTTTGATTGAAGTAAATCACCTTCAAGCCCACATTCTGGCCCATTTCATCGAAGATGCAAATCCTGTGCCGCCTACCTTTCCTTTTTTATGTCTTACCGTAAGCGGTGGACATACCATGATTGTATTGGTAAAAGACTATTTTGACATGGAAATCATCGGGAAAACCATTGATGATGCAGCGGGAGAAGCTTTTGATAAAATCGGAAAGATATTTGACCTTGATTATCCTGCGGGACCTATCATCGACAGACTGGCCAGGGAAGGAAATCCTGATGCTTTTAAATTCAACAAACCGAAGCTGGAAAACTACGATTATTCTTTCAGTGGAATTAAAACTTCCGTGCTGTATTTCATTCAGAAAGAAGTCAGAAAAAATCCGGATTTCATCAAGGAAAATCTTAATGATCTGTGTGCTTCTGTACAGAAATCAATTATTGAAATACTGATGAATAAGCTTGAAAAAGCAGCCAAAGATCTCAATGTAAATCAGGTGGCGATTGCAGGAGGTGTATCTGCCAATTCTGCACTTAGAAAAGTAATGGAAGATAACAAAGAAAGACTTGGTTGGGATATTTATATTCCTAAGTTCGAATATACAACAGACAACGCAGCTATGATTGCTATGGTGGCAAAACTGAAGTTTGAGCGAGGAGAATTTACAGATTTAAGAACTTCCGCAACCGCAAAATACGATTTATGAAAATACTCTTAGAAGAAAAAGTACTGGGAACGCATTCTAAAAAGAACTCAAAATATTATTGGGTATTAGAAACTATTACAGGAAGACATGAGGGATCAGAAACTTTTTCAGAGTTTAACGGAGAAAGTTCTGAAACAGGATATATTCAGGATATCAAAGATGAAGTTTTAAAATTAATCAATTCTGAACATCTTTTTAGTTTTCCCTATACTCCAAAAGAAGGAGATTATTTATCCATCAAAAATAATTTGAGAAAACAGGAATATTTAAATCTGATTTTCATTAATAATGTATGGATAGAAGAAATATACATGTGTTCTTACCGGGAATGTGATACAGACATATATACAACCATCAAAACAGGAGTTGCATTTATAAACCAGGATATATGAAACTATTCTACGGAGATATCAACGGAAATAAAGTTACAATCAATGATGAAGAGCAGCAGCATATCGTAAAAGTTCTTCGCATGAGAGATGGAGAAGATATTCATGTGACGGATGGAAAAGGGAAACGGGCTTCCGGGAAACTTATTATAGAAGGCAAGAAAGCCGGTATTGAAGTTTCTGAGATCAAAGAAAATCTACCAGAATTCAATCCGAAACTTCATATTGCGATCGCTCCTACTAAGAATATTGACAGAATTGAATTCTTTGTAGAAAAAGCTGTGGAAATGGGAATTTCTGAGATCAGTATTATTGTTACAGAGAAAACAGAACGTAAGAATATTAATATTGATAAAATCAGAAAACAGGCTGTTGCTGCCTCCAAACAAAGTCTGAGATTTCATTTTCCGGTTATCAACGACGCTGTAAGACTAGGTGATTTTCTGAAAAATATTGATCCGGAACATACATTTGTGGCGCACTGCCATGAGAATCTGGAAAGGATTGATCTTAAAAACATTCCTCAACTGCAGCAGCTTACATTTTTAATTGGCCCTGAAGGTGATTTTTCTGAAAAGGAGATTGCATTTCTGGCAGAAAATAAAGTGAGAGCAGTCTCACTCGGAAATCAAAGACTCAGAACGGAAACGGCCGGCGTTTTTGTAGCAGCCTGGAATTATTATAATATGATATAAAAAACAAAAAGAGAAGACATTGAATCTTCTCTTTTTTATTTCTGAATCTTATTTCCAGTCAATATTATTCTCTTTCAGGTATTTTTCAAAAATCTGCTGTCCGCTTCTCATTGAATTCACTGCCCAAAGGATCTGCATCCTTAAAAGCTTTTCTTCATTCAGTTTATAATCAATACCAGACTTTATCAGCTTTTGTTTTAATTCATACATGCAAATTGATGCGGCTACAGAAACATTAAAGCTTCTGGTAAAGCCATACATTGGAATAGCCAGTGTCTCATCAGCAAAATCTAAAATCTCCTGGGAAACGCCTTCCATTTCACTTCCGAAAACCAAAGCAATGGGTTGTGTTATTTCGTATTCTGGTAACATTTTAGCGTTCTTTTCCAGCGAAACAACCACTATTTTATATCCCCGGTCTTTAATATTCTGGAAGGATTCCATATTCCGGGGTAGTTTTTCCACCTCAACCCAGGTATCTGCTCCTTTTGTTACACGAAGGTTGGGTTCAAAACTATATTCTTCCTGCAACGCCACTACTTTATGGAAACCACAGGCTTCCACAGAACGTACAATCGCAGCTGCATTTCTAAACTGATAGATATCTTCTACCACCGGAAGAACAAAGTCTGAACTTTCCTGAGAAAAATGTTCAATTTTCTCTAGTCTTTCTTCGGTTAAAAACTGTTTTAAATATTCAAAAGTTTGCGCTAAATCTTTCATCCGCATTTAGTTATTTTTTTCAATAGCCCTATGAAACGTCTGCCATTTTCATTTTATTTTTATAAAATTTCATGATAAGCGTTTCATCCATTTTCAAATCTTTGCAAATTAACGTAATTTTGACCTATGAACCCTAATCGGGGCCCAATTCTTAATAAATTAGTACATGAAGCGAAAAGTCCTGCTCATCTATACCGGTGGAACCATCGGAATGGAAAAAGATTACGAAACCGGAAGTCTCCGTGCCTTTGATTTTGGAAATATATTCGAAAAGATGCCTGAAATGAGGCTTATGGAATGTGAAGTCTTTGTTCATCCTTTTGCCAAACCACTGGATTCTTCGGATATGGGACCTGAAGAATGGAGAGTTATCGCAAATTATATTCACAAAAATTATGATGACTACGACGGTTTTCTGATTCTTCACGGAACGGATACGATGTCTTATACCGCATCAGCACTAAGTTTCATGCTAAAAGGATTAAGAAAGCCAGTCATCATGACAGGGTCTCAGCTTCCGATTGGTGATCTGAGAACAGATGCCAAGGAAAATCTTCTGACCAGTCTTTATTATGCAAGTCTTTACGAGAATGATGAAGCAGTCATTCAGGAGGTTGCCATTTATTTTGAATACAAATTATTAAGAGGAAACAGAACGTTGAAATATTCTGCAGAGTATTTTGATGCTTACTCAAGTCCGAACTATCCTATTTTAGGACAATCCGGCGTTCATCTGAATATTATTAAAGACAACTTATTCCGTTGTGATCCTGAGGTAGAGTTTCACGTGGATGAACATATTTCTGAAGATATTTTATTCTGGAGAATTTTTCCGGGAATGCATCTGAGCCACTTCAGAGAAATCCCTAAAATGAAGGTTCTTATTCTTCAGGTTTTTGGCTCGGGAACTATTTTCAGCAGTGCAAAAACCCAGGAAACGCTTCAGGAAATCCGGGATAACGGAACTGAAATTGTGGTGGTAAGCCAGTGTATTTCAGGAGGTATCTCATTCGGAAAATATGAAAACAGTAATATTTTCTCCAGAATCGGAGCGATCAGCGGAAGAGACATGACAGCAGAAACAGCGATTACCAAAGCTATGCACTTAATTGATAATCCAAGCTACTCCGGAAGTTTTGCTGATAATTTCACCAGAAGCCTTTGTGGAGAAATTACAGATTAATTTGTAAGAATTATTTGGATATTCCAGAAAATACACTATTTTTGCAATCTCAAAAAGAGAGGTGTCCGAGTGGTTGAAGGAGCTACCCTGGAAAGGTAGTATACGGGTAACTGTATCGAGGGTTCGAATCCCTTCCTCTCTGCAAGAAATAAAAGCCTGTGCTAATGATTAGCACAGGCTTTTTTATGATTAAGATTTTAATACCTTTTCTCATAGGTATTTATACCCACTCTAATAATTGGTAATTTATACTCTACTGCAGGAGCCTTGTTCTTCGTTACTTTGAAATACAATCTAATCACCTAAAAAACAAATCAATATGACATCAACAAGTGTAAATGCAAATTCTTCAGGTCAGTTAGTACTTGGAAACGGAGCACAATTCTGGGTGTATCTTTCCCCACAAAATGATACTTCTAAAATGATTTCTACATGGCGTGTAACTTTTTCACAGGGAGACTGGAGTGATTTCATCTCAAGTGAGAATCCTACTAAACAGATTCAGACTCCTAATCTTTCAGGGATTTTTGAAATCAAAGTAGAATTATTAAGCGGATCTACCGGTACTTGGCGCCAGATTCCACCTCAGGCTGGAAGTCATAATGAAATAGGCTGTAACTCCAACTGTGCTTCAATGGTAGGCATTGTTGCAGACAGTACAAATCCTCCTATCGGAGCTATTAATGCCCATTTCTGGACAACATGGGATGCTATGTGCGGAGTAAGACAGAACTAACAGGTAAATCAACCAGTCCATACAACCCCATTGCCACAGTATTTTATATTGTGGCAATTTACTATTACACCTATACCATAGACAATCAATCTATTATGGCATTATTTATAAATAAAAAAATAGGTTATCCATAAACTACTAACAAGTTACCAACATTTTATCCACAATCAGAATACTCTTCTGAAACTCATTTTCAATTCTTAGACAATCTTTATTCCTAAATCTATCCTAAATCAGGCCTTTACTTTGTCTTGTTTTTAAACAGTATTAAAAGATTTTGAATAAACATTCTATGAACAAAGCCTCTAATTTTGCTATTACAAAGTATTCTCTCTGCGTATCAACAGTATTCTCATCCGTTTCATGGTTTCGCAGTTATTTAAAATTAACAGTAAAACAGCTATCTATACTATTGAGCATGAAGAAATTTTTTGCAGGATTATTTTTATTGGGATGTATAGGAACATCAATAAAAGCACAGATCAGTCCACCTGGACTGGGAGATGCCAACAATGCATTCTGGGGAGCCTTTGGAGTAAAGCGACAACTTGACTCTTTGGGCAAAAAACAGGCTTTGAGCTATGTGGCCATCGGGAGAAAAAGCAGTCCGGATGATCACAATCTGTTTTCAAAGCAAGCGATCATTGTTTTAAATCATGAAGTTTATCATTCCTTTGCTCCACACCAGCAGTATAGTTATGCATTAAGTTACAGACGTCAGCCACAATACGAAAGTACAGCTCCTTATGATAAGGAAAATACAGAACAGGAATTCAGAATTTATGGAAGATATGCCTATACTTTTGATCTTGGCAGGAAATGGAAACTTAAAAGTACCATACGTCAGGAATTCAGGAAGTTTTTTGATGCAGACTTTCATAAAGTCGAAGAAGATTTTCAGTTGAGAACACGTATCAAGAGTCAACTCACCTATAATTTATCTCCAAAAAACAATCAGAAACTGGCCCTGAGTGCAGAAGCGTTGTTTTCTATAAGCCATCTCAACGAACCGGATCCTGAATGGAGTTCGTTTGGATATCGTGAAATGCGTATTTCGGCTTATTATATGTTTACGATTCCCAATTCACCCTTTACTGTAGATATTGGATATATGGATGATCTGATCAGAGACAGCAGAAGTATTCACCATGGAGGCGTTCATTATCTGGCTGCTGATCTGGTATGGAACATTCCTTATAAAAAAAACAAGTAATACACGTAAGCAAGTATTCATTAAGTTGCAATACAAAATCCCGATCATTACTGACCGGGATTTTTGGTTGAAAACATAAGTTTTCCGCAATATAATTAAGTATGAATGTTTGGTGTAAAATTTTAGTTGCACAAAGTCAAAAACTGACGGCTCAACTGCACATTGAATTTGGCTTCCGCTCTTGAGCGTGCATATATAGTCTGTCTAAAAGCATGTACAGTTTTTAATTTCTGATCTATAAACTCTGCAATCTGAACAACAGAAAAAAGAAAGTCTCTGTATACCGCCATATTAACGGTCTGTCCATAATAAGGAAGATACGCTTTTAAAAAAGGAATGGCTTTCTGATGACGGTTATAGCTGATACAATAGCCAACTCCTTCCATTGAGGTAATAATAGCATAGTTATTAATATAATCCTGAATATTCTTACTGCCGTCCAGAGCATGGGTATTTTTTGAACAGAATTTATTGATCTTATCCAGAATATGCTGGGCATACTCCATCATGGAGATATTTTTAAATTCAAATACCTGATTGATTCCGTTGGATGGGGAAATTCCGTTTTCACTATCAATACAGAAAGAGATCCCGATTTTTTCATGATAGGGGAAAAAGCAATCTTTCACTTCGATGGAAGCATCGGGCTTTAGCATGTCATCTGCAAAGTTATAATACACATACGGACGGTAAAGCTCCGCAAGCGCTTTCAGATAATCTGTTTCGCTGGTATTATGATATTCTTCAAACCATTTTTCCAGGTTATCGTAATAATTACTTTCAAAGTCGTTAAAGTTTAAGTAAAATGGCAATTCCATAGCTCTGTAATTTTGATATGACAAAGCTATATCCGTAATACGACAAAACTTGACGCAATATATTTTTTGTGAAAAAGATTTGAAAGATTGTTAAGTCAAGGGGCAATTTTTGCTGTGCAAAATCAATTGTCAATCACAATTAACGCTAAGGTTCGCAAGGTTTATTGATATACAGAATTTATTAGTTCGCAAAGACACTTCGTTCAGCCAGGACCTTAGTGCATACATTGCTGAGTGAAACGCCTTAGCGATCGAAAGAAATTAAACATCATAAAAAACTTTGCGAACACCGCGTTTAATTATATACGAGCTTATATTAAAATTCACAAGTGCAGCGAATTCACCATTCACCATTGACATTTATTTATCATAATTCTTCATGATGTACTCAAAGTAGTGGATCATCTTCAGATAGTTTTCAATACTAAGATATTCATTGGTACTGTGAATACTCTGCTGCTCGGCACTGTTGATCTTAATCGGCATGAACCTGTAGACATTTTTGCTTACAATTTCATATTTACCGGCATCAGTTCCAGCCATGGTAAGATATGGAGTGACAATAGCTCCTGGATGAATTTCTTTCACTCCGGCTTCTATCATTTTAAAAGCTTTTGTATTGGTTGGAGAAATAGCGGAAGCTTCTCTCGTATTATCAATTTCTTCTACTTCAACATCAAAACCTTCAGTGGCTTTGGCAATGTGATCTCTTACATCTTTCACTGAATTTCCGGGAAGTAACCTGAAATTAACCACAAATTCCACTTCGGGAGAAAGGACGTTGGTCCCATCACTTCCTTTCATCATCGTTAAAGCTGTTGTGGTTCTCACCAACGCATTGGTTGTATTATTTTTGGTAAGCTGGGAAATCAATACCGGTTTTAACAGCCATTGATTCGCAAGTGCCATTCTTGTAGTAAAAGGCATTTCGCCTCCGATATTATTAAAAAATTCTTTGATTAAAGGGGTAATAACAGGCTTCATCTGGTGATCCTCCAGGCGCTGCATGATAACGGCTGCTTTTCCGATTGCACTTTCCATAGGAGGCATAGAAGAGTGTCCGCCCAACCCTTTTACTTTGATTTTTGCAGAAAGAAACCCTTTTTCAGCACATCCTACTACGGCAACGTCTGTATCAATTCCGGCCACATTTCCTTTTCGCATAATTAATCCGCCTTCATCGTAAACGGCATCGAACTTCAATCCTTTTTTCTTAAAATAATCGGCAATCTGGATCGCTCCTTTTTTTCCGCCTACTTCTTCATCAAAACCGAAAGCCAGATAAATATCACGCTGTGGAATCTGTTTGTTTTTGATCATCGAATTCATGGACTCCATCAAGGAAAAAAGCATTCCCTTCATATCTATGGCACCTCTTCCGTAGATTCTTCCGTTGGCAACAGCTCCTGAAAAAGGGGCAAATTCCCAATCTTCCGCTACTTTTGAAACAGGCTCGGACGGTTTATCATCGGGACGGAATATATTTTCTTCGTTATTTTTAATATCAGCATCTCCGGGAGGAACTACGTCCATATGGGAAAGGAATAAAATAGGTTCCAGCGAAGAATTGCTTCCTTTAAGTCTGAACACCAATCCGTATTGGTTGACCTCAACATTTTCTGTATTCTGATAGACTAACGGATAAGATGTTTTTAAATAGGTTTTGAACTGTTCAAACGGTGCATAATCAAATTCACCCAAACTTCCTGTAGAAACGGTGGGTACTTTTATTCCTCCTGAAAGTCTCATGACTGCAGAATCATTTTTTATGGGTTTCCAGCCCTCACCTGCCCCGATATTATTTTTCTTAAACGGATAAGTATAGGTTTTGATCAATACGACAGCAGCCAGAATGACCACGATTCCCAAAAGGATTAAAAGAAATTTTTTCATAGCGGATAGTTTGTGATGTGATTTTATTCTATAAATATAACAAAGTATTTCATGTCTGACAATTTAAAACCCGGCTTTCACTCGACAAATCCAGTGAATACACTCTTTACCGTTTTAAATTAATTAATCATGTCCCTTTGATAAAAACAAGATCGTCATTGGAATAAAGAAAAAAAGTATGAAGAATATTCTGCACATTATCTCCAGCGCAAGAGGAGATCTGTCTTACAGCAAAGGACTCAGCTCAGCTATTGTCGAAAAAATTTTACAACAAAATACTATCAGTCAGATTACGGTAAGAGATCTGGTAAAGGATATGCCACCGCTAGCGAATGAAGTTTCTATTCATGAGTTTTACAAACATCCGGAATTGTATGATGAACAGAGCAGACAGCTTCTTT
The DNA here is from genome assembly GCF_031324065.1 of Chryseobacterium metallicongregator. Lineage (NCBI taxonomy): Bacteria > Pseudomonadati > Bacteroidota > Flavobacteriia > Flavobacteriales > Weeksellaceae > Chryseobacterium > Chryseobacterium metallicongregator. The sequence continues at coordinate 159,447 of NZ_JAVIXS010000005.1, forward strand.
CATATGCCGACAGGATTGTGAATGAACTCCGCGAAGCAGATATTATTGTTATGGGAACGCCCATGTTTAATCTGGGAATTTCTACTCTTTTAAAAGCATGGCTGGACCAGCTGATCCGGGCAGGTGTTACCTATATTTTTGATGAACACTGGAATCGTGTGGGACAGTTTAAAGATAAAAAAGTATATCTAGCGGTTGCTTCGGGCGGAAGAAGTACGGAGGGTGCACCTGATTATATCTCCGCTTATATCAAAGATGTTTTAAGGAGTTATACCGGAATTACAGATGTGGAAACCTATTGTATTGAAGGGACTATGGAAAATGGTTTTACAGCGGATTATGAAAGTATTCTGAAAGAGTTTTGATGGTGGATAATAGGGTTTATTTTTAACGCAAAGTTTTCAATTATTAATATTGAAGATAAGGGAGCAAAGAAAACATCAACAAGTTGATTGGATGAAGCTTTGAAATTAAAAGAACACTTATTTTTTTAACGCAAGGGCGCAAAGGTTTTTTAATATTGCTTTGTTTTATAAGGCGCAAGAAAATCAAAGATTTTCAGCAAGGAAGTTATGATAGAATTGTGCCTTATAAAACTTTTATTATACATGTTTTTGTGATAAACCTACCTCTTTTAATTCAGGATTTCGTTCATTTCAGTTAAAATGATCGGTTTTCCATCCGTGATTACAATGGTATGTTCATGTTGGGCCATATAACCGCCTTTATTGCCTACCATGGTCCAGCCGTCTTTTAATTCTACAGCGATATTGGAATCGGTGGAAATAAATGTTTCAATAGCCACTACAGAATTTTTCTTAAAACGTCTGGAATCATAGTGGTTTCTGTAGTTCAGCAATTCATCAGGCTGTTCGTGTAAGCTTCTCCCTACTCCATGGCCTGCAAGATTCCTAATAACTTTAAGACCTCTCTTCTTTGCTTCTGTTTCCATTAACAATCCTATGTCTGCTATTTTTACCCCGCCTTTGATATTGTCGATAGCTTTTCTTAAAATATCTTTGGAGGCCTCCACCAATTTTTGATGTCCGTGAATATCTTCTCCAATCACGAAAGAACCTCCGTTATCTGCCCAATATCCGTCCAATTCTGCAGAAACATCAATATTGATCAGATCGCCTTCTTTCAAAATCCTTTGATCTGTTGGAATCCCATGACAGAATTCATTGTCCACGCTGATACAGGTCCAGCCTGGAAATCCATACGTAAGGTAAGGGGCTGATTTTGCTCCAAAGCCTTCCAGTATTTTGGCTCCATATTCGTCCAGATCTTTGGTGGTCATACCGGGTTTGGCGTAATCCATCATCTTCTTCAGCGTATAGGCAACAGCTTCGCTTACTTTTTGCATTCCTAGCATCTGATCTTCGTTGGTGATTGACATCGTTTTGTTTTGATTGTTATTGAGAACTACAAAGTTAGGAAATTAAAATATTACCGTATGCCCTGTTTCCAATCCTCACATCTATTTATTGAAAATATAGTGATTACCCCCTTCACCAACCCCCTCTACCCCCTTGGGTAAGGGGGTAGATCCAGTTATCTAAGGGGCTAAAGGGTGTTCCATAACGGTCTCCGGCTGCTTGAATAAGGGGTGACAGGCACTTATAGAACGGTATGGAGACTGTTATGGAAGGGGTTACAGGCTGTTCCGAAGGGGCTGAAGAGGGTTCAATAACGGTCTCCAGGTACTTGAATAAAAGGCTATAGGGACTTATGAAAACAGTTGAAACGGTTGTAAAGTCGTTATACCTATTTGATAAAGTGTCCGAAGGTACTTACAATAGTGTCTGAAGGCATTTCTTAAATGTTTGGAGACAGTTTACGAAATGGTTATAGCAAATTAATGAGCGACTGCAGACATTTACTAGAGTGACTGAAAACACTTCCGAAGTTGCTGGAGACCGTTTATAAACCAGTTGCCGACACTTTAATACATATGGCCGGAATATTTTACCGGACATTTTTTAACCTTTACTTTACAGAATGTATTATCTTTGAGTCTTCACAAATTGATTAAAGAATGGACTACAAAATACATCAGGGAAGAAATGTAAAACGTTTCAGAGAAATGCTGGGCATCAAGCAGGAAGCATTGGCTCTGGACTTGGGTGATGACTGGAATCAAAAAAAGATCTCTTTACTTGAACAAAAAGAAACCATCGAAAACCAGCTACTTGAAAAAATATCCGAAGTACTGAAAATTCCTGTAGAAGCTTTTCAGAATTTTGATGAGGAGCAAGCTGTGAATATTATAGCGAACACTTTTTCTTTAGATAATGGTTCAATATTCAATGCCCATAATACTAATCCTATATTCAATCCAGTAGAAACTATCCTTAAACTTCACGAAGAAAAAATCGCGTTGTATGAGCGTATGCTGAAGGAAAAGGATGAAATGATGAGCAGACTGGAAAAGCTGCTTGATAAATAATAGAGCTTATAAAAAATACACTTTTAATAAAACGAAAAACCACTGCTGTGCAGTGGTTTTGTTTATTTGTGGACACGAGCGAGACGCTCGATCCAGCGGGCGGATTTATTCCTGTTTTAAAATTGGAGTATTGAAAACCAACATTCCCAATTTATTGCCAACATGTTTAAAATATTTCCCTTTTCGAAAACTAATCAAGTACAATTATTTTTTTTCTTTAAACCAATTTTCTATTTCACTTTGTAAAGACTGTGGTCTTCCAGTCTGATCTGCGGGATAATTTTTCTTTCTCTCTTCAAATATTTTTTTTCTATTATAGTTCCCCACAATAAATGTGAATGACGCAGAAATAATAATGTATGCTATTATTAAGACACCACCTTTTTTATCTTTTTGAAAATTATAGTTCAAAAATTTTTGAGCTCGAACAAATAAAAGATGATTGAGAATGCCAGTTAATAATATGCCAAGTACAATATATTTAGTCGATGGAATTAATTGTATATTATAAAAAAAACCTACCAACCCTATTAAAGTTATTACATTAATACTTATAAGTGTTGTACTAACTGCTGTAGCACTAAATAATGCTTCAAATTCATTTTCATTCTGCTTATCTTTATAATATCTATAAATTCTGAATAATAAATAATAATATGCTTTCATGTTTGAACTTTAATTTTCTCCTGGTTTTGTGAATACTGATCTGCCAGTTGAATATTCATATAAAAATTTTCCACCAAAATAGATAAGGCTTATAGGGGCTCCCCAAGGAGTAAAACCAATAGCTCCCATTGCCAAGTCAAAACCGGCTTCTATACCAGTAATGTCTCCTCTCACCCATTGAGCTACAGTTACCGCCATTCCTACACCACCTACAACTTTTCCTGCTATAGAATACGCAGAAGTTGCTTTTCCAGCAGCTGCATATCCGTTTCTAAAACCTTGTACTCCCCTTATGAATTTGCCATTAGCCCCCTTTTCTAAAAGTTGAGTAGATTTAATAATACCTTTTGCATCTACCCAATGATACTTACTGTAAATACTTTTTTCTAAAGCGTAATATGTAATTGCTCCGGCAGTCATAGTATTTCCTACATGCCCCCAATCAAAACCTTCCTGAGGAGGTAAATAATTCGAAGGTGTCATGATTTCAGCACCACTATTCTTCGAAATCTTAGCTCTATGATTTACTCCTAGATCTAAATCACTATAGATATCATCACCCATTCTATAGGCGTTCTGAGTTGGAGTGCCTGTCCACCATCTCACTTCAGTATCACCGAAGCTAAGTCCAGACATTGTTCCTCCATTTTTAAAATAATTGAACATTTTAGCTGCATCATTTCCACTAAAATAATAACCAGAACCTCCTCCATGATCTCCACCATTCCACATCGTTTTGAAATTGTTTCCAAAACCTGAACTCACGTAAGAATCGTCAAACCAGCTATTTCCAAGGATAGTGCTATTCCTATCAAATTTCCAACTTAGTGCAGATACATTCTGCCTTCCATCCGGATCAATAAACATCACAGGATTATTATAAGCATAAGCATAGGTACTCCATCTTCTGGATGTTTCTGCTAAAGGATCAATTACGCCCCATCTTCCAAGGTCCGGCATATACATTCTTGCCCCATAATCATACATTCCACTTTCCTGAAGTTCTTTACCATTGTATTTATACTGGTAGGCATTCTGAGTAGTGGCGGTATAATTATGCATCATCCCGAAAGGATAATAGTTATTCACTTCTACAATTTCCCCCGGTTTCCAGTCATCAATACAAAATTTACCACTACACATAGAAGCATTGTATCTTCTTGGCTGGATGATCCCATCCTTATTGGTGTCTGTATAACTAAGTCTTATATTTCCGAGATGATCTGTATAATTATAGACATAGCGCTCATTCAGTACATCATAATATCCTTCTGCTGTGGGAATAATTCTCAGTTTCAAAACCGGGATCTCATTCGGATCAGGCTGGAAAATTCCTTCTCCATTCCATGATTCTATTTGGAAGGTAGATTTATACTGAAGTCCGTCCAGGTAATCTGTTTCTATATCTCCAAAGAGCTTCTTTACCTTTACACCATCCGCTCTGTAGGTATATTGGGTTACTTTAGCGTTTTGGGTAATTTGTTGCGGTAAATTTAGATAATTATATTGGGTGGAGAAATATAATTATTAACCAGTTATACATATAAAAGCCACTGCAAAAACAGTGGCTTTTTGTTTTACTCACGAATATGAGCGAAACCCTTGTGCCAGCGGGCGGAGAGGCTTCATTAAGTGGCTAAAGGCAGCTCTGAAGTACCTTTACTCACTTAATGAAGGTGGTATAGACACTTAGGATAATGGTTAGAGAAACTCTATGAGTGGCTGGAAACCGTTTATAAACCAGTTGCCGACACTTTAATACATATGGCCGGAATATTTTACCGGACATTTTTTAACCTTTACTTTACAGAATGTATTATCTTTGAATCTTCACAAATTGATTAAAGAATGGACTACAAAATACATCAGGGAAGAAATGTAAAACGTTTCAGAGAAATGCTGGGCATCAAGCAGGAAGCATTGGCTCTGGACTTGGGTGATGACTGGAATCAAAAAAAGATCTCTTTACTTGAACAAAAAGAAACCATCGAAAACCAGCTACTCGAAAAAATATCCGAAGTACTGAAAATTCCCGTAGAAGCTTTTCAGAATTTTGATGAGGAGCAGGCTGTGAATCTAATTTCTTGTACTTTTTCAGATAATGCAATGTTTAATAATAGAATTGAAGTCCAAAATATCAATCCTGTTGATAAAATTGTTCAGCTTCACGAAGAAAAAATCGCGTTGTATGAGCGTATGCTGAAGGAAAAGGATGAAATGATGAGCAGACTGGAAAAGCTGCTTGATAAGTAAGAGAGTTTATAAAACATACACTTTTAATAGAACGAAAAACCACTGCTGTGCAGTGGTTTTGTTTTATTATCCTACTTTGGAATATTTTGGAAAAGAATTCTGCTCTCCGAAGTCTCCCGACTTTGCCATTTTTTGGAAAAGAATTGATTTTATTAATGGCTCAAAGTCAGGTGATTTTGCGCAGCTGGGGAACATTATTAAAATTATCAAGGATCAATAATAATCATATCTTACTACAAATATCCAAAACATAATACATAACAATACAAAAAGTAATACAATCTTTCTTGATTCTTTTACATTATCTTTATTTGCATAAAAGGTATTGATCTTTTCTGTCAGATCATCATCACCTATTAACTTGGAAGTTGCAAAAATATATCCATAGGCAATTCCTATTATTAGTGGATACAAGAACACTTTTGAAGGAAGCCCAATAGTTTTATCTACTATCATTAATATTGGAAATTCTAATAATAACCATAAAGGAAAACCTAAAGATAATATTGAATAAAAATTTTTATTTTTATGTGTTTTGTAATAAATATGTGTTTGCAGATAACACTCATAGTAAGCGTACAAATTCGCATTTTTAATTTTATTCATAAAGTTTTTCATATTAAAAATCAGAGTATTAAAATCAATACTCTGATCTACAAAACGTTTTGAATATCTTATTCTTCTTCAATTTTTATTTTACCAGTAAATAATAATTGTAAATACAATTTTAAATTAAATTTATAATTATAAATTCTTTTCAATTTTATATATGAGTCCATTTCTTTTAAATTATCATAGAAGAGACCACTAATTTTAAAAGCAGTATATCCTTTCTTAACGAGATAAACAACTTCATATTCTCCTCTTACACTTGTTTCTGATGTTTTGATTTTGTTATCAAAATCATCTAATTTTAAAGTACTTCCAAAAGGCCTTAATATAGAATAATATTTTAATAAATTTCTTTGTTTATCTATAATTACATACTTAAAATCTTTAATTACCAACAGTAATGCTAAAATGATTATAATCAGAATTATTATCGGAATAAATGATTCATTATTTTCAAGAATATTATTTGTCTTTTTTATAATTGCTTTTATTAAGCCGAATAGTATTCCAAATTCGCAGAATACCAAAAAAAAGAACCACAAATACCAATTACGGTGTATTTTACTTTTGATCATAAATTTAATTTAATAAAGTCCATCATACATTTCTACTAAAGGACCTCCAGTTGCTTCGTCAATCATATCTCCCAAACCTTTAGCTTCACCATTAATGAGATAATTTACTCCCATTGTTCCCATATCAGCTACAAACCATGCTCCGGCAACAATAGAGCCTACTCCTGACATTGATATAGTTAACATTGCTCCATTTATCAAATGTGATGTTTTTAATTCACCTGACATTGCAACATCAGCAACCAGTAAAGCACCGCCAACGGCTGTCAGCTTTGTTCCTAAACTTCTTGCTCCCTGAAATCCTTTTACCTGTTGTCCTCTCCAATATTTAGCGCCAGAGTTACTCCATCTATTTTGCCATCTGAATGAGGTTCCTCTTGTTTTAGTTTGATGCCATAAGTCATTATATTTAAAAACACCTGTTCTTGGCACATTTGCTGTAGAAGCTACACCTATCGCAGTATTTACCCACCAGGTAGTATTAGATGTAGTTTTGCCAAAGTCTATATTATCACTATAATCTTTTAGCTTCAACATACCAAATGCTCCTATTCCTGTGACAGTAGAATCAGGATCTTCATAGTCTGTCCACCATTTCAAAGTACCATTCTGATTAACCAATCCGCCAGTTCCTCCATTATAAAATGCATCCATCAGATCCGCAAACGCCTGTGTCTGTACGAAGGGTCTACTTCCCGAACCACCATGATCACCACCATTCCACATGGTTTTGAAATTATTACCAAAGCCTGAACTTACGTAAGAATCATCAAACCAACTGTTTCCAAGAATAGTACTGTTCCTATCAAATTTCCAATGTAATGCAGACACATTCTGCATTCCATCCGGGTCTATAAACATCACAGGATTATTATAAGCATAGGCATAGGCATAGGTACTCCATCCTCTGGATGTTTCTGCTAACGGATCTATTACACCCCATCTTCCAAGGTCAGGCATATACATTCTTGCTCCATAATCATACATTCCGGTTTCCTGAAGTTCCTTACCATTGTATTTGTACTGGTAGGCATTCTGAGTAGTGGCGGTATAATTATGCATCATCCCGAAAGGATAATAATTATTCACTTCCACAATTTCCCCCGGTCTCCAGTCATCAATACAAAATTTACCACTACACATTGAAGCATTGTATCTTCTTGGCTGGATGATCCCGTCCTTATTGGTGTCTGTATAGCTAAGTCTCACATTTCCGAGATGATCTGTATAGTTATAGACATAGCGCTCATTCAGTACATCATAATATCCTTCTGCTGTGGGAATAATTCTCAGTTTCAAAACCGGAATCTCATTAGGGTCAGGCTGGAAAAATCCTTCTCCATTCCATGATTCTATGAGGAAGGTAGATTTATACTGAAAACCGTCCAGATAATCTGTTTCTATATCTCCAAAGAGCTTCTTTACCTTTACACCATCCGCTCTGTAGGTATATTGGGTTACTTTAGCGTTTTGGGTAATTTGTTACGGTAAATTTAGATAATTATATTGGGTGGAGAAATATAATTATTAACCAGTTATACATATAAAAGCCACTGCAAAAACAGTGGCTTTTTGTTTTACTCACGAGTATGAGCGAAACCCTTGTGCCAGCGGGCGGAGAGGCTTCATTAAGTGGCTAAAGGCAGCTCTGAAGTGCCTTTACTCACTTAATGAAGGTGGTATAGACACTTAGGATAATGGTTAGAGAAACTCTATGAG
>NZ_JAVIXS010000006.1:0-653463 GCF_031324065.1 Chryseobacterium metallicongregator
AGAYRGATTCCGTAATTATCTGAAAAGAAAATACACGGTGTCTACCGAATCTTTATTGATTGATAAAGCACAGCTTTTAACTCTTACTGCCCCAGAATTGACTGTGTTGATAGGAGGAATGCGTGCTTTAGATACGAACTTTGACGGTTCAAAACATGGCGTATTCACCAGCCGTCCTGGAGTTCTTACCAATGATTTCTTTGTGAATCTCCTGGATATGGGAACGCAGTGGAAAGCAATGTCAGACGATAGAGAATTGTACATGGGAACTGACCGCTCAACAGGTCAGCCGAAATGGACAGCAACACGTGCGGATCTTGTTTTCGGATCTAATTCTGAATTGAGAGCCATAGCAGAAGTATACGGAAGTGCTGATGCACAAGGTAAGTTTGTGAAAGACTTTGTCGCAGCATGGACGAAGGTGATGAATCTGGACAGGTTTGATCTGGTTTAATAAATAAAAATGAAAATAGAGAAAGGCAGCTTTTATGGCTGCCTTTTTTATATATCACGTTCATATTTCATTTTAGATTAAAAAAAGAAAACCATCCTTTTTAAGGATGGTTTGTAGTCAAAAGCGAACAAATGTCGAACCAAATAGTTGAAGACCTTATAGTTCTATCAAAGCTAACATCATAAAAACATATTCGTAATTATAGTATTATTCTAACTGATTCGTCATTATATTCGGTCGTATTTTGAGCATATTATTAGTACTCGTTATAAATTTCCGTTTGGGAAATTGGTCATAAAATTTATCATCTTTTAATCAATTTCTTCTGTTTTCACCTCAATATCAATTTCTTCAAAATCATCAGGAGTTTCCTGAATTGGAGTTTCGAGCTTAACGCCATTTAAATAATAGGTTAAACCAAGATATATCTCTTCACTAAAGAGCATTCCATCTATTTTTCTTCTAAATATTTTACCTGCTTCAGCGGTAATTATGTTACTTTCTATATTCATTTTTATTCGATTGGGAAAATTCGTGCGGCATGATAGCTCCAGCTGGTTGCTGTCTTGTAAGCATTTACACTACCTGCCGGTACATATATTTTTATTAAATCATTACTCGGATCATTACACAATGTTTTAGAAATAAGGGTTGGCGGAATTACGGCCAAAATTGTTAATTTCAAATACTTCCCATTTAAAACACCCATAACAAATGGTCTTGTTTCAATATATTCAACTGATGCAGGGAGTTTTACTTCAAAAAATGGTGTAACGATATTGGCAGGAGGAGGAATAGAATCAGCTCTTATTATTGTAAGTGCAGTCCATTCTGAAAGATCATAAGAAGTCAATTGTACATCATTTTCATCCTTCATCGGACTATAAGCAGATTCAAACAACAAATTAGCTTTTATCTCTTTTAAATATTTAAAAGAGATCTTATTATCATCTCCTGATTTTACATAACATTTTGTAAGAACATAAACACCTAATATTTTAACATTTTTGAACCAACTAATATCCACTTTAATATTCCCCAAGCCTCCATCTCCAATTTCTTCAAGATTTTCAAATGGATTGGTTGTATTAGCAATACTTGGTGCTACAAAATATAATGGAAAGGCATTAGCTCCTATTTTTTTTATGTTAGGCGGGAAAATAACATTCGGCCCAAAGTTAATGCCATAAAATGCTCTAAAGCCTATTTCTTCCAAGTTGGTAAAAAATCTAAACTCAGGAAAAGCATTAGAAAAAGCAGTATTATAACTTGGATTAACGGAAGCATTAAAAGCATTATCATCAATCTTAGTCACAAGTCGAGCTTCGGAAAAGCTGAGTTCATTATCACCATTTTTATCATACTTCTCTAAAATTAAAGTTTTTCTTGTTGCACTAGAAAATTGGATAAATTCAGTAATATTTTGGAATGTAAAATGAAAATCAGGCCAATTGTTCTCCATAAAAACTTTATCATCAGCATAAATCGTTTTGAAATTCCATGTACCTTCTACCACTGAATGAGGGAGCGTATTTCCGCTATCATCTATTCCTTTCGCAGCGATAAGCTTATAAAAAGAATCACTATTATCACTGCTTCCTACAAAATTATTGACACTAATTCTACTTATTTTTGTTAAATTATTGACAATAGTAGTTACATTTATTTTTGAACAGTTTTTAATATAAAGCGTTGTAATACTGGTGGGTGTAAAAAATAAATTTTGATTGGAAATAAAATTTTGATTGTCTAAAATAAGCGTATTTGCCACTGCAGGAAGTACTAATAAATTTAGTAAACCACCTTTCGGCAGTAAAACAGCTGAAACACCTGTTCCTGATGCATACACCTTCTTTATCGCTGTACAGCCTGATAAATCAACAGCCTGCTTGAGATTAGGACAATTCGAAATATCCAACTCTTCCAGCAACGTATTATTTCCCACAAAAAGGTTTCTCAAATTTTGATTAGAATACCCCACCACTTGACTTCCAATTCGAAGCCTCGACAAATTCATCGCTTTTGAAACATCTAAAGTACCTAGATACTTTCCTGACAAATCTCCAAGATCTTTAATTGCAGATGCACCATAAATAATGGTTTCTGTATCGTTAAAAGTAATAGCCGGAGCTTGAACTAAAGATGAAACATTTTTTCTAAGCCTTGCACGGTTGATATAGGAACCAAATTTAATCTTAGTGTATCCGTCTTTTTGAGCCGTTAATAAAAAATTAGCATTTGGAGGAATTGCAGGCGTGCCCGAAGGTGTATAAAGTCGCATCGTGATATAATCAGATGAGAAAGTAGACGTGTCATACTTTCCGTCCATATATCTGAATCTATTTAATAACCAATAATTCCTGTGCGATTTTCTTGAGCCTTGTGCGGGGTATAAGTAACTCCCGTTCCCGGCTACCACCAAAGGATCTATATATTTATATTTCGCATCTTCATTAAAAATACTTTCCGCCCATTTGTCAGATTCTAATGTGTTAAAATAAGTATTGCACTTATCATAAGTCAGAATTCCTGAAGTTCTCATTTGCTGATACAAAGCGGTAATTTCAGTATCAAAAGCAACTTCAACCAATTTCCAAAGCTCTGAAAGCGCGCCATTCCAGACAAAACCACTTCCTACTTCGTCGTGAGCTTCCACCCAATAATCATACACATTGTGGCCCTCGTTATTAAGACCTAAAACTGTATCATTATCATAAAAAATAAGATACCAACGGTTGTTTCCTTGTGCATCCGGATACATCGTAAACATTTGATTTTTAGCGCGCTGATCAACCATTGCAAAAAACTCAGTGAAGACATAGTAGAAGAGTAAAAACTGAATATTAAAATGATCTGGAGCCTCCGTTTTGAATTTTGCAGGATTATTTTTGCAACTCACGATCCATGTATGTAAAGCTTCAAGATTCGATGTATCTTCATTATCTTCCGGATATCTTCCCTCAAAATCATTCTTCCATAAATGCTTACCATTTCCGTCTACACTTTGAAAATCTGTAGCAATAAATAATGTATTATCTGACGTATTGTTTAAAAATTCCCAGCATTCCTGACCACCTGTAAAACCCGTTGTTGCTTCATTTGACTTATCATTATTAAAATTATATTTCCCTAAGAAAATACGCTCCGAGTCTGGTGTCGCTCTGTGAAATATAAGCATTGGAAACCCGTCCATCGTAGTACGGATATTAGGATCAATTAATTGTGGCGGAACTAAATAACCCAATTGATTTAAAGAATCTTGTGCAAGCCTCGCCAAACCAATGTTGTGAGTACCGGAAGACTCCATAAAATCGGCTTTAAAAGTAAATGTCTTTTCCGCCAGTGAATTATCACGAAGTTTGTATTTTGAAGAATTTATTTCACCATTTTTAAAACCTCCATTAAATTTAATTTTAAAGTTTTTTCGGGGATAATATTGTGATGATGTACCCTGAACATCAATACTCGCATTTACATAAGAAAACGATTTTGTAGAATCTTGAGCATTTTCATACTCTCCAACAATTGTTTTTTTATCGCCTTTATAAGTCGGCAGATCTCCAACAATGGTTAAGCATGGAATTGATTGTAAACATTTATCGTAGGACAAATTTCCGAATGCATCGTACAATTTATTTCTCTCATAAATGTTGACTTTTTCAACCAGGTTATCCATATCAGCAATAAAATTCGACAACATCTGATCGGCGTTTAGATTATTATTATAAACCCGAATATTATATAGATTAATAGTACAATCACTGCTTCCAATGGTAATGTTTTGAGGAGCTTGTTGTAAAAAGCTGTCTAATGAATTATACTGATATAATGAAGATATAATTCCATTGATATACACAAATACCAATCTTTGATCTGCAACCTTTGTAACGACTACACTTACACGAATCCTTTCCTCTTCTTTAAAAAATATGGACGTACCGTCCTGCTCAGAACTGAACGAAAACGAATTTGAGGTAGCAACAAATCCAACATTTCCATTTTTACAAGAAAAAATAGTACTGTCACTGTTTTTTATATCCGAAGTTGAAAATTCAAATTCTAATGTTTTACCACCTGTTTTAAAATCATTTTCAAAAATCTTGAAAGGAATCTCAACCCTTGCATTTCCGCTCACTTTAAGTGCCACAGAACCCTTTGAATCCTGAATCCATCCATTGGTGCTGAAATCAAAATCAGTAAGAGTACATGACAGGTTTTTGTATTTCCACTCGTTTTTGTTAATCTCTGAATTGCTTCTGTTTCGACTGCTTAAAAATAATTCCAGGCCTAACGTTTCGGCTTCAACTTGAATATCAAATGCTGCTACAACTACTGAAGTATTTTTCGTGACATTGCCACATTTAAAAGTTACAGTGTGCGCACCTGAGTCCGTAAATGTATAGGTGAACTTCTGCAAACTTCTATTTACAAGTAATTTTGAAACCTTCAGTCCGTCGACCAAAATCTCAACATCGCTATAATTTGATGATGGTGAATACACCAGATATTCAATCGAAGCTGGAGCATATTGATTAGCAACAACATTATTTGCTGAAGAAACCAGAGGTGTTAAATTACCAGCAACAACACTGATAATATCTGTAAATAAGTGATTGCTTTCAATGATCTCTCCTGACAAATCAGCGGTCATATACACCTCTAAAATATGAACTCCGTGAGACTGTGCAGGAATTTCATAAAGAAGCTCTTTGTTATTTATGGAAGTAACCACTGGCGGAAGATCTGATCCATTTAATTTGAAATGAATCGTCTTCTCGACATTCCCGGTTGGAATATATCGAAAAATGATTGGTCCCGAATTAATAGTGGTTTTGTCGTAGGTAGTACTTAAAGCAAGTGCTATTGTTTGAATATCATATTTTAATTTCCTATTATTACCATAACTATCGGTGATACTAAGCGTTATTGTATTATCCCCTGCCAAAATATATGGTGTGATATCTATCTCATTGGCTCCCTGATTAATGTTTTTATTAAATAGGATCGTGTTTCCTTTTAAAATACTCGCAGTTCCTCCGCCAGTCTCACTACCATCAACGCTGTCGATGGATGACCACGAAAAAACTATTCTAACTTCACTTCCAAATGCTTTTACGAACGATGCCGGTATTTCAGATTTTGCGCGAAAAACAATTCCATTGGCTCCTCCGGTTCCACCGCCAGTTCCGTACTCACTTTCTGACTTTTCTCCTAAAGCTGAATATGCAATCTGTTTAATGATTTTTCCATCTTCATTTTTAATGAAGAACATCACGGGATAAATGAAGTTATCTGCAACTTCTTTATCTGATCTTTCATAATTTGTAAAATAAATTCTTCCTGTATATCTCATTTTAATCTTCTTGTGTTAAATCAATAAAACCATCTGTTCCACCTCCAGGCATATTAACCTCCAGAACAGACCAAACAAAACCATCAAAGGAAATTATTCCGAAATTTTCAATCTTAACTCCTGAAGCATTTTCGTAAACTCCACTCCCTGCCCAAAACCATTTTGCTGATCCCGGCTTAACAATAATATGATCAGTAGGCCTTAAAATTCCTCCAAAGGAAGAATTTGCTCCTGAACCTTTAAGCAATTCTATCTGCTCCCTGTTTTCTTTGATATAGTCTACGATTTTCTGAAGTTTATCAAGATTATCATCATTCGAGGTTAGTATTTCGCTGATTTTTGCAGTCAGCTCAAGCATTTCATTATCTTTTGCCTGAAGTATATTTACAATTTCCTCGATTTGTTCCTTTGTATAGACATTTCCGGTCTCTTCACCATCGTCTATAGTGGCTGCTAGTTTGATCTTTAATTTTTCTTTCCATTCTTCTATATTGCTAGTAGTAAGATTGGATGCATTAAGTCTTGCGAGCACCAAATTGTGTGCGCCTTCATCTTGCAGATGATTTGTAAAAGTTGTGCTGGATACCGTTTTTTGAAAAGTTTCATTTAAACCCGTTACTTCATCCATCCTGATATTTTCATCTAAATGACGGAATGAAGAAAAGGTCTGCTGAAACTGCTGTTCTGTGGGTATATCGCCCTTTTCAAACCAGCTAAATATTGTTTTTAATGGTACTTTCATTATTATTGGAAATTAGTTTTTATAAAATTGATAGTTTGAGGGAAAGTCTATTCTAGATAGATTATTGTAGTTAAATAGAATTCTATTTTTTTTGAATAATTATTGATTTCCGCCCTCTTTTATCGTACTGTCAATTAGTGAATTATTAATATGGTTGCAACTTAGAAAACTTATATTTTTGCAATGTTTTTTGTAATTTTATTTTAAATTAACTACACTTTTTCTATGCTGTTTTCTTGGTGTATTTTTTTTGCCTCCAATGATCATTTACATTCTTTAGAGTGCAAATTTCATTGTTTTTTGGTCCTTATAAAAGTTTTTTGACCTTGCTATTCTGTAGTTGCAGTAAGAAGTATTTTTAACTGAAATAAGACGGTGTGAATTAATAATCAATTCATCAAAATAATATTTTATATGAGTACGATAAATGGGATCAGTCTCAAAAGTTGTGAATGTAGTGTTAAGTTTTTAAATTTGGAATATGTATGTTCCTGATGAACTAGTAAAACTCTTACTTCCGGATTTTTAGTAGAGTACTTTGATATCATACAAGCAGAAGAAGTAGATAGAGTACTTTATATCGATTTTGAGGACAAGAATATCATTCCCCAAGAATTCACCCATCGTCCGTATTATTCTAATGGTTTCCACTCTTCGGTTCTTGTTGAAGATTTTCCTTTGGAGAGAAAACGGGTTCTGCTTCATATCAAAAGGAGGAAATGGATTGATAAAACCACTGGAGAATCTATCTTAAGAAAAACAATAATGAATCATTAATAGAGAGATAGAGAGATCTTGGTCTTTTTTGATAAAAGAATCACTAATGCTTTTGCTAAAACTTTTAATGCTAAAATCAAAAACTTCAGAATACAGCATAGAGGGGTAAAGGATAGAACATTTTTCCTCTTTAGTTTAATCAAACTTTTGCTTAGCCCACAACTTTTTTGTTTGATCCCCTTTTATGACCAATTCAGTATCTACCTTTTTTATTTTTCAAAAGGGAACAAAAAACAAAAACCATCCTTAAAAAAGGATGGTTTGTAGACTCAAACGAACAAATCTCGAAACATTTTATTGAAGATTTAAAATCGGTAAACTCAATAATTGTCACAGAGATTTGTAATTCAATTTAAACATTGTAACTATCTAAATAGATTAGAAATTGCAACAAAATGAAAATATTAGAACCCAAAGCCTTAAATTTTCGGTTACTTTAAGCATCAGTTTATTTTGGTGAATATTAATTTTATCGAAACTTTTAATTCATCTTTTTTGTAGTAACACATATTTAATTATTTTAATGCTTCTATTGCTTGATTAGCATTATTTCTAAGGTGTCTATATTTCAATACCATCAAAAATATCTAAAGCTTGATTAATTAAAGTTTTATTTTTAATTATTTCTGAAACCAATTTACTATAAATTGCAAGGATTAATTGGATTGGTTCTTTGTCATAATATCCACTATCTTGAATATCAGGTTTATCTCTAAAATCTATGTTTTGAAGTAATTCCAAGCATTTTTCAGGATGATTTTTGAACATGTTGAAAGGTATTCTTTATTCATAGTAGTTTGCAACATTAAAGATGTACAAAAGGTGTACACATTGAAGTGTTACAAAATCATCATTTTTTAGGTTTTATCACAAATTTCAACTTGTTTAAATACTGATTAATACAAATAAATTCCAATTAAATAGTAGTTGTGAGAGAATTAAAATGTACACCTTTACAGTTTAGTACTACTAAAAAACAATTACAACTGTTAATTCTCCAGTAATTTCTCTTAAGCAAAGTCAGCTTTGAAGCTTAGCAAATTATTTAAAGAATTTAGAAAAGTTTCTGTAGAAAAATCAAGTAAATAAAAAGACATAAAAAAAACCCTGTATTAACAGGGATTTTATTTGATGTTATAAAGCAATTTGTAATAAAAATACAGTTGAATATAAAAGTATATTTTTTAGAGTAATGATAAAGCTGGCTACTCAACTACACTATTTTAAAACTCTAAAATTTTAGCATAATCATACTTTTCATACTCTTTACTTCTCTTCTCTTCCTTTCGTAATTCTGCTATTTCGTTCTTAATTTGAATTCGATACCAGTATTCAGGTTTAGTATGTGTAAAGTAGCTAATTTTAAGAACTACTTCAGCATTCAACTTCCTCTCCCCTACTAAATATTTATGGAGATTAGAATCTTGCATATCTAAATATTTCGCAAATTCTTTCTTAGTTATATTTAATGTACGAAGATACATTTTAACAAAATCTAAAAGCTTTAAGCTTTCTTCATTTGTACTATCAACTGCAATATAATCTTCAATTCTATATTGTATAGATAAAAGTTGATTTCTTAACAATCGCTCTTTACTTTGTTTTTTTGAACTTGCTTTGATAAAATCTTTAAGTAAAGCTTTCTTAGACTCATCAAAAACACTTTCTAACGTTACTTCCTTTTTTGTTTTCATGTCTAACTATTTATTTAAATAAAACTCAATTAACTTTTCGCCATCCTCTGGTTTGATTAGCATTAGATCTGTTTCTGCAAATCTTATGGCATAATATTTTTTTGAATATAGTGCCATTAACTTTATTTGATCTTCTTCGGACTCTTCAGAAACATGAAATGTAAGATACCCCGTATAATAATCTTTTCCATGAATAAAACTTAATCTGCTTGCAAAAGCTATAAGACAACCAGCTATTTTATCATATTGCTTTTCATTACCTTTATTATGGGGAGCAATTTCAATGTAAGCCATGTATGGCTCCTTACCTTCTAACATTTTGAAAATTAAGCACCCTTCTATAACTTCGTCCGAATGCTCGGCAACCAGTACATAAGTTATAGTATTTTTTCCTATTGAAAGTTTATTAAAACTAAATCTCCAATTGTCAGTTATGGATGGTAAGTTACCTTTAAAATCCTTAGCTTCTACAATTTTTGCATCAATATCAACTTGGTTCTCGACATCATAAATTTTTACTTTCATTCAATAATGTTCTTACATCAAAGATAATAAAAAATATACAAATTGTATAATTAAATTATACAATTTGTATATTTTTTATATATCGATATAGCAATTGCTTTACTTTTTTCTAATATAATAGAATCTAACAATCAACTAGTTACATTTAAATGATACAAATATGGTACAAATTTAATGATATATTTTCTAGACCAGATAATGGTAAGTTCTTTCTTGATATATAAATTTGATTTACTATTAATTTTATTAAAGTATTGTAAGGATTCTATTGTTTTTAATTTTTTTTTTTTGTTTCATCATTATTACGGAAAACCGTGATTTTTAAAGTTTATAATTTGTAAATTGCGTTATAAACTAGAAACCGTTAATGAATGTTATTTTTCAACAGATAGATGCTGATCATCGATCTTATCACGGCATATCCTTGGATGAAAATGAATGTCGCGAACACTTAAAAACAAGTGTAAAGGACAATTTACTTGATCGGGAGGAGTGGCATGATTCGCTTGCTCGCCTTAGAGCTCTCCAAGAAGAAACGGGATTTGCTGCCAACGCGGATTTAATAGCCGATATTCAAAGTTTACTTGACGAACAAATAGAATTAAAACAATTTCGCATTGGTGAGGCTTATGCTGAAATCATGCTTGAACAAGAGTTTGTCTGCAGGTTTCATTGGAATGAAAATCGCGATGCGAGAAATCCCAAAGGAAATAAAACCGGAGCAGATTTAGTCGGGTTCACAGAGATTGATGGACAAGTAGTTTTTCTTTTTGGAGAAGTCAAAACCTCGTCTGAGACAGCTAACCGCCCTCCGCAAGTCATGACGTATGCGGATGGCATCGAAAAGCAGTTAAGTGAACTTTATAGTAATCGAAATAAAAGGTTTATACTTATTTCTTACCTCAAAAATAAAATGCGACACTATCCGGATGGACATCCTTTCAAAATAGACTTTGATGCAAGTGAGCGTAGTTATTATTCCGGACTATCTAATTTTCAGCTTTATGGAGTATTGGTACGAGATATTGAATCAGATATTAGAGATGTATCAATAAGTTATGACAGGTTAAAAAATCATATTTTGGAACCGAATGGGATCAAGCTTTTAGCATTATATTTGCCGATTCGTAAAGAAGAGTGGGAAACCATTATAAAAGAATAAAAGAATGAGTATCAATTTAAAATATAGCTATTTAGAAAAGGCATATCCAGATATGCTTGAATCTATTGGCGTGCTCATTCAGCAAACAAAACTTTCTGCTCGTTTTACTGATACTGCAATGAGCGAGGAAAACTCACACCGCTTATCCATTGCTAAAGAGTTATGCGAATTGAGAATTATCGAAATTTGGGATGAAAGAACAGACAATATTGAATTCAAAGCATTATGTTCTACTTATCTTGACATAGCTAGCCAACTTCCTATTTCAAATGAAGATGAGTATTTTATCTACGAGCAGTTTAAGTTAATTTCTTTCGGCTATTTAGGTGAACATTGGCATTTTGTAAAGCAGTATTTAAAGAAAAATATTGAAGTATTCAACGCTTTAGAAGCAGACTCAAACTGGAGTCTGAGAATCTTGACATTATCTTTTAAAGCATTAGTGCATTTGGTAAAAAAAGATTCATGGCATGAAATAAATCTTGGTGTAACTTATATAAACCAACTTAGAGAAGAGCAAGCGGAATTTGAAAATTCTTTTTTAAACGAAATAAATGAAGAGGGGCGTGGTTATGGAGCAGCTGAATTAGTCTCTTTATATCATTTTGCAAAAAATGTTGAAATTCTGGCAAAATATTTATTGGAAGGTCGCCCACTCGAACCTGAGACAGAAATTCAATATCACCTAAATTTTGCAAGAGAATTTGCTCAAAAATCGGGAAACATTAGCTTAAATCTTTTATATCAATTTTTTGATGCTTTCGCTCAAAAAATTATAAGAAATACAATATGGTATACAACTCGTGGAATTAATAATTGGGTTACGAGATTTAATAACTACATCTCTCGAAAAGAGGATCATGGTTTATTCGAACTATTATATCCTCAAAGGGAGTCTATTATTGAAGGAGGGCTGTTAAATCCAGCGCATCGAGCGGTGGTAATTAATCTACCAACTTCTAGTGGAAAAACCCTAATAGCTGAGTACAAAATCCTCCAAGCGCTAAATCAATTTAAGGCACAAGGAGGCTGGGTAGCTTACCTGGCACCTACGAAAGCTTTAGTAAATCAAGTTTTTAATCAATTAAAGAGAGATCTCGGATCAATCGGAATAAAAGTTGAAAAAGCAAGTGGCGCAATAGATTTAGATGGCTTTGAACAGCATTTAGTCGAGGAGAATGGAAATCATACGGATTTTGACATCCTAGTTACAACATACGAGAAAATGAACCTTTTGATTCGTCAAGGGCTTGGTACTTCACCCGAGAGATCATTGGTACTTACAGTTGTTGATGAAGCACATAATATAGAGGAGGCATCTAGAGGTTTAAATTTAGAGTTTTTACTTTCAACTATTAAAAATGACTGTGAGGAAGCTAACTTCCTATTAATGACTCCAGACATTGCCAATTCTGCAGAAATATCTTCTTGGCTTGCTGGTGACCGAGGCCATGTCATCAATCTAGAATTAGACTGGTGGCAGCCTAATGAAAGAGTTGTAGGAGCAGTAGAAGTTAAAGGTCAAGGCAGGAATTATGATATAACACTACGGCCACTACATACTGATAAGGGTACTTATGAAATTGGAGAAACCATACAAATGGTTGAATACGTAAATGCCAGTTTAACTAAAACACAAGTTACGGGATCAAAGTCAAGAATTTCCTCTTCTCTTGCATTAGGTATTCTTGATGTTAATGCCCCCATTATTATTTTAGCTTCTAGTCCAAGCGAAACTTATAATATAGCAGAGAAACTGTATAATGATTCTCCTGCTATTGATGAGGAAGACGAAGATGTAGATTTGCTACTGCGACTCGTTAAGAGCGAATTAGGAGAAGACTTCCCGCTTGCCAGATATTTAGAAAAAAGAATTGCAGTTCATAGTTCAGCACTTCCTGATGATATAAGGTTTCTTATTGAAGACTTAATGGCTAATGAGAAGCTTCAGGTAATTATTGCCACTACAACGATAGCTCAGGGCATAAATTTTCCTGTTTCGGCAGTTATAGTAGGATCATATAACTATCCTTTTTCGGGGGCTATGCCAGTTCGAGACTTTTGGAATCTTGCAGGTAGAGTTGGCAGAGCTGGTCAGGAAAGCATGGGCTGGGTGGGAATGGCTGTTAGAAATGAAAGAGATCTTATTGAGGTGACAAACTATGTTCAAAAAGCATCTAATGAACTTCATTCTCAGTTGGTGAATGCCATTGATGTCGCATTGAGATACGCAGATGCGGACTTTGACAGATGGCTATATTTTGATGAACGTTGGTCTGCAATATTGCAGTTCATCTCTCATTTGAGAAAACAGACTACTCAGCGAGAAACATTTTTAGCTCAGCTTGAACTTAAACTTCAAAGCACATTTGGTTATAGACAGTTATCCCAAGATAAAAAAGTATTTCTACGCGATCATTTGCGGAGATATGCTTCAAATTTAAGCCTTGCAGAAGCAAATCTCGCAGATTCTACAGGCTTTTCATCTGTCTCTGTGCGACAGATGATTGGAAGGCTTAGAGGAAGTGAAATTACAGCTAATGACTGGAACAAAACTCAACTTTTTTCTGAACAAAATCAGACGATGCAAAAACTTGTTGGGATTATGCTTAACACCTATGAAATAAGAAAATCAATGGATGAACTCAATGGTGGCGAACAAGTTCTTGACAAAACATCGATTGCTAGATTAGTAATAGATTGGGTTAATGGAAAAGATATGTCATCTATAGCTGCTCGCCTTTATCCTGGTGAAGATTCAACTACTGCAATACAAAAAGCGACAAAAGCTCTATATAAGGTTGTTGCCAATTCTGCAACTTGGGGATTGGCTGCTTTGCAAAAAATGCCTACAAGTGGTTTGGATTGGGAAAATATGTCTGAAGTAGATAAGAAAAAGATGGCTAATTTGCCAGCTTATCTTCATTATGGAGTTAATACCGACGAAGGCGTGTTGATGAGAAAAAATAATGTCCCCAGAAGTATTGCTAAAAAGCTAGGTGAACTTTACCAAGCCAGCGTCGGAGGTAATATTTTTAATCAACCTTCTGATTCTGTCGGCACTTGGTTAAGTACCCAAACAATCCATGTTTGGAATGAAGCTAAGCCTCTAGATTCTTCTTTATCCGGAGAAGATTATAAAAAGGTTTGGAAAAAACTAAATGGCTTATAGTATGACAGTGATTAAAGTATTGAACACTATTGTCATATACAGAATTCTTAAGACGTTCCAGTTTCGGGAAATATCTGAATTCCTACAAAAGATCTTATGAAAATTATCTTTTTCACTATACATTTTCAATGACGCAGTTTAATAATATAGATCGAATAGGTATCAATAAAGTTGAGTCTATAATTCTTTCAGTCTTCGGCTGGATTCCACGAACAATTCTACAATCAGATGTTGGTATTGACATGGAAGTAGAGATTGTTGATAATAAAAAAGCAACTGGGCAATTATTTGTTCTGCAAATTAAAACAGGAGAAAGTTATTTCGATGAAGAAAAGGGCGACTGTACAATATACAGAGGTGATATTAATCATTATAACTATTGGACAAACCACTCTTTACCTGTCTTTATTGTTTTATGTAATCCCTCCACTGATATTGTAATCTTTGAACAGATTATAAAAGAAAACTGTGAACTATTGTCAAAAGGTTTTAAAATATCCATTCCTAAAACTAATATCTTAGACTCATCGAATATTGATAAATTTAGCACAATTAAAAATGAATCAAGTTATAACAAACGACTTCAAAGGTTAATTATCCAAAAAGAATTAATCAACAAAGTTAAAGAAGGAAGGCGTATTATGATTGAGATCGAAGACTGGTGCAATAAGCTTGGATATGGTATGAGTTCCAAAATTTTTGAAATAGATGAAAATGATGATGAAATAGAAATATCAAACTCCGAATCAAATTCCATCGGCTATATTGAGCAGCTAGCTCTTATATATCCTTGGTCTGAGTTCATCGTCGATGATGATTTTTATTATGATGATGAATATGATTCTTTCATGGAAAATTATGGAATTTGGGATCCAGAAGATAAATGCTACGTTGGAGCTCGTGAGAATTTTCGTGATGTACGGCCTCCTTCAAACGAAATAAGACCAGTTAATACTGGCGGAGGTGAAATCAATTTGTATCGATTAGAATTTACCCTTAATGAAATTGGAGAAAGTTTTATTCATTTGGATAAATATTTAGATGAATCAATACAATTGAAATTAAGATTACGATAGTGTTGATTTAATATTAAAAATGAATCTTTAAACTTCAATATGGATAAAAAAAGACTTGTAATCAAGGGCACGATTCTGATCGGTCCTCAAAGTTTTAAGGTAGGTGAAGATATTTTTTCCTCAGTACTTCTATCCGTAATGTCCTCTTGGTATTATTCAACTTACTCGAGTGCCGGTGAGCCTTTAAGAGATTATTCGGAACAAGAATTAAGAGAATTTGGTAAAATTAGATTAGCACTCAATGGCTATACTAATGACCTTCATAATATATCTATTAATTACGGTTTATTTAAGGAAATTAATAATAATACCGAGATTGGTATTTATAAAGGTAATATTTATTTAGAGTCAATATTTGAGAATATTTTTACCAACCTAAGAAGTTTGTATGATTTCTTCTACCATTTTATTAAAATTTGTCTTGACGAAAAACAGCTTAAACAATATCCGGGAACAGATTCCATAAATACCTTGGTAAGCTATGCTAAAAAACCAAATAATGCAGACAAATTACCTTCTGAAATAATTAGATATTTAGAATATATCCAATCAGATTTAGACGATATTAAAAAAATAAGAGACAGTATTATTCATAAAGGAAAAGATATTATGCTAATTAGAGAGTCTGGAAAACTTTATATGAGAATGCCAATTAGGGACTTATTTTCCAAAGACAATTTATTACCAAATATTTTAGAAGAAGAAAATCTTAACTATGATGTTGAAAAATACCTGAGCAAGATCATTAAAACAACATTTAAAAACATGGAGATATTAGGTGATGTTATTTATTCAGAAGTCTACGATAATGAAAATTACAGATGGGGACTCTACGCCATTAGTAATTATTGTATAGACGATTTTAATGATTTTCTAATATTGGAGAACTTTGATTAATCTCGAACTTGACGCTCAAATTTATAAAAAGCAGTTATCTCATTTCGAAAAATAAGATAACTGCTTTTTAAAAATAAATTGCAATTCCAAAATAATTATTATTTACTTACTTCAAATGGAGAATTTTAAGCAAACTTTCTCCTAACTGCATTAGTTTTGGAATTTTATCGTGAAATTCAACTGGAAGAACTGCTATGTTTTTCCAATCATTGGTTCTTTTACCAATATCTAGAATATAATCGTGCACTTTTCTTAAAGTAGTTTTAGACTTTTCCTGCTCAGGTTCCGTCTGTTCTTCCGATAAAGATGTTAAATCAACAAGACCATCTGTGAAAATTTTCTTCCATTCTTCATTATCAGTTTTGAGTTGTTTAAATTCTTCTAATATCTCTCTTGCCATGTTAAAATCATCATTATTTGAATACACATTTAATGTATTGCCCGATCCCCCAAATTGAGAATTCTTAAAATTACCACCGTTAAAATTAAAAGTATCGCCCATAATTATCGCTTTTTGTTTATTGTTGATTTCTATATTTTCTAAATAGTTTTTTGCTTCTTTAAATGTAAATGGCTTTGAAATAGAAGTATAATATGATAATTGAGAATCATCAATTAGCATATTAACATAAAAGAATTTATTATCATCATCAGAAATTTTTGATTTTAAATCATGAAGTGTACTTTGAATCGCTTTATATCCATTTTCGTTATCTGATAAACTAGAAATTAAAGCTTTAAGAACGTTTTGTGAATGATAAAAATCAAAAGTATCTTTCTTTATTGTTTCATCATAAGCGATCTCAAAAATCTCTACCAAAATAGGTAATTCATCTGAACGTTTATAGTTAGAGACATCTTTAACATTATAATCATCCCTGTAGTCTTCCCGCACAGTTTGGCTGAAAGCACGAAGTAATCCCAAATATGTTAATAGAGTACCTTCCGCATTGCAATAAAAAAGAACATTCAAAGCATCCGAAGCAAAGACAAAAGGATCCTTTTTTTCAGCAAGATACTGATTAGCAATAGCCAAAATGAAGTTTTCATTGATGTTTTTTTCCATCATTACTTCAACTGCTTTCCAACATAAATAAGAATCGATTTCAATACAGCATTTTTCCAGAAAAATTATCTGTTCTGCTCTAGCTATTAAATCTATATATTTCGACAGAAAATCTTTGTGTGAATATATGAACCTATCGTTTAAAAAATTCTCTTCAATTACATCATAAGTTTCTTCCAGTTTATTTTCTATAGCATATTCGATATGATCTTTTAACGAACCGGAATCCAGGACCTGATTGTTCAGATTGTAAATAACCTGTTCATTAAATAGCTTCAGATTACCAACTCTCTTTTTAACAAATTCTATAGTACCTTCGGCATTACTGAAAATATTGCAATATCTCAATGTCTTTAAATAAAAATCCTGTGAATATTGAATATTATATTTTTTATCAAAAAAGTATAACAATTTTAGTAATCGATAACCAAAATAAAGACCTAAGTTCCCATCACTTTTAATATTGATTACTTTATCAAATTTAAATTCTTCAGCGAATTTCAGCACATGAGTTTTGATATATGAAATATGTTCTTCTTTTACTTCAAAACCCTCACTTTCTCTGTCTTTGATTTTATCTTTTATCTGGAAAAGCAAAAAATAATCATTATCAACGTATTTAATCACATCTTCCTTAGTCTTGCTTTCAATATTTCTCACTGAAGCTGCAATCGTTTTAAAAACTGAGTCTTGAATCCCATGAACATCCTCGTCTATATACCATTTCCATTCGATATCATGAATCATATTCCATGTCATGTCATCGATATTATTTTTATCGAAAACTTCTGCCACTTTCAAAGCCATAGTTTTTTTATCGAAAAGAATTTCAAAATTATTTTGAACTAGTTCACGTCTCTTCGTCTCTTCTTCAGCCATCTGTTTTCCATTTGGTAAATCACCCGGAAATTCATATCCAGCTTCTCTGAAGACTTTTTCATAATAATACCCCAACTCAAATGAGCTTCCAAAGTACCTATGTCTTAAGTAGTTGATATCTGTAGGTTTCTGAATTTTCAGTTCCTTACTTTTATATTTTTCTAATAAGAAATTAACGCACATTTTACTAGTAAACAGACTTAGCAGAAGAAAATTTTTATCAGAAAGCCCATAAGTATTGACGATATATCTAAAAGCATTGATCTCTTTAGGTGTACGATTAATTATTTCAACTAAAATATTATCCTTCCTATATATAAAGCTGTCCTCAGGTCGTAAAAAAGCATCAATTATTCTGAATAAAAAGTCGTTTTCTTTATTAACAAATAGTAGAATTTTCTCTATAAGTTTTTCTCTGAAATCTTTGTTATAGAAATCAGAGATCTTCAAATCAAATTTGGAATTAAAAATTACATTTAATACTGCTAAAAAACTCTCGGGATTCTTAATTTTTAAGATTATTTTCTCTAAAAGGTATTTAGTTCCACGCATCATATTGTCTTTGATTCTTTCAGGTCTAATCTCGTAAAGCTTATACAACGAATTGATGAAAATATCAAAATGTTCGTCTGTATTATGAAAGTCAGCAATCATTCCAATAATCTGATGATTAATTTCTGGTGAAAAGTCGTCGCAGAAATGCTTTGCGATTTCTTTAAAAAGTTCCGTATCAATTTTATGGAAACCCTTCGATCTAAATGACCGCAAAGCTACATCTTGATATCTTCCAACAGAAAATATAAGACTTTTAAAGATATTTTTAATTTCAGTATCTCTACTATCTGAATCTGTGAAGGACAGAACATCTAGCGCTGAAATAACACTTCGAAAATGATCATTTTTTTTAATAATTTCTATCAAAAAATCAATGTCCGCAAATTCTGCAACCTTGTCAATTGAAAACCTTTTGTCTTTTCCAAACCAAAACGTTTTTTCTACAGCAATCTCATAAAAGTATTTCCTAAATATCAGCTTCTGTGTAGCGTCATCAAGCCTTTCTTTCTCTGCTAAAAATAAAATTTCAGGTTCATTTTTTAAAAGCCATTCTTGTATGTCAAACAGCTTATCATCTTCAACAATATTCAATAAAAACGTGATCGTGTTAAACAATGACGGCTTAGTTATATTTTCTTCGGGAGTAATTTTAATAAGTGAAATAATCTGTTCAGCACTGAACTCAGCCAAGAGCTTAGCAGAAAAAAACTCTTGATAGTTCTTGTGTCTAAAAGTATAGTTCTCAGAATCCGGCAGCTTTTCTATAAATGATATCTGCTCGAAAATCGATTTATCATCCCTACCCAAAAGGTCATAAACATGATCTTCTGAAATATAATTCTGCTGCATTAATTCACTAGTGAACGCAACTTTCTTCAGACATTTCTTAATATGGGGAATATCAATTTCACGCCTTTTTTTGAGCTTATCTTTGGTTAGTTTTTTCAACTCATTTTCAATAAATAAATCCCATGATTCCTCCTGAGTTTCAGGATAAGACCCTTTACTATGATAGTATTCACAAAATAAATTTAAGTTAAAGGGATTTTCCAGATATACTCTGAATTTATTCAGCTCAGCATTATTTAATAGTTTGGAAATTCGTTTTTCCAGTATGCTATTGATCTGCCTGTCTGTCAATCCATCAAGATAGAAGTATTTAAATCCTGAAATATTAATCAAATATTTTTCATAAATATTTGTTCTGCAACTAATAACAACATTTATATTCTTATCCTCATTCTTACTTAGAAAGCTTTCTAGCTCTGAAATAAAATCTTGAATAGCAGCAATTTCGTCTAGTCCGTCAAGAATAAAGGTTATGCACGGAAGTTCCTCCCATTTTTTTAAATGAATTAAATCTTCAAATTTTGAAACTGTGCGAAAGTTTTTCAGATCAATTCTGAATGGACAATTCAAATTGTCCCCTTTTTTTTCCTCTAAAAGATCAAATAAAATATTAAGTTCGGTTGACTTGCCTATTCCTGGATTTCCAAGTAAAACAATTCTACTATTTTTAACCAAAATATCAGAAAGGGTATCTTTGCTTTGTTCATCAATAAGCTGTATTTCTGAATTACTCTTTGGTGTTTTTATATATCGTTGTTCGTAAAACATTGTATTTCTTATTCAAGGTATTAAATTTAATCTATATTAATCAAGCGGAAAGTCAAATTAATACGTTCTTTCATTTTTACTGTTGAGTTGGCAATTCGACGTTCCCAGTTTTCCTCTAAATCACCTTTCATGATTTTATAATCGTGTTTACTTCTGTTTTCATGAATGTTGTTTGCTGATAATACATCTAAGCGTACCACAGATCATCTTTATCAAAAATATCAGTTTTACTATTAAATATAGTTAACTTAAATTGACAGTGGACGATTAGTATTTTTGATTTATTACATTGAAAAATAGAGTTGCTTAAAATATTTCGGAAGTTCGGCTTTATTATATATATCTTTATAATTACTAATAAAAATTTTAACCATGTATTTATTTAATAGAAATCATCTACAACAATTTGATATTATTCTAGTAAGATTTCCGGAAGTTGAAGAAAGTAATAGGATTAGAGAAAACTGCGGTTCGCAGTATAGTCATGCCATCATATATTTAGGCAACGGATCTTTTGTTGAAGGAAATGATCCTACCGTCTGCTTATTCTCATATCACCGATATTATTTTCAAGACTTGGAAAATGTCAAAGTACTCAGATTATCAGAAGAATCAGCAACTGGGTTTGATCCTGAATTAGCTGAAAAAGTGTTAAGAGGTCTATCGAATTGCAACTACTCGCGACGTCTGCTTTTGTATACAAGAAACCGAAACATAGACCAAAGTATTATAGACAACTTTCATGAAAACTTTAAGTGGAATGGTGGGATTGTATGTACATCTTTAATAGGTCTGCCATTTTACGCTGGCGGTATTGACCTTTCCAATACAAACGAACCTTATTATATAGATTTCTCGAATATCGAATCGTTCCAATCCTTTGAGGACGTAACGAAATTAGTACTTGAAGAAACTGATTCGGTAACAGCTAATACATACGACTATATCAGTATGTGTCCAACAAATACAAACCTAGAAAAGCAGGGAGAGGCTATTTACGCATTGAATCGATTTGTTGAAAGTACATTTCGCAACTTAAATAAAAATTTTGAACTATTACAAAATACACAACTTAAGGTCGAAGATTTACAGCTTTCTACTTGGGAAGATATAGTCCCAGTTTTGATGAAAATATATTTGACCGACGAGGGTCAAACAATTGACATAGAAATGTCGGAGCTTCTTTTATCAACAAAATATAATCTACTTTGGTTTGAAGAGGTACATAGTAAGAAAGAACAATTCTTTCCATATTACTACTTTCCATTTAATAGATTTTTAAGAGAAGACTTAGAATTTATGAAAGAGACTTTGAGTGTAACATTAAATCGCAATTCTGCCAACGAGGATGTCTGCTTTCAAAACTTTACCAATTGTCCATGCAGAACTTTACACATACTACTAGACATGTATCGTTCTTTCTCAGATCTTATAAGATCCACTATAACCCAGTACGAACAGTTAATTATCAACTATGAACGATTATCTAAAAATTATATGGACAATCAACTATAGGACAAAGAAATAAAATTGCTTAGCCGAAAAAGCCTGCAATTGCAGGCTTTTTCGGCTAAAATAGATCTGTCTAATAATTATCAACCAATACGACAAGAAGATTTAGGTATTACACAAACATTATCAATTAAAACGTAAGTAGATAGGTAACAAAAAGCGGGATAAAACAAAGAATCTGGAAAGCAGATACGTAAGCAATCGTCTTCACGTGTACAGTCGGCAGCTTATAGATTTCTGCATCCGGCAACAAGCGGGCACACTCGTTCTTAAAAATCAGGAAGACAAGAATGCGTGCGATTTCACCAACTACGCGAAGAAGTTAGGAGCTCATTCGCAACTTTGAAAGTCCTTACGTCCTAACAAAGTTGCTGCTTCGCTCCGTGAGACTTTTTTGTTCAGTATTTTGATAGATTTTCGTTTATAAAATTGTTGGTTTTGGAAGCTGTTGAGAAGCTTTATTGCTAAACTAAACTTTATTTTTTTATTACTGTGACTTTAATCTACAGCACTTTTATTTTAGGATTTCTTTTTGTAAATAAGTGTACAAGTTTAATAATTCAGTGCTATTTAAATATTATACTCAATAAATAAAAAACGACAAGTTCTGTCGTAGTGAGCTTATATTTTTGTAGTTCGATATAACATTAATTGGTAATACATATGTTACAAAAATGAATGAAAATATGGGGTTTTTACGGAGTATGCGTATAAATTATTAATAATACTTTTATCCCCTCAAATATAGCACAAGCCTATGAAAAAAAATTATCTCTGTGTATTCACTTTATACACAGTCTTGGGCATCTCTGCTCAGGAAGTGGTATGGCAGAAAGACATCAAATCCTCTACACAGGATTTTTTAAGCCAGGTCACCACAACAATCGATCAGCAGTATCTGATCACGGGAAGCTCAATTCAGAGCGATAAATTACAACAAGCCAGTAAACAGAACAATGGTTATGATTTCCACCTGGTAAAATTGAACCAGTTAGGAGAAGAAGTCTGGGAGAAATACTTCTCAGGACAAAATCATGACTATCTGTCTGCTACTGTTACTACACAAGATGGAGGATTTCTTTTGGCCGGAACATCTTATTCAGGAAAAGGATTAGATAAAAAAGAGGATTCTAAAGGAGGCTCAGATATCTGGCTGATCAGAATCAATGAATTTGGTGATGAATTATGGCAAAAAACATTGGGAACAGCTGCAGACGAAGAAGCAAGAACCGTTATTCAAACAACAGACTTAGGATTCTTTATTGCCGGTAATGTACAGAATTCCCCTAAAGGTTACGGTTCTAAAGATGTATTAATTGCCAAATTAGACAAAGATGGAAAAGAATTATCCCAACTTGTTTTAGGTGGAAAAGGATTAGATGAAGTAGAGAAAATGATTCCAACGAAAGACGGAGGCGCATTACTCGGAATATACTCCCGGAGCAGTACCGGAGGTACAAAGAAAACGGAAAATTATGGAGAAGGAGATTTTTGGATGGTAAAACTTTCCAAGGATAATAAAGTGGAATGGGAGAAGAACTTTGGAGGAAAAGCGGATGATCATATCAGAACGTTGGCTTTAACTTCAACAGGTTTTATTATTGGTGGGGAATCCAGGTCAGAAAGATCGGAAACGAAAACGGTAGGCACCCAAGAAGGAACAGACCTTTGGCTGATTTCTTTAAATGAAAAAGGTGATGAGCAGTGGCAGAAGTCATACAATTTTGGGAATCGCGATGTCTTAATGAGCATAAGTGTTTTGCATTCAGCTGACGATAAGTCCTCCAAAGGAATTCTATTAGGAGGTTATACGCCTTCAGAGGGAAGAGTGGAGAAAGAGGACAATACTTTTTGGATGCTATACCTCGATGAGATAGGCAATGAACAATGGCGTAAACACATCACGGGAGAATCGAGAAGAAGAGAAGAAAGACTTTCCGATTTAAAGCTGAACAGAGACGGTTCAATTGTTCTAGCCGGAACCAGTGCAGAAGAATTGGGTAAAGAAAACTGGAAGATTGTAAAACTGGGTGACAAACAGGTTGATCAATTAATAGAAAAATACGATATCAAAATCTATCCAAATCCTGTTTCGGATTATGCTTATGTAGAAATAGGACTCAACGACTTCAAAGAGGCAGATATTCTCTTGTATGATATGTCCGGAAGACAGCTTCAGAGTATTAAAACAAAGAACAGAGTGACTAAGATCAATACTCAGGCTTTGATTCAGGGAGCTTATCTGGTGACTATAAAAACAGATACCAACAAAACGGCGAATGCCAAACTAATCAAGAAATAAAAAAACATAATGAAAAGAAATATTACAAGCTTATTTTTTTGCTTGTCAATGGGCGTGGCCCTCGCGCAAACTACGGGAAGCAAACAATCAACCCTTCCTAATATTATTCCCCCCTCTGCGGAGTCCTATAAACTTGGCGCTTTTGGAAATCTTCCGGTAAGCCTTTTTACAGGGAATGCCAATGTAGATATCCCTGTTACATCCTTTAATACAGAAAGTATTAGTATTCCAGTCAGACTCAATTATTTTTCCAATGGAATCAAAGTAGACGATATGAATGGTTCTACCGGATTAGGTTGGAATTTACTTTCAGGAGGTGTGATAACAAGGGTAATAAGGGATCTTCCTGATGAAGACAATCAGTCCAATATAAATATTCCGACCAACATCGGTGATCTGGGCGCTAATACTACAGTAGCCATGCAGTTTTTCCAGGATGCCTCCTTCGATGATATAGATACAGAACAGGATTTATATATGGCTAGTTTTGGAGGGATGCAGATCAAATTCGTATTTGATAAAAAAGGAATCCCAATTGTTTATTCCCAAAAAGATATGGTCATTGAGGGAAGCAGTGGAGGGAATTCTTTTACCATAACGGTAGATAATGGAACCAAATACTATTTTACAGATAAAGAAACCACTTCCAATCGTACTGCCGGAGCTGGACATTCCCTTATATCCATTTCTACTACAGCGTGGTATCTGACAAAAATTGAGGATGTAACCAGTGGAGAAATGGTATTTATTGAAAATGTGGATGGTGGGTATACCGCAACGATGAGCCAATCCCAAACTTTATCTTATACATCACCTAACGCAGGTCCTATGACGTCTAGTTGTGGAAACCCTGCATTTATCCGCTATCCGCAGGTCAGTGAACTGATCAGTCATAATCAGACCGTTACCGGAAAACAGATCAAACGAATTTATAGTAATAATCCTTCCTATGGCGAAATTATTTTTGATTATCTGCAATCGGGAGGAAGTGGAGATTATAAAAGACTGCAAAAAGTTACTAAAAAGGTTAATGGCAATATCATCAATGATGTTACCCTTAATTACAATCTAACGGCCAACAACAGGTTATTTCTTACTTCCGTTGTGGATAGTGTTTTAAACACGACCTATGGATTTCAGTATAATTTACCTGATGTATTTCCTCAAAGACTTTCTTTTAGCAGAGATAGCTGGGGTTACTATAACGGGATGACCGACAATACCAATCTGATTCCTTCCATTCCTGAAGTAGCCCTATGGAGTTCTTACGACAGATCAGCACAGCAGGTTAGTCCACAGCATACGGCTATTGGAATACTTCAAAAGATTATTTATCCTACTAAGGGGTCTACTGAGTTTTTCTATGAAAATCACACTGCAATTGAGAAAAATGTAATGCTCAGTCCATCTGAGAGAACCGGAACTCAGATCAAAGCCACGGCAGATGATGGTAATGGTCATGTTGAAAATACAGTAGCTTTTACTCCGCTCCGAACAGAAGACATTACTTTGGGAGGAAGTGCCCAGTTTAACAATGCTTGTGACCCTGCCGAGCAGGTTACTGGGAAACACAGGGCAATTGTTTCATTGTTAAAGTCTAATGGTCAGGCTGTCCCATTATATTTTAAAAGTTCTACCGGGGTTGTTACCAGTGCAGGTAATTCGGTTACTTTTCCTACCAATAATGGAGCAGGTCTTTTTGCCCATGTTCAGAAAGATGAGCCTTTAACCCTTAAGCTTTGGACGCTATTTGTCTGTACCCGTTCTACCGCATCAGCAAGTTATACCACTAAAGAGGCTGTTTACGGAGATAAAGAAGGACCAATTGGTGGTCTGCGAATTGCCAAAATTGTAGATGCTACAGAAAATGGGGTGGCCACAACCAGAAAGTTTGTTTACCGTGATTTGAATGAACAAAATACAGAAGCCGTTGTATTGAGAACCCCCGCATTTCAGGAACAGCTTCTCTTTACAAGAACTTGCAGTACAAATAATCCTAACCTTCCAAGTGGGTCAGTCCCTACAGGGGTAGAAAGATTTCCTTATACGATGGTAACTTCTACTAATATCAATCAGCTGTTTGCTACTCATCCCAATGTATTTTATAAAACGGTTCAGGAAATTGTAGAGGGAAAATCCAATATTATCCATAAATATTCTACCAGTTCAGATGATTTTGGTAAAGTAATTCATGGAGACAATATCCGTAATTCTGTATGGACCAACTTTGGCTGGAATAACGGGCGAGAAATTTTGACTCAATACCTTGATGCGGGTAATAATATGGTACGTACTGTGGAAATGAACTATGAAGAAGACAACAGCCGAAAATATCAGGTAGATGGTTTTTCGATCAGAAAAAATTATGATAATCCTGTAACCAAGAATGAGACAAAGTTATGCACAGCTGAGGATGTGGTAAAAACCATTTCATACAACTATTGTACTGCGAGTCATTCTCACAAATATAATGCAGTAGATGGTTATAAAAACTGTCAGGCAGCAGGTGCTCAAAATACGACTCAAACGTATAATGATATTTGTTTTGGTAAGCCTGTAGGTCTAATTACCTATGAGGATAAACTGGATAATCTTGATATTATGCAGTACAAGAATATTTCTCATTTTGAGTATCTGAAATCCCAAAAAACAACAGATTATTTAAATGGAAATGTGATGAAAACGGAAACCCAGTATTTCTACGCCAATCCCAAACACCATCAACTGACTAGTGAGAAGACAATTTTCCCAGATCTTTCCAATATGGAAAAAACATACCAGTATGCCCACGAGAAAAACAATCAGCTAATGATTGGTAAAAACATGGTGAGTATTCCATTAGAAATGAAAACACAGCAGACAGCAAATAATATCACCAAAGTAACATCTAGGGAAGAAACGAGCTATCCAACCGCTCTCCCTCACGCGGTTACTGGGAATTTAGTACTTCCGTTGTCTGAATATTCTTATGATACATTAAGCCCTACTATTTCTTCTAAGGATGTTACCTATGAAAAATATGATGAGAACGGAAATATTTTGCAATACAGGGAGAAAGATGGCACCCCTGTAAGTATTGTCTGGGGGTATAACAAAACCAGACCGATTGCAAAAATTGTAGGAACCTCTTACAACCAGGTTGAAGGTCTGATTACTAATATCGTAGCTAAGTCCAATGAAGATGCAGCTGATCCTACCAAGGAAGCCGAGCTGTTATCAGCTCTTGATGCCTTCCAACCCGTGGGAATGATTACCAAGTATACCTATGATCCTTTGGTGGGGGTAACTACTATTACGCCACCTTCAGGTATCAGGGAACTCTATGTCTACGACAGCGCCAAGCGGTTGAAGCAAATTCAGGTAAGAGAAAGAGATAATGCAGGAACATACAGTTTTAAGGTGGTCAAAGAATTTAAGTATAACTATAAGCAGTAAACACCAATGAAAAAAATTAGAATTTTAGGTCTGCTGTTTACAGCGATGGCAACCTATGCGCAAAGTACAACAGAAAATTATATACAATCCAAAACCTGTCTAAGCGGTGACTGTACTAAGAAAACAGAGACCGTTACCTATTTCGATGGACTGGGAAGACCCAAGCAGATTGTCAGTGTAAAAGCGACTGCAACAGGGAAAGATCTTGTTACTCCCATCACTTATGATGCATTCGGAAGACAGGCTAAGGAAATTCTTCCTGTTCCGGCTAATTCTCTCAATTCAGCAATCCATACAGGGATTGTAAATGAGAGTACAGCTAACTCTTATTATGGAGCAGCCAATGCCTACACAGAAAAGGAGATTGAAAATTCTCCATTAGACAGGATAAAGCAAGTGGCTCAGCCGGGTGATCCCTGGAAGATGAGCAGCGGACACACCCAAAAATTTAAATATGAGGTAAACCTTGGGACAGAGGTTAAGAAATTTATTACCAATACAACTACCAATACGATAGGAACAGATAATAAAACAATTTCTTCAGTGTCTATCGCATCAGGAAGTGGCTTTTATGATGCAGGGATATTATACAAAAATACGGTTACCGATGAAGACGGAACGCCTGTCATTCAATTTCAGAATGGGCGAGGTGAGACAGTGTTGGTACGCAGAACAGACGGAACACAGAATATTGATACCTATTACGTCTACAATGAATATGGGCAAAAGGCATTTGTGATTCCGGCTCTGGCAGTAAAGAAGATTGAGCAGAATAATAACGTTGTTACTACAGATATTTTGAACACCTATTGCTACCAATACCGATATGATGGCTTGGATAGACAGGTAGAAAAAAGACTTCCTGGAAGGGATGATTGGGAATCTGTGGTGTATGATGCTGCAGACCGCCCGATACTTACCCAGGATGTAAACCTGAAGAATAAAGGGCAATGGATTCTTACCAAATACGATGCTTTGGGTCGTGTTGCCTATACGGGACTTATCACCGGAGGAAGCCGGGCGGATCTACAAGGGCAGATTAATAATCTTGTTATCAGCGAAACACCTACTGCTACAGGTTTTAGCAAAAATGGGATTGTAGTTTATTACACCAATACTCTTTTTACAAATTTTGAGACTCTTCTTTCAGTTAATTACTACGATTCTTATCCGAGGGACACGAAGGAATTCCCCCCAACGAAAATCCTTGATCAGTTTGTAGTTAACGAAGACAAGGCTCTTAATGGAGGTGCTAATACCCAAGGTCTGCCAACAGCGTCTTATGTAAAGAATATTGAAGATGATAACTGGACCAAAACTTATTTCTATTACAATACCAAAGGGGGAAAGATAGCAGAGAAAAGCTGGAATCATTTAGGAGGATATACTAAAAAGGAATTTAAACTTGATTTCTCCGGTTCTGTGGATGAAAGCTATACTTACCATAAAAAGGGTGCTTCGGATACAGAGGTTGCCATTAAAGAAAGGTTTGTATATGATGACCAGAAAAGACTGCTCAAACAGTACCACCAGGTAAACAGCCAGGCAGAAGAACTCTTGGCAGAAAACACATATAATGATCTTGGACAGCTTATCAATAAGAAAACGGGTAATACTACCGGTACACCTTTGCAGTCTATAGACCAGACTTACAATATCCGGGGCTGGATTACCAAAGTGAATGATCCTACGAATTTAAACGGGAAGCTTTTTGCCTATGAGATTAAATACCATAACCCCGTGTATTCTACAGTTTCTACGGGAAAATATAATGGGAACATTGCAGAAATAGACTGGCAGGCAGCTGATGGCAGACCGTTTAGCAGGTACAATTACCAATATGATGGATTAGACAGGTTAAAAAATGGCATTTATTCTGAACCCAATGCCACAGTTCCTCAGAATAATTATTATAATGAAGCGCTGACCTATGATGTAAACGGGAATATCCAGACCCTAAAAAGGAATAGATTTTTGACGGGGATCGGAACACAGCAGATAGATGACTTGAGTTATATATATGCAGGGAACAGGCTTAGTACTGTGACTGATGCTTCAGGGAATTATGCAGGCTATCCCGGTTCTGTACCAATAGCAATTCCTTATGATGGTAACGGAAACATGACCAGCCATGAAGATAGAGGCATGTTACAGATAGATTACAATTACCTTAATCTTCCCAATTACATAAAATTTAATAAATTATACAGAACTTATGACTTTGCTAACACTTATAACGTCAATACAAAATACCTGTATAATGCTGCGGGAACCAAGCTAAGAAAAATCTATACCTCAGGAGCAGGAAGGACACAAATTGAAACCATTGGTAAAACAGACTATCTGGATGGATTTCAGTATACCAATGATGTATTAGGTTTTGTTCCAACCTCAGAAGGGTATTATGACTTTGTTAAAAATCTGTATATTTACAACTATACAGATCATCAAGGAAACATCAGATTAGCGTATTACAAAGATGCTTCCGGTAACGTAAAAATAGACAGAACAACTCACTATTATCCTTTTGGATTAGAGTTTGGTGGAGACTGGAGTACTTCAAATTCAGTTACTCCAGACTATAAATATTCTTCACAAGGACAGGAGAAACAAACAGAAACAGGCTGGAGTTCCTACCGATGGAGGAACTATGATGCTTCAATGGGAAGGTTCTTTAATGTTGATCCGTTAGCAGAAGAGTATCATACCTGGTCAACGTATGCATTCAGTGGAAATAGAGTTGTAGATGCTAGGGAGCTAGAAGGTTTGGAGCCTGAGGATTTTCGCTTCAGGATGTATATGAAGTCAAAGGGTGGCATTCAAGCAAGAGCGGAAGAAGAGAATGGAAAAGCTAATAGCGAAGCCTTTATGGTAGTTATTAAAACAGTAACTCCTGTTGAAGAGCTTTACACAATAGCTACTGGTCGCGATCTTGATGGTAATCCTGCTGATAGAAAAGATGCTGCAAAATTATTGGCGCTAAACCTGGTTCCTCAAGCAAAAGTGGAAGTAAAGGCAGCAGCCATGGTATTAAAAGCGGAAGCAAAAGCAGAAGCGAAAGCTATTGCAAAAGCAGAGGCAAAAGCTATTTCAAAAGAAGCTGTTCGTAAAAATGGTACATTAACAAAAGGGCCTTTTGCTGGGGAAGGTTATCCCGCTGTGAATGGGCACAGCAGAAAATTCACGGCAGCAGAAAAAAAAGCAGTTAGGGAGGAAGGTTACACTCTTGGTTGTCATACTTGTGGTCAAAAAAATCCAGGTACTAAATCTGGTAATTTTGTTTTAGATCATCAGCCTGCAAATGCTTTGGTTCCAAATGGATGGCCACAAACTTTTTATCCACACTGCATATATTGTAGTAATAGTCAAGGTGGGATAATTGGAGGAATGAAAAAACAGGGGCTATTACCAAAAATAAGTAAATAGAGTAAATATATGATAACGTACAAAGGAATTCAAATAAATGTAGTAGATAATCTTTACGTAGAAACAAAAGAGTTAAATTCTTATATAAACAAAGAAGTTAGAGTTAGCATTGGTGAAAATCAGCTGGAAAACTACATAGATGT
The DNA here is from genome assembly GCF_031324065.1 of Chryseobacterium metallicongregator. Lineage (NCBI taxonomy): Bacteria > Pseudomonadati > Bacteroidota > Flavobacteriia > Flavobacteriales > Weeksellaceae > Chryseobacterium > Chryseobacterium metallicongregator. Next base: position 30,788 of record NZ_JAVIXS010000006.1, read on the forward strand.
TATTAAATATATTATAGATTATATTGTCGATAGTAAACCCACTATTTCTGAAAACCAAAATATTGGATACTATTCATGGCTTTTACAATTTAGGCTGGATGAAGATAACTGCTATGATTTATATGAAGCAAACGCTGACGGCAGCGATTTTAATAAAGGTTGTGATACGGCAATTTCGGTTGTTAGACAGCAAGGAGAAATATGTTGGCAACAAAATCTTATTCCTCTTTTTCCAAACTTCAACCAGTCAGTTGTTATATCAGATGGTGTTTACGAAGGAAGGGATATTGAAGGAATTAGATATGACTCACCTCAAGATGAGAGTGGATGGTACCTTATCACGGATGACTATAATGACGATATTAAGTCATTAAAAATGGTGCATTTTTATCATGTTGCTTTTGCTCGTCCTGATATTTTAAAGTATTTAGCCATACCATTTGGATACAGATTTATCATGAAAGATGGGAATATTGGAATATATAAGGATGAGGAGGAGTAACTCCCAATTAGAATGATAAAAGATAATTTGTAAATGTTTTGCTTACTTAGGGTATTATTTTTAATACCCTAAATTTTAAGTGCCAATACTACTTATAAAATTACAGGAGAAAATATGAACAACAATAATATTCATAGTGTCTTTCAATTTATAAGACTTAATGAATTGGATAATGTTGAAAACGAAATTAATTCTGTTAATGTTAATCAATTTATTAACAGTTTTGGTGAAAATCTTCTACAAGAAGCAATTGCCTTTGAAGCAATTGGTATTGTAAAGTTCTTACTAAATTGTCAAATAGATATTAATCATTCTGATCAAAATGGCAAAACTCCTTTGCACTTTAGCGCTGCTCATAATGATTTTGAATCAACTAAATTGCTATTAAACAATAAGCTTATCGAGATCAATAAGAATGACAAGTATGGTAATAATCCACTTTGGGTTGCAGTCTTTAATGCTAGAGGTTATTATGATATTGTGAAATTATTAAAAGAATTTGGTGCAGATCCAAATTCGAAAAATAACAATAATAAATCTCCTTTAGACTTTGCAAAACAAATTGGAGATGATGAAATGATTAAAATTCTTACTTCTTAATTATAGATCTAAAGAAATTATGAAGCTTTTAATAATGTTTCCCTTTGTTCTGTCATTACTAGCTAATCCAAAAGAAATTGTTTCTGGAAAACTATCTTGCAGAGATTTTAAAAATGGAAAGTTTGTGCTAATAAATAAGAAGACAAATAAAAAGTATCTTATAGAAAAATCCAAAGATTTTCAGAAAGAAGAGGTTTTTGATCTATCTACAAATATAAAGTTACAGAAGGATAGATACTATAAAATATTGTGGAAGAATGATTGTCAATTTACATTACTATTAGATCTTACCAAAAGCCAGCATGACGAAGTTGACAAGTATATTTATACTCATGGTGGGTACCTTTGTACAATCAAAAAGATAGAAGGAAAATGTGCTATTATTGAAACTCAATTTGAAGGAGATGTTTTCGCTTCTGAAATTTGCAAAATCCGATAAAAGATAAATTTACAAGCGTGTGGCTTATTTAGGGTATTGTTTTTTAATACCCTAAATTTCAAAATCACACTTAAGTTGACTTAAAGTATAGAGGGTACAAAAAAGAAAATAGAGAACATTTTAAGAATGTCAGAAGATGAAAGGTATAACTATTTCATCAGAAAAGTAACAGATTTTTGAAGATCTTTGGGGATTAAATGATGATGGTTGGGGGCTCTACTTGGAGATAATGATGATAATCGAATATTTCCCGTATGACCAGAGAAAGAACTTGCAGTACTTTGCGCAGTTGATCAATGGAGAAATAACAAACCTGAGGCAATACAATTAGATACCTTTATAGAAAAATGGATTCCAGGTATGACTAATGACAAAAACGTTAGTAAATGTCTTTCTTTTTCCAAATGCCAAAGGAACGGTAATTTCGCCGAATGATCTTTGCACAGACTTACGAGAAGAATTAGAATACTATGAATAATGAATCAAAAAGAAATTGATAACGTTGTTGCTTTAGAGCCGAAAGAGAGGTATAAGTACTTTATAAAAAAACTGGCTGATTCTGAGATTTTTTATACTCTCACAGACGATAACGGAGATTATATAGTATCAAGAATTGACGATGAAGAATTATTTCCTTTATGGAGTGCGAAGGAATATGCAGAACTTTGTAAAGTTAATGGGTGGGAAAATTACGATATTAAAAAGCTAGACTTAGATGATCTAGAAGATGAAATTATTGATTTTATCGCTGATCATGGCTGTTTAATTAATATTTTTCCAGTTTTTGATAGAACCGGATTTGTTGTTGATTTGACAGAGTTTTCTAAGGACTTAAGCGAGGAGCTGAAGAACTATGGATAGTCATGTGTTAACTGAATTGAAACGTTTACACATTTTCTTTGATGATGAAGAAACGGAAATAGGTGAAGATGCTTCCACATTGCCGTGTTAAGTCTCAAAATATGATAGACAATAAATACTTTAAGTTACAAGAGGAGATATGTGGAAGATATTCGCAAGATAAAGATTTGGTGAGTCTTGATTCATTAATAGCTTTAGGGAAAAATTTTGATCCCTCTCTACAAATAAACGGATTAAGACATCCGCGTACAGAAACCCTGAATGGCTGGTATATATGGTCAGGCGAAGATTTCAATCCAGAAGAATTTGATTTTTTTAGCCCATCACATACCCATCATTTATTGGACAATGCTTCTTTTGTAATCAAATATTTAGGACTTCCAGCAGGAAATAGATTTTTGATAGATAGTAAAGGGTATGAAGATATATGGTTTGATGAAAGTCTATTAATAGAAGATTAAGAATAGAAGAGCATAGTATGTGTTCTTGAAAATTATAGTACGGGTTTATTATCCGTGCTATTTTATTAAATGGGTATATTTGCAACAATACTGATCAGATAGGAAATGTCAGACCGCCTGCCGTATTATATTCAAAAAATTATGACCAACAATCCATATTGGATTTTTAAGAAGGATGAACTTGAAAAATCAACAATTTTAGCTAACGAATTAAATATTTCCAAAAGTGATTTCATGAGTATTCAAACTTGGTTTGAGTTATTGCTTCTGAAGCATCAGGAGGCGTCTAGTAATAAGGATGAACAATTGAAAACAGAAGCTGAATTGGAAACCAAGTTTAACGAATTAATTTCTTCAAAAATCACAAGGAAAAGTTATAAGTATATTCTCCCAAAATTGTTAAACTATAACAATGTTTTTAATGATGCTTTTTTAAGGTCATTGTATGTAGCAAGGATTGGAGCTTTACTTAGAGATAATTTGATATCTAAGCTTGTTAAGGATAGGATGATTGTCTACTCTCCGGAAGATTTTTTATATGTTACTGTTTATCTTAGAGAGAACTATTTTATTTCGCCCAACAGTAATTTTTTGGAGGACATTCTTAAAATAGAAAATGTTCGTGGTATTATAGGGCAAGGTTCTGCTGGTACTAAGCTTGAAACTTTGAAAAATATCTTGTACATCGTATCTCAGAAAGACTTTCACCATGATATTATCTGTTTTAAAAAGATTTTAAAATTAGTTTTGGCAACAGATGTAGAGTTAATTCACTATTTGAAAGGATTCCAAGTAGTGAATAATCAGGGTTGCTATAAGATTATTAATGATATTTTTAATTTGCAGATTTCAGAAGATCAATGGAAAGACTTTGAAATTAAAGTTCGACTGATTCATTTTTTCGATTCAGCTAGAAGTGCTAACCCAACTCATGCCTGGAATAGAAAATTCCAAGAAGTATCATCATCTATAGATGAAAATGAACTTTTACTAGTTGTTGAGACTGTTATGAGGAATGAAGATAGTTGTATCTACCGATTCGATTATGGAGCAGAATGGGGCGATGATGTATCAAAACGGTTTTTAAAATCATCGAAATGGATAAAAGAAATTTTGAATTAAGAAGTTATTGATGTGCTTAATGTAGCCAAGTATTATAGTATTAGAAAATGAATTACGAAGAATATAGTAAACCAAGATTAAATAAACTAATTAAGGTCCAAGATGATTTCAAAGACGTTTATAGAATTGATTCATATGTAAATTGGTTTTATGACAGTGAATTGGAACTCTTAAGGCTATATAATGATGATAATGATGAAGTCTATTTTAAATACATTCCAGTAGGAACCTATTCCTTAAAATCAAAGACATGGATGTGGAGTTGGTATAACACTCATTCCATTGAAAAGAATAAAAATGAACTTCTGGTAATAAAGAAATTTGGCATTGAAAATAATTACGAAAAACTCTATACAGGAACTTTCGCTAGTGATGAGTATGCCGGATGGGAATTGTCTTCAATTTGTTTAGAATTTTTGAAAGGTATTGGTGTATATAGAGTCAACAGTGATGAATTAGAGAAATATATGTTAATCCTCAATGGCGTTGGCGAATATTCATCAGAAGTAAAAATGATGAAGCAGAAGAAAGTTGATTGTGGTAGTCATGGATATTCAAGACCCGCATTTGTCTGCCAACATTTAGATCTTGAAGCGCCCAAAGGTTTTGAAGAAGCATTTGATACTTATAAGGGAATAGAGTTGGAAGAAGATGATGATTTTCAGGCGTGGTGTAGCGACTGCGAAAAAATTAGAATTGAGAATGATGGTTGGACTGAAGAGTCTGAAAAATTCGCGGGAATAACACTGATTTGTGAGAACTGTTATTTTGAATTAAAAGAATTCAACAATATTAAATTGTAAATTAAAATATAATAATGTGGTGTATAAAATTTTTATTGTTTTTTTATTAAGTTCTCAAACTTTATTAAGTCAAGCAATCCAATGGTCAACAGATCGAAAGTTGGATTTTAAAGATTTCGCTCATCCTACACATGAGGAAGATAATAATACAGGTGCAGAATCATACATTGGAATGGATTATAAAATTGTTTCTAATTCAATATGGACTGGTAAGATCAAAATAAAAATATATGCGATATTTTACCCTGAAAAATCATGGATTAATAAAAAATATATTGCTAATAGTCATATCCTGAATCATGAACAAAGGCATTTTGACATTGCTCATGTATTTGCTGATAAACTTCAAAATGTTATAAATAGCCAAATTAAAGGCACAAAAGATTTTAATGATAATTTTCAAAAATTATATGATGAGAATTTTGTTGAATATAGTGCTTTTCAGACTAGGTATGACTTAGATACTGAACATGGTGCAAATTTGGAACAACAAAATAAATATAATGATATTATTGAGAGTATGGTAAATGATACATTTAATGAAAAAGATAATAAGAACAGAAAGTAAAGAAGTAGCAGTGACTCTGGGTATTTTTTAAGAAATACAAATTTTCAATTAGATGAATTATTCTCTGTAGGAGAGTAAAAAACACCCTTTTATTGAGTATTATGTCTCAATGCTCTTATTGGTATCAAGTTCATTTTTCACTAATACATAAATCCGTATCTAACCGATGTGGATTTATTTTATGAAGCCAATAAGTGAAAATAGAAGCCCAATAAGTCTTATTATCTAAAAATAATGATTATGTGGATTATTTTATAGCCGTGAAAACATCTATCAATTTTAAGGCGGTTAAAACAGATTCCGAAGCGCATAATTTCAGGAGAAAAACTTTTGATTATATAAAAAAGGATCTTACAGAAAAAAATGAATATTGGGTAGAAAATAAAATTTCAGATAGATTTAGGTCTATAGAAGCCTACTGTAAGGACAAATCCGGAAGAAAGTTACAGAAGAATGCATTACCAATTCGTGAAGCTGTAGTTGTAATTAAAGAAAATACAACGATGCAGGATTTGCATAAGCTTTCTAAAAGGCTTGAAGAAGAACTAAGAATAAGAATTTTTCAAATTGCCATTCATAGAGATGAAGGACATTATGATAAAGATTCTAAAGAATGGAAGTCCAATTACCATGCTCATTTAATAGCCGACTGGCAGGATTTAGAAACTGGAAAGACGTTGAAACATCAATCATTTCACTATTCAAAAATGCAGGATATTACCGCTGAATGTCTGGAAATGGATAGAGGGATTTCGGGCTCTAGAGGGCGGCTTGAAGCCATAGAATTTAAAATTCAAAAAAAAGAAGAAGAGCTTTTGCTGCTAAACAATAGAATAACTGAAATGAAGGCAGAGCTTAATTCTAAAAAGTTTGAAGACTTTATCGTAAAGGAAAATAATTTTTTAGGCTTTAGGAAGATCAAAACAGATAAAACGATTGAAAACTACGAGAGAGTTTTTAAGTCATATAATACAGAACTGCTTAAAAATAAGGAAATTCTTCAATCCAAAACTAAAATAATTACAGAGCTTCAACAAAAGAATATTGAGTTAACCAAAGAAGTTTCACTATTAAAAAACAAACTGTCCAGTGTTCTATCTAACATCACAGTGTATACAAATGAAAAAGAGATTTATTTCAATTCAGTGAAGGATACGATTATAAAGGCCATACAGTTTGAAAAATTTAAACAGCCTAAGTTATTTGATACAACTAAAGAAAAAATAATAGCAATAGTTGACAGTATTTGTAAAAAAGTTTCTGAAGAAAATAATATTCCTTTTTCGTCACTGGAAGAGATTTTTAAAAACCCTGACAGCAGTTTAGAAATCTTTTCATTATTGAATTTTGATAATCATGGGATAAAATATAATACCGAAAATATTCAGGTTCAACAAAAAAGAAAAAATATAAAGAGGCCACAATAGAGCTGGCAAAAATTCATAAAAGAAAACAAAGGTATTGTATCAGATTATTAAAAAGGCAAGTTCAGGTCCAAAGGATATACTAAAAAATCTCCACCTTGCAGGTCGTATTTTTCATCATAAACTTGCTTTTTAATATCTTCATAATAAATTTTGGGCTTTCTTTTTTTCTTTTTTCTTTTTTCTTTTTTCTTTTGAAAAAATAATTAGTCATCGAGGAATTAGTTTAGTAGCTCCAAATTCTTTGGAAAAATACACATCCATAGGATTATTTTTTCCTTGAGAATCATATAAAGACCTTATTTCTTTAAATCCCAAATACTCTCATCTTATTAAAAAAAATGGTTCAGAGTAATTTTCTATTCTCTTATGCTTCAAAATCAAAAAAGTCTTTTAGAGAAATTCCTATGAGATGACAAAATTTTGCTATTGTATAAATTGTCAACCCTCTTTTATTGTTTTTACTTTCCCAACGATTTAATATTTGCCTGTCAATTTCGTATTTTTTAGAAAATTCAGATTGAGACAAACCAGTATTAGCTCGAAGAAACTTAATTCTATCAGCAATTTTATTTTTTAGCAATATATCTTCTTCGTTGAGTCCAGCCATAATGCAATTTTGCAAAAAATCATAACTTTTATGTAATCCATTTGGATTACATAAATAATTTTGGTATATTTGTAGATAATATAATGCAATTATTCCAATAGAATTAAAATATTGAGGCAATTGCTTAGAATCTCGCATTAGAAAACTGGTAATTTTTATGTGTACGAGAAGATAAGTAAATTTGCTCACGACCGCGGCGTGGGCTCTCTTATCGTACACGGGTATACCAGTGCCTCTAATGCTATAAGTTGAGTTCCACGCCTTTCTTTTGGGCAAAATGTGGTGAGTTAGTATTATGGGTGATGTAGTGAATTAATCTTATTGATCTAAGCAGTTTCTTCCAGCAATAAATTAGCTAAAATACACTGCTTATGAAACCAACAGATTCATTACCATTACCCCGGATGTTGAATAATCATCAGCTATATGAACTGCTGAAAAAAGGTAATCCGACCTCTTTAGAACATATCTATCTACGTTACAAAAGACTTCTTTTCTGGCTTGGCAGACAAATGCTTCAGGATGATTTTGTAGTGGAGACACTTGTGCAGGACACTTTCCTTAAACTTTGGTTACACCGTGATTCCATTGAAACTCCGAATCACATCCTTGGCTTTTTACGGTTTGTTTTAAAAAGAGATTGTATATCTTATTTCAATGCTCCGAAAAATAAATTCACCCGCTTAACCACTTCCCTTGAACGTTTTGAGAACTATCAGGATTATCTTATCGGTTATGATCCAATGCAGGATAAAGAGCTTCTTATCCGTCAGGAATCTGATCAAAAGAAATTTGATGAAGTTAATAGGGTTTTAAATGTAATAAGTCCCAAAAGAAGACACTTGATTAAGCTTTGCCTTGAATATGGATTTCAGTACAAACCCATTGCGGATGCAATGGGCAGCAGTGTGACTGCCATAAGTAATGAAGTAAACAGAGCGATAGATGATCTTCGGAAAATTCTTAATAGAAGTTCTTTTGAAAAACCAAAGGGAAAACCTTCCGATAATAAAGAGCAACCAAATAAACTAAGCAGTCAACAGGTTGAGATTATGAAAAGAAGGGTCGAACAAAAATCTTCTTTTATAGTAATTGCCAAGGAACTTAAACTTTCTGAAAGGCAGGTTCATCGGGAGTTTCTTTACGCTTATCAATATTTACAGAACCGAAACAACTCTGAAATAACTACTTGAAATGGAAAAATCAACGATTACCCTTACCCGAAAAATTCAGCTGCTGATTGACGTTCCTTCCAATGAAAAAAACGAAATGTGGGGAAAGCTCTACCGTTATCAGAATAGATGTTTCCGAGCGGCAAACTTAATAGCTTCCCATTTGTATGTTCAGGAAATGATCAAAGATTTTTTTTACCTCACCGAAGAAATACAATACAAGTTAGCTGATGAAAAAAAAGATCAGATGGGAATGTTTGACCGTTCGAAAACAAACACAACTGCACGCATGGTTTTTGACCGATTTAAAGGAGAAATTCCTACTGATATTCTAGGATGTGTTAATAATACGATTCAAGCTATTTTTTCTAAAGAAAAAGCCGACTACTGGCAAGGCTTAAAGTCTTTGAGAAACTTTAAAAAAGATATTCCTATTCCGCTCCCGGTTAAATGCATCAGCAAAATGAGATACGATCCTGAAAAGAAAGCATTTTGTTTCAACATGTTTGCTATTCCGGTTAAAACGTATTTAGGGAGAGACTTCTCCGATAAGCGCCTTATAATGGAACGTCTTTTAAGAGGTGAAATAAAGCTTTGTACATCACAGATCCAACTTAAAGACGGAAAAATCTATTGGCTTGCAGTATTTGAATTTGAAAAAGAAAAACATTTTTTACAACCTGAAATAATCGCAGAAGCTTCCTTGTCTTTGGAGCATCCTATCGTAGCAAAAACTGGCAATGTGAGAATCAGTATTGGTTCAAAAGAAGAGTTTTTATATCGCAGGCTTGCCATTCAGGCAAGTCAAAAAAGGATTCAAGACGGTGTAGTCTATGCGCGCTCTGGAAAAGGTGCCAAACGCAAACAGAAGGCATTGTATAAAACAGAGAACCTTGAAAGTAGATATGTAAGCCATCGGCTTCATATGTACAGCCGGAAACTTATCGATTTCTGCATCAAACAACAGGCGGGAACACTTATTCTTAAAAATCAGGAAGATAAGATTGGGATTGCAAAAGATAATGAATTTGTGCTTCGCAACTGGAGCTACTATGAATTACAGACCAAAATAAAATATAAAGCGGAAAAAGCTGGTATTGAATTAATCATTGGATAGCTAAAAAAATAATGAGGGTGCTTGTACACCCGCAGGGTGAGGTCAAAAGCACTCACTAAATACTTTAGAAGTAATATACAACGGCGTGGGCTTCTTTTTTTTATCTTGATATGAAAGAAAAAATCCATCTGGCAATAAACATAAAACCCCTTAGAGAAATGTTGGAAATAAAGCAAGAGGCTTTAATTCTTGACCAAAGTGATGACTGCAATCACAATAATCTCTTTGCTCGAAAAGGAATAGATTGATGAAATCTCTTTATGGCTGTAGATGGATAATAATCCAATTGAAATGTAGATAAGGTGAAACCTCCAATTCTTTTGTGGGCGGAAAATACGAGCTTTACAATAAAGCCATTAAAAGACATAGACATTCCTTCAAAGCCGAATAAAATTATTATTCAATTTCGCTGATAATTTTATTTGAAATTTATACAGAGTGCTGGAGGATAAGAAAATAAAAAAAATACCCATTGAGGAGGTGATAGAATTCTTTCAAAACGAAGGCATGGAAATAACAGAGAAAGAGGCAGAATTAATCATGGACTTTCTTTATTCTGTTACCTTGGCTGTTATTAGAAAGTACTTCGGTTCTGAATAATGTATTTCTAAAGCTATCCTCTAATATTTACTAAACATGAAAATTATGAAGGTAGCAGATTTATACATCCGTGTTTCTACTGATGAACAGGCAGACAAAGGATATTCACAAAGAGATCAGGAGGATCGTTTAAAAAGATATTGTTCATCTAACAATATCTCTATTGGACAAATCATCTACGAAGACCATTCTGCAAAATCATTTAACCGCCCCGGGTGGATAAGACTTTTAACTACACTTAAAAAGAAAAGCTGTAAGACAAACCTTATTCTATTTACTAAATGGGACCGCTTCAGCCGTAATGCAGGGGACGCATATCAAATGATAAGTACACTTGCAAAATTGGGAATAGAACCGCAGGCCGTTGACCAGCCTTTGGACCTTTCTATTCCCGAAAATAAAATGATGCTCGCAATTTATTTGGCAGCGCCTGAAGTCGAAAATGACAGAAGGGCGCTTAACGTGTTTTATGGAATGCGTAGGGCAAAAAAAGAAGGAAGAGTTATGGGAAAAGCACCATTTGGCTATGCTAATAAAAGTAGGGAAAATGGTGAAAAATATATTGTACTGCAAGAACCTGAAGCATCAGCAATGAGCTGGGCTTTTAATGAGATCTCAAAAGGGGTATTAGCCTCTAATCAAATCAGAAAAAGGGTAAATGAATTAACAATTAAAAAGGTGAGCAGAACATCTTTTCATGTGGCAATAAGAAATCCCATATACTATGGGAAAGTATTTTTAGAAAAACACAAAGATGAAGAAGCACATTTTGTAGATGGTCAGCATGAAGCTTTAATCAGTGAGGAGCTATTCAACAGAGTGCAAGAAATACTGGATGGTAAAAGGAGACTCCAGCGGCCTAATACTAAAATTCTTTCCGGTGAGCATTTTCCATTACGGGGGTTTTTGGTATGTCCTAAATGTGGAAAAAATATTACGGCAAGCGCTTCAAAAGGGAGAAATAACAAATACTACTATTATCATTGCAATGCAGTTTGTGGATTCCGCCATAGAGCAGAATTGGTCAATTCAGTTTTTGAAGAAGGATTAAAGCAATTGGAAATGACTGAGCCTGCAAAAAAGCTTATGGAAAAAGTATTTCTGGATAACTATCAGAAGTTTATAAAAACTCCACAAGATGAAAGAAAGAAGATATCTGATGAGATAGATAGGATGAATTCAAGGATTTCTCTGGCGAGAAATAAACTTCTTTCCGAAGTAATAACCGATGAAGAATATCTTGAAATAAAAAAAGAATATAAAGAGCAGGTTGAAAAACTGGAAACACAATTAAATGATAAGCCGATAGAAAATAAAGTAGATATACCAAAGCTACTGGAAAAAGCATTAGAAACGCTTACAAATATCTGGAAAGTCTATACAGAAGGGGATATTGCAGTCAAGCGCCAAATTATCGGTTCGATTTTTCCTGAAAAACTTGAATTTGACGAAAATCATTATCGAACCACAAGAATTAATGCTATAGCTCACTATATTTTTCAGATCAACAATGGATTGTCACAAAATAAAAACAGGAGAAATGATAATAATAATCATTTCTCCTACTATGTAGACCCACAGGGATTCGAACCCCAGATGACTGAACCAAAATCAGTAGTGTTACCGCTACACCATGGGTCTGTTTCTATGCCGCGAAATTATAGAAATTATTTTAAATATGAAAATCGAAATTAAAGATTAATTAACATAATAGGTGAGTGGATCGCTTTATGTATTGATATCCAAATAATTATTTTTCAATAAAAATTTTAAAATAATCTGCTTCTACTGGAAAATAGGAGAATTATAGATACTATCTGTTTAATTTTAATGAGAGTGATTATTATGAATTCTCCCATGGATAATAAAATCCAGCCTCCTTCTCCCGGCCTCCATCTGTTAAATAATAAAACCCTATCTTTGCAAAAAATTGGGCTCCAAAAGTTGGAGTAACCCATTAATAACATATCCTTGAGCAAAGTAAAAGGATTATTAAACATTTTTTATGTCAAATATTGTCGCAATCGTTGGACGTCCCAACGTAGGAAAATCCACGCTTTTTAATCGTTTATTAGAAAGAAGAGAAGCTATTGTAGATTCTACAGCTGGTGTTACCAGAGACCGTCACTACGGGAAATCAGACTGGAATGGAGTAGACTTTACGGTAATTGATACCGGAGGTTATGATGTAGGTACAGATGATATTTTCGAAGAGGAAATCCGTAAACAGGTACAATTAGCGGTTGATGAAGCCACTTCTATTATCTTTATGATGAATGTAGAAGAAGGACTTACTGACACAGACTACGAAATCTACAGACTTCTTAGAAGATCCAACAAACCAATTTATATCGTTATCAATAAAGTAGATTCTGCAAAGGAAGAACTTCCTGCAACAGAATTCTATCAGTTAGGAATTGATAAATATTACACACTTTCTTCTGCTACAGGTTCAGGAACAGGAGACTTGTTAGATGATATCGTTAAAGATTTCCCTACTACAGAATATAAAGATCCTTTTGAAGGGCTTCCAAAAATTACCATTGCAGGTCGTCCAAACGTAGGAAAGTCTACAATGACCAATGCTTTATTGGATGTTGAAAGAAATATTGTAACCGATATTGCAGGAACTACCAGAGACAGTATCCAGACTTTATATAACAAATTCGGACATGAGTTTGTATTGGTAGATACGGCAGGGATGAGAAGAAAGTCTAAGGTAAACGAAGATCTTGAATTTTACTCGGTAATGAGGTCTATCCGTTCTATTGAGTATTCTGACGTCGTTATCATCATGGTTGATGCTACACAAGGATGGGAATCTCAGGATATGAATATCTTCGGATTGGCTCAGAAAAATAGAAAAGGAATTGTAATCCTTGTGAATAAGTGGGATTTGATTGAGGATAAGGAGACCAATACGATGCGTGATTTCGAAAAATCAATCAAAGATAAAATTGGTCAGTTCCAAGATATTCCAATCTTATTTGTTTCAGCTTTAACTAAGCAAAGAATCTTAAAAGCTGTAGAAGTAGCCATGGAGGTTTATGAAGACCGTAAGAAGAAAATTAAAACTTCAAAACTGAATGAAGTAATGCTTCCGATCTTCGAACAGACACCACCACCGGCATTGAAAGGGAAATACATTAAAATCAAATATTGTGTACAGCTTCCTACGCCTTCACCACAGTTTGTATTCTTCTGTAACCTTCCACAATATGTGAAAGAACCATATAAGAGATTTACTGAAAATCAGTTGAGAAAACAATTCGGGTTTACCGGAGTTCCAATTGAAGTTTATTTCAGACAAAAATAATAAGAACTTTTGTTCACAAAAACTCCGGCAAGCTTTGCTTGCCGGAGTTTTTTATATCTTCAGAGCAGACTTTCTCTTTAAGCCCAATCTTTCAATTCGTTTTTTAGTTGTAATTTTGCAGCAATTAATATCAATTAACTGAAATTAAAAATAAAATTTTCATGCTTACTATTTTATCGCAACACTTTTCTCTGGTCAACGAATGGATTAACGAACTTAGAAATGTTACTATCCAGCATGACCGAATGAGATTCAGAAGGAATATGGAAAGAATCGGGGAGATTGCCGCTTTTGAAATCAGTAAAGGACTGGAGTACAGAGAAGTTGAAATTCAAACTCCTTTAGATACAATAAAAAGCAGAGAAATTGCTGTACAGCCGGTTATTACAACTATTTTAAGAGCCGGTGTTCCTTTGTTTGAAGGAATTCTGAACTATTTAGACCGAGCGGACTGCGGTTTTGTAGCAGCTTACAGAAAACACGATGCCAATGATTATTTCTCAATCAAACAGGATTATCTTACCTGCCCAAGCATTGAAGGAAGACCTTTGATCGTAGCGGATCCCATGTTGGCAACAGGTGCTTCTTTAATTGAAGCGATCAAAGATTTGCTAACCAATGGAAATCCAACCCAGCTTCATATTGTAGCAGCCATTGCATCAAAACAAGGAGTTGAAACGGTTCAGAATGCTTATCCTGAAGCGCACATCTGGGTCGGAGCTATTGATGAACATTTAACTTCAAAAGGATATATCACTCCAGGATTAGGAGATGCCGGAGATTTAAGCTACGGAGAAAAACTTCAGAGATAATTTAAGAAAGATTCCAGAAATCTTTTATTAAATTCAATAATAAATCAGGTCGTACTTTATCCATAGGATGCTTTGTATCAGGGAGTACGGCCAATTTTGCGTTTGGAAGGCTTCTGTAAACTCTCATACTCTCTTCAATAGTGACCATATTATCTTTATCTCCCACCATAATTTGAGTTGGGGTAGTAATCGTGGCAAAATTATTTTCCAAAGGAGGATTTTTACCCAGATCGATCATTAAATCAGCAATAGCCGGAAGAAGTTCTTTCCATTTTGTTCCGTGCTGTGATTCTAAAAGTTGGGCATACTGCGGAATTTTTTCAAGAATAACATCAGGATTAAGCATCTTACTTTCTTTTAAAGCCTGCTCCTCAGTCCAGTCGAACTTTGTTCCTAATGTTATAATAGAATTTACACGGTCAGGATTTCTCATTGCATAACAAAGCGCAACATAACCACCCATACTATGTCCGAAAATTGATACTTCAGTCAAATTGTTCACCTTACAATACTCAGATAATTCCTGAGTATATTTTTCAATAGTGATACCATCTGCCGGAAGTTCCTGATCTCCATGCCCTGAAAATAAAGGAGTATGTACCGTAAAATATTGGGATAAAGTATTTAAATAAGGTTTGAAAATGTCGCTGTGACCTAAGGCTCCGTGCAGTAAAAGCAGATTTGGCATAGTGGTTTAGTTTCCGGAAAATTAGGAAAAAGAATTGAATCATGAAAATAGATTAAGTGGGTGTTTGAGAGAGTTTAGATGCATTTAGGTTTGGAAATATTTTTGAATATCATCCATGCCCAAAATTCCACACCTCGTATCTCAAAACTCGTATCCCGTATCTCACCATCCCGAAACTCGTACCTCGCACCCCATATCAAATATCCACAGCCATCACCAATACACTTACTTTATTGTCTCCGGCGTTCAAAATCTCCCATGCAACCGATGACACAGTATTTCCTGTAGTAAAAACATCATCGATCAGGAGGATATGCTTTCCGGAAACAGGTTGGGTGACTGAAAATGTATTAATGGTTTCCAGCCTATGTTTTTTGTCTTTTAAAGCCTGAGCTTTTGAATAGTAATTTCGTTTAATTAATTGATGATTGAAAGGAATGTTATAAAATGAAGACAAAGTTTCTGTGAATAAATGAAGTTGATTATATCCGCGCTCTTTGAGTTTCCTTGGATGAAGAGGAACATTTATTAGTAAATCAGGTTTTTTATTATTGAAATTAAGACGTTCTGTAGTCCAGTCTGCCAGAATCTTTCCTGTTTTTTCCCTGCTTCTGTATTTCAGTTCGTGGATAATCTGCCGGCTTAAACTTTCCTCTTCAAATTGTATTAAAGAATAAGCGTTTTCAACCGGAAAAAATAAACTGCATTTTTCCTTGACCGGATTATTTTCAAAATAATCATAGTGTGTAAAATGAATCTGATGAAAACAAAGGTCACAAACCAAAAGTTCAGAATCAATGATTCTGTTACAATGAATGCAACGGTTTGGAAACAATAAGTCTAATATCATAGTGTGTTTTTACTAAGATATAAAATAATCGTCAATTTTTGCGTTGCAAAGTCAATAGTGAATTATTATTAACGATGACTTTCGTAAAGGTTTGTCAGCTAATCTCATATATCGTTCATAAGAATATTTCGTTAAGAAGAGGGAAGACCTTTTCCGTTGCTGAGTGAAACGCCATAGCGACCGGAAAAGTTATAAATAGTATAGAAAAATTTTGCGAACTCTGCGTTTAGATAAATAACTTACCTGTAAATTTTAACAACAAATCTATTATTCACAAACCCGAATCTCGCATCCCGAACCTCATCACTTTTAAACATCTTCAAACGTCTTCCTAATCTTCTCTACAGCATTCTTCATACTCATATTAAAATGCTCCTTTTCCAGTCTCACAGGAGGTGCCTGCCTCACTTCACAATCTGCAATACTACAGGATTCGCAGGTAACTCCTACATTGATGGTTTTTAAAGAAGGAGATTTGATAAACCCTATTTTTTTTATCGTTTGAGAATTCAGTAATATTCCCAGACAATAACTTCTGTTACTTCCATCCGAAAAAGGATTTTTTTGTGAAGTAGAAATAACCAGATAGCTTATTCCCTGGTCTTTATAATGAGAAATCTGAGCATCCGTCAGGGTTTCATTTTCTTTTAAATCACCAAGATTTTTCACAGCAATCCATCTTCTGCAATAATGCTCGTTGGTTGCATTGGCATGAGGCGCCTGCTGATGATTCAGGTGAAGCTCTTTTAAAATCTGAATCTTATCCGAATTTTTCTTTTTTACCAGACATAAATAAAAAAGATCCTTGATTCCCATCTCAGCTGAAAGAATATTCGTAAGGCGATAATAGAATGTTTCCGGTGATCGGGTAAAGCTATTAATCAGACTTTCGAAATTTTTAGGTTCCCATTTATTTTGCTGGAAAAATTCTGAAGTCTTGTCAATCACAGGTTCTTTTGAAATGAGCAAAGCTCCTGCGAAATAAGAGGCGTAAAAGTTATTCAGTATTTCTTCAAAACTTCCGAAATCCAGCCATGAATACGTATTGGGGCGATTTTTTAATTCCAATACATTGAAGCCGATTTCCTTTGCAAGGATGAACGTTTTCTGATCTTTTTCCAGTTTTTGATTCAGAAGTAAAAGCTTTTTTTCAGGAATAAAAAGAGAACGTAGGTTATCCAGTGTTCCATATTTTTCAAAATTTTCAGACTGAATGGTATAGCTGAATTTTTCTTCAAGAATTTTCTCCAGAACATCAGACTTTAAGTTTTTTTCTATCTGTAATTGATTTTCTTCAGTAAACAGCTCTACTTTTTCCTCAATTTCCGGGAAATAATTATCATACAATTCCTGGAATGACCTTAATACGGCAAAATAAAATCTTTCCTTTCCAAGATTATAATTCTGCGAAATTTCAATCAGTGCATTGATGAAAGCAGTTACTTTTTTGGGTGCATCGCTAATGATGCTGATAAGGTTGTTTTTATTGATGCCAAACAATTCCAACGGAACTTCTTTGAAGAAATCAGACTGAAGAATTTCGTTGAAAGGAGCCAGACTTTTATCCAGCTTGGTAGAAACCAGATCATCGAAAGTACAACTCAGTGCTTCAGAAAGCTGAATGATTTTATCGTGCTTGGGATATTTTTTTCCGTTCTCAATTTCGTTGAGGTAAGATTTTGATAATCCTGTCTTTACGGCAAGGTCCTGCAGAGACCAGTTTTTCTTTTGTCTCTGCTGTTTCAGTTTTAGCCCGAAAACTGTTTTGATAAAGTCGCTTTCTGAATTCATTACTCAAATATAAATAATTAGATGCGATTATTCGCATAATAAATTTTAAATAAATTTAGCGAACGTTCGCTATTTGTGAAAATTTTTATTTATGTTTGTAATATCAAATCACAAAATCAATACGTTATGGAAACCAAGACTCAGTTAGAAATAAAGTCAGAGAAGCAGTTTGAGGAAATATTTACTCCTGATTTGGCAGATTTTCTGATTTCGCTTCATCAGAACTTTAATCATAAAAGACTTGAACTTTTAGAAGAAAGAAAAAATACACAGCATAATTTTGACAGAGGAAATCTTCCTGAGTTCTTAAAAGAAACAGCTGAGATCCGAAAGGGCAATTGGATATGTGCTCCTCTTCCTGAAGATATGTTGGATAGAAGAGTAGAAATTACCGGACCTGTTGACCGCAAGATGATTATCAATGCCCTTAATTCCGGAGCATCTACGTTTATGGCTGATTTTGAAGACAGCAGTTCGCCGGTTTGGGAAAACTGTATCCAGGGTCAGATTAATCTTTCTGATGCCATTAACCGGAATATTGATTTTGTTAACGAAAAAGGAAAAGCGTATACTCTTAATAAAAAAACAGCCGTTTTACAGGTTCGTCCAAGGGGACTTCATCTTCCGGAGAAACATATTGAAATCAATGGAGAAAAAGCTTCCGGATCGCTGACAGATTTTGGAATCTATTTTTTCAGAAATGCAAAACAGCTTTTGGAAAATGGAAGTGGTCCTTATTTTTACCTTCCGAAATTGGAACATTATAAAGAAGCACGATGGTGGAATGAAGTTTTTGTTTTTGCCCAGAACTATCTTGTAATACCGGAGGGAACCATTAAAGCAACTGTTTTAATAGAAACCATTACTGCTTCATTTCAGATTGATGAAATTTTATTTGAATTAAAAGAACACAGCGCAGGACTGAATTGTGGAAGATGGGATTATATTTTCTCTTACATTAAAAAATTCAGAAACCTTCCCGAATTTATTGTGTCGGACAGAGATCAGGTAACCATGACTTCTCCCTTTATGAGTGCTTATTCAAAAAGAGTGATCGAAATCTGTCATAAAAGAAATGTACATGCTATTGGTGGAATGGCAGCTCAGATTCCTGTAAAAGACGATGACGAAGCCAATAGAAAGGCTTTTGAAAAAGTAAGAAATGATAAAGAAAGGGAAGTGAAAAATGGTCATGACGGAACTTGGGTGGCACATCCGGCATTAGTAGCGGTGGCAAAAGAAATTTTTGATGAGTATATGCCAACCAAAAACCAGATCGATAAAAAATTTGAATATCATATAACAGAAAGCCAGCTGCTGGAAATCCCTAAAGGAGATATTACTGAAAAAGGAGTCCGAAAAAATATCAATGTAGGAATTCTTTATCTGGAAAGCTGGCTGATGGGAACCGGTGCTGCCGCCATTTATAATCTGATGGAAGATGCCGCTACTGCTGAGATTTCAAGAACACAAATTTGGCAATGGCTGAAAAACGAAGCGGTTCTGAGTGACGACAGAACATTAACCCGAAGCATGGTATTGCAGTGGGAAAAAGAAGAAATGGACAATATTGAAAAGTATGTAGGAGAAACCCGTTTCCAAAACGGAAAATTTAACCTCGCCAAAGAACTTTTCAATGAATTGATTTTCTCTGAAAAATTTGAAGAATTTCTGACCCTTAAAGCATATCCTTTTATCTAGTTTGAGAGTGTAAATGTTCGAAAGTTTGAGAATCATACTCTCACCCCGAACCTCTCACCTCGTATCCCGAAATCCAAAATCTAATCAAACAAAATCCAAATATTATGAAAACAAGACAAGAACAAATCCAGGTTCTGGAGCAAGATTGGCTGACAAATCCACGTTGGAACGGTGTAAAAAGACCTTATACAGCAGAAGAAGTTTTAAAACTTCGTGGTTCTTATACCATAGATTACACCATTGCTACGGAAATGTCCAAAAAATTCTGGGATAAATTAAATACTCAGGATTATGTAGCAGGACTTGGTGCGTTGACCGGTAATCAGGCAGTGCAGGAAGTAGATGCCGGTCTGGAAGCAATATATCTTTCAGGGTGGCAGGTGGCTGCAGATGCTAATCTATCAGGGGAAATGTATCCTGATCAGTCATTGTATCCGGCCAATTCAGTGCCTTCTGTGGTAAAGAAAATTAATAATGCTTTATTGAGAGCAGATCAGGTACAGTCTGTAAGCGGAACAGGAAATAAAGAATATCTAGTGCCTATCATTGCCGACGCAGAAGCGGGTTTTGGAGGTAACCTGAATGCTTTTGAACTGATGAAACAGATGATTGAAGCAGGAGCAGCTGGTGTCCATTTTGAAGATCAGCTTTCTTCTGCCAAAAAATGTGGACACTTAGGAGGAAAAGTATTGGTGCCTACTCAGGAAGCAATCAATAAACTTATTGCTGCACGTCTGGCCGCTGATGTACTTGGAGTTCCGAGTCTTATTATTGCAAGAACGGATGCAGATGCAGCAGATTTACTGACTTCTGATATTGATGACAGAGATAAAAAATTCGTTACGGGAGAAAGGATTTCTGAAGGGTTTTATGTAGTAAAAAATGGGGTAGAACAGGGAATAGACAGAGGTCTGTCTTATGCTCCCTATGCAGATCTTATCTGGATGGAAACTTCAAATCCCGACCTGGAACAAGCCAAAAGGTTTGCAGAAGGAATTCATGCAAAATTTCCAGGGAAAATGCTTGCTTACAACTGTTCACCTTCATTCAATTGGGCAGCGAGACTGAGTGTAGAAGAAATGTCTACTTTCCGTGAAGAGCTGGCTAAAATGGGATACAAATTCCAGTTTATTACCCTTGCAGGATTCCATGCTTTGAACACAGCTATGTTTGAATTGGCTCTAGCTTATAAAGAAAGAGGAATGGCAGGATATTCAGAACTTCAGGAGCGTGAGTTTGCTTTACAGCAGAAGGGATTCCGGGCAGTGAAGCATCAGTCTTTTGTAGGAACCGGATATTTTGATGAAGTACAGAATATTGTGACCAACGGCTCCTCAGCTACTGTAGCGATGAAAGATTCTACGGAAACTGCACAATTCCATTAATCATTTTCCATATTTTTTTGATGTTAAACCTTCTCATTCGGAGAAGGTTTTTCTTTGATTTAAAAGTATTTAAACCTGTTTTTACAATATGAATATTTCAAAATAATAAAGAAATAGATACTACATGATAAGTAATTGAAATTTGAATTATATTTGGGGCTGAAAAAATATTATTAAAAATGAATTTAATTAAAGTACTTTTTATTACATTAGGATTAACGCTTACTGCAAATGCTGCGAATGCTCAACAGAAGGTTGGAAGTGTAAACACAGAGGATATTTTTGCAAGCTTATCTGAAGTAACCACTATAGGAACTACTATTGATAACCTGACTAAAGCTAAGCAGGCTGAAATTGAAAAAATGATTGGTGATTATCAGACTAAATTGAAAGCAGCACAGGCTAAAGAAAAGACTCTTAGTGAAGCCAACAAAGAAGCTGTAACTAAAGAACTGATGGCCGCACAAACAGAATTGCAGACTTTAGGTAAAAAAATAGAAGATTCAAGAGCACAGGCGGCTAAAGATATTTCAGCTAAACAAAGTGAATTATACACACCTTTACAGCAAAAGGTAAAGAGCGTTATTTCTGCTGTCGCTAAAGAAAGAGGATTGAATTTTATCTTCGATACATCATTTCATGAATCTAACAATTTGGTTTACACGGATGGAAGTGAAGATATCACAGCACTTGTAAAAACTAAATTAGGAGCTACAGCAACGCCTGCAAAACCTGCTGGAAAATCTAAATAAGAAATTCAATATACTGAATATTATAACGGAATCAGAACTTATGATTCCGTTTTTTTGTGCATAAAAGTGTGGGGTTGAATGAAGAAAGTTTTGTTTTAAAATGATACATTTGAGTAAACTTTCAGCAGAATGAATTTAATGCACGAAAAACAAATAAAGGTAACAGCAGAACATATTGATCAGAACAATCATGTAAATAATGTACAGTATGTGCACTGGGTGGAAGAAATAGCAGCGGAACACTGGGATCTTCTGAAACAGCAAACAGAATATGCAAACGATGCCTGGATGCTTCTGGATCACCATATCCGATATAAAAAACAGGTTTATCTAGGGGATATCATTACAGTAAGAACTTATCCTCTGACTCCCGAAGGAGCCAAACAGCCAAGAAAAGTTGAATTCTATTGTAATGATGAACTTGTGGTAGATTCAAGTACGCTTTGGATTCTGTTTGATCCTGAAACCAAAAAAATAAAACGTCTGGAAAACGACTGGCTGGAGAAGTTTTTTTAGCATACCATTAAATCAAAAACTAAATACACATGAAGCTCTTATATTCACTGGCATTACTGTTGGTAAGCATGGCAGGCTATGGTCAGGAAAATCCTTACTGGTTTACAGATGATATCAAAAAAAAGGTGGCAGACTCTACCCAAAGTCAATCCTGGAGAAGCCAGATGGCAGCAACATACTACTCAATAAGCGGACAATATAAACTGGCATTGGAAAGTTGGGATGAGACTTTTGGACGTGTAAAAAAGTTGAGTACTGCAGATAGTTTGAAATTCATAAAATTACAGCCTGTCAATGCAAAAGATTATATCTTGGAAAGAGCTGTCAATGAAAAGATTATAATCATGAACGAAGCTCATCATAATGCCAGTCATAGAAATTTTGCCTCTTCCTTACTTCAGGGATTATATGATAAAGGCTACAGATATTTGGGGCTCGAAACATTAGCGAGTGACTCTTTAAACGCTACAAAATTTGCTGCTCTTAACAGTGGATATTACTCCAAAGAAACGGAATTCGGAAATTTTATCTACAATGCTTTGAGAATTGGATTTAAACTTTTCCCCTACGAAGCTGAAGGAAATAACAAAGAAAGGGAAATTGGAGAAGCAAAAAACATCTTCGATTTTATGCAGAAAAATAAGGCGGGAAAATATCTCATCTACTGCGGTTATCAGCACGCTTATGAAGGTATTCATAAATCCTGGGAGAAAACAATGGCGGGAAGGCTTTCAGACTTAACAGGTGTGAATCCTTTTACTATTGATCAGACTCAATTTTCAGAAAAAAGTAAACTGAAGTATAATGAACCGCTTTTAAGATTGACAAATAATACTGTTCCTGTTGTTTTAAAAGATGAAAATGAGGGAATATATAATGGTGAAGACAAAGATTTGTATACAGATATTAAAATCATTCATCCCGTTACAAAATACATTGAAGGCAGACCCAATTGGATGTTGAACAAAAACAGAAAGCTTTATAAGGTTCCAGCTTCTAAAGTTTCAATATATCCGGCCATGGTTTTAGCCTACAGAAAAGGAGAGTTTGAGCAGAAAGGAATTCCTGCTGATATCATTGAGCTCAAAACTTCCCAAGACAGCCGTTTTTTAATCCTGGATAAAGGAGAATATGAGATTGTTATTAAAAATAAGGAGTATAAAGTCATTAGTAGATTTGAAAAAATGATCAGATAAAGAGAGGTAATGAAAAACAAATTAAGAAAGATAGTCATCGATAATAATGAATATCTGTATTTGGTTACGGATCAGTTGAACGCTGGAACTGAAACTAATACTCTACAATTGAAAGTTTTTCTAAGCGGGCAGAAACAGATTCCTTTGATTATTGAGTTTATAACAGTTGATCATTATATTATAGGTCAGCCTTTAAAATCAGGTGTTAAGTTGATAAATAAAATAACAAATTCTGAAGATGAGGTTAATATGAATGAGCCGAAGTATATCAGACAATTTATTTTACTTGGATTAAAAAATGGATGGTCGGGAGTTAATTCAATAGCGGTTCAAGATGGACTAGACTATTTGAATCAATTAGGTTTTGAAACAGATCAATTAATTTTCAGGAAGTAATAGATGTCACTTTTGAAAACCTGTGAAAAGAATATTTTAAAATCGCTGTAATAGAAACAGTCTTTTCTCTATTAAGCTGTTTTATCTTATCTTTGTACTATGATACGTATTACAAAAATTTTTACATTCGAAACGGCTCACGTGCTTTACAACTACGATGGGAAGTGTAAAAATATGCATGGACATTCCTATAAGCTGTTTGTAACAGTGAAAGGAAAACCGATTAATGATATTGAAAATCCTAAAAATGGAATGGTGGTCGATTTCGGAGATATCAAAAGTATCGTAAAATCTGAGATCGTTGATGTATGGGACCATGCGGTTCTTGTGAATGCGCTGTCTCCACACAAAGAACTGGGAGATGACCTTGAGCAGAAAGGACATAAAGTAATCTATTGCAGTTTCCAGCCGACTTGTGAAAACATGTTGTATGCTATTGCTGCTAAAGTAAAATCAAGACTTCCCGAAGGAATTTCTTTAGCTTATCTTAAACTTCACGAGACAGAAAACTCTTATGGAGAATGGTTTGCAGAAGATAATCAATAATTTTTCACAAAAATCAGAAGGTGTTAAAAACGACAATTAATTTAGAACCTGGAAAAAAAGTATACTTCGCTTCAGATCAGCATTTTGGTGCTCCTACACCCAAGGAGAGCAAGGTGCGTGAAGAGAGATTTATACGCTGGATGGATGAGATCAAAGAAGATGCTCAGGTTTTATTTTTAATGGGCGATCTTTTTGATTTCTGGCATGAATGGAAGCATGTTATTCCCAAAGGATATGTTCGTGTGCTGGGGAAAATTGCAGAACTTAAAGACAGAGGAATTCATATTTATTTCTTTGTCGGAAATCATGATCTCTGGATGAAAGATTATCTGGAAGAAGAAATCGGATGTACTGTATTCTATCAGAAACAATATTTTGAAATGGGAGGGAAGCAGTTTCTGCTGGCCCATGGAGATGGTTTGGGACCTGGAGACAAAGGATACAAAAGAATGAAGAAACTATTCACCAATCCGATAGCACAGTGGTTCTTCAAATGGCTTCATCCAGATATTGCGATGAAAATTGCATTATACCTTTCCCAAAAAAATAAAATGATCTCCGGTGAAGAAGACAAAGCGTTTCTGGGAGAAGATAAAGAGTTTCTTATTATTTATTCCAAAGAAAAACTGAAAACTCAGAAGATTGATTATTTCATCTATGGGCACAGACACCTGCCAATGGTACTGGATTTGGAACAAAACGCAAAATATATCAACCTTGGAGACTGGATTTCCTATTTCACTTACGGGGTTTTTGAAAAAGATTTTGAACTCAAGACTTTTGAGAAATAAAGCAAAAAAAATTACCCCTAAAAAGAGGTAACTTTCGAACGGGTGGAAAAACCCACTCTTGTTTTTAATCCATATTCCAAGTAACTCATTGCAATAAGTCTACCAAAATAGGTTTTATACATTAAAAAATTATTAAATAACAATATTTTATCTCTGTAATTGCTTTGTAGTAAGGGATTAAGAAATTCAAAAATTATGGAATTGAAAAATATATTCAACATACAGACTGAACAGGATTTTCTGAATGCATCATTGAAAACATTTCGTTATCAATATGAAAGTGTTGAAATATACCGGAAATTTGTTGATTTTCTTAAAGTTAATCCCGATGATGTCGACAGTCTGGCGAAAATTCCGTTTCTTCCTATTGAAATGTTTAAAAATCATCAGATCCTGGATAAAAATGTGGCTACTGATCTTTTCTTTCAAAGTTCAGGAACAACCCAGATGAATCTTTCCAAACATTTCATCGCAGATCCGGAACTTTATGAAGAAAGTATTTATAAAAGTTTTGAACAATTTATCGGAAAACCGGAAGACTTTATTTTTCTTGGACTACTTCCAAGCTATCTTGAGAGGCAAAACTCATCACTGATCTATATGGTGGACTATCTGATGAAGAAGTCTGCCAAACAGGAAAACGGATATTTTCTTTATAATCATGCTGAGCTTTTTGAGTTATTAAATACACTGCAGGGCAAAAAAGTTATTCTTTTCGGAGTTTCCTTTGCCTTATTAGACTTTCTTGATTACTGTCATGCTAAACAAAGCGAAGAATCCCTGAACTTCCCTGAAAACTTAATCGTAATTGAAACCGGTGGAATGAAAGGACGAAAGGAAGAAATGACCAAGGATGAATTGTTGAAAATATTGCAGGAAGGTCTTAAGACAAACAAAATATATTCAGAATATTCCATGACAGAACTGCTTTCACAGGCTTATTCTCTTGGAAATAATGAATATGAATGTCCAAACTGGATGAGAATTATGGTTCGGAATGCAGAAGATCCTTTGGCTTACGAAAAAGAAGGACGAACAGGGGCTATTAATATTATTGACCTTGCCAATACACATTCCTGCTCATTTATTGCAACCCAGGACTTAGGGAAAAAGGTAGGTGATAAATTTCAGGTATTGGGAAGAATAGATCATTCAGATATCCGAGGATGCAGCCTGCTGGTGAGTTGATGATTTTGGACATAAGAGTACAATTGTGAATAGTCAATTCGCTTCGCTTGTCAATTTTTGTATAATCACAATAAATAAAATAGGTTGAGACTTTAGCTGAGTGAAACGCCTTTGCGAACAGTAAACAGCAAGTAAATAAAAACTTTGTGAACTTTGCGTTTACAATATTACCCATGATCAAAATAGAAGAACTTATACATGCCTACATCCATTCACACTGCGATTTTGAAAAAGAAATTGTACTGACTAACTATTTTCAGGCAGATTGGGAAGCGGATATATTAATCATAGACTCAGAAGGCGGAAGTCATGAAATTGAGATCAAGTTTTCAAAAAGTGATTTTAAAAATGATTTCAAAAAATCTTACCTGAACAAAGATACCGGAGAAAAATTTCTGAAACATGATAAAATTTCCTGCGGAGATTATGTATGCAATTCCTTTAGTTTTTTGCTCCCCATGGGAATGGTAGACGCAGCTCTTATCCCTGAACATTGTGGAATCATCGAATTCTATCATAATGCAGATACCTGGGAAACCGAATTCTATCTGATCCGTCAGCCGAAAAAACTTCATGAAGATTCTTATTGGAAACTAAATGACAAAGATCTTTTTATCAGAAAAATGGCGCTTAATGTTCTTCAGCGCAAAATGGAAATCAAAGGAAAACATGAAGAGTTGATCTTTAAAAACCCTTTTGAAATCAAAAAACTGAAATAAAAAAAATCCTGCCGCCTGACAGGATTTTATCATTGAATATTATTTTAAAAATTAATCTGCAATTTCAGCAGTATCTCTCTGAAGTAAGAACTTGTAGATCAATCCGCCTACAACTCCTCCCAAAATTGGGGCAACCCAGAACAACCAAAGTTGTGACATCGCAATTCCTCCCATAAAGACTGCCTGAGAAAGTGATCTCGCAGGGTTTACAGAAGTGTTGGTAATCGGGATAGAGATCAGGTGGATCAAAGTAAGCGCAAGACCGATGGCAAGACCGGCAAACTTACCGTTAGCCCACTTATCTGTAGCTCCCATGATTACAATCAGGAAAAATGCGGTTAATAGAAACTCAGCAAGAAATGCCGCTCCCATACTGAAAGCTTTTCCATTGTAAACGGCCTCACCGTAAAAGTTAGTGGCAAAATCTCCGGGTTTTGAGAATTCTACCGCTCCGGCACCGTTAAGGATTGTGTATAGACATCCTGCTGCTACAATCGCTCCCAAACACTGGGCTACAATGTAAGGAATAAGGTCTTTTGCAGGAAATCTTCCGCCTGCTAAAAGCCCAAAAGAAACTGCCGGATTAAAATGCCCTCCTGAGATATGCCCTACAGCGTAAGCCATGGTAAGAACAGTAAGACCGAAGGCTAAAGCAACGCCTAAAAGTCCGATGCCGATGTCTGGAACACCCGCTGCGAAAACAGCGCTTCCACACCCTCCGAAAACAAGCCAAAATGTGCCGAAAAATTCAGCGAAAAGTTTTTTTATCATGTTGTTTATTGTTTATGTATCTCAAATGTAAAATTTAAATCTTAAAGTAAAAAGTTAAAACTGAAAAAATATTTCAAAAAAGAGGGAACAAAAATTGCAAAATCTGTAATTTGGTGTAATGTTTGTTTGGGATTTATTGAGAGAGTATTATCGTCAGTCTTGAAAGATCTAACATAAATGTTTTATCTTTCATTTGTAATTTAAAAGGAAGGTGAATGAGAAAGTTTTTTTGTGTGGTCTTTGTACCTTTTATTTATAGTTTACATTATTCGCAGGCAGCCAAAAAAGCATTTCCCTGCTATGATCTTACCACTGTATTGAAGGTAGAACCTACGCCGCTTTATAAATCTCATCTTGATGCTTCCAAGGGTTTTGGAGTACAGTTATTGAAAGATTCCAAAACCGTACAAAAATATATCAGCAACGGAAAATTCCACAAAATAAAGAAATCCGGCAAAGGATATCAGGTCCAAAGGCTTGATTATAGCAGAGCTTATATGGTATCCAAGGCAAAAACCACTCTGGAAAAGATAGGGTCAAAGTTCAGTAAGGATACTAAAGGCGGCACATTTACTGTTTCATCTATTACCAGAACCCTTGAAGACCAGTGCAGACTAAGAAGAGTGAATTCAAACGCCTCTCTAGGGATTAGTTCTCACAATTATGGCAACTCTTTTGATATTTCTTACATAAGATTCAACAATGTTTTAAAATACAATCCGAAAATGGAAATAGCTCTGGAGAAAGTTTTAAAGCATTATGAGAAGGCTGGTAGAATATATTACATTAAAGAGAAGCAGCAGAGCTGTTATCATATTACTGTGAAAAATTATTAATTAAAATCCTCTTGCGTAGCATATTTAGTTTGTATATTTTTATACGACTAAAAACTATGCTTATGTCAACATTAAACATTGTAGACTATATGCTGCCTGTAGAAGAATGTAGAGCAGCGTCAAACCAGTGGAAAGCATGTCTTTCTGACTTTTCCAAAATTCAAAAGCTTATCCCTACCAACTATGTTTTTAATATTTCCAGAGAACACCTTGAATGGATGAAGGGGTTTAAGGATTATAAAGACTTCTGTGCTGCAGTAGGAATTTACAGAGACCGATTGATTCTTATCTTTTATCCTATGAACAATGATGGGGTAAAAATAGATGTAAAAGAATATCCATACAGCTTTCTTACCGAGCTTGAAAAAGATCTGAGATTGCAGGAAATTCAGGAGTATACGCTTATTAGAAACGCCGTTCTTTCTAAAGATCTTGAAAGCATGGAGAAAAATGCCAATATGGGATTGCCGGTTTCCAATACACCAATTCTTGAACAGGACAAAGCTGTAGATGCTATTGAACGTTGGAGAAATCAAGGTATGGACTGGTTTTATAAAGAGACCAGAGAAAATCAGGGAAGTGGAATTTTTAGAAAATTTTATGTTCCTACAGCAGATCTTTGCCTTTCAGATGATGGTTTAGCAGGTATTACCTGTTCTTTTGGGATCAGATACAATGATATTTACGGGAAAATGTTGGTAACGCTTATCTTTATCTCTTTCCGTGAAAACCTTAGGAATGCAGAACTGGGAGCAGAATCAATTTCCAATACTTACGACTGGGCAAAACCATGTCCTCCTATCTGCCGTATCCCGGATGTAGATGTAGGAAGTGAATTTTAAAACGATATACTGAGGAATGGCTGAACTTTATAAGGCAATTTTATTCCTGAACTATGCACTGCTCCTGTCCGTTATACTACTGGGAGCAGCAAAATACCGCATATTAAATCATAAAGAAAAGCAATATTTTCATTGTATTGCTTTTCTTTTTTTTATTGAAATGCTGAATCTGGCCCTACCTTATATCTTCAGATTGAATGATACATCATTTCTCTATCCTATCTATATAGCGGGAGAGTTTTTCCTGCTTACAGGTTTATTTATCAGAAAGCTGGACTGGCCAAGATATGTTTTGTGGATTGTAGGTACATTGGCGACAGGTTTTATGATCTCGAAATACGGATTTGATTATCCTGCTAATGCTGATATAGCGAAAGTGGTTTCCAATATTATCATTATTTGCCTTTCCGGATTTACCCTGATTCGGGAGATTAAGAATACCTCTACACAGAACCGTTTTCTTCTTGTAGATGCCAGTATTTTTTTCTATTACTCTGTCTCAGTATTTATTTTTATCATTCAGCACCAGATCGCCAATCTGTCCGAAAACGATTATTATACTATTCTCAGTGCCAATAATATTCTTTCGAGTATTTTGTACTGTTCATTTTTATATACTTTTTTCAGATTAAAGAAGTAACCTTAAATATCAATCTGCTGATCCTGATAATTGTTACCATAACAGTTATCGTATCCTTTATTCTCCTAGCTTACAGGGCTTTTATTACCAGAATTATTAAGGAGAAAAGTGTACAACATGAAGCGGAAGTTCTTCATCAGAAAAAATTAGTTCTGGAAAATATTAAGGCTCAGGAAGAAGAAAGGAAAAGAATTGCAGTGATGATTCATGATGATATCGGAAACCGCCTCAATATTCTTTCTTTATGGCTGAATAACCTCGATACTCAGGGTGATGAACTGATCAAAAAAAATATCTACGGTCAGATGTCTTCTTTGATTGATGCTGCCAGAAGTATTTCCCATTCATTATACCCTGTAAATCTGGAATCAGTGGGGCTGGTTTTATATGTAGAGGAATTAATCGCCAACCTTTCCCATAAAATTAATATTTCTATGCAGGTGATGCAGGGATATGAAAAGAAAGATCTTTTTGTGGAAGTGCAGTTGTACAGGATTATTCAGGAGTTTACTACCAATGTGATCAAGCATTCAGATGCAACAGATCTTTGGATTTATATTAAGGATTATCCCGAAAATATGGCAGTAGTAATTTCTGATAACGGGCAGGGATTTGAATATGAAGATGTTAAAAAAGGGATGGGAATTAAAAATATTGAATCCCGCATCAAATCAATGAATGCCACACACAAATGGAAAAAAACATTTTCGAATAAAGGAAGTCGTTTAATCATAAAAATTCCAAAATATCATGAGTTCCCAAATCAAACTAGCACTGATTGATGATGAACAGCTGATCCTCGAAGGGGTAAAAATGTTGCTGTCCAATGAAAAAAATATATCGGTTTGCCTTACCGCAGATAATGGCCCCGATTTTATAGAAGACCTCGGAAAACTTTCAAAAGATGAATTTCCTGATATTGCCCTCGTAGATGTTCAGATGAAACCTATGAACGGTTTTGAACTGGTAGAAATCCTGAAGGAAAAATATCCCGATCTTAAAATTATTATCCTCTCATCACACTATAAAACCTCTATTCTTGGATACATGGTTAAGCTGGGAGTATCAGCATTTCTTCCCAAAAATTCGAATAAGAAAACCTTTATTGATGCCATTACAATGGTAGATAAAAACGGAGTCTTTTTCACGGCTGAAGATCATCAGATGCTGTTTACTTATATGAACAGTTCTGCCAAGAAAAATTCACTTTTTGAAACAGAAGACGAATTATCCGAAAGAGAAAAAGATGTAGTAAAACTGATCTGCCAGGAATTGACCAACAATGAAATAGGAGAAAAACTCTTTATCAGCCCAAGAACTGTAGAAAGTCACAGACAACGCATCCTGGAGAAAATCGGAGCTAAAAATACTGTGGGAATAGTGATCTATGCCATTGTAAACAATATTTACTCCCTTGAAAAAATGTAATTTGATTCCGTAGAAATACGGATTTTTTTATTTGGTACTTTTCACTCTAGCGAACCTTATTTTTCTTCTGTTATTTTGGAATGTCTCTTTTAGGGATGTTAGTTGAAAAAAAACACAAACAAGATCTGTAATAAAAAATTAAAGTAAAAACATGAATGGTAGCAGAGTGATTTCCGTCGGGATTTTCTTTGACGGTACAGGAAATAATGGGGTAAATATTCTTTCACCGGATAAACCGCTGAACAATAATGAAAGCTATTATGGTACTTTCAGCAATATCTATAAATTATACAGTTTATTCGTTGGAGATGAAAAAATATATATTGAAGGAATTGGCACCGCAACAGGCAGTGAAGATAATAATTTTGCCATGGCAACATGTGCAAATCCACCCTATGGAAGCGGGTATTCATCTGATGATAAACTTCAGAAAGCCGGAGATTTTGTACAAAAAATAACCCATGATGAGACCAAGGAATACCATTTCTACATCTACGGATTCGGGAGAGGAGGTATGTTAGCAAGAACTTTCTGTAATCAGCTTCTGACTTTTTATGCAGTAGGAAATTGCAGAATAAAATTTTTGGGCCTTTTTGATACGGTTGAGTCCAAGCCTTTTAATACTTATAATATGAAGATTTCTGCACAGGTAGAGAATGTTTTACACTTCTGTGCAGTCAATGAGGGCAGGTTTTTCTTTCCCTTGACAGGTTTGTTTGAGAATTCGAAAACAATGCAGGATCAGAAATCAGAAAATCAGTTATCAGTTTGGAAAGAAGTATTTGTTCCTGGAGATCATGCAGACATTGGAGGCGGATATCTGGAAGGTCCACAATCTGTTTATATTTCTACAGATTTCATTAATGTTGATGATCTGCATAACTATGTTTCCGATATCAGAAATGCAAAAACCAATGCTGATGGAAATAAAATATGGGATGCTTTACTCTCGGAATATAAAGTGGAAACAGTGGATGGCCTTTCACAGGCCTATGTTTGCAGGGATAAAGTATACAATGATCTGTCAAAAGTATATGGAAAACTGATGATGGATGAGACCAATACCATATTATCAGTATTTAGTACCGAGAATGAAGCCTATTTTGGAACAGATTATAATAAACATATTTTTCTCAATCGGTTTTATATCAAAATGAAAGAGTATTTAAAAGATCTTTCTACAAGCAAAAAGCCCATATATGATTTCGGAAGATTTTCAGATTATACTCATATTTCATCAAACTTCGGATTGTATAGTGATAGTTTTCAGTACAGAACCCAGCGTGAAATTAATATTGAACTGATCAATAATGGATTAAACGTCTCAAGCCGTACCTCTGTAGATGAAACAAGCCACACAAAAAGGCTTTCCGTTGAGCTTCATCTGCCGGAAGACAGTTTTGTTGCAGATTTTCTTTATGGAACAAACGTTCCCAATAATGATATATGGGTTCGCTCTATTGTAAAAATACCGGCAACTACCATATTAAATGAATGGAAGAATTAATGAAAATACTTCTCAGTTTTAAATTTAGGTTAGGGGACATCTGAGGGTGTCTCCTTTTTTTATAAATTATTAACGATCAGTTGAGTATAATTACGGAGTGATACATTTAGTACATTATACTGTAGATTTTGAACGGTAATTCTCGTTACTTTGAATTGTTCATTCCATGAAGCTTCAAAATAAAAATATGAACAAAGGCGTATTCTGAAAAGCCTAATATCAAAAAGAGTAAGAGCACCAAAGATTAAAACAATGGAAAAGACACTCATGCAAAAATCAGGAACTACATTATACACAATTAATTTTGATTTTACATCACAAGAACAAAAAGCCATTTTACAGTATCTTCAGGAAAATGGTTACCAGCTTATGGGATATAAAGGAGCCACAGGTTTTGATCAGCTTAATACAGGAGTGCCGGCTTGGTTTGCCATCAACTTTTTGGATGTTTTTGATACAATAGAAATTGATTGTGAACCCCAATATAAAGTATATGTTTATAATAAAGGAATTATTGAGCCGAACTCAACCATTCAGATGCAGGCTTTATCAGAGGAAATTCCCTTGGGTACAGCTGTAACTTTCCATCCGGATGGTTCATTTTCGATAAACGGACCAGCTCCTGCAGGAATGATCACAGTAAGAAATGACAGATTCCTGGGTATACCTAATATAACCATTGGACTTGCAGCAAAAGTAAACGGAGAGTTTCAGCCATTCTGTGCATTTAGTTGTATGTCACAGGGACAGGTGACTATGCAGCCTAATGAAAATATAGTTTTATTCGCTGCTCAGACCAATATGAATTCAGGATCTGTTACCAACCGTACAATGGCACCGGGATGTAAACTCATATTCAATGATAAAAATGTAAAATATGATTTAGAGATGATTCCCGGAACTTATGGTATTACAAACGCACCCGGAGCAGCTCCGGTAGCTCCTGTATCAGAAGGACAGTCAATATTACAGCTTATCAATATTCATTAAATAAATCCTTTTCTGAAATCCGTTTTCGTAAAAATAAAAAGCTGTTCGTTTGGAGCAGCTTTTTTTATTTCTGGGCTATTCATTTCTTTTTCCGTATTTTTGCACCCGAAAATTCATTATTCATTACTAATTATTAATTAAGATGCTTTCGGTTCAAAGTTTAGGATTACACCATTCAGGAAATTATTTATTTCAAAATGTCAATTTCACCATTAAAAAGGATGATAAAGTAGGTCTCGTTGGTAAAAATGGAGCGGGAAAATCCACTTTATTGAAAATGCTTTCCGGAGAAATTAATTTCTACGAAGGAGAAGTAGTGACTGAAGGAAGTGTTACCATTGGTTTCCTTAAACAGGATCTTGATTTCGTAAAAGGAAGAACGGTGTGGGCAGAAACCATGCAGGCTTTCGAACAGATCAATGCCTGGAAAAATGAGCTTGAAGAGGTGAATCACCAAATGACTGTGAGAACAGACTACGAAAGTGATTCCTATACAGATCTGATTAATAAAATGACCGAACTGAATGACCTTTTGATGAACCATGATGCCTACAATCTTGAAGGTGACATGGAAAAAGTATTATTTGGTTTAGGATTTAAAGCAGATGATTTCCAAAAAATCACTGATGAATTTTCCGGAGGATGGAGAATGAGAATCGAATTGGCAAAATTACTTCTTCAGAAGAATGATATTATGCTTCTCGATGAGCCTACCAACCACCTGGATATGGAATCCATCATCTGGCTGGAGAACTTCCTGAAAGACTATCCGGGAGCCATTGTTCTTGTAAGTCACGATAAACAGTTTATGACAGCGGTGTGTAACCGTACTTTCGATATCAACAATAGAAAAGTTGATGATTATAAAGCTAATTACTCGAAATATCTTGTAATGAGAGAAGATCGCCGTGAAAAACTGATTCAGGCTAAAAAGAATCAGGATGCGGAGATCAAGCAAATGGAAGACAACATTAATAAGTTCCGTGCAAGTGCTACTAAAGCATCTTTCGCGCAGTCCCTTATTAAGAAATTAGATAAAATTGAACGTATTGAAGTTGATAACGAGGACGTTTCGAAATTCAATATCCGTTTCGTACAGTCTATGGTTCCGGGGAAAGTGATCTTCGAAGCCATCAATCTTGGAAAAGCTTACGGGCAGAAGCAGATTTTTGATGATGTAGACTTTATCGTTCAGAGAGGAGACAGAATTGCTCTTTTAGGACAGAACGGACAAGGAAAAACAACATTGGCTAAAATTTTAGCCGGAGATATTAAAGATTATTCCGGTGCCTGGAATCTTGGACATAATGTCAACATTGGATATTTCGCTCAGAATCAGGAAGAGGTGTTGACCCCTAATAAAACGGTTCTGGAAGAAGCCGAAGATGCTGCAACAGAAGAAACAAGACCAAGAGTAAGAGATTTACTGGGATCTTTCCTTTTCCAGGGAGATGCTGTTACTAAAAAGACAAAAGTACTTTCCGGAGGAGAAAGAAACCGTCTGGCACTTTGTAAACTGCTACTTCGTCCTTTCAACACGCTGATCATGGACGAACCTACCAACCACCTGGATATCCAGTCTAAAGAAATTATCAAGCTGGCTCTGCAGAATTTTGAAGGAACTTTAATCGTAATCTCGCACGACAGGGAATTCCTTCAGGGACTTTGTGATAAGATCTACGAATTCCGTGATGGGAAAATGAAAGAATTCCTTGGAGATATTAATGAATACCTTGAGTACAGACAAAAGGAAACCATCAGAGAAATTTCGGCAGAAAAGGCAAAACTTCACAGCGAAGTAAAGGTAGAACCTAAGAAAGTAGAAGAAAAACCTGCAGTAACCAGCAGTCAATCTTCAAATATTGTAAGTAAAGAACAGAAAAATATTCAGAATAAAATCAAAAAAGTAGAAGAGAAAATTTCCGAGCTTGAAACAAAAATAGAGCAAATGGAAACTTCTTTTACCAAAGAAAATCCTTCCGATGAAACCTTAGAGCAATACAATAAAGCTAAGGAAGAGCTGGAAACAGCATTGCAGGAGTGGGAATATCTTGGAACCCAACTGGATTAAACTTAAAATATAAATGCTTCATCAAATCAATAGGATGAAGCATTTTTTTTGTAACAAAAACGTATTCATTTCTACCTATTGTCAACAATCATAAAGTAATTTAATAAAAGTTTAAGGAAACAATTAAATTATTTTCATAATTTTGAACCATGATTTTTAAAGAAAGCAGAAACCTAAAGAGTTTTATCTCCAAGCTATTGTTTGGAGTATATTTCCTTGCGCTGCTTTCTCAAAGCTTTCACCATCACGATTCTGTAGATTATTTTAAGGCATTTCATCTTAAAAAAGTTGAGAATACGATGACGAAAGCCGTTACTAAAGAGAAAGCTGGCGACTGTCTGGCCTGCCACTTTTTGGTTACCGGACATACATTAGCTCCTGAAGAATTTAACTTTACTTTTGAGCATTACAGCCATGAAGTAAAACAAATCATTGCCATCCAGGAGAAAATCTGGTCACAGACCAAATTCACTTTTCAGCTTCGGGGACCGCCCGCACTTGCATAATTCACAGATTCTATAGGGTTTAAAGTTTTGTACTTTAAAGTTCAATGTTTACTACTTCAAATTCAATGTTTAAAGTTGTTGGGAAAAATACCTGATAATCTGTAATTGATATTTAATAATGTTCAATTACTATTTTCCGGCTCCTAACTTCTTACCAGGAATACATTGTACCATCAAAACTGACCCTTCCCACAAATTTTAACGAAAAATGTACCCTGTTGAAAAGGGTGCGCAATCAATCTATTTACAATGAAATTGATATATTGCCTGCTGCTGATCTTTTGCGGATCAGTATTTACAAGTGCACAAAAAACTTATACTGTAGAGGGAACCGTTCATGATTTCCATGATAAAACATTGCTGGAAAATGCAGTGATTAAAATCGGGAACTTTACAGCCAAAACAAACAAGAAAGGTAAATTTTCTTTTGACAAGATTCCTGCAGGAAAGTATACACTCATTGCTCAGCATCCTGATTGTGATGATTATACTGAAAATATAGGAGTTGATCAGGATGTTCAGCTGGTGATTACACTGGAACATCACGTTAAAGATATTGAAACTGTGACTATTCATGGTAGCCACAAGAACAATGGAAGTATGGTGGTGAAAACACTTGATAAATCAACGCTTTCAAGAAATGTCACCGAAAACTTAGGGAATTTATTAACCAATATTTCCGGTGTCAACGTTCTTAAAACAGGAAATAATATTGCTAAACCTATTATCCATGGGCTTTATGGAAGTAGAGTTTCGATTCTTAATGATGGGGTAAAACTAGCCGAGCAGGAATGGGGAGTAGAGCATGCACCCAATGTTGATGTCAATAATTTTGAACATATTGATGTCATCAAAGGAGCATCTGCTTTGAAATATGGTGCCGGAGCCGTAGGTGGAGTAGTTGTTTTGCAGCCTCAGGTTTTACCTAAGAAAGATACCATTATGGGAAATGTTTCTCTTTCCGGGATTTCCAACGGAAGAGGAGCTGATCTTAATGTAAAATTGGCAAAAACCTGGGAGAATGGTTGGGCTATAAAAACCAATGGAAGCTATAAAAAACTGGGAGATCTTGAAGCTCCGGAGTATGGCTTGATGAATACTGGTCTTGAGAGTTCAGGATTTAATTTTGGTGTACAGAAAATGACATTTGAAAAAGGATTTTCATTTGATTATTATCTGACGAAAAGCACAGTCGGGATTCTTAGAAGTTCTCACGTAGGGAACTCTGAAGATCTACGTAATGCTCTTACATCACCAGAACCAATTTATCAGAGAGATTTTAGCTATGATATTGACAATCCTAAACAGGAAATTGAGCATCATATTGCTAAAGTTTCTGCTTACAAAAGATTTGAAAATTTTGGAAAAATCACGGCTACGTATAGCTTTCAGTACAATCATAGAAAAGAATATGATATCAGACGTACAGAAGCTTTGAGCAAAAAACCGGCATTAGATCTTGAACTGATCACTAATGATCTGAATGTAAACCATCTGATAGAAAGAGGGAACTGGAATCTTGAAACAGGAATTAATGCAGGATACCAGAATAATTATTCCAATACGCAGACCGAAGCAAGACGTCTTGTTCCGAATTATGACAGATATTATGCAGGGATTTATTCCGTATTAAAATATAAAATTGCATCCGAATTGGATCTGGAACTGGGAGGCAGATATGATTATGATCATTATGATGTCACAAAATGGTATGATCTGAGCGACTGGAATAAACTTTATGCTGCAGATTATTCAGATTTTGTAGTAAGAATCAACCAAAACAGAATTCTTACCAAGCCGTCATTAACGTATAATAATATTTCAGTAAACGGTGGAATTGTTTATCACCCTTCCGAATATTTCAATCTGAAATTTAATTATGCCAGAGTTTCAAGGTCTCCGAATATTGCAGAGCTTTTTGCTGACGGACTTCACCATTCTGCAGCCATTATTGAAAGAGGAGATATGAGAATGAAAAGCGAAACCGGAAATCAGTTTAACTTGGTGGCAGATGTAAAAGCGAATGTTCTAAAAGGATTGAATATTTCAGTAAACCCCTATTTCTTTTATACTCAGAATTTTATCAACCAGATTCCTACAGGATATCAGAATACTCAGTGGGGAGGAGCTTTTGTGGTATACAACTATCAACAGATCAATGCAAAAATGTACGGATTGGATATTGATGCTCAGCTTAAGATCACAGATAATCTGACTTACAAAGGAAGCGGATCTTACGTTTATGGGCAGGATCAGACTCATGATGTACCGCTTATTCTTATGATGCCTCCGAATTTTAACAATTCATTGGAATTCAATAAAAAAGAATGGAAAAATTTCTATTTCACTGTAAGTAATAATACTTTCCTGAAACAGACAAGATTTCCAGTGTATAATGTTCCGATCAGATTATTTGATTCAGACGGAAATGCTTACAATGAAGAAGTGGATATTTCTACACCTCCAAACGGATATTCCCTTTGGAACCTTCAGACAGGGGTAAATCTGTCTAAAAATTTCGGCATTGATTTTTCAATCCGAAATGTATTCAACACGTCGTACAGAGATTATCTGAACAGACTTCGTTTCTTTTCCAACGAAATGGGAAGAAACTTTATTTTAACTCTTAAATATCAATTTTAATTACTTAAAATCAAAAAAATGAAAAATATTTTTAAAAATACAACACTTATTTTAGGACTTTTATTCTTAGCTGTTTCTTTAAGCTTAACATCGTGTAACAGAAGCGATGATGAAGCAGATGATCTTCCTCAGGAAGAACTTTCAGATGTTCTCTTAAGAGTAACAGATGCTGCCGGTGGAGCTCCGGTAGTATATGATTATCAGGTAAACAGCACTACGAATCCTAATGTGAAGCTGATCAATGGCCATACTTATAATGTAGAGGTTATTTTCAAGAACGGTGACGAAGATGCCACTCAGGAAATCAAAGATGCAAAAGATGAACATTTCTTAGTATATAATTTTCCAAACTCAGATATTACTTTAACCCGTACAGATGATGAAAAGTCAACAAGAGGAGACGGAAACCGTGTAGGGTTGAAAACAAAATGGGTAGTAAATACTGCTGTGAAAAATGCTTCTGCCCCTAGTCAGTTGGTTCTTACATTGTTCCATGAGCCGGTAACGGTTTCTGAAGCTTCTGCTGTGAGCGGAAATGGAGTGACTTACGGTACTCATACAGGAGGAGAAACGGATGCACAGGCTAACTATAATATTATTAATTAATATACCTTTAATCTTGTTTGGACCACCGGAATTCTCCGGTGGTTTTTTATTTAACAATATTTGGCTTTATAAGTTGATTTTAAATGGGTATTTTTCATAAAAAATTCCTATTTTTGCAACCTAAAATTTTAATCAATAATGAAGGTTACCGCACAAAACCATGATGATGTAAGTGCATTGCTTACAGTAACATTGGAAAAATCTGACTACAAAGAAAAAGTAGAGAAGCAGTTGATTAATTATGCTAAAAATGCGCAAGTTCCTGGATTCAGAAAAGGGAAAGTGCCTTTGAGTATGGTTAAAAAACAATATGAAGCAGGTATTGCATTTGAAGAAATCAACAGACAAGTTTCTGATGCTTTAAACAACTATGTTAATGACAACAAACTAAGATTAGTTGGTCAGCCTGTTCCTCAGCCAGTAAACGAATTCGATTACAATGCTGATCAATTAGAAGTTGCTTTCGAAGTAGGATTTGAGCCTGAATTCACTATAGATTTAGCTAAATATGAAGCTCCTCATTACAAAGTAGAAGCTTCTGATAAAGAAATCGGTAAGAGCATTGAAAACATGCAGAAGCGTTTCGCTGAGCAGGTTCCTCAAGATAAAATTACTAAAGATTCTTACATTGCTTTAGAAGTTTCTCAGGTTGTGGAAGAAGATGCTGAAGGAGAGCACCACCACCACCCAAAAAACCTTACTATTACTGCTGAAAACAAAGAAGCTTTCAAATTGGTAAAAGGTTTGAAAATGGAAGGTTCTGTAAAAGTAACGAAAGAAACTCTTGCAGGTGACGAAGAATTAGCTAAAGAATTAGGATTCAGCAAAGAAGAAGTTGAGCACCTACACCACAATGAATTAGAAGTTAAAGTAAAAGATTTCTATTCATTAGATTTAGCTGAACTTAATCAGGATCTATTCGACAAAGTATACGGAGAAGGAAACATTAAGTCTGAAGATGAGCTTAAAGATAAAGTGAAAACTGAATTAGACGAGTATTTCCAACAGAATGCTGATGTTCACTTCGTGAATAAAGTATTAGAGCAAGTAACAGAGAAAGAAGAAGTAAAACTTCCTGAATCTTTCCTTGTGAAGTGGTTATTATTCTCTAACCAGAATATCCAGTCTGAAGATCAGGCTAAAGAAATTCTTGAAGCTGAGAAAAACCAATTGAAATATCAGATCATCGAAGGTAAATTGATGACTGAAAATGAAATTAACCTTGACTATGCTGATGTATTAGCTCAGGCTGAGCAGTTGGTGAAAAACCAATTGGCTATCTACGGAATCCACCACTTAGGGGATGAAGAAATCCAAAAATATGCTGTTGAAATGTTGAAAGACCAAGAGCAGGTAAGACAAATTTCTTCTGAAGTAGCAATGGCTAAATTGAAAGATGTAATTCTTGAAAAAGCTAGCAAAAAAGAAACTAAAATTTCTCACGACGAATTTTTAGAAGAACTTAAGAAATAATTATACCCAGATATAAATATTTTAAAACCGTCAATTTTTTGACGGTTTTTTTTATTATCCATCCACACCTAAAAATTCATTATTTATCACTCATCATCACTCAATTATCATTCATTACTAATGCTCATTACTCATTATTTATTTGTATGTCCGCCAATATTCCTATATTTACTTTTTAAACTTTATTATAAATATGAAAAAGATCATCATTCCGTTTTTCTGCGCTGTACTTTTCTCAGTGCCTGCAGCAGCTCAGAAAAAAGGGGCTGCATCTGCTAAAACAGAAGCCGTAAAATCAAAACTTACACCTAAAGAAGTTGTTGATAATTATTTCAAAGCACTAGGTGGAAAAGATAAACTGGACGCTGTAAAATCTACCATTACTGATAACACCGTTGCTGTGCAGGGAATGGAAATCCAAATGACAACCAAGAAATTAGGGAATAAATTCAAATCTGTACAATCTTTCATGGGGAAAGAAATGGTGCAGCTTTTTGACGGTGAGAAAGGATATTTTGATCAGATGGGAACTAAAACAGATATTCCTGCTGACAAAATTGCTGACCTTAAAAAAGGAAAACCAATGGATGCTTTAGCATTCGATGCTTCTAATTTCCAGACTGTATCTACAGAAAAACTTGACGGAAAAGATTATAATGTACTGTCTTCAGACAAAGGAAAATTCTATTTCGATGCCGGAACAGGTCTTTT
This sequence comes from Chryseobacterium metallicongregator, assembly GCF_031324065.1. Taxonomy (NCBI): domain Bacteria; kingdom Pseudomonadati; phylum Bacteroidota; class Flavobacteriia; order Flavobacteriales; family Weeksellaceae; genus Chryseobacterium; species Chryseobacterium metallicongregator. Next base: position 72,738 of record NZ_JAVIXS010000006.1, read on the forward strand.
GTATAAGACAGATGCCGGAGAAGGTAAAGCAACCATTAAAAGCTATATGGCAGTAGACGGAATACAGTTCCCTGCTGAAGTAGATGCTGAAGGTGGAGGCCAGAAAATGACAATTAAAACCACAAAAGTGGTTATTAACTCCGGAGTTTCGGATGCTGATTTTAAATAATAAGATACTTTTTTAAGAGATAAAAACCGGGAATTTTCCGGTTTTTTTAGTATATAAATAATTTTAACTCAAATTTAACTATAAAAAAGATTGTATGATTTCTTCACCTTGTGAATAAATGTTAGTTTTAAACCGTAAATAAAATCAAATAACCATGAAAAAAGTATTATCTTCATTTGCAGTCATTTTCCTGATGTCTGCTAATGCCTTTGGACAGAATATTCCAGTGGATTCATCTGTGCGAATTGGTACTCTTTCCAACGGAATGAAGTACTACATCAAAAAAAACACGTTACCTGAGAAAAAAGTAGATTTCCGTCTGGCAATCAATGCCGGCTCCATTCTTGAAGATGAGAATCAAAGAGGATTGGCCCATTTTATGGAGCACATGAACTTCAACGGGACCAAAAATTTTCCGGATAATAAATTAGTAGACTTTTTACAATCGATCGGAGTAAAGTTTGGTCAGCATCTTAATGCGTATACAAGCTTTGACGAAACCGTTTACATGCTTCCTGTACCATTAGATAAACCAGGAAATCTGGATGCCGGACTGAAAGTAATGGAAGATTGGGCATTTAATGCAACGCTTTCCGATGAGCAGATCAATAAAGAGAGAGGAGTGGTATTGGAAGAGCTGAGACTGGGTCTTGGAGCTGATAAAAGGATGATGGATAAATACCTTCCAAAACTTTTATATAAATCTCAGTATGCAGACAGACTGCCAATCGGTAAAAAAGAAGTGTTGGAAAACTTCAAACCAGAGGTTATCCGAAAATTCCACCAGGATTGGTACAGACCGGATCTGATGGCAATCATCGTGGTAGGAGACATCAATGTGGACGAAATTGAAAAAAAAATCAAGGATAACTTCAGCAAATATAAAAATCCTTCAAAACCAAGAGAAAGAGAATCTTTTGATCTTCCGAATCATAAAGAAACTTTAGTAGCGATTGAAACAGATCCTGATGCTACCAATTCCATGGTACAGTTTATCATGAAAGATGCTGATGCCTATAAACCTGATGTAACAGTAGAACAGTACAATCAAAGCCTTGTTGAAAATCTTTCAACGACCATGTTAAATAACAGATTGAGAGAACTGATCAACTCTACAAACCCACCATTTACCTTCGGGTCAGTATACCACGGAGGAACATATGCAAGAAGCAAAGAGGCGTTCCAGGGATTTGCCATGGTGAAAGAAGGAAACCAGTTGAGCGCATTGAAAGTCTTATTGGAAGAGGTTGAAAGAGCAAAAAGATTCGGATTCACCCAGTCTGAACTAGATAGAGCTAAATCTCAGGTACTATCCAACCTTGAAAGATCTTACAACAATAAAGATAAAACAGAAAGTGAGATTCTGATAGATGAGTATGTGAGAAACTTCCTGGAGCAGGAACCAATTCCTGGAATAGCATGGGAATATGAAGATACCAAATCTTTCTTACCATCTGTTACCCTTGCACAAACCAACGAAATCATCAAGAAAATGGTGAAAGATGACAGCAGGGTAATTGTAATTACAGGACCTAAAAAAGATAATGTAACCATGCCTACGGAAGCCATGGTACTGAATACATTTGATGCTGTAAAAATGGCTGATCTTAAACCTTACGAAGAAAAAGCGGCCATCAAAAACCTGGTGAAACCTTTCAAATCTGAAGGAAAAATTGCTAAAACTGAAACAGATGCCAAGTTGGGAACAACAACCTGGACTTTAAGCAACGGAGCGAAAGTTACTTTCAAGAAAACAGATTTTAAAGACGATGAAATCGTATTTACAGCAAGAAGTTTAGGAGGAAGTTCTCTTATCCCTGATGCAGAATATAATAAAACTCAGTTTGCTTTCTCAGCATTAACAGAAGCTGGAGTAGGAGGATTCTCAAAAGCAGATCTTACCAACTATCTTGCCGGTAAACAAGTGAATGTAAATCCTATGGTAACTTCTCTTTTTGAAGGGGTTTCCGGAAGAACTACACAAAAGGATTTAGGAACTGCTATGGAGCTGATGTATGCTTATTTTACAAGCTTAAATTATAATCCTGCTTCCTTTAATGCTTATAAAGAAAAGCAATCTGCAATGTTGAATAACCTGTTGTCTAATCCTCAAGCTTATTTCTCTAATGAACATGCAAAATTCATGAATCAGAAGAATCCTAGATTTATCGGCGTTTTCCCAATGGAGAAAGACTGGGCCAATACAGACTATAAAAAAGCTTACGATATCTATAAAGATAAATTTGCCAATGCAGGAAACTTCCAGTTCTATTTTGTAGGAAACATAGACGAAGCCAAATTTAAAGACGAAGTTCTGCAATATATTGCAAGTCTGCCGTCCTCAGGAAAAGCAGCAATGTATAAAGATACAGGGTACAGAACGATGACCGGAGATTACAGTAAAGTGTATAAAAAAGGAAAAGATCCTAAGAGTATGGTATCTATCTCTTACAGCGGAGAAGCTCCTTACAATGAAAAAGAAGCTTTAGCATTATCAGCGCTTGGAGAAGTGGCTACTATTAAAGTTATCGAAAAGCTGAGAGAAGATGAAAGTGGTATCTATGGAGGTGGTGCCAGAGGAGGAATGAATAAAATACCTTACGGAACGTATAGTTTCGGTATTAATTTCCCTTGTGGTCCGGAAAATGCAGAGAAGCTGACTAAAAGTGCTATTACAGAGCTTCAGAAGCTTATCGATAATGGTCCTGAACAAAAAGACCTGGATAAATATAAAGAAGGAGAATACAATGACAACAAAACAGAACTTAAAGATAATATGTTCTGGATGAACGCCATTGCTAAGAACCAATTAGACGGAAGTGACAAGTATGATATCTTAAATTATCAGGATAAAGTAAAAGCACTTACGGTAAAAGATCTTCAGAATGTTGCGAAAAAATATCTTACAAAAGGAAGAATTGTAGCAACCCTTATGCCTGAAGATGGCTGGGAAAAAGCTAAAAAAGAGGAACCTAAAAAAGCAGAAACAGTGACTGTAAAAGCAGGTGCTACTAATTAATTTTTTTAATTAAAATAAGAAAACCGTTGTACTATACAACGGTTTTTTTGTTTGAAAATGGATAACATAATAGTAGATTAACCATAATCTTTTGAAAAATGAAGAAAATAACCTTATTTTTAATTAGTCTATTTTAATTAATTCATGAATGTTTTTAATTAAAAATCATTTTAAGTAATATAAAACAAACAATTTTCTGTTATTTTATAATATTTAAATTTTTTAACTCCAATTTAACCCTGTGGTAAAAGGCTAATGGTACAGAGAATCGATATTTTTGAAAGGTCAAAAAATAATGTAGATGAAAAAAATATTATCTTCGTTTTCAGTCATCTTCCTGATGTCTCTAAATGTCTATGGACAAAACATTCCGGTGGATCCGTCCTTAAGAATCGGTACTCTTTCCAACGGAATGAAGTATTACATCAAAAAAAATGTTTTACCTGAGAAAAAAGTAGAATTCCGTCTGGCGATTAACGCAGGATCTATTCTTGAAGACGAAAATCAAAGAGGGTTGGCTCACTTTATGGAGCACATGAATTTCAACGGAACCAAAAACTTTCCGGATAATAAATTAGTAGATTTTTTGCAATCTATCGGAGTAAAATTCGGACAGCATCTTAATGCGTATACCGGTTTTGACGAAACGGTTTATATGCTTCCTGTACCATTAGATAAACCGGGAAATCTGGATGTGGGACTGAAAGTAATGGAAGACTGGGCATTTAATGCAACACTTTCTGACGAACAAATCAATAAAGAAAGAGGAGTGGTACTGGAAGAACTGAGATTAGGTCTTGGACCCGATAAAAGAATGATGGATAAATACCTTCCAAAACTTTTATACCAATCTCAGTATGCAGAAAGATTGCCAATCGGTAAAAAAGAAGTACTGGAAAACTTCAAACCTGATCTTATCCGAAAATTCCACCAGGATTGGTACAGGCCGGATCTGATGGCAGTTGTAGTCGTAGGAGATATCAATGTTGATGATATGGAGAAAAAGATTAAGAATAACTTCAGTCAATATAAAAATCCTCCAAAACCCAGAGAAAGAAAATCTTTTGATCTTCCGAACCATAAAGAATCACTGGTAGCTATTGAGACAGATCCTGATGCAACAGGTTCCGGAGTGCAATTCATTATCAAAGATTCTGAGGCGTACCACCCGGACGTAACGGTTCAGCAGTATGATCAAAGTATTGTAGAAAGTCTTGTGAATATTATGCTCAACAGCAGATTGGCAGAACTGGTTAACTCTACAAATCCACCTTTTACTTATGGTTCAGTTTATCACGGGGGAACTTTTGCAAGAAGCAAAGAAGCATTTCAGGGATCAGCAGCAACAAAAGACGGAGACCAGCTCAATGCACTGAAGGTCCTTTTGGAAGAAGTGGAAAGAGCCAAAAGATTCGGATTTACCCAATCTGAATTGGACAGAGCAAAAGATCAGATGCTTTCATCTTATGAATGGGCTTACAACAACAAAGATAAAAACCAAAGCGGGGAGCTCATCGATGGTTATGTGAATAATTTCCTGAGACAGGAGCCAATACCTGGAATTACCTGGGGATATGAACATATTAAAGAAATCCTTCCAGCCATAGCACTGGAACAGACCAATGGAATTATCAAAAAGCTGGTAAAAGATGACAGCAGGGTCATTGTTATTACTGGTCCAAAAAAGGATCATATTACGATGCCAACGGAAGCGATGGTTCTGAAGACATTCGATGCCATAAAAATGGCTGATCTTAAACCTTATGCAGAAAAAACGAAAACCGAAAGTTTAATAAAGCCTTTTAAATCTGAAGGAAAAATTACTAAAACAGAAGCAGACGCCAAATTAGGAACTACCACATGGACTTTGAACAACGGTGCTAAAGTTACTTTCAAGAAAACAGATTTTAAAGATGATGAAATTGTTTTTGCAGCAATAAGCCTGGGAGGAGTGTCTGTCATTCCGGATGCTGATTACAATAAAACAAAATTTGCATTTGATGCTTTGCTGGAAGCTGGATTAGCAGGGCTTTCCAAAACAGATCTTGTACACTATCTTGCAGGAAAACAGGTAAGTGCAAGCGCTTACGTGGGTGGACTTACAGAAGGTGTTTCCGGAACAAGTTCAAAAAAAGATCTGAAGACCGCCATGGAACTGATCTATGCCTGTTTTACAGACTTAAATTACAATCCTGAATCATTCAACGCCTACAAAACAAAGAAATCTGCAATGCTGGCGAATGTAGATTCAGATCCAGAATACTATTTCTCTAATGAATATTCCAAATTTATCAATCAGAAAAACCCTAGATTCACTAGCCTTGAACCTACCGAAAAAGATTGGGCGAATACAGATTATAAGACAGCTTATGATATCTACAAACAAAAATTTGCTAATGCAGGAAACTTCCATTTCTATTTTGTAGGGAATATAGATGAAGGACAACTTAAAAATGAAGTCTTGCAGTATATCGCTTCACTTCCTGCAACAGGAAAATCATCTACATTTAAAGATACAGGTTACAGACCGGTGAAAGGAGGATATACAAAGGTTTATAAAAAAGGAAAAGAACCGAAGAGTCTTGTAACAATTTCTTACAGCGGAGAAGCTCCTTATAATGAGAAGGAAGCAATGGCATTATCTGCACTTGGAGAAGTTGCTACCATTAAAGTTCTCGAAAAGCTAAGAGAAGATGAAAGTGGTATCTACGGTGGAGGTGCAAGTGGAAGCTTCAGTAAAATCCCATACAGTGTTTATGATTTTAGTGTTAATTTCCCTTGTGGTCCTGAAAATGCAGAGAAGCTTACCAAAAGTGCCATGGCAGAATTACAAAAATTGATAGATAAAGGACCAGAGCAAAAGGATCTTGATAAATACAAAGAAGGTGAATACAACGAATATAAAACAAGCCTTAAAGACAATGGATTCTGGCTGCAGGGTATTGCCCAAAATCAGTTAGATGGAAGTGACAAATATGATATCTTAAATTATCAGGATAAAGTAAAAGCACTTACGGTAAAAGATCTTCAGGATGTTGCCAAAAAATACCTTACAAAAGAAAAAAATATAGCAACGTTAATGCCGGAAGACGGATGGGAAAAGGCTAAAAAAGATGAAACTAAAAAAGCAGCAACATCCAATTAATCAAATTTTTATAAGTTTTAGTAAATAAGAAAACCGCAGATCTCTCAGCGGTTTTTATTATTTTATTCAAATACGTATCGGTTAAGAACCATATTCTTTTTTCCATTCTTCAGCAGCTTCGCTCAGAACAGTATAAAATTCTTCACCATACTTTCTTGTCAGTGGAGTTTTTAAAAATTTATAGACAGGTACCTGAAGCTCTTTTCCAAGGGTACAGGCATCACTGCATACATTCCACTCATGATAATTCAATGCCGTAAATGCAGAATATTCCGTAACACGGATTGGGTAAAGGTGGCAGGAGATTGGTTTTTGCCAGTCCACGGCACCATCTTCATACGCTTTTTCAATACCACATTTCGTAATTCCTTTTTCATCAAAGGTTACATAAGCACATTCGCGGTTCTCCACCATTGGAGTAACATACATTCCGTCGTGTGGATCAGTAGTCCATGTCCCTTGTTCTTCAAGAGCTTTTATTCCTTCCTGAGTAAGGTAAGGTTTTATTTTATCAAAAATACTGTCCAATATCTCAAGCTCGTTTTTATCCAACGGAGCTCCCACATCTCCTTCCACACAACATGCACCTTTACATTTTGTAAGGTTGCAAACAAATTCTTCGGAAAAAATTTCCTCTGAAATCAATTTATCGTCTATCTGAATCATAATTTTCTAAAATAAATCAAAAACTGTACCTGCTTTAAAGGTCAGTAAACTAATAATAATAACCCATACACTGGCTTCACGCATCCAGTATTTAGGTAAAAATCTCATCATTCTGCTCAGAATAATACTAGAAGGAAATGCCAGAAGAAGCAGATATTCATAGCTTTTATTCATGTATAAAATGATGGAAACAAGCTGCGCTACAGAAAAGACCAGCAGGAAAGTATATTTATACCTACTTATCGGACTTTTCTTGTTGTAATTTTTAAAATGGTCATATACAGCATAAATAAGCATCAGAACTACAGGGATCAACGGCAGAAGTTCCGTGTAATCTGTTACCGGTTTCATCCTTCCAAACGGAAAATAATCAATATTCCATGACGTGAACTGAACAAAATACATGACAGAAAAATAACTGAATGTAATCAAAACAATTCCCAATAGAAACCTGAAAAGGTTCAGGGTAATTTTGGCAGAAGTTGCAATCACGTGGATGATAACAAAAACAGCCATCGGCCATGTTGTAGGAAGAAAAATAAAGTTCAGGGCTACAATAGATCCCACCAATACATAGGACTTTTTCCTGATATCTTCATCTGCACTGGTCAGAAGCAGAATAAGAAAAGAGTTGGTAAGCAGAGAAACCGCAATTCCTATATCCAGATTTCCGGGATATAACCCGAAAATAAAAAAGGTATATAAAAATAAGGGCAGATGGGTCTGATAATTAAGAGCAATACTGTGAAAACAAAAATATCCCAAAGCAATTCCCAGAAAAGTTATTCCGGCAACTATAGCTTCGTAAGTGTTGAAATTCAGTATGTTAAATATTACGACTACTAAAAGAAGAAAACCAATATAAACAGGAATTGAAAAAATATTGCTTTCTTTTGAAAGTAATTTAAACATTTTTTATAAATTTGTACAAAGTTAATTTAAAAAAGGAAAATAATGACGTCTTTCTTTCTATTCTTAAGCAAAGTTTTCAAATGGACTTTCGGTTTCTTTGATGCGTTTGGAAATGTTTTAAACTGGATTCTATTTATAGTTTGCTGTGTACTATTTACTTATTGGTGCTACGTACTGGTGGTTACACTAGGTGGTGACAAAGACAAAGACTATTATTCTCCAACGGAAGGTAAGAATCCTTACTACGATCCGAATATCTACAAAAAAGAAGGTTAATTAATTGGTTATATAGTAAAAAACCGATCAAACATTATGCTTTGATCGGTTTTTTTATTACTAACGATTAAAATTTCTTTTGCTTAGTCGTGAATTGGAAGTACCAGCACAGGAATACTTGAACTTTTCGTAATTCCTTTCGTTAAGCTTCCCACGAATACATCATAAATTCCGCTTCTGCCATGTGATCCCATCACAATATAATCTGCATTTTTTGCCTTTGCATGTTCCAGAATAATATCTTTGGCAAGTCCCTGTTTTAAAAGGTGCTCACAATCGATATCATGGCCGATGATTCTTTGCTCAATTTTATTAAGCTGCACCAGCTCTTCTCTGATTTCGTTGGCTTCCACTTCAGGAAAATATTGAAATCCCATATCACCAATGGCAAAGCCAATATCTGATGGTGCTACGTGGATCAGGTAAATTCTGCCGTTAAGCTGTTTTGCAAATTTTATGGCACCGTCTACCAATTGGTCTGTCTTGTCCCCAAAATCTACGGGTAATACAATATTTATCATAACCTCTAATTTTGTTACCTAAAGATAGGAAAAATTTGTCAGACTTTGATGTTAAATACTTATAATATTCGGATATCAAGGATTTTTTCCTCTTCAAGGTAAGCTTCCAGAATATCATTTTCTTCTACCTTTCCAACCCCTTTTGGAGTTCCTGTGAAAATAAGGTCACCTACTCTTAAAGTAAAATACTGAGAGGTAAAAGCTACAATATCATCAAAGTTGAACATCATATCTTTCGTATTGCCATCCTGTACCTTCTCTTTATTTTTTAATAATGAAAACTGAAGGTTCTCAAGGCTGAAGTTCTCTTTTTTAAAGAAACTGCTTACCACAGCCGAACCATCGAAACCTTTGGCAAGCTCCCATGGAAGCCCTTTTGATTTCAGTTCGCTCTGAAGATCTCTGGCTGTAAAATCTATTCCCAGACCGATTTCTTCGTAATGTTTGTGTGCTGTTTCTTTCTGAATGTATTTTCCGCCTTTTGAAATTTTTATTACCACTTCAAGCTCGTAGTGAATATCATTGGAAAATTCAGGAATATAAAAATCATTTCCTTTTAAAACAGCGGTATCCGGTTTCATAAAGATAACAGGATTCTCAGGAATTTCATTTCCCAATTCTTTCGCGTGTTCACTGTAGTTTCTTCCTATGCAGATTATTTTCATAACTCTTTTATTATATTTTTTAATCTCGTCATTGCAAGGAACGACGTAATCTTGTAGATCATTTAAATACTATTAATTGCTAATATATTAATGCGTAAACTCATTTCCGCAATAATAACATTTGAATTTGTGACTCGTCAGAAATGAAATTCCAAAGAAGCTGGTTGCACTGTCATCTCTGTAAATATGGTTGGAACCACATTTTGGACAGACAAAATCAAACTCAGGTTCTTCAAGAGTGTGTTCCACTTCCAATGAATATTGCTCATTGTCTTTATAGTCCTGCAGGATTTGCTTCGCTTTTTCCACATCTTCTTCAAATACCTGAAGCTGTATACCTCCTACTGCCTGTGACAGAAGCCAATCCGACTGGATAAGCTGCTCATTCGCAATGAAACTATTGATACCATTTTCGGCCAGTATCTGCTTGTCCCTGTTGGCTTCCAGGGCAGTTTCATAAAATTTAAAACGAACCAGTTCAGACATAGTTAAAATCTACTTGATAATTGAATCTTAGTGAAAACCTTTTTGGTATACAACGGAAAATCAGCATTCTGAAGCCATCCGAAATATCCTAAATCTTTTTGGAATACGGCTTTCACCCCTTGACCTTTATATTTTCCAAAGTTGAAAACTTCTTCCATTTTTTCATTATATCCAATGAATCCGGCAAGATCTGCATTCTTGTTATGGAATGTGAATTCACTTAACGGTGCTATTTCATTCGGAATATCATCATATTTTCCAACCTGAGCATCCAGAACTTCAAATGTTGCCATTACATCAGCTTCTGCAGAGTGTGCATTTTCCAATGTTTTTCCACAGTAGAACTGGTAAGCAGCACCTAAGTTTCTAGGCTCTTTTTTATGGAAAATAGTCTGTGCATCTACCAGTCTGAATTTACTCAGATCAAAATCCATTCCTACTCTTAAAAGTTCTTCAGCCAAAAGCGGAACATCAAATCGGTTGGAATTAAATCCTCCCAAATCACTGCCGGTAATCATTTCCATTACTTTAGAAGCAATGTCTCTGAAGGTAGGAGAATCTTTTACATCTTCATCATAAATCCCGTGGATCTCACTGCTTTCCTTAGGAATAAGCATTTCCGGGTTTACACGCCATGTTTTGCTTTCTCTGGAAGCATCCGGATTTACTTTTAAAATACAGATTTCAACAATTCTGTCTTTTCCTATGTTGGTTCCTGTGGTTTCCAGATCAAAAATACAAAGTGGTTTATGGAGTTTTAAATTCATGTTGACTATTAATAATATGAAACGTGTTTTATTTAAATGAGTTTATTTTAATTGTGCCTGAAAAATAAGAGACACCAATATATAATAAATAACAAGCATTGGAATTCCAACAATCTGGAATAAGGCAAGAATAGCAATTCCTCCCACCAATAATACAACTTTAGGGTAATTATCTTTTAATTGTTTGGATTTAAATTTCATCGCCATCATCTTGATCGGGCTGATCAGAAGCCATGACGTAAGAAGAGTCAGCAGAACCAATAGCAATTCGTTATCAAACAGGAAGCTGAAAGTTCCGGTTTCTTTAAAGGCATAATAAAGACCGAACAGTAAAACGGTGTTGGTAGGCGTATTCAATCCTTTGAAATAATAACGCTGCTCTTCATCCAGGTTAAAAATGGCAAGTCTCAGACAGGAAAATACGGTAACGATTAATCCCAGATACTTGATCTCAAACGGAAAATGCATTCCAAGCAGTTCTGTACCAAAAGGTTCGAGTGCTTTATACATCGTAAGTCCAGGAATTACCCCAAAACTCACCATATCCGCAAGAGAATCCAGCTGAAGACCCAGATTGGAGTTTGATTTTACAGCTCTGGCTACAAAGCCGTCAAAGAAATCAAAAATTGAAGAGAGGATAAGACAGATTGCCGTTGTCTGATAATCTCCTAAAATTAAATGTATTGCACCTACACAACCTGCAAATAAGTTAGCCAGGGTTAAGGCATTGGCCAGATTATTCTTTATAAAATCCATAAGCACAAAATTACAGTTTTTAAAAATTCTAACTCAAAATAATCTGAACTAAAAAATGCATTAAAGTGATTTTGATGTAAATTTGCTCCATGAAATTTTTAAAAGGATTTAGAAAACAGGAAGTTCTGGCATTGGTTTACAGGATTTTTTTAGCCTATGTTTTTTATCAGATAGCCAGGCTTTTATTCTGGTATTTTAATAAAGATCTGATTAAAGTTGACTCTGTTTCAGAATATATAAAGCTGGCTTTCCATGGTACAGCTTTCGATACAACGGCTATTTTATATGTGAATGCGTTATTTATCCTCTTGAGTTTATTGCCATTGGTCATCAATACAAAGAAAGTTTTTCAGAAGATTCTTTTCTGGCTGTATTTCATTACCAACGGGATTGCTTATGCCATGAATTTCGGAGATTTTATTTACTATAAATTTTCTCAGGCAAGGCTTACTTCTGCAGTATTTCAAGTGGCAGAACATGAATCCAATGTTTCGAAAACATTGACGATCTCTGTGGGAGAACATCCTTTTGTACTAATTTGGTACGTTGTGTTGATGATCTTATGGGTTTTCCTTTACAAAAGGGTGAAAGTAGAAAATACAAAACCTGTGAAACTGCTTCCTTACTTTATCACTTCCATTCTTACACTGTGTATTACAGCGGTGTTGGTTGTAGGAGGAATCAGAGGCGATTTTAAACATAGTACAAGACCTATTAATATGGTGGATGCAACCCGTTTTGTGACAAATCCACTTCAGGGAAATATGGTACTCAACAGTACATTCTCTTTTTTCAGGACGTTAAATACCAATAACTTTAAAGAAGTTCATTTTGTAGATGAAAAATATATTGAAGATTATGTACAGCCTTATAAAGTATACGACAGAAAAGTGGAGAACCGTCCCAATATTGTTATTTTCATTGTAGAATCTTTCGGAAGAGAATATTCGGGAGCTTTCAATAAAGATAAAAATATCAAAGACTACGTTTCTTACACTCCGTTTATGGATAGTCTGGCTGGGCAAAGTCTTATTTTTCCGAATACTTTTGCAAACGGAAGACAGTCTATTCATGGGATGAGCAGTGTGTTGGCCGGAATTCCGAGTCTTACCGATGCATTTACAGGATCTCCGTATTCCAATCAGAAAATTCAGTCTATTGTTTCTGTATGTAATGACCTTGGCTATGATACATCTTTTTATCATGGTGCCCCAAATGGTTCTATGGGATTCCTTGGTTTCGGAAATATCTTAGGATTTAAACATTATTTCGGGAAAACAGAATACAATCATGATGAAGATTTTGACGGAATGTGGGCGATCTGGGACGAACCTTTCCTTCAGTATTTCGCTAAGAATGTAGGAAAGAAACAACCTTTTATGACGACTGTATTTACGGCATCATCTCATCACCCTTTTAAGATCCCTGAAAAATATAACGGGAAATTTAAAAAAGGAAAAATTGAAATCCATGAGCCGATGCAGTATACAGACTATGCGATCAAAAAATATTTTGAAACGGCTAAAAAGCAACCTTGGTACAACAATACCATCTTTGTTTTCACGGGAGATCATACCAATCAGGTCTATTATCCTGAATATGAAAGAGCCATGAACCGTTATGCCGTTCCGTTGGTTTTCTATTCTCCGAATCCTGCCTATCAGTTAAAAGGTGTTAGCCAGGAAATTGCACAACAGGCGGATATTTATCCTACACTGGCAGATCTTATCGGGTATAACAAACCTATCCGAAGCTGGGGAAGAAGTTTGGTGAGTGATAAAAAATATCCTTTCATTGTCGTCAACTCAGATGGAAGTACGGATCAGTTCATGATTGGAAATTATATTTACCGCTTTGATGGAAAAGAAATCATCGGAGTCTATGCTCAATCTGATCTTAGCCTTGAAAAAAATATCATGAATGAGGTTAAAAATCCAGAAATAGAACAAGGAAAGAAAACTGCAAAGGCCTGGTATCAGGATTATATGGATAGAGTTATTAACAGGAAACTGTATTAAAAACGCTTAACTGAGAATTAGCATTTCTGTTTTTCTTTAGCTCTTTATGCTTTGTATAATAAAAGTTTTTGTTCGTTGAAAATTAATTTATATTTTTATCAATACGTAGATAAGAATATTGTATAAAATTAAAACTATAAGAAATATGAAAAAAATATTGTTAACGTTCGCTCTTTCTTTATGTGGTGTACTTACATTTGCACAGATAGAAGGTAAGTGGAAAACGATAGATGATGAGACAAAACAGGCAAAATCTATTGTTGAGGTATTCAAAAAATCAGACGGGAAATACTATGGAAAAGTTTCTCAGTTATTGATAAAACCAGCTGATCCAAACTGTACAGCTTGTAAAGATGACAGAAAGGGAAAACCAATTTTAGGATTGGAGATCATCAGAGGATTGAAAAAAGACGGCGATGAGTTCACCGGAGGAACAATTACTGATCCTAAAACCGGAAAAACTTATAAATGTACCATTACAAGAAGCGGTGATAAACTAAACGTAAGAGGATACTTAGGATTATCTTTATTAGGAAGAACCCAAGTTTGGGAGAAAGCTAATTAATATAAGTTTAAATAGAATTTTAGATGACATTTCAGAAATGGGATGTCATTTTTTGTGGATAAAAATTCTGTGAAAATTCTTCGGAACATAAAAAAGCCACAAAAAGGAAGCATTTAAGAAGGAAAATTAATTTTAAATACAGTTAATATTATGACTTCTCATGGAAATGAAGAGCGTTTTTATGATGTGTATAATAAAAAAACACTATTTTTGTAGTCTAAATTTTTCGAATAAATATGGCAGAATATACTTTTCGTGAGGTAATTGCACAGGCAATGAGCGAGGAAATGCGTAAAGACGAATCCATCTTTTTAATGGGGGAGGAAGTGGCAGAATACAATGGTGCTTATAAGGCTTCAAAAGGAATGCTGGATGAGTTTGGCCCTAAAAGAGTAATCGATACCCCAATTGCAGAACTTGGTTTTACAGGAATTGCTGTGGGTGCTGCGATGAATGGTAACAGACCAATTGTAGAGTATATGACATTCAATTTCTCATTAGTAGGAATTGATCAGATTATCAATAATGCGGCTAAAATCCGTCAGATGAGTGGTGGACAATGGAATTGCCCAATTGTTTTCCGTGGTCCTACAGCTTCTGCAGGTCAATTAGGTGCTACCCATTCTCAGGCTTTTGAAAACTGGTTTGCAAACATTCCCGGCCTTAAAGTAGTAGTACCTTCAAATCCTTACGATGCGAAAGGGTTGTTGAAAACTGCAATTCAGGATAATGATCCGGTTATTTTCATGGAATCTGAGCAGATGTATGGAGATAAAATGGAAATTCCTGAAGAAGAATACTACTTACCATTAGGAAAAGCAGATATCAAGAGAGAAGGTACAGACGTTACTTTAGTTTCTTTCGGTAAGATCATGAAGCTGGCTTTACAGGCTGCTGAAGATATGGCGAAAGAAGGAATCTCTGTAGAAGTTATCGATCTTAGAACAGTTCGTCCTCTGGATTTTGATACTGTTTTAGCTTCCGTTAAGAAAACAAACAGATTGGTTATTTTAGAAGAAGCTTGGCCATTTGCTTCTATTTCTTCTGAAATTACTTATATGGTACAGCAAAAAGCATTTGATTATTTAGATGCTCCTATCAAGAGAATTACTACTCCTGATGCACCTGCACCTTACTCTGCTGCATTATTTGCAGAATGGTTCCCTAAACTTGAAAAAGTAAAAGAGGAAATCAAAAAAGCGATGTACGTAAAATAGTTATAGAGAAAAACTTCCGAAAGGAAGTTTTTTCATTTATTATATTCATGAAGAAAAATTCTTGACGTCATAAAATTAGTATAAATTTGCGCCTTTAAAATAAATTAAGCTGATATGGCAGAAGTTACAGAAGATGGCTACCACTTCGACATAAAGAAACTTTCCTTCATAGGAGTTTTAGTGTCTCTAGGAATTGTTTTTGGAGATATTGGTACCTCTCCGCTTTACGTAATGAAAGCAATTGTGAATGCAAGATCCCAAGGGAGCAATATGCCTTTCAATGAATACATAGAAGGAGCTCTTTCCTGTATTATCTGGACTCTTACCCTGCAGACCACAATAAAATATGTGATCATTGCTTTGAGAGCAGATAACAAAGGTGAAGGTGGTATTCTTGCTTTGTTTTCACTGGTAAGAAACCTTAAGAAAGGATGGTTGTACCTCATTGCAATCATTGGTGCTGCAGCCCTTATTGCAGACGGAGTCATTACACCATCACTGACGGTAATGTCAGCTATTGAAGGACTTGAAATTTATAACCCGCACACTCCTGTTGTACCTATCACCATTGGAATCCTGATTGCTATTTTTGTGGTGCAGCAGTTTGGAACCAGCTTTATCGGGAAATTTTTTGGTCCTGTAATGGTAGTTTGGTTTCTGGTATTAGGAGGTTTAGGTGTAATGCATTTAAGTGAAAACTTTGAGATTTTAAGATCTTTCAACCCTTATTATGCTTACAAGCTTATTGTGAACTCTCCGAGTGCTATTGTGATCTTAGGAGCTGTTTTCCTTTGTACAACCGGAGCAGAAGCACTGTATTCTGATTTAGGACACTGTGGTGCTAAAAATATCAGAATAAGCTGGGCATTCGTTAAGATTATGCTTATTCTTAACTATCTTGGACAAGGAGCGTGGCTTTTAACCAATTATAACAAACCTGGGTTTTCTGTAGTGAATCCTTTCTTTGGAATTATGGAAGAGTGGATGATCATTCCGGGAGTAATTCTGGCAACAGCTGCTGCAATTATTGCCAGCCAGGCATTAATTACAGGTTCTTTCACCATATTCTCAGAAGCAATGTCTCTTAACCTTTGGCCTAATCAGAAAATTGATTATCCTTCTGGAGTTAAAGGACAGATGTATATCCCAAGAATTAACTGGGGACTTCTTATCCTTTGTATTATTGTTGTGCTGCATTTCAGAGAATCAGGAAAAATGGAAGCGGCTTACGGACTTTCCATTACCGTAACGATGTTGATGACCACAGTTCTATTGGTATTCTGGCTCCTGAAACACAGAGTAAGCAAGGTCTTGATTCTGGTGTTCGCAATGGTTTATATGGCTATCGAATTAGGTTTCTTCAGTGCCAACATCATCAAATTCATGGAAGGTGGATGGATCACTGTTGTATTGGCAGGTTCTATCGGAGTTTCTATGTATGCATGGTATAACGGAAGACTGATCAAAACAAGATTTATCCAGTTTGTGAAAATAGAAAAATATGTGTCTATTCTTAAAGACATGAAACTGGACGAAACCATTCCGAAATATGCTACCAATCTGGCTTATCTGAGCAGAGCTAAGAGAAATGATGAAGTGGAATCCAAAATTATCTATTCCATCATCAAAAAACAACCGAAAAGAGCAGATCATTATTTCATCCTGAGCATCGTAAACCAGGAAGATCCATATACTTTCAGATATACCGTAGACGAGATTCTTCCGGGAACCGTATATAAAATCAACTTCCTTTTAGGATTTAAAGTAGACCGAAGAATCAACGATTATTTCAATATGGTTCTTAAAGATTTAATGGCAGACGGAACCATTCCTTCAAGAAGCAGCCACCCATCTTTAAGAGCTCATGATATACCACCGGATCTTAAATATGTGATCATAGATAACACCTATATCAACGATATTCTTTTAACTGTTAAACAGAAGATTACTCTTAACATTTACAACTTTGTGAAGTATATCGGAAGTGATGACTTTAAGGCTTGGGGAGTATCTTCACATAACGTAGAGGTAGAATCTGCACCGATTACAGAATTAACAGTTTATGATAATAAGATCGAGCAGTCCGGGTATTTCCGTCACAACTCCTAGCCACTCGTATTTAACCATACTATCTATTTAAATAAAATTCAATAAATTTGTAGATAATTTTTTTAATGGATACAATACAAAAAGAAAAAAATATAGCTTTGATCAAGGATGTTTTGAGAAACTACTTATTAGAAAAAGGGTTCAGAAACACACCTGAAAGATATACGATATTGGAAGAGATTTATAATATGGATCATCACTTTAACGTTGATGATCTGTATCTTCTGATGATGCAGAAAAAATATCATGTTTCCAAAGCAACTATTTACAACACGATTGAAATTTTCCTTGATGCAGGCTTAATCCGTAAGCATCAGTTCGGAGAAAAGACATTGACCTCTTCATCTTATGAAAAGTCTTATTTTGACAAACAGCATGACCACCTGGTGATCTACAAAAAAGACTCTGATAAAGAAATTGAAGAAATTATTGAATTCTGTGACCCAAGAATCCAAGGAATCAAAGAAGCCATTGAAGAAGCATTTGGCGTAAAAATTGATTCTCATTCGCTATATTTCTATGGCACTAAGAATGACTAATTAATGAGAATAGCCCTTTTTCTGTTAATCTTTATTTCTACGCTCAACTTTGCGCAGGATAAAACACCTGTGAAGAGAGACCCTTATTTGCAGGCTCCTTCACCAGCTCAGCCTAAACAGGTGAGACCTGAAGATAAAGTAAAGATCATCCATGCGGACGAGATCAAGAAAAGCCCTGAAAAATACGACGGGAATCAGTACTTTACCGGAAATGTTCAGATAGAACACCAAGGCTCTATTCTTACAGCAGATGAAGTCGTTTTGTATAATGAAGAGAACTTTGTAAAAGCGATCGGAAATACAAGGCTTCAAAATACCGATGGTTCCGTAATCACGGCAGGAGAAATGGAATATGATGCCAATACCCAGAAAGGTGTTGCCAGAAAAAATGTGGTTCTGACTGATCCAAAACAAACCATAAAAACAGATATTCTGTATTATGACAGGCTGGCTAATCAGGCTTATTTTAATACGGGAGGGACAATTTCTGACGGTCAGAATGTAACCTATGCCAAAGTAGGAACCTATTTTCTCAATACAAGAGTGGTGGATCTTACAGGAAATGTAAAAATTGAAACCCCTCAGTATATCATAGAAGGACCTAACATCAAGCAGAATCAAAATACAAAAATTGCTGATTTTCTTGGTCCTACAACCATTACCAGCAAAACCAATCCAAGAAACAGAATCTATACGGAAAAAGGAACTTATAGAATGGATTCCAAAGAGGCTTTTCTAACCAAAAACTCCAGGATCTATTATAATGAAAAAATCCTTACCGGTGATGATATGTACTATAATCAGATTTCAGGATTTGGTAAAGCAACAGGAAATGTAACCCTTGATGATCCTATCGAAAGAAGATATATAAAAGGAGGTTACGGAGAAATTTTTGAGAAAAAAGACTCCGCAATGATGACGAAAAATCCTTACGCAGTAAAAGTAATGGAAAAGGATTCCATTTATTTTGCCGCAGAAAAAATTATCTCTTATCAAAGACCGGACACATTAGATATCAAAGTCAAAAAAAGCTATCTGAGAGCTTTCAAAAAAGCCCGTATTTTTAAATCCAATGCACAAGGAAGAGCAGATTCCATTGCCTTCAATGAAACAGACGGAATTATGCATATGTATACCAACCCGATTCTTTGGAGCGGCGAAAAACAGGTTACGGGAGATAAAGTGGAAGCTTACTTTAATACCAAAACAGAAGATATTGACTCTCTAAAAGTAATCGGGAATGCCTTTGCCATCAGTAAAGTAGACTCACTTACGCTGAAAGACGAATTCAATCAGGTGAAAGGAAAATTCATGACGGTATATTATGAAAACAATGCGATTAAAGAAGCAAGAGTAGTTGGAAACGCCCAGTCCATAGTTTATGTTGATGATACTGATCAGGAAACCAAGAAACCGGAAAGAATAGGAATTACGCTTTCTACCTGTGGAATTATCGGAGCATTGTTTGAAGAAAGAGCACTCCAGATTATTTCGTGTAGTATTGGAGCTGCTTCAGATACTTATCCGATGAGTATGATAGAACCTTCGAAAAGAAAATTCCCGGATTTCAACTGGAATACAAAAGACAGAATCCGGAAATGGCAGGATATCCTTGTAGATAGCCCGAATAACGAAGAAATACAATATACAGCTGATAGTGAGCTATTCGATAAAGCACAGAAAGCAATTGACGACGAAAAAGCCAAAGAAGAAGCTAAAAAACCTAAACGAACCAGAAAGTAATATAAAAGACCAGTAAACGCTGGTCTTTTTTGTGGATTAATTTCAGCGTTTAATGAATCTTTTATAGCTTTGCTGAAATTTTTGGAGACAATGGAAATGCATAAAGATTTTTTTATATATCAGGCTCAAACCACCAAGTTTGCTGCTGGTTTTGAAGTAGAGAAAGCAGTAGGAAGCTATATTTATGGTACAGACGGAAAAAGATATCTTGACTTTGTAGCAGGAGTTTCTGCCAATACTTTGGGGCATTCGCACCCTAAAATAGTGAATGCTATTAAAGAGCAGACCGATAAATATCTTCACGTAATGGTTTACGGAGAATATGCACAGGAAAAACCTATCGCATTATGCAGACTGCTTGCAGAAGCTACTCCGGATCCACTGGAAGTTACTTACCTTGTGAATAGTGGTGCAGAAGCTATTGATGGAAGCTTAAAACTGGCTAAAAGATATACCGGAAGAGAAGAAATAGTTTCCTTTAAAAACTCTTATCATGGAAATACTCATGGGGCTTTGAGTGTTTCAGGAAATGAAACTCACAAGAGAGAATTCCGTCCCTTATTACCAATGGTTTCTTTTATTGAATTTAACAATGAAGAAGACTTTGATAAGATTACAGAGAAGACGGCTTGTGTTATCCTTGAAACCATTCAAGGAGCGGCAGGGTTTCTGGTTCCAAATAACGACTATCTGATCAAATTAAAAAGAAGATGTGAAGAAGTAGGAGCACTTTTGATTTTAGATGAAATACAACCGGGATTCGGAAGAACTGGAAAGTTATTCTCTTTTGAGCACTTTGGAATCGTTCCTGATATTCTGGTAATGGGAAAAGGAATGGGAGGAGGAGTTCCTGTGGGAGCTTTTATGAGTTCCAGAGAAATCATGGAAACCCTTTCACATTCACCAAAACTTGGTCATATTACCACTTTTGGAGGTAACCCTTTAATTGCAGCAGCAAGTTATGCCACATTAAAAGAAGTTCTGGAAAGCGGTTTGATGAATGAAGTAGAGGAAAAAGAAAAGTTGTTCAGAGAACTTTTGGTTCATCCTAAAATCAAAAATATAAACGGTAAAGGGTTGATGCTTGCCGTGAACTTAGGAACTCCCGAATACACGCTGGAAGTAGCTAAAAAATGTATGGAAAGAGGGCTTATTGTTTTCTGGCAGTTGTATAGAAATGAATACCTGAGAATCTCTCCGCCTCTTACATTATCCTTGGACGAAATCAGGGAAGGATGCCACATTATTCTTGATATACTGAATGAAAATTAAAGATAAAATCTCTCTGTAAATGAGGGGTTTTTTTATGTTTTGCATGGTAATTTTTAGCTTTAAAACCTGACATCACAGGGATTTGAATCCAGTGATAAATATCATACAGATTCTATAAAAAAGTAATTGTTTTTTTGCGTAATAAAAAAATTAATTTATATATTGCGGGACGATAAAACAAAGATTATATGGCGAAACATAAAGTCCATTACGAATTTCCAATGCACTGTTTATCAGAGATTTTATATGAATATCTGGCGACTGCAGAGGGATTGTCTGAATGGTTTGCGGATGAGGTAACAGAGAAAGGCGATGATTTCTTTTTTAGCTGGGGTGGAGGACCTGCTGAGAAGGCCACTTTGATCAGATATAAGCCTGAAGGTTTCGTGCGTTTCAGATGGGAAGAAGATGAAGGAACAAAAAATTTCTTTGAAATGACTATCACAATTGATGATATTACAGAAGATCTTGCTTTAAATATTACAGATTTCTGTGAAGAAGGTGATGAAGAGGAAAATGCAATGTATTGGGAAAATCTTATCGAAAACCTGAGAATAAAACTAGGTGCGGCATAATACCGGGCTATATGAAATGATAAAACTGATGAACGATTTATCGTTCATTATTTTTTTGTAAATAAATCACATCAAAAATTGGAAAATCAATATTTTACATCAGACGAGTTAAATGTAAAGAACAGAGCTTTTCTTTGGGGAGACTCAGTGAAGGTTTCTTTCTTTGTAAGAAATGGTGGATTGATCATGGACGAAGAATGCTACTTTTTCCTGATGGCTTCCATGAGAAAGATGAGACTCAATATTCCTTTAACTTACACCCTGGAGTTTTTCCAGACTCTTTTTCAAAAAGAAATCATTGAAGGTAAAGGAGTAAAGAACGGGATTATCAATTTCCAGGTGTTCAGAAATAATGATGGAGTGACATTGGCAAAATCTTCCGTTTCCTATTTTTACGAAGTAATAGAAATGGAGGATGTGCTTGCGGTTCATCAAAGACCTTTGGAATTGGATTTGATTAAAGAAATTAACGTTAATAACAACCTTTTGAGCAATATCAGAGTTCATTGTCCGGAAAATATTTATGGAGTGATCTATGCCCAGGAAAATGACCTTGACGACGTGATTCTTCTTAATCCAAACAAAAGAATAGCACGTACCACTACCGGAAATCTTCTTTTTTTAGAAGGTGACGTGATTAAAGTACCAAAACAGACTGAAGGAGCTTACATTTCTCCTTTGATGGAAAACTTTGTAACTTTTTTACATAAAAATAACCTTGCTGATATCCAGGAACACGAGATTATCGCATTTGAATCTCAGAAAGCTGAAGAAATTTTAATGATTTCTGACGAGAAAGGTATGTTTTCTGTAGGTAAGATAAGAAACAAGACTTTTGAAACTTCCCGTTTCTCAGAACTGGTAGAAAGCTGGAAGAAAAGTTTTAATGCATAAAAATTGACAAACCCGGTAAACAACAAAGTTCCAGAAGTCCTTTACCGGGTTTTATTCTGAGTAAATCAGAAATTGTTTTTTTATTTAATATTCGTTGATAATTTCAACAAATTTTTGTGCGATTTCTTTTTGCCCCTTTTCACTGGTAATATAATTCCTGTTGTCAGAATTATTAATGAAGCCAAGTTCTACCAATACAGCAGGTGCTTTGGTTTCTCTTAGCATGTGAAGATTACTCTCCGATATTTTACGGGCATTGAATTTCTTATAGATTTTTCCGGCCAATTCCTTTGAAACATCAGAATTCTGAACGTAAACTTCAAATCCGTTGTCGGATTTTTCTTTTTCAGGAGAACTGTTCACGTGAAGGGAAATCACCATTTCAGGGTTCAGCTTGTTGATCAGATCTGTTCTTTCGGCAAGAGTAGGAGCACTATCTGAATCCCTGGTTAAAATAACTTCATATTTATCCTGGCTTTCATTGATCTTCTGTATTTCCTTAGCAACACTTAATGAAATATTTTTTTCCAGAATTTCACCATGAATAGCCCCAAAATCATTTCCGCCATGTCCGGCATCGATGACAATGTATTTTTTGTTGATAGGAGTAAATGATAAAAAAGCTGTAGAAAATATTGATAAAGCAAGTAATGTAATACCTTTCATATCAGTGATTTTAGTTTTCCAAAGAACGGAAAAACTTTCTTTAAAATTGGTTAAAAGAATCTTAAAGTTTGTTAATTGTCAGTATGATACGAAAAATATACTTTTAGTTTAGTGAAATATCTTCAGGAGAGTTGGCCCAGAGAAGAAATTCTCCTCCAAGATTCTGCATGATAGACTTCCAAAGCGTCTGATCGTTTGGAAGCGTATAATCAAGGTTATAAACATCCACTACCGTCCACATTTTCCTCTGAACCTCTGTATCCAGCTGATTAGGAGACCACCCGGAATATCCTGAAAAGATTTTGATATGGTTAATATCCAGTTCACTGCTTAAAACCCCATTAATAATACGTTCAATATCTTCTGTAAGATAGTATTCATCAGTAATGTCTGTATAGATCTCTGTAACTCTTTTGCCTTTTACAATGAAAAATACCTTGTCGTTCTCTACAGGTCCTCCATCGTATACCTCAATCTTAAAGTCAAAAAAATCTTTGAACTTGCTACTCATCTGGCTGTTCTTTTTATTTAATATCAAACCAAATGCACCACTTTCATTATGTTCAATAACCAATACTACCGATCTTGAAAAAATATCGCCGGAAATGTCAGGTGTCGAGATTAATATTTTACCTTTGTATGAGTGATTCATACTCAAATTTAATAAAAAATATTTATGGAAAACCTGCACGACAAAAGAAAAGTGTACGAGAAATCCCAACTTATTGAAAGTGAGATAAAACAAAATCCAATTGAGCAGTTTAGAGACTGGTTTTTGGAAGCAAATGAGAGTCCAATGATCTCAGAAGCTAATGCTATGGCGGTTTCTACAGTAGAAGAAGATGGGTGTCCAAGAACAAGAATGGTACTTCTTAAAGCCTATACCCATGAAGGGTTTATTTTTTATACCAATTATAACAGCAGAAAAGGAAAAGCAATAGAAAGTAATCATAAAGCTTGTCTGCATTTTTTCTGGCCTAATCTTGAAAGACAGATTATTATCAAAGCGGATCTTGAAAAGGTAGCAGAAAATCTGAGTGATGGCTATTTTCATTCAAGACCCAAAGGAAGTCAGCTGGGAGCTGTAGTCTCTCCGCAAAGCCAGGTGATCCCCAACAAAGAGTTTTTGGAAGAAAAATTAAAAGAACTGGAAAAAGAGTATGAAAATACGGAAGTGCCAAGACCTGCCAATTGGGGTGGATATCTTGCAAGACCTTATGAAATTGAATTCTGGCAGGGAAGACCCAATCGTCTTCATGACAGGATTATTTATCAGCTTGAAGATCTGGACTGGAAAATTTCAAGACTGGCTCCGTAATGGGAAAGTTAGAAGTGGTGGTTTTAATATGAGACAAACCACTTGAAAATATAAAATTTATAATATCAATAGAAGCGGGCTTTAGCCTGCTTATTTTTATTATGCATAATGATAGGGGCTTCAGCCAAAACTTAATAATTCTTACCCCCTTAAATCTTCTTAATGGTTTAATTCTATATCTCATCATTTAAAATAAAAAAGGCTGTTTCTAAGAAACAGCCCTGAATTTTTGTAATCTGAATGATTATTTTTTCTTAGCACCTGAAACTGCATTTGATAAATCAGCTCCAGCTTTGAATTTAGCAACTTTTTTAGCAGCAATTTTGATTGGTTTTTTAGTTGCAGGGTTAATACCTTGTCTAGCCGCTCTCTCAGCTACTGAGAAAGTACCGAAACCTACTAAAGAAACTTTTCCGTCTTTTTTCTTTAAAGTAGTTGTAACATTACCAATGAAAGATTCTAAAGCAGCTTTTGCTGCAACTTTAGTGATACCTGCATCTTTTGCGATTGCGTCGATTAATTCAGACTTGTTCATAATTTTTAATATTAAAGTTAGTTCGTAATTATAGCAAATATAATACTATTTTCTAATTGTGCAATTTTTTTATTAAAACTTGTAAAATTTTTTTGCTTTTCACTGAAATCAGTTAAAATATGATAATTCCACTTTTCACAGAAAATCTACGTTACAGGTTACTAAAATCATGCCAAATGCTTATGTGTATTGACTTTAGCAAAAAGTTAATATTATTTTTCGTATTTATTAAATCCTAAATTGTGTACAAACAATTAATTTTTTTGACCATATGATTGTTAAATCTATAAGTAATTTTTAAATTTCTTATGTTTTGTGAAATTAAACCCCTGTGTTTGTGGGAGTTTTAAAATGATAATAAAGACCTGTTTTATTAATTTTTATTAATAAATTTGCAGCATGTTAATAGAAGTTTTCAAGTCTAAGATTCATAGGGTGAGAGTAACTGCCTCTGACCTTAATTATATAGGGAGTATAACGATCGATGAAGATCTTATAGAAGCTGCCGGTCTGGTAGTGGGAGAAAGGGTCTATATTGTCAATGTGAACAATGGAGAACGTTTTGATACTTACGTGATCAAAGGGAAAAGAAAATCCGGAGAAGTATGTCTGAACGGGCCTGCAGCAAGAAAAGTACAGAAAGATGATATTATCATTATTATTGCTTATGCTCAGATGATTCCAGAGGAGGCTAAAGACTTCCAGCCAAAGATCGTTTTTCCGGATGAAAAAACAAACCTTCTTACGTAGTACATGGAAAACACATCAAAAAGTCCTGTAAAATCAATACTTACAATAGTAATATCGCTTGCTTTTGCAGGCTTTTTTTTATGGTTGGCCTTAAGGGGGCTGGATTTTAAAGTCATTCAGAAATCACTGGCGAAAGCGAATTATATCTGGGTATTGTTTGCTTCCGTATTTGGTCTTCTGGCGTACTGGTTCAGGGCGATCCGCTGGAATCTGATGCTGGAGCCGATGGGACACCGAATTTCAAACTCCAATGCACTTTGGTCCATATCATTCGGATATCTGATGAACCTTACCATCCCGAGAAGTGGAGAAGTGGCTAGAGCGACAGCTTTGTATGGAGTAGAAAAAGTACCTGTGGACAAATCTTTTGGGACTATCATTTTGGAAAGAGTGGTGGATCTTATTTGTATGATGGGGTTTTTAGGACTGACATTATTGTTCAAATATGATGCAATTCTGTCATTCTATAAAAATTCAGGTGTGAATATAAATCCTAATAAAATAATATTGATCCTTTCCATTCTGATCATAGGAACAATTGTATTTTTTGTTTTTAAAAAGAAACTGGCAGAAGTTCCGTTTTTAGGAAAAGTAGTTAATTTTATTGATGGTATTTTTCAAGGGATCACTTCCATTTTTAAATTAAAAGAAAAAGGAAAATTCATTCTGTATACATTAGGAATCTGGATTTGCTATTATTTAGCCGCGTATCTTGTTTGCTTTGCCCTTCCTGAAACCTCAGCATTTACTTTTGCAGACGGTTTCTTCATTATTGTAGTGGGAACACTGGGAATGATTATTCCTGCCAGTGGAGGAATCGGAGCGTATAACCTGGCTATGAAGTATGGTTTCATGGCTCTTTTCATCTCAGTAGGAAAAAGTGCAGATTTCGGAGGGGAAATGGGGCTTACTTATTCTTTTATTTCTTTACCGCTGCAGATTGTCATTATGCTGGTGATGGGATTAATTTCCATTCCTATGCTCGCAAAAGCAAGAAACAATGCTGTTTCAGATAAAGAATTTGAAAATTAATTCAATATACATGGTATACTATACAAGGTTCAATTTTTTAATTGGACCTTTTTTTATGACTATTTTGTGACTTAAAGAGTTTAAAATTAAGCGGTATAGAACATTTTTTCATCAATAAATTTGGTCAATTCGTAAATCACTTCTATCTTAATGCAAAAAATAATCATAATATAAAACACTATGGCAATTAATCTACAGAAAGGACAAAAGATCGAGATAGGATTGACGAAAATGACGATTGGATTAGGTTGGGATCCGAATGAAGGAACCGGCTACGACTTTGACCTGGATGCTTCTGCAATCATGATTGATTCTGACAGAAAATTAGTAAGTGAAGAATACTTTGTTTTTTACAATAACCTGAATTCTCCGGATGGAGCTCTTACCCACACAGGAGATGACCCGAGTGGTAAAAACAGTGATGGTGACGATGATGAAGCTATTATTATAGATCTTGATAAAGTAGACTCAAGAGTGGAAGAGATTCTTTTCGTGGTAACGATTGAAGATTTTGAAAGAAGAAGACAGAATTTCGGACAGGTACGAAACTCTTATATCAGAGTGGTAGACAATCATTCCAACCAGGAGATTGCAAAATATGAACTGGATGAAGATTTCTCTATTGAAACCGGAGTAGAATTCGGAAGACTGTACAAAAGAAACGGAAGCTGGAAATTTGAAGCTTCAGGAATAGGATACAGAGCAGATTTAGGCTTCTTCCTCGAAAAATACTACAAAGGACAAATCATCAAATAAATCATCAAATACACAAAAACTATAACTATGGCAATTAATTTACAGAAAGGACAAACGATAGATTTAAGAAAGAATGACCGCGGAGAAAGCGTTTATGATCTTTCAAAAGTAACCATCGGTTTAGGATGGGATGTAAGAAAACAAAGCAGCGGATTCTTCGGTAAACTGTTCAGCAAGGAAGCAGAATATGATCTTGATGCAGTAGCATTTCTTTTAGATGGCAACGGAAAAGTAGCTAATCTTGGAAGAACGGTACAGACCAATGACGGAAGACAGATGGGGCTTTACCAGGGAGATGTGGTTTTCTTCAATTCTATGCAGCATCCAAGCGGAAATGTATGGCTTACAGGAGATAATAGAACCGGAGCAGGTGATGGAGATGATGAGCAGATTATTGTAAGACTGGATCAGCTGGATCAAAGCTATCAGAAGATTGTGTTCATTGTTACCATTTATCAGGGAAGAACTAATAATCAGCACTTCGGAATGATCGAAAATGCATTTATCCGTGCAGTAGATGCTTCAGGAAAAGAAATAACAAAATACAGCCTTTCCGGTGACTCAAGTATGAATGGTAAATGTGCAATGGTTTTTGCAGAAGCATACCGTCATAATGGTGATTGGAAATTCCGTGCTGTGGGAGAACCGCATAATACAGATAATTTTATTGATATTCTGAGACAGCAATACGCTTATTCCAACTAGATTTTCAATTTTTTTCAACTCACATAAAAGCCGGCTAGGAAGTCTCCGACTCCCTTCACCGGCTTCAGAATTAATACTTGTCTATAATGAGCAGGAGATTATTAGCTTATTTTTTATTAGATACTTCGGGGTCTATGAACGGAGAACCTATTCAGGCACTGAACAATGGTTTCAATGGCCTCATCAGTATGCTTCGTGCGGATCCGCAGGCGATGGACAGCTTGCATTTAAGTGTCATTACCTTTGATAGAGATGTTAAGAATATTATACCCTTAACAGATCTGGCAAGTTTTTATCCAATGGAGATTACTTGTCCGGATAGTGGCCCAACGCATACAGGAGCTGCTTTGGAAATGGTTTCTGAACTGGTTCAGAGGGAAATTGTGAAAGAATCGGCAGATGCAAAAGGAGACTGGCAGCCGTTACTGTTTATATTTACAGATGGAAAACCGTCAGATATTCAGAAGTACAGGCAGATGATCCCTGTAATCAGAGGACTGGAATTTGGTGCCATCGTAGGATGTGCGGCAGGACCGAAAGCGGATGAACAGTTTTTGAAAGAACTGACCGATCATGTAGTAAAACTGGATACTACAGATGCCATTACCCTTTCTTCTTTTTTCAAATGGGTGAGTTCTTCCATTACTCAGGGAGGACAATCACAGAATACGGGAGAAAATATCACATTACCTCCGCCACCATCAGAGCTTAATATTATTATTTAAAAAATTGTCTTTACACCATGAGAAGACTGCCTATTTATTTTTTAGTAGATATCTCCGAATCTATGGTAGGAGAGCCTATTGAGCAGGTACAGGAAGGTATCGCCAATATCATCAGGGAATTAAAAAAAGATCCTTATTCACTTGAAACCGTTTACATTTCTGTGATAGGTTTTGCAGGAGAAGCTGAAGTGATTACTCCGATGCAGGATATTATCAGTTTTTATCCACCTAAAATTCCTATTGGAAGCGGGACATCACTTTCTCAGGGATTAATTAAAGTGATGGATTGTATCGACAGGGATATTGTGAAAACAACGTATGAAAGAAAAGGCGACTGGAAACCTATCGTCTTCCTTTTTACAGACGGAGTTCCCACGGATGATGCCACCAAAGCCATTGAAAGATGGACTACCAAATACAACGGAAAATCTAACACTATTGCCGTTTCTATCGGAGAAAATACCAATTATAAACTTCTCGGTTCTTTGGCAGACAATGTTTTACTGTTCAATAATTCTGATGAGAATTCTTACAAAGAGTTTTTCAAATGGGTAACGGATTCTATTAAAACTACCAGTCAGAGCGTAACAGAAGCAAAAAAAGAAGGAATTAATCTATCCAAAATTGATTCTCTTATTCTGGAGAAAGTAGATCCAGAGATGGAACAGAGATTTCCGGATAATAACTTTGTTGTACTGAACGGAAAATGTCAGGAAACGGAAAAGCTTTATCTGATGAAATTTAAAAAAGCATTTGCAGAATCCAGCATACCGGGAATGGCTACAAGATATTACAGATTGGACGGGGCTTATAAAATTGATGAAAAGGCTTACTACAGACTTTCTTCCAATCAGAAAACTCATCTTAAAATCAATATCGAAGAACTGGATGGCGGAACTTCATGCCCTCACTGTGCCAATCCCATTGCATTAGCTACCTGCTCGTGCGGAGGTATTCACTGCCTGAGGGGAGAAGGATACAGTAAATGTCCATGGTGTGGAACTTCCGATTATTACGGATTTTCCGGTGGAGGGTTTGATATTAACAGAACTCTGGGCTAATGATGGGTAAGTTTTTCAGGAAGTCAGCTGACGAATCCAAACCAAAAAGTATGACGCAGTCTCTTATCTATAAAGAAAAAGAAGAATTCAAAGACGTTCATTGGGTGTTGAAAAATGCTAGTGTCAAACAGTTCTATGAATTCAGTTTCGATATGGAAGAGTTTCCCAACATCAAGATTCAGAATATCGGAAACCTGGAAGAAACAGGACTTACTTTTGAAAACAATACAATTTCAGGAACTCCGGTAACAAATAATATGTACCATCTGCATGTTCAGTTTTATCACATTTATGATCAGGATCAGCTTGAAACTAAGAAAATACAGCTGCTTGTCAACGCAGATCCCAAAGATTTATGGAAGAATATTCCAAGTGATATGAACGCTGCTTTTTATAAATCGGAAGAAGATTCATACAAAGGCTCTTTTTCAGACAAAAAAATTGTTGTAGCCTCCAAAAGAGGACGTTCCCACGCTCATGAAGGTAAATTTCGTGAAGATGATTTCGCCGTAAATACGATTCCCGACGGCTGGAATATTATTTCTGTTTCAGATGGAGCAGGTTCAGCAAAAGCTGCCAGAGAAGGTTCAAGGCTGGCAACCACAACGATCAACCAGTTTTTCAACTCACAGGAAATTTTAAAACAGATTGAAAATAAGATCAACACTCTGTACACCATTCAGCCTTCTGATCAGGAACAGCTTGAAGCGAAACAGAGTATTATCAATATTTTATCGGAAAGTGTTTCACATGTTCATCACATATTAGAAAAAACAGCAGCAGAAAATGCCCTTTCAGTGAATGATCTGCACGCTACACTTATTTTTATTTTGCTTAAAAAGTTCAGTTTCGGATATGTTATTCTGAGCTTTGGAGTGGGTGACTGTCCGATCAATCTGATTAATACAGACTTTTCTGAAGTAAAACTTTTAAACCGAATGGATGTGGGAGAGTTTGGTGGTGGTACACGATTTATCACTATGAAAGAAATTTTTAATGATAGAATGGTTTCCCGTTTTCAGATCACCTGTGTAGAAGATTTTTCCTATCTCGTGCTGATGACAGACGGTATTTATGATCCTAAATTTACCACAGAAAATAAACTGGAAGATACAGAAAGCTGGAAAGCACTTTTTGAAGATCTTGCCGGAAATAATGATGACCGGACGAAAGCCGATTTTATCAACGATGAAAAAATTGATGAAGAACTTTTAATCTGGAGCGATTTCTGGAGCAGAGGAAATCATGATGATCGTACATTGGCCATAATCTATTAATACCATGAAAAAGACCATTAAAGTTGTTTCTGTTCTGGATACAGCCAAATCCTATGAATATGTAGATGAAAACCCTATCAGAGGCGGAATGAAAGATGTTTATTTTTCACCCGATAAAAACTATGTAGTCGCTTTCTACCGAAATCCGCTGGATGAAGGACAGAAGGAAAGAATCATGAGGATTGTTTCTACTTATCTGCAAAGTATACAGAGTGGCAATACTTCTGAATATTTTCTGAACGAAATATTCAGATGGCCTTATGATATCGTTGAAAGAAATAAACTCACAGGAATTGTAGTTCCTGTTTATCACAATAAATTTTATTTTGCGAAAGGCTATATTGGTTCAGATAACATCCAGGGACAGGATAAAGTGGGTAAATGGTTTACCGCTCCCATGTTCAGAAATCAGCAATATCCGTTGAGATTGGATCAGTCAGAATTGGGAGATTGGCTGAGCTATTTCCAGATTGCAGTTAATATCAGCAGAGGCGTGAAAAAGCTCCATCAGATGGGGTTGGCTCACTCCGATTTGTCTTATAACAATATTCTGGTAGATCCTGTGACAAAATCTGCCTGTATCATCGATATTGACGGTCTTGTGGTTCCCAAACTCTTTCCACCGGAAGTTATAGGAACTGCAGATTTCATTGCACCCGAAGTGTTGAAAACCCAACATTTGAAGCTTCAGGATCCGGAAAGACATTTACCCAATCAAAAAACAGATCTACATGCCCTTGCTGTTCTGATTTATATGTATCTGCTGAGAAGACATCCGCTGCGTGGAGGAAAAATCTGGGATTTAGATTCTGAACAGGATGAAATTTTATCCATGGGAGAAAAAGCCATGTTTGTAGAACATCCGGAAAATAATTCCAACCATGTAAAATCAGATCATCTCAGAAAATGGGATGCATTCTGGGGAGATCCCCAAAAGATTCCGTACACCATTACAGGTCCTTATATTTCGGAATTGTTCAGAAAAACATTCATAGACGGATTACATGATCCCATCAGACGTCCCACGGCCAATGAATGGGAAACCGCATTACTGAAAACTGTAGATCTGATACAGCCTTGCCAGAATTCCGGCTGTACAGAAAAATGGTATGTCTTTGATAATACCAGCAATCCAAAATGCCCGTTCTGTGGAACACCACATCAGGGAACACTTCCGGTATTAGATCTGTATTTCAGATTTGATGATGAGGTATGGAAGCCGGAAAATCACAGATTAATGGTATATCATAATCAGTATCTGTTCAAATGGCATGTTTCCCGAAAAGTGATAAGAAATGAAAATCTGACGATGCAGGATAAAATGCCGGTAGGATATTTTACCTTCCATCAAGGGAAATGGGTTCTTGTGAATCAGGGGTTATCCGGAATGAAAGATGTCACAGAACAGAAAGAGATTCCGCCAGGTTCTATGGTAGAGCTCACTGATGGTAAAAAAATACTGTTGTCTGCGGAAGAAGGGGGAAGGCTCATGTATGTCACAATGGCCAATCAGTTATAAGTTGTTATCAATCAAATTGTCCTGTGGATATAAGTTTTATCCACAATAAGGACGCCTATTTTTAAGAGTGCAAAATATAGCTTAAATTGTGAAAGTAATGATTGGATATGATGGTGAAGAGGAATACTTTTCTTAATAAGCCATATCAGTACTTCCTCTATGTCAGGAAAAAGGATGAAAAACATATTGTATTTTTTGCAACTATGGGAAATTCTTCCGGCTTTTGAATGAAGTCTGAAAACAATTGCCGGAAGAAAAAAATTAAAACTAATTATGAGAATTTCTTAATCAGATTTTTATTCTTTGATCACATGAATGGTAGAGTAAGTGTCGTCAGAATTTTTTACCTTCAGAAAGTACCTGCCTTTTACATAAAAAGACATATTGATATTTTCTTTGAAATTATTTTTTGTATTGATTATTTTTTTAGTGAACAGTAATTTTCCACTGGCATCAAAAAGAGTAATCTCTTCTATATTCTCTTCCGATGTTATATGCATTATATCACGGGATGGATTAGGAAATACCTTCATTCCATGGTCTTTTGCTGATCGCTCATTTACCCCTAAAGCAGCAAATGTTAAATTTATTCTGCTGTTATAATATTTATTCTGAGGCATATTCATATGGACAAAAGTAAACATGGTCTGGGTCTCTGAGGTCAGTTCCAGCTCATAATATGCTCCGGGCTGGATATTGATTGCAATATTGCCTTCGGGACCACTTATAAAGCTGCTGTTTTGTTGACTAATCGTGTAATTTAAATTGTTGGTGAATCGTATTTTATCTCCAATAACTACATTTTCATTCATCTGATACAGAGAACCGTCAGGATTGCCATTGTTGATATTCAATACAATTGTTTTACCAAAACTTTTTAAACAGAAAATGATACAGGAAATTATTAAAATCCTTTGAAAAAGTAAATTTGTCTGCATTCTTTTTTAATTTGATTGTTAGTATTCTTTAAAGGTTTAAATCATTTATAATGATTAAGTTCACAATGACCGGTCTTTTGAAACGGTTCAAAGATATACAGGTTTAGAATGCGGAAAAGGTGATGGAAATAAAATGCTGTATCTATTGAGTATTAACAATAGATATAAGTAACAGAGAATGTGCGTTTTTTCACTATGATCAGGAATTTTTTATATCCGATACACCCGAAATAGTATATAATAAGTACCTGAATTATGGTCAGCCTGTCACAAAATATAGAACAAAAGACTGATTGATTTTTGCTTCAGATTGTTATAAAGTTAATTCATATTATGATTCAACAGAAACGGACTTTAGCCCGTTTTAATCAAAGGAAGAATTCAACGGCCTTAGCCGAAACCTGAATAAATTCAATTTACTGTCTTTCCGTTTCCATAAAGTAAGAAT
Source organism: Chryseobacterium metallicongregator (assembly GCF_031324065.1). NCBI lineage: Bacteria > Pseudomonadati > Bacteroidota > Flavobacteriia > Flavobacteriales > Weeksellaceae > Chryseobacterium > Chryseobacterium metallicongregator. Next base: position 106,782 of record NZ_JAVIXS010000006.1, read on the forward strand.
ACTGATCTTCATCTACGGTTCTGAAACCAAGACTTTTATAAAGATGCTGGGCCTTATTGGTTTTTAAGACACTTAATGAAACTGTTTTTCCTGCTAATGAAGCTTCCTCCAGGATATCAGACAAAATCCTTTTCCCAAGTCCTTTACCTTGCTGGCTGGGATCTATCTGAAGCTGCAGTACCTCAATATTGGTAAATGTTCGGTTTACTTTTAACAGTCCGATGGGTTGGTTATCTAAAAAAATAATATTAGCTTTTTCAAACTGATACAGAACTCTTTGAAGGGTTGTTTCTCTGTCAGTAGAAAGCCCCGAAGTTTCATAATGAGGATTCATGGTTTTCATTCTGAGATTGAGAAGAAAATAAATATCAGTTTCATCAGCTTGTTTGTAATGCAGATCAGGATTCATATTTGAAAATAAAAAATTAGAGTTCTTACTTTAATGCAATTTTTAGTCCCATTTCTTCTTTCATGTACAATAAAACTTCGGCATTTCCTCTGGCATCGTCAACCGGATTGTGCGTGTGTTCCGTCTTGCGGAGATGCTTCCATTGGGCAAAAGTATCTTTTTCCAGTCCGCAGTACAGGTCAGAAAGTCTTCGGGAAGAAAAGCCAAAAGGATTTCTTCCGATAAAATGATGGAAATACCAGCAGATAAACATCCAGTCGAAACCGTTATTATCACTGATAAATATGGGCCTTCCTTTGGAATGGGTTTTAATACACTCTTCAAAAGAAAACATTACTTTCTCGGGATCATCAAAACTCATTGTTTCTTCCCTGCTGAAGCCCGAGACGGCTAAAGCATCAGGGTTGAACTTTTCAGAAACAGGCTTTAATTTTCCATAAAAAGTAGTGTCCAGTTCCTCATTCACGAGTACTGCTCCGAAGCAGATCATTGAAAAATCTCCGGGAATAGGGCCGTCCGACTCTATGTCAACCATGATGTAGCTCATTGGAAATAGTTTTAAGAAAACGAAGATATTGAAATAAGCTGAGAGATGGAAGATGGAGGAGGGAAGCTGGAAGTTATTTTTGTGTTGTCAAGAACACTTTTGTCTTTTAATTTAAAAAGTTCTTTTAAAAAATATCTCAATCAAAAAACTTAATAAGTTTATCGTGTGACAAAACTTCCATCCTCCAGCTCCCATCCTCCATCCTTATACTAATTCAAAAAAGCCCCTTTTCCCGATTTTTATTTTCGTTTGAGGGATCAGCTCCATTTCTTCATTTGAGTCCGTTATTTTGACTGTATTGATCTGAACTCCTCCATCCTCAATTAATCTCCTGATTGCCGATTTGCTAAGGTCTTTTTTAAGCTGATGGCAAAGCTCAATAAGTGATATGCTATTTTCAGTCCTTTTCAATGAACTGATCGCAACAGATTCGTATACTTTCTCTTCAAAATTTTTATTCTGAAACTGATTGATAAAGAACTGTTCCGCACTTTCAGCCCAAGCAGTATCGTGGTATTGACTGATAATATTCTTTGCAATCAGCTTCTTAATATTCATTGGATTTTCACCTTCTTGTATTCTGGAAAGAAGCGTTGTTTTTTCTTCAATAGAAAAATCGGTAGTCAGGTTGATAAATTCTTCAATCAAAGCATCCGGAATAGACATGGTTTTTCCAAACATTTCATTAGGTTCGTCAGTCAATCCGATAATATTGTTCAGGGATTTGCTCATTTTTTCCTTTCCGTCAAGCCCTCTTAGTAAAGGCATACACATCACAATCTGAGCAGGCATTTGATGTACTTCCTGAAGCTGCCTTCCCATGGTACAGTTGAAGAGCTGATCTGTACCACCCATTTCAATATCACACTCTATTTTTACAGAATCAAAGCCTTGAAGAATCGGGTAAACCAGTTCATGCATGGCAATAGGTATATTTTCTGTGAATCTTTTATTGAAATCATTGCGGTGCATCAATTGGGCAACAGTCACTTTTGAAAGCAGCTGAATTACCTCAGAAAAGTTCAACGTGTCCAGCCAGTCAGAATTGAAAACAATCTTTGTCTTCTGTACATCAATTACCTTTGAAAGCTGATTGATATAAGTCTGGGCATTATGCTGAACATCTTCAGTGCTTAAAGGTTTTCTGGCTTTATTTTTTCCGGTGGGATCGCCAATTCTTGCCGTAAAGCTTCCCACGACAATAATGATCTGATGGCCCAGATCCTGAAACTGTTTCAGTTTTTTTAAGACTACCGCATGTCCCAGATGCAGATCCGGAGCGGTAGGATCAAATCCCAGTTTGATGGAAAGTTTTCTGTTTTCTCTTTCGGCTTGAGCCAATTTTTCTTCCAAACCGTTTTCAGGCAGGATGATAGCCACATTTTCTTGTAATGGATGAATCATGTTTGAATAGTTTTAAAATGAAAAAGCCCGGACAGGTACTGTCCGGGCTCTATATATACGTTAGATTATTTTATTGGATTACAAATATAGAAAGTCTTCCCGAACGATAGCCCGGAGTATAATATTCACTGAAGAATGGAAGACGTAATATACTGTTCAGATGTTTCATTGTGATGCAAAAAATACAGGAGTTTCCTGGAGATCCAATATTTAAACCATTAAGACGCATTGTAGGGTTATAACAAGATTTGTTTTAAAAGAAAAACTTAACCATCCATCAATCTTAATGGCTTAAAATAATGGTTCAAAACAATTTTACTTGCGGTTTTTGAAGCTAATTTCATGCCATAAATCCTTTAATAATAAAATACAGGATAAAGATGTAAAAACTGTATTTTATTATTTTCTTTGTTACTTGATAGGAAGTCCGTAAAATAGCGTTGTTTCTCTATTTTTCAATAAGTGTTTTCATAGAAAAAAATTAATAATTAAATACATGTTCAGTGTATAAATTTTTAATCTGATCTTTCCAGATTTCCAGATCTTCGGGAGAAGCTTTATCTGCTTTATCAAAAAATAAATGTCTGATAATTTCCAGTCCGGAATAAATGAAAATGCCATGGTCGGAAGTTAGGGTAAGCGCTTTATCCATTCCCATTTTTTCATATTCCTCATGAGATTTTCCATGGGTGTTGATGATAACAGCTTTTTTATCTTTCAGAAGCCCTTTCTGTATACCCTGATCATAGCGGTAAGCAAAACCATAACTAAAAACACGGTCTATATATCCTTTCATCATAGCGGGAAGGCCTGTCCACCAGATAGGATAAATAAAAGTAATCTGTTCTGCCCATGAAATATGATCCTGTTCGGTTTTTATATCATCTGATACTTTTCCCATCCGTTGTCCCTGCATATCATTCAAAGAAAGAGCAGGATCGAAACCGATTTTGTAAAGATCTCTCACGATAATTTCCTCGTTGTGAGATTGAAGGGTTTCCACAACAGTGTTTAAAAGATGATGATTTAAACTGTTTTCATTGGGGTGCGTGTAAATGATTAAATGTCTCATTGTTTTGATTGTTAAGATTAATGAGACAAAAGTAGTACGACGTACTTCTCAAAAATTGTAAGAAAACGAAACAGACTATTTCGATTTTGGGTTGCAGATCTCCTGCTGGAACTTTAAATACTGAGACGGTGAAATGTTGATAAAATGCTTAAAATCATGGATAAGCTGGCTTTGATCGTAATAACCACACTCATCAATGATGGTAAACCATTTGACCTGATTTTGTTTTTCAGTTTCTTTTTCGATGAGTTGTATTGCTTTTAAAAAGCGGTTGTAACGGTTAAGTTCTTTTAAAGAATAGCCAAACTGTTCTTTCTGCTTTCGCTGTATGTTTCTTTCCGTCTGTTGAGCCTGCTCTGCAATGACTTTAACGGGATTTAAAAGATCGTTCTCAAAACTGCTCAAAAGCTGGCTGGTAATATCCCTATCCTGCAAATAAGGTTTACAGAATTCAAGAATGTGATCTACCTGTTTTGTGACTGGATCTAATCGGGTAAGCTGATGCCAAAGGTCAGTAAAACAATTATCTTTCAATAATTCATCAGGATGCCTTACCGACTGTTGAATGGATATTTTTCCAAAAAATCGGAAAAACGCATCATCTTTAAAATTAGCAACCAGGATAGAGCAGCCAGCGGGAAGTGTATATTCAAAGGCTTGTCTCACTGGTCCGAACACCATACATTTATCTACATTTATGATGGTCTTTTCCCGGGTAGACATGGTAGCATTTTCCCCAAAACAAAATAAGAGAATGGTCTGATAAGTAGGCAGAAGGGTTTTAGTCATTGAGGATTCAGAAGTATTTTCAGCAAAATAGAAATGAGTAAATACATTTTCAAATTCCTGTGAAACTGAAATTCTGTACTCGTTATATTCTGAACGTAATTCCATAATCCTGAAAGTTAATAGATGAGGTTTTTTACCATTTTATAATTGGTTATGGCAACTCCTTTTACGTAGACAGCCTGCTCCTGGATAACCTTAAAACCTGATTTTTCAAAAAATGATTTGGCTGTTTTGCTTACATCTGCAGTAAGTTCTTTCTTCTTTTTCAATAAAGCTTCTTTTTCAATTTGTTGATAAAGAAGGGTTGCAATTCCTCTGTGCTGAAAATCTTTGTGTACAAAAAGCAGATCAATATAATTTCCCTGATCGAGCGTACAGAAACCTGCTATTTTATTCTCCGTGACAGCAACCAAAACATATTGCTCTGTAATGACTTTCACCCATCTTTCTCTATTTTCGGTACCGGATTTCCAGGCTTCAAGTTGTTGAAGATCATAGTCTTTTTTACACACTTCATCTATTGTTGCAGTAAACAGCTGCAGCATTGCCGGAAGATCATCGTAAATTCCTTTTCTGATGATGATATGATTATCTGATGTATTGCTGTTCATAAAGCTTTTGCTGTTTTTTATTGAGAAGCGGATAGAAAAGATTCATTTGTAACAGCGTATAATGCTGAATGGCTTCTTTTGGATTGAGTTTCAAAATAAGCCTGTTATGGGTAAGCCAGTTGTCGGCAATGATGAAAATCTGCTCAACAAGGCCATCTATAATAAAATGAGGTACATCTTTCAGAAATATATTGTTCTTCTGAAGATCTGAAAAGATCATTTGAAATTCCTCTTTTCTGCTGAAATTAATCCCTTCATAATTGGTTTTGATGTCAGGATTCCGATTCAGAATATCTATAAAATTGATAAATATAAAACGGTAAGAATAAAAAATTTCACATGTAGAATAGGTAAACTGGTAAAGATCTTCCAGACTTTTATTTTCCTTTTTTTTCATCTGGTTCAGCAGCTCATCCATTTTCAGGGTAAGCTCTGAGAAAAGGATTGTAATGATGTCTTCCGAGTGCTTGAAATGATAATGTAGATTTCCTGCACTGATATGAATTTCAGCCGCAATATGTCTTGTGGTAATATTGTTGTACCCTTTATCATTAAATAATTCTAGTGCTTTAGACAGAATTTTATCCTTGGTCTTCATAACCCAAAGATAAGAATATCAGAGTGTATATAAATCATATTTTTAAAATTAGAACAATTGTTCTAATTTAATATCTTTGCAGTATCAAATCTTAGGACAATGGAAGGTAAACAGAAATTCAATTATGAATCAACAGAAAATACTGATCAAGAAAGCAAAACAGATCCTCAGGAAGTTATATCAAAAATATTGCAGGTGATTCTTGGGGTGATAATGGCTGCTTTGCATATGTGATGAAAAAAAGAATTTCATTTTGGTTCCTGCTGGGAATGATAGTATGGGGACTCATTATTCTGCTGAGAAGAAACGAAATTATTATTCCCATTATCAATAATCATTTCACAGATTGTATTACAATTCCCATGTATTGTTATCTGATAGAATATATAATGAATGGGATTCTTGGATATCAATGGAAACCTGATTTGAAGTTTGTATTGACCTCAGTGCTGTATATCTCTTTTTTATTTGAAGTGATCTGTCCGAAACTTTCTAACCATTTTACTGCAGATTTTTTTGATGTGCTGGCTTATTTTGCAGGAGGAATGATGTATTATTTTCTTAGTCACAGACATTCGTTGGTAAAATAATAAAAAAAGCCAGCAGCTTCACATCGTAAAAGGAGACTGCCGGCTGTGTTATAGTTTTTATCCTGGTTCAATAATTATTTTTACTGTATTTTGAGCTGCAGTTTTTTGGTTATGTATAAAAGACAATTATTGAATGCAAGATGTTACATGAGTTGCAAATATTTTTCTATTCCTGCTCAAGCTTGATGATAGATCCCTTGTAAAACTTGGTAAGATCATACAGGTCTGCAAAATAATGCTGTAGATTCGGAATGATGTTGGGATCAAAATCTTTCAAACCACATTGGTCTTCTGCCAGGAGGTACAAAGACTGGTTATCCGGTTTCAGATATTCACAAAGGATATTATCAGGATGCTGTTTTCTGTTGATCATTTCTGTCAGAAATATTCCGTAGATCAAAAACTGATTGAAGTTTTTAGAATCAACAATATAATTCATATCCTGTTTCAGCAGTTTTTCATAATCTGAAAGAATCTGAAGAAAATTTTCGGCATGAACGTTTGTAGGAATTTCATAAAAAAGATCAATACCATTGATGAAAAGCTGTGTTTTGGTTTCTTCGTGATCTGAAGAGTATACTTTATGAAACCATTGAAAAATAAGCAGAAGTTCTTCCTGAGTAAGTTCTTCAACGGAATCTTTTATTTTTTCTTTAATTGTTTCAAGAGTATTTTTCGCTTCAGGCTGAAGAAATTTTAAAATATTTTCTTCTTCACGACTCAGCTTATTGTACAAATTAATTTTGGCAATAGTTGGATTGGTCTTGATGAAATAAAGTTCTTCCGCCATAAGTATTTACCCAATTAGATTTCAAATGGTTGTTTAAATATACAAAATATGCGTCAACTGTATTAAAAAAAATAATATGCAGTGAATGGCATGGCTATTTTACCGTTTCATGCAATGCAATTCTGTTTCCTTCTGAGTCTTCAAATTCTGCTACGGCAAATCCATATTTTTCGTCTATCCTTTTAGGGTAAAGAACAGAACCTCCATGCTGAACAGCTTTTTCTAATGTCTGATCAATATTCTCTGTTTTAAAATAAATGATCACTCCGTTTTTAGAAGGTTTGTAAACTTCTCCTTTAGCCAAGGATCCCGTGATGCCACTGTTTTTCTCCTCAAAAGGAAACAAAGCCATCTCATAGCCATCTATAATCTCTTTATCAAAACTAAAGTTGAAAACAGCCGTATAAAACTTTTCAGCACGTTCAAGATCATTCACGGGAATTTCAAAGTAGACAACAGGATTAGTAGATTTCATATTTTTTACAGGATTGGTTTTCTGTGACTGAGTGCAAGATACGCCTATTAGCAATAAAAAGGTCAAAAAATAGGATAGCGGTTTCATGATTTCAGAGTTTAAACGAGAGAATGATTTCTTGAATCTAAAATATAGTTTTTTATCTTAACTTAAAAATAGATAGACTTATCTATTTTTTTATTTACATTTGTAAAAATTTTCACGATGAAAAAGGAAAAAGTACGCGAAAGAATTATCAGAGTTGCCTCAGATTTGTTTTATAAGCAAGGATACAATTCTACAGGAATCAATCAGATTATTGCAGAGGCTGATATTGCTATTGGTTCTTTGTACAATCACTTTTCATCTAAGAATGATCTTCTTCAGGCTTATCTTATCAAAGAAGAAATTGAGTGGTTTGAAGGATTTGAAAACAGCACATCCAGAATTTCAGATCCAAAAGAAAAGATTCTTGCGCTTATTAATTACAGAAAAAAGCTGCAGCAGACTTCAAAGTTTGCAGGATGTCATTTCATTAAAATTGTTTCTGAAATAGGAGAAGGTAATCCTTCTGTTTCAGGTTTTGCCAAACTGCATAAAGAAAAACAAAAAGATTTGATCAAAACCCTTGTTAATGAATATGCTACAAAAGGTCAAATAGCTGATCCCGATTTAATAGCAGAAAATATTTTCCTTTTAATAGAAGGGGCCGTTGTCACCTCTACCATCAACAGACAAAATGATTCTTTTGATCAGATAAAAAAAATAATTCAGGGTTTACTTCCCTAATTTTTTTTAATATTTAAAAATAGATATATCTATATAAAAATGAAACGTAAGTATTTGAAATTAATAGTTGTATTGTTTGGTCAATTATTGACGATTATGGATATTTTTATCATTAATGTATCCATACCATCCATACAGCGTGATCTTCATGCTTCCCACGGAGAAATGCAGTTTATGATTGCGGCTTATCTTATTGGATTTGCATCTTTACTGATTACCGGAGGAAGACTTGGAGATCTTTACGGAAGAAAAAAAATGTATGTGATTGGATTATTAGCTTTTATGATAAGCTCTGTTGCCTGTGGGATTTCTGTAGGAGCAGGTCAGTTGGTTATTTCAAGATTTGTGCAGGGAATAAGTGCAGCAATGATGGCTCCTCAGGTACTTTCAATGATACAGATCCTGTTTTCTGACCATAGGGAGCGCACCAAAGCAATGGGCTGGTACGGAATTACTATAGGTATAGGAACTGTTTTGGGACAGTTTCTTGGCGGCTATTTTTCGTCCCTTACAGTTATGGAAGAGTCATGGAGACTTATTTTTCTGATGAATATTCCCATAGGTTTACCAGCAATTTTCCTTACCCTGAAGCTATTGGACGAATCTAAAATTTCTGTGAAACAACCCTTTGATATAGGCGGCGTTTTAATTCTTTCTGCAGGATTGTTCTGTGCTACTTATGCTTTAACCATGTCTGAGTATGATGGACTGCATTTCAAAAGTGTTTCATTAATGATGGTTTCGGCCGGAATTTTATTCATCTTTATTAAAAATCAGAAGAAAAAAATCCAAAAGGAACATGCTTATCTGATTGATTTTGAGTTGTTCTGTTATAAAAATTTCAATCTCGGGATTATAGCGGTGTCATTCTTTTTTATCATGCTTGATTCCTACTTTTATATTTTGTCACTCTTTTTTCAGGACGGATTAAAAATCAGCCCGTTAGCAGCGGGAGAGATTATCGGTTTTCAGGGATTGGGTTTTATCCTTGCGTCATTCATTTCAGTAAGACTGATTTTAAAATATGGTAAAAAAGCCCTGATAGCAGGACTTAGTTTTATCATGATCATTCTTATTGTTCAGTTGTTTTTATTCAGGATACAAACGAATTTTATGGTTTTCTGTCTGCTGCTGTTTCTACATGGATTGGGAATAGGATTCGTCATTCCTTCGCTGGCTAACATAGCGATGTCTGGAATGTCTGAAAAACTGAGTGGAAATGCCTCCGGTGTTTATAATACTTTTCAGCAGATTGCTGCTATAGTCGGAATTGTTGCTGTAGGAAGTGTTTTCTATTATGTTTTGGGAGTAAAGCCTTCTATAGAGTATTATCAAGAAGCTTTTTCCGTTGCATTACTGATTAATATTTTTTGTCTGATTTTTGTGATGATCTGTGTTTTCAAAGTTCCTGATGAAGTTCTTCCTGAAATGAGACATCGAAAATGAAAATCAGGGTTTTTTTGATGAGTTTTTGACTTCTTGTAAAGTAGCTTTTGCCATATTTTTGGTTACCTCAGTAGGAGAGTGGCAGTCACAGTTGCTGAGCCCAACCACATAAATATCTTCAGCAGGAATGTAAACTCCCATACTTTTAAATCCGAAGACGCTTCCTCCATGCTCACGGTCAGGAATTCCATTGATATCTTTCAAATGCCATCCGTAGCCATAAGTAAATTCTTCACCATTATTCAGTTTATATTTCTGAAAGGCTTTTTGAGTTTCTTTTAAATCCAATATTAAATTTTGATTTAAAGCCTGCTGCCATTTCAGCATATCACCTGCTGTAGACATCAGTGATCCGGAAGAAAATGGAACACTGAAACTGATGACGGTTTTATTCACAAACCCTTGTTCTTTTTTGTGATAGCCGTAAGCTCTTTGAGGAATTACTTTTCTGTCGGAAGCATAATAAGAATGGATCATTCCTGCTTTATCAAAGATATTTTTCTTAATAAAGTCTTCATATGAACTTCCTGAAACGAGCTCGATAATATATCCCAAAACGACATATCCGGAATTGTTGTAATCAAATTTTTCTCCAGGTGCGAAATCTAAAGGTTCGTTTTTGAAAAAATTCACCATTTCTTCCGGTTTCATTTCTTTTTGGGCAATGGAAGAGATTGACTTCATTTTCGTAAAGTCCTTTATTCCTGAAGTATGGGTCAGAAGATGATGAAGGGTGATCTTATCTCCGTTAGGGTAATCTTTGATGTATTTGGAAACAGGATCAGTGACACTAAGTTTTCCTTGTTGCTCAAGCAGCAGAATAGCCACGGCAGTAAACTGTTTGGTCATTGAACCAATTTGGAATACATTGTCTGGAATCATATCAACGTTGAGTTCAAGATTGGCTTTCCCAAATGCTTTTCGATACAGATTTTTTCCGTTTCGGGTAATCAGGAAAACTCCGCCGGGCTCATTTTTATTCCCGAATTCAGTCTGGATAATGCTGTCAATTTTCTTTTCATATCCTTTTGATAATGTCTGCGCATTAATTGTGTGGGTTACAAATGAAAGCAGAACAAGTGGGGTTATCAGTTTTTTAATAATCATATTTATGTATTGTGTTATACAAAGATATGATTTATTTTAATTACTATGCTATACAATATAGTAGGATGTGTTTTATTTTTAAAATATTAAAATTGATTTTCTAAAAATTATTTCAATACAGAGATTAATAACATCATAGGTCTGCGGAGTTCTTCTTTCATTTCCGGAATTTCTTTCAACATTTCCTGACTTGGCTCCGGCTCGATAATTTCTTTGAGGGTGAAGCCGTGTTGTAATAAAATATTCAAATAGGAAGTTAAAGTACGGTGATATTTAATGAGATTTTCCCCGAGGAAAGTAGTATTTCTTTTTCCTTCAATAAAATAGCGGTCTACCGGCCAGTTGATTTTTTCACCATTTTTATCATATACCCAATCCTGGCTACCTTCCGCAGTGAAAACAGGATGCTCTATTGAAAATACAAATGATCCGCCAGGAATAAGCCATTTATAAATATGCTGCGCAATGGTATCGAATGATTCTACATAATGTAACGTGAGTGAACTGAGTATTAGATCAAATTTTTCGGCAGGACAATCCACTTCTTCCAGAGCTTTTCTTTCATAGTGAATTCCTTTAATATTATTAATTTCCAGAGCTTTAGACAGCATTCTTTCTGAAAGATCAATTCCAATCACTGATTTTGCTCCGTTTTCTATGGCAAAGCGACAATGCCATCCAAAGCCACATCCAAGATCCAGTATATTTTTTCCTTGAAAATCTGGCAGCATATTTTTCAAAGTATGCCATTCTCCAGCTCCTTCCAATCCGATCTGAGAACGGAGCATTTTTTCATACTGGTCAAAAAATGACGGATGGTCGTATTTATTTTCTTTCATAACTTGCAATTTTTCGGTTACTTAAAAGGAACTAGAGTATTCAAATAAGGTTCTTAACTTATGGAACTTTCAATTGCAGATCATGTTTCTAGCGTTTATTTTCCCGCATTGCTTTAATGAGTTTATCATTTCGTTTTTCAGCTCTTTCATTATTTAAAGAAAGTACAGCCCAGATAGCAGCAGGAAGCCATCCGATCAGAGTGATCTGTAAAATAAGACAAATAATTCCGGTGAAGACTTTTCCACGGACCATGAAAGATAAGAAGGGAAGTAAGATGGCTAATAACATGATTTTTCGTTTTTAATTAATTTGATTTTAACGGGATTGAGGATCGAAATACGCTTTAAAAGTGAGAGGGTCTTCCGTTTTATCATCCGCTTCTTCAAGATATTCAAGATACTCTTCCTGATGTTTCTCCATATAAACCAGCACAATGGCGAGGTTTACAAAAAGATTTTTGTCTTTAGAACCCAAATTTAATGCCGTTTTTAAATACTCCAGTGCTGTTTCATTTTCTCCCATATCCGAGTAAATAGCACCAATATTGATTAAAGCTGCTGTATTTGTTGGCTCAATCAATAAAATCTCATCTAATTCTTTCACCAACAGATCGTTTAAAGTATCCCAATGGTCTTCATTTTCCCATCTTTTAGCCTGAAGTTTTTTTACGTTTTCTAATCTTGTTGTTATTGTACTCATTATTTAGAATTACAGAATGGATGTTTACTTATAAGGTGCAAATTTAGCTTTTTACTCTTTAAGTCCATCCAGTATGGCCGCTTTCAGGATTTCAATGTTGATATCTTTCAATGCTTTGAACTTAATACAATATCCCGTTACACTGGCTTTACCCATCTTCTCACCGTAAGTTTCTGAAAGGTAAGTTTTATCACTGATATTCATAATATAGATGGAAATGCCTGCTGTATTGGCGCTCATCCCAATCTGATAAAAATCCCTGGTTTTTCCATCGGCATATTGTAATGTATACAGTCCATATCCGATATTGGGATTGGAAACGGTTTTATTTTCACCGTTTTTACCATTCAGAAACCACAGCTGGCATTCCGGCATGAGTTCGAGAATAATGTTGTGAAGTTCCTGCATATCATTACGCTTCAGTTCCGGCTGGCTGTTGATATAGTCCTGGATTTGTTCTTGGATGGTCATGGATCAGTTAATGGGTTTTTGAGGTTAACAAGCGACTAATTTAAAACAAAAAAGAACAGCAATCACTGTTCTTTTATATTGTATTTTCCTGATTTTATTGAATCAGTTCTTTTATTGTTTTCTCTGTTTTCATCAGGTCTCCTTGTGGAATCTGATGATGAAGATAAGTAAAAAGCAAATTGGTGACCCAGCTGTTTTCAATCTGATGAATGTAGTAAGAACATATCAAACCAAAATCATCGGAAATATAAGCCGGAAGATCTGAAGAACCGGTACTTCTGAACGTGGAAACAAAAATCTCCTTTCGGATACCACTTATCTGGTCTTCCGTTTCCTCATCAAAAGGTTTTTCTTCAATCAGCTGATAAGCTTTCATCCATTCATCTGAAAACTCTGCAGAATCTCTGTTGTCAAGAATTTCATCAATCTTTTCCAAAGTAATATTGTCAAGAGCTGCTTTTAAAGATTGATTAAAAACTGCTTCCAGTATGTTAATTTTTTCTGTCGTCATCTCAACCTGTATTCTATCCAAATGCTCTTTTCAGTAAACTTTCCACTTTCGGTTCACTGCCTCTGAAATTTTTGTAAAGCTCCATCGGATCTTTTGTTCCCCCTGAAGAAAGCAGTACTTTATATTTGGCTGCAATCTCAGGATTGAAGATTCCGTTTTCTTTGAAATACTGGAATGCATCGGCATCCAGAACCTCGGCCCATTTGTAAGAATAATATCCTGCAGAATATCCTCCCTGGAAAATATGTGAGAAACTTGGACTCATTGCCGTTTCAGCGTTGGAAGGGTAAAGAGTCGTTGCTTTGGTATATTTATCTTCAAACTCTTTTACACTTTCTTTCTCTAATTCTTCAACTTTCGTATGATAGTTCATATCCAGAAGCCCGAAGCCTAGCTGTCTTAAAGTCTGATATCCTTCCATAAAGTTTTTAGACTGCTCAATCTTTTCAATTTTTTCGTCAGGAAGTACTTCTCCGGTTTTATAATGTTTTGCAAACGTTTTTAAAAATTCAGGTTCATAGCAGAAGTTTTCCAGAAACTGTGACGGAAGTTCCACAAAGTCCCATTTCACAGAAGTTCCGGAAAGAGTAGGGTATTGAGTATCTGCCATCATTCCGTGAAGCGCATGTCCGAACTCGTGGAATAAAGTAGTCACTTCCTGGAAAGTCAATAAGCTAGGTGTATCTTTGGTAGGTTTGCTGAAATTGCAGACAATGGAAATATGCGGACGGGAATTCTCACCGTTTTGTTTGTACTGATTTTTGTAGCTGGTCATCCATGCACCGGCTCTTTTTCCTTTTCTTGGAAAATAATCAACGTATAAAAGAGATTTGTAAGTCCCGTTCTCTTTTACTTCATATACTTTTACATCCTCGTGGTATTTCGGAATGTCATTTCTTTCTTCAAACTTCAGCCCGAAAAGTTCTCCAGCCAGCCCGAATACAGCATCCTGTACCTGGTGTAATGGAAAATAAGGTTTTAATTCTTCATCATTAAGATCGAATTTCGCCTTACGTAGTTTTTCAGCATAGAATGCGTGGTCATAACCTTGCATGTCTTCAATTCCGTCAGCTTTAGCTAAAGCTTTTAATTCTTCAATCTCTTTATCTGCGTAAGGTTTTGCTTTTGTCAGAAGTTCATTTAAAAAATCTAGAACTTTTACTGGAGACTTAGCCATTCTCTCTTCCAGAACAAAATCTGCATAGTTTTTATATCCGATGAGTTCAGCTTTCTGTTGTTTAAGAGTAAGCAATTCTTTAATCAGATTCTGGTTGTCATATTCTCCGCCGTCAAAAGATTTTTTACCATTGGCTAAAGCGAGTTCCTTTCTCAGTTCACGGTTTTCGGCATAGGTCATAAACGGAATATAGCTTGGATACTGTAACGTCACTACCCAGCCTTCAAGGTTTCTTTCTTTTGCTTCTTCCGCATATTGATCAATGATTGCTTCAGGAATTCCTGCAAGATCTTCTTTATGGGTGATATGTTTAAAATAAGCATTGGTAGATGCCAGTACATTTTGTCCGAACTTTAAAGACTTTAAAGAAAGATCCATGCTGATTTTCTTTAATTTTTCTTTGTCTTCATCATTCAATAAAGCACCACTTCTTACAAAACCTTTGTAGGTTTCATTCAAAAGCATTTCCTGCTCTTCGTTGAGATTATATTTTTCCTTTTCATCATATACTTTTTTGATTTTGTTAAAAAGGGCTTCGTTTTGAGAAATTTTTGAAGAATATTCTGTTAAAATTGGAGAAACTTCCTGAGCAATCTGCTGGATTTCGTCGCTGGTTTCTGCAGAATTTAAATTGAAAAAAATATTGGAAACCACATCCAGTTGCTCTCCGGAATACGCCAAAGCTTCAATTACATTTTCGAAAGTAGGAGCTTCAGTATTGTTGACAATCGCATCAATTTCTGCTTCAGATTTTTGTATCAATTCTTTAAATGCAGGAAGATAATCTTCATTTTTAATACTGTTGAACGGAGCCGAATGATATGGTGTATTAAATTTTTCTGTTAAAATATTCATTTTTTGATCTTTTTATATAAGGTAAATTTAATGATTCATAGGGAATCACAGCTGAAATCCTCAAAAATAATGCCTTACTGGCAAGTTATGACAAAAATACCTTATCTTTAATTAATCTTGTCATATGGAAAGAAGGAGTGATGTGGGAATATTTAATTTTGAGAACAGATTTAAAAGTCATCATTAAAATAAATAACCTTAAATATATAGACTATGAAAACACTCTTAAAAATTATCGGTATCATCATTGTACTGATTCTTATCTATGCTGTTATTGCCGTACTGGCTTTCAGTAAAGATTATCACTATGAAAAATCAATCGTTATCAATGCACCACAGGAAAAAGTATGGGCCTATACAGGTAATCTAAAAGGGTATAACCAATGGGATCCTTTTTCCAAAGCTGATAAAAACATTGTCATTACTTATTCAGGGAACGGCGATAAAGTAGGAGATTCTTATCACTGGAAGGGTGATAAAAATGTAGGAGAAGGTGAACAATCCATTACTGAACTGGTTGCAAACCAGAAAATGGCTACGAAACTCCACTTTATAGAACCTTTTGAAGGAGATATGAAAGCTAATTTTATTATGATTCCTGAAGGAAGCGGAACGAAAGTGACATGGATGATCGATAATGAGCTTACTCCTATGATGAAGATTATGAAGCCGATGATGAATAGCAATATGGATAAGATGTTCAGTCAGGGGCTGGGCGATCTGAAAAAGCTTGCTGAAAAATAATAAAAAAGCCTTGTAAATTTTACAGGGCTTTTTTATGAGAACCTATTATTCGAATAAATCATATTTCCCTTTATTTTGTTAACGTTTTTGTATAAAGTCAGAGAAATATTATTCTAAAATATTATCTTTATATAAAGAATAGATTGTATGGAGAAGATTGTATTTGAAAAAAGTGATATCAGAGACTTTGTGAAAACTACCATAACAGAGAAAATTGAAAAGCTTAAAAACTTTATTGAATTTACCCTGGAAGCCAGCCGTGACATCAAAAAAACTCCTAAATATGACAGTATGAGAGAAGAAATGCAGGAGGAAATTTATCAGATGCAGCGACAGCTTGGTGCTCTGAATGATCTTAAAAGAAATATGGCAAAAGTCCTGAATACGGCTACAGAAAGAGTACAGCTTGGTTCACTGGTCATTACCAATAAGGCAAGGTTTTATATTTCTGTGTCACTGGGAGAGTTCTTTTTTGAGGGAGACAGGTTCTACGCCATCTCTCCGGAAAGTCCCATGGCTAAAAAGATGATGGGTATGAAATCCGGAGATGAATTTACCTTAAACAAAATCCATCAGAAGGTTATTGAGGTTTTGTAAAAGTAAAAAGTAATGTTGATAAGCTTTCGGGATCTTTATCACTCGTTACAGATTAAACTTCCTTCATTCTGCTTCCTGCTTCCATCTTTTTCGTAATTTTGTTACATGAATAATGCATCCATTTTAAAAGAAATTATAGAGCAAAGAAGAAGTATTTTCCCAAAAGATTATACAGAAGCAGAAATATCTCAGGAAGTTTTGGAGGAGATTGTAAACTCTGCCACGTTTGCTCCCAATCATAAACGGACTAAACCTTGGCGTTTCAAAATATTCAAAGGAGAAGAAAAAGCACAGCTTGCATCAGAAATGCAGGCTATCTATAAAACGGTTACTCCAGAACAGCTTTTCTTGGAAAAAAAATACAACGATATTGGTTTTAAAATCAATAAAGCAGATGTTGTAGTTTCTATTGTAGTCAATTTCAGCGGAATGGTTCCTGAGTGGGAAGAAATAGCGGCGACTTCAATGGCGGTTCAGAATATGTATCTTACCTGTACCGCAAATAATATAGGATGTTACTGGAGTTCTCCCAAAATTGTGGACGAGCTGAAAGACTCTCTGATCATTGAGGAAAACCAGAAATGTCTGGGACTTTTCTATATGGGAAATTTGGAATAAATAGCCCTGATGGAGCGGTTTGTTTGAGCTCTTTTTCTTTGTAGAAGAAAAAAGCGAGTAGCGAGAGCAGGTTCCCGGCTTCTGAAAAAAAAATGAATTTTATAAAACTTTCTACTTGGAGCTTTTTACTTCAAACTTTTTTACTATCTTTGCACTCTTAAATATTTAACTGGGACGAGTTCCCGTAAAATTCAAACATTATGTCAGTAAAAATCAGATTACAAAGACACGGTAAAAAAGGAAAACCTTTTTTCCACATCGTGGTTGCAGATTCTAGATCTAGAAGAGATGGTAGATTCATCGAAAAACTAGGAACTTACAACCCAATTACTAACCCGGCAACTATCGAATTGAACGTTGATTCTGCTGTACAGTGGTTAAACAACGGTGCTCAGCCTACTGATACTGCTAGAGCTATTCTATCTTACAAAGGTGCTCTTTACAAAAAACACTTACAAGGTGGTGTAGCTAAAGGTGCTTTTGACGAAGCTGAAGCTGAAAAAAGATTCAATGCTTGGGTAGAAGCTAAAGATTCTAAAGTACAAGGTAAAGTAGATGGTTTAGCAACTGCTAAAGCTGATGCTAAGAAAGCTGCTTTAGAGGCTGAAGTAAAAGTAAACGAAGCTAGAGTTGCTGCTGCTGCACAAGCTGAAGCTGATGCTAAAGCTGCTGAAGAAGCTGCAAACGCACCTGCTGAAGAAGTTGTTGCTGAAGCTACAGAAGGAGAAGCTCCTGCTGCTGAAACTGAAGAAAACACTGAAGCTTAAGAACAAACCCTGTTATGCGTAAAGAAGATTGCTATTTTTTAGGAAAAATCACACGCAGACATGGACTTGCGGGTAACGTGATCCTTAAATTGGATACCGATCAACCCGAGCTTTACAATAAATTGGAATCAATATTCGTTGAAATCAACGGATTATTGGTTCCATTTTTTATTGAAAAATCATCATGGAGCAAACTGGATGCTCTGAATCTTGCATTCAAAAACTCTTCTGAGGCTATGGTAGATCAGGTGTTGGGTAAAAGTGTTTACCTTCCACTTGCTTCACTGCCTAAGCTTTCAGGAAAACAATTCTATTACCACGAAATCATCGGATTTGAAATTTTTGACCAGAATGATAACAACTGTGGAGTAATCAGATCCGTAAATGATCAGACTGCACAGGTATATTTCATTACCAATCTGGATGGAAAAGAAGTGGTTATTCCTATGATCAAAGACTGGATTCTTGCAGTTGACAGGGAAGAAAGAACAATCAAAATGGAACTTCCTGAAGGTCTTATTGATGTGTTTCTGATTCCTTCGAAAAAAGACGAATAGTTTTGCAATAAGCAATTCTTTTCACTTTTCCACATTACTCATTACTGATTATTCATTACTCATATTCAAGGCTGGTAAAAGATAGTCCTGTACTATTTTTTCAGATTGCTGGTGGGCATAAGGTTTGTTGTAAGCTTGTGCGGTAATCACGATCACAACAGGTATTTCCGTAAAAATAATAATTTTATTTCCCCCATTTCCACTGGATTGGAATGCTTCATAATTTTTGTTTCCAACAGTGTAAACCTTTCTCCAGAATAAATATCCATATCCTTCAAAATCAGGATTGTCTGTAAAATAATTGGTGAAAGATTTCTTAATCCATTCCTTACTCAATAAGGTTTTTCCATTCCAGATCCCGTTATTTTGATACAATTGCCCGAATTTTGCAAAATCAAGTGCTTTCATACGAAGACCTCCCGCCAGTGAAGGCTTTTGCTGGGGTGTAAACTGCCATTTGTAGTTTGTAATTCCAAGAGGTTGAAACAACTTTTTATCTGCATAATTCTTTAATCCGTGTGGAACACTTTTATCCAGAATATCTCCGGATAATACTACTCCTGCGGTGAAATAATTCCAGTTTTTGGCAATGGGATTCTCTGCCATCGGTAGATTCAGGGTAAACTTCACCCAGTTTTCAGTGGGGTACATATTTTCTTCATTTCCGGGAGATTCATAATCCTCATCATTCCCGTTAAATCCTGAACTCATTGTCAGTAAACTTTTGATGGTGACATTATCTTTTTGAGAAGAATAATTTTTAAAAAGCTTCAGGTCATAAAACTCACTCAGTTTCTGGTTTTCATTTTTTAGATATCCTTCTTTGATGGCCATCCCCGTTAAAGCCGAAGAAAAAGATTTTCCTACCGATCGTGTGTCCTGCAACGAGTCTCTTCCAGACCCGTTGAAATACTCTTCAAGAAGTAATTTCCCCCCCCTTTATACCGACAATTCCGGTGATATTTTTAAACCTGTTTTCTGCAATTTTCTTATTCAGGGTTCTGATGGTTTCAGTATTGATTTTTTCCTGTGACACCTTCCATCCGCTATTGGGCTGAATAGGTTGGATGGCGATTTGCTGCTCCGTAATATTTTGAGCAGGAACTGTAAGATTGATTTGTCCTTCTGCAATGACTGATCCCGTTTTGATTGTAGCAGTATTGAGATAAGGTCTGATTTCAATTTTTAAAATATGATTTCCTGCTGTCAGTGCATCAATTCCGTTATGAGCCATATAAAAACGCATCCATAAATACCTTCCCCAGGAATCTTCATTTTTACTGCTGATAAGAGGAATTTGTAATGTGGTTTTTACTTTTTTATGGTCCGGAGTTCCTGCACCAGTATTAAGATTTTCTTTATAGATAAGCTTTCCATCTACGTAAAATGAGAATTGATAATTTCCTTTTTTTAGCAATTCATCCACAGACCAGCTGGGTTCTAGCTGATGAAGATAATTGACCAGAGAGTTATCAAAGAAAGCATGAATTCTGAGATCTTCATTCTCCTGCAATACTGTAGAGGGAACAATATCGGAATCTTTCAGGTTTTCCGTGGCAATGTTTTGGGTAAGAAAAACAATTTTCCCGGTATACTTTTTTTGATTGGGATGCTCTGTTTTTTCAGCATTGATTATATCTTTACTTTGTCCCTGATAGAAATAAACTGTAAAAATAAAGATCAATAATAGAATAGGTTTCATTTTAAAGAAGTATTTAAACAAAAATACAGAACTTCCTCATCACAAAATAGAATGAAATTAACATTTCTATTGTAGTATTGATCTTCTAAGAAATCTAATTGAATAGCTTTCTGAATTCTCCCGGAGACTGATTGGTCTTCTGTTTGAAGAGTTTACTGAAAGACTGTGGATGCTCGAATCCTAATTCATAAGCAATTTCACTTACAGATAAACTTGTGGTGCTTAAACGTTCTTTGGCAGATTCAATTAATTTATTCTGAATGTGCTGTTGTGTATTTTGCTGGGTGTGAAGACGTAAAAGTGTTCCCAGATAATTAGGTGAAATATTCATCTGTTCGGCAATACACTTCACTGATGGAATCCCGTTTTCAAGGAGATTTCCACTTTCGAAATATTGAGAAAGAATGTCTTCGAATTTGTACAATAATTCGTGACTTGATTTTTTTCTGGTGAAAAACTGTCTTTCATAAAAACGGTCAGAGTAAACCAGTAATAATTCAATCTGAGCAATGATCAGATCCTGCGTGAATCTATCAGTATTGGCCTGATATTCCCGTTCAATATTTTTAAAAATATCAATAAGAATTTTCTCTTCCTTATCAGAAAGAAAAAGGGCTTCTTTCACCTGATAACTAAAGAAATCATATGATTTTATTTTTCTGGTTAATGAAGTATTCCACAGAAAATCAGGATGAATCAACAATAAAAATCCGGTAGGTTCTACTTCTACATCCGGATTTATTTCAAGGCTTAAATATTGTTGCGGCGAAACAAAACACAGTACTCCAGAATCGAAATCGTATTGTTGCTGTCCATAATTGAACTTTGGGCTTACATTCTTTTTCAGACCAATGGAATAAAAATTCTGAATCCATTTCAGTTCTTCGTGGTCTACAATATAGCGGACTTTACTGTAATCTACCAAACTGATCAGTGGATGCTCAGGATTTTGGAGGCTACAGAAAGCATGAAAATCTGAAATAGAATTAAAACGAACGGGCTGTTTCATAGAACGAAGTTAGTTGTTTTTGTAAAAAGTATAAAGCCTGGTTTTATAAGTCTTCGGCTCCGCTTTGACTGACTTTTGTGAAACTTTATATTTAATTCATCTGTATAAATTGAAATATCAAGTATTAGGAATGTCAGTCAGAGCGGAGTCGAAGGATATTAGCAGATTAAATTGCTGTAGAAACAGTAAGGCTTTCCCATTTCTCAGCGTCTTTCTTTAAAATATCAATTTTGTTATTCAGGAATTCCACTGTTCCTACCCCTAATAATAAATGTACCGGAGGATTTTTTTCTTTACTGATCTGGATCAGAACATCCGCTGCTTTTTCAGGATCATTGGGTTGGTTTCCATTGATTTCGTTAAGGTGAGCCTGTTCCGAATTTCTTGCAGCTTCATAAGCCTGAATAGGATTTGCAGGTGTTTTCACCGAATCTTTGGTTAAGAAATCTGTACGGAAATATCCGGGATAAACAATCGTAGCATGAACTCCGAAGTCTTTTACTTCCTCAGCCAGAGCTTCCGTAAATCCGGCAACGGCAAATTTTGTAGAGCAATAGATTCCCCAGCCCGGAAAATTAGCAGAATATCCACCAACAGAAGAAATATTGAAGATGTTTCCTGATCTTTGTTCACGAAGGTAAGGCATTGCATTTCTGATCACATTCAATGTTCCGAAAACATTCACAGCATAATTTTCTCTTGCTTCTTCATCTGTCAGTTCTTCCAGTGTTCCGATTTGTCCATATCCTGCATTGTTGACCACTACATCAATTCGTCCGAAATGCTTAACTGTTTTTTCAATAGAAGATTTGATGTCATCATTGTCTGTGATGTTGACACTGAGCGGGAGGAAGTTTTCTGAAGTTTCTCCGATGGAGGAGATCAGGGATTCAACGGTACGGCTTGTAGCAGCAACCTGAAATCCTTCGGATAGTAATTTTTTTACCAACTCGAATCCTAAGCCTTTTGAAGCTCCTGTCACGAACCATACTTTTTTTGTTTCCATTTTTAAATATTTTTTTGTTTAAATGATGGTACAAAGATGGAAACTTACGAAAAGGTAAATGTAGCCGAATCGGGGAATGATGTATCCAAATCGTGAATGGTGATTTTATTCGGAATGATTTCAATGAGTTTTCAAAAGATTCCTGTATTTCAAAGGAGTGATGCCCATATTTTCTTTAAAACATCTGATAAAATGACTTTGATCTGAAAAACCGCATTCTAATGCAATGTCCGTTAAAGAATGGGGTAAGGTAAGAAGCTCAAGAGATTTATTGAGTTTTAATTTTCTGAGATATTCACCCAGGTTACAATGGAAATATTTGTGAAAATCCCTGCTGAGATGAATAGGATGGATGTTCAGGATTTTGGAAAGTTCTGTTAGATTAAGGCTTTCTGTAAAGCTTTCATGCAGAATTTCATTAATCTGGCCTACCCATAAAGGTTTTCTTTCTGTGCTTTCTTTTTGATGGGTCAACTGACCGAAAAGATTTAGTAATAGTTGATTAAAAGCCAGTTCAAATGAAATATCATCACCTTTGGTTTCTTTGAACATCTGATAAACCAATAGTTTTAAAGCCGGATTTTTTATGTTAAAACTGCCTTCCACTTTATTTTTCTGAATATCAAACCGGTTAAACCAGCTTTGCGAAAGCTCAATATGAAAGCCTCTTGTGAAAATATCCGGTTTAATATTATAATGCGGATCTTCCCAATGATGATACAATAATGTTCCGGCAGAGCAGCCATAGACTTCCTTTCTGTTTCCTTCCGTCATATTCCCCTGAAGAAGAAAAGTGAAATAAGCATTTTCATGATAATGCCAGTCTACATAAGGATGAGTATACTCCGTATCGGTGATGGTCAATCCATCTAAATTGACTCTTTGATTGGTATCTCCAAAATATTCGCCGTTACGAAGCGTATTCATAATAAATTCTGTTTTAATCGGTCAATCTGTTCATACATTTTATTAAAAAACATTTTCCTTTCTCTGTTCCCGGATTCATTCAGTGATCTGGAGTTTTTGATCTGATGCTCAAAATAGCTCAAAGAATCTTCACATGTTATTTTATCGTTGGTCATCATATATCCGAACATGCTGAAAGGTACAAAAAAGGAACATTGTTCTTCGTTTTTGAATAGAATAGCGTTGTTTAAAATGACTAAATCATTCACATAGATTTGGAAATTACTTTTTTCCAGTGTTTTGATTTCAAGTCCTTCCAGCAATTTTCTCAGATCCTCCAGAATAAGATCCACATCATTCTTTTTTAACAATCCCATTTCATAGTAAAATGAAATTTGTCTCAATGCACTCATAATGGTGGTGTCATTCCATATTTCCGTTACATTTTGTTTATCATAAAGATCTTTAAGCATTTCATTTTTTACAGAATGGTATTCCATCGTAAACTCATGAAATGGACTTAAAAACTTATCCTGGTTCAATAAATTCATCCAGACATAAAATTTGAAACGGGACAGCACTGAATCTGAAATCGTATAAAAAAACGGGATGTCTTTTGCTGAATAAAATACTTTAGAATTGGTAATATTCTGAAAAACATTCAAAATCTTTAAAGAGTTCTCGAAGTAGTTGAGAAGATCTTCGGTAGTTTTTACAGGCTGTGTTCTCTTGACTACCAATTGATTTTCTGTTCCCAAAAACTGATCCAGTGAGATCTGATAGTATTTGGCAAGCTCCAGAGCTTCCTCAAAACTGAACTTAGCTTTCATAGAAGTTCTTCTGTGAGCCGCATCATAGCTGATATTAAGAATGTTGGCGATCTCATCATTTAAAGATTTTTCACCGATTTTTCTTCGGATTTCCTTGAGGAGAGCTTCCTGGTGCATAGTTTTGTGATTTTCACAAATGTAGTATTTTTTTTAATTTTTTTTCACATTCGGAACTAAGCCTTTCGCTGATAATTTTGAACTGTAATTTTAAAATAACGAATTATGAAAACACGAATTTTATTAATAGCAGTTCTTTTAATCAACTGTCTGGTTTATGCATCAGACAGGCTAAAAGCAGATTCTTTGAAACCAAGACTGATTGCAGCTTCACCTTCAAAGACTGCCAAAAATGTCAACGGAATTTTATTTAAATATTTTGACGAAGAAGAACATTTTAAGCCTAAAAAAGTAAATGGCTTAGGTATGGGATTCAATTTTGTAGGGATTTTTCTTCCACCATTGATGCTTTTCACTTTACAGCCACCCGGAAACCATGATTATGCCATTGTTCCCCGTGAAAAGATGAATACCATTAATGGTTTGCAGTTGTCAATCATCAACATGGAACCCACAGTTACCAATGGTTTGGAAATCAATATTTCAAGCAATGTCAGCACTTATGCAGTGACCAACGGAATGTCTGTTTCTCCATTTTTTAACCTGCATCATGAGATGAAAGGTATTTCTGTAGCACCATTAGCCAATATCGGGCAGAAATGCAGAGGAATACAGATCGGTTTGTACAATCAATGTAAAGATTTCAGAGGAATCCAGATTGGTGGATGGAATGAGAATGGAAGAAGGAAACTTCCTTTGATCAACTGGAATTTTAAAAAACAAAAAGTAAATAAGGAGTTATGAAAAAATTTGTTGCAATCACCGCAGTATTTCTTTGTGGCTTTCTGAAAGCCCAGTTTGAAGAAATCAAAGAAAAAAAATGGCTGGCTATTCTTGTCAGTACCAGAATTGAAGGAACTTCAATGGATAACAAAGCATTTTGGTCAATAGGAACAAAACTGACTGATGGGGATAAAAATTACTACAGCTTAAGAGGTCACTTTAACTGGTGGGACGAAAGAAGATTGTTGGTTATTCCTGAGTTTGATTATTTCAGAAAAGTTGTTTCGTTTCAGGATGGTGCCGGAGTATCCTCTTTATATGCGGGCGCAGGAGTTTCACCTTATGCGGTTTCACCCAAAGCAGGAATCAATTTCTACCATTTCTTTTGTGCAGAATTCGGGTACAACTTTGAATATAACACGTATAAGCCGTTCCCGATTAAAGGATTTCGCTACGGTATAGGAATTAACCTTGTTTTTTAAATGACTAACATAATGATTATGAAACCAAAAATCAGATTTAAAAAAGCAACCTCTCCTTTCTATTCGGAATTGCGTGAAGAGGTGAATATATTGCTTACAGATGAAGTGACTAAAAAGGCAGGAAGACTGATGATCATAAAATTCCTGTTTTATTCTCTTACCTTTTTGCTTTTGTATGTCAATCTTTTCAATCCTTATATATCAGATAAGAACTGGCTGGTAACTTTGAATTATATTGCTTTAGGGCTTACCGGAATATTGTTGGCTTTTAATTGTGCTCATGATTGTGTGCACAACACATTCTCAAAGTATAAAAAACTCAACCGGATTATTTATTATATCACATTTAACCTGCAGGGCGTAAATGCAAGATTGTGGAGGAAAAGACACATTGCCTCTCATCATGTGTTTCCTAATGTGGATGGCTGTGATGCTGATATCGATGATAATATTTTTTTGCGTCTGTCTGTACATCATCCCAAAAGAAGAATTCATGCCTATCAACATTTATATGCTACTGTGCTGTATTGTTTTTACACCTTGCATTGGATTATGATCAAAGATTTTATTTATGTAAGGAAAAAAGACCTGGCTAATCTCAGAAATCAGAAACATTCTATCCTATCTGTAACAGAAGTTATCCTGCTAAAATTAGCTTACTTCGGTTATATGTTGATACTGCCAGCGCTTTTTACAGATTTTTCGGTCATGACAATTTTCATCTCTTTTATTATCATGCATGTGACGATTTCATTATTTTTTGTTTTGACTCTGATTATTTCTCACCTGAGTCTTGAAACCGATTTCCCCCAAGCAGATGAAAATGGATATCTACCTTATGATTATTATGAACATCAGCTAGCAGTTTCATTGGATTATCATCCAACCAACAGTTTCGCCAACTGGATTTTCGGAGGGTTCAATTCCCATGCGGCACATCATCTTTTTCCAGGTCTGCCACACACAGTTTATACTATTATTACTCCTGCAATCAAAAGAGCAGCTGCAAGAAATAATTTTCCATACCATGAGAAAGGTATTGTGGATGCTGTAGCTTCACACTATCAATACCTGAAACAATTAAGTAAATAATCAAACCATGAAAAATTATAAATTAATAGTATTTTTATTCCTGTTTTCAGTACGTGTTTTTTCACAAATTACCACGAATGGTACTGTGAATATCCAAACAGAAGAACCTTTTGATTATAAAAAATTTTATACCTGTGATTTCGGAGAAGGAAATGTTTTGATCGTTATTAAGAAAGGAAAAGAATTTACAGATCTTACAGATTTAAGAAAATCTGGGAAAGGTTTTGCCATTAAGATGGAAGCTATATACAGTATGGAATTTGCAGATGGTCAGAGATATGAATCAAGTGTGGTGAAAACTATTACACAGGATAGTATTTCGATCACGAATTTTTTCAATGAGAATGCTGCGAAGCTTGCAGGAAAGCCTTTTAAGTTGATTACTTATCCTCTGTCATCTTTAAAATATATTCGTTTTATTAATGATCGGATGTTGTCTCTGTACAATAAAAAAAATATTCAGAAGGATTTTAATCTTATTGTAAAGAAAATGGATCAGGCTATAATGTGTCCTGCAGTTCTTCAGTTTAAAGACAGAAACGGTGAAATGAAGGTATGTCATTTTTATCTGACCTCTCAAGGATATGATCTTCTTTATGAGAGCAATGGAAGAGTATACTATCTGGAAGGTAAAGTAGAGTGGAAATGATATTCGAAAAGAGTATAATCTTTAGTATGTATTCACTTTTTGTTGAATTATTATTATAAATTTTAATGAAAATATGGATGAATACATGGAAAAAAAGCAAAAGGAGTGGTGAATCTACTGAAGAAAAATAATATTTTTGTAATATAGCTAGGATGAATGATGAAAATAAAATCTTTACTACTGTTTTTAATTATAGGGGTTGTGTTTTATCATGCACAAACTCTGAATGTTGAAAAAAAAACTCTGGAACAACGTACCTATGAGGAATTGGAAAAGGAATTCTATGGCAATCATACGGATGAGGAAAACAGTAAAAGTATAGCCAGTTATTATCTTAAAAAGGCAAAAGCTGAAAAAAACACCACTCATATTGCTGAAGGATATGTTATGCTTCATTTTGATGAAGACTTACCCAACGCATTAAAATACTTAGACAGCTTACAGTATATCACAAAAAATTCCAAAGAAAACACCTATCCGGCGAGAATTTATTTGCTAAGAGGAAATTTATATTCTAAGAATGATAATCTTCAATCTGCATTTAATAATTATATCCTGGGACTGAAATTTGCAAAAGAAAAGGGAAATAAGAGGCAGATTGCTATGGCCCATATTAGTATTGCCTACCTGAACAATTATATCGGAAAACATGCAGAGACAGCAAAAGTACTGAGACACTATGCTTATGATGCAGATTATATGAATGAAGATGAGAAAAATTCTCTCAAACTGAATCTGGCGGATGCTTACATAGAGATCAATAAAATGGATTCTGCTTATGTATTGATAAAGGACGGGTTGCTGGATTCTAAAAAAAATAAAGATGTTTACCGATATCATCAGAATCTTGGGCTGCTTGGATATTATAATCTGCATTCCAGAAATTATCAGAAAGCGATCGATGGCTTATTGGAATGCGAAAAATATTTCTTTACAAAAAATAATGGCAGTAAAAGAAATCATAATTATACGCTTTTGTATTTAGGAAAATCCTATGCCGGAATTCAGGAAAAAGAAAAAGCAGTAGGCTTTTTCAGGAAGATAGATTCTCTGGTTCTTAAAACCAACTATATCTATCCTGAGCTGAGAGATGTATATACCTATCTTATTGATTATTATAAAGAAAACGGTGATAAGGAAAAACAACTGTATTATGTAGACCGTTTTTTAAAAGTAGATCAGGTTTTGGATATGCAGTTCAGATATATTTCCAGAGAGCTTCCGAGAAGATATGATACTCCGGAACTTCAACAGGAAAAAGAAAGTATTACCAATGAGCTTACCAAAAGAAAAAGTCTTTTCTATATTGTCTTAAGTCTTTTATTGATATCACATCTGCTGTTTATCAACGTTTACTTTAAATATAAGAAATCTGAAAAGAACTATAAGAAGATTGCTCAGGATCTTATTCAATCTGTTAATGAAAATAAAGGAGAAAAAAACAGAGATCAGGAAATTAAAAATGAAATTTTAGCAGCACCTGTTCAAACAATCAGTACAGAAAATGTTGAGGACAAAACATCCAGAACTATTTCTGAAGATATTGCCCAGAATATTTTAAAAGAACTAGAAATATTTGAAAACAATGATCAGTTTTTGAATAAAGGAATTACATTGGGAAGTCTTGCCAAAAAAATAAAAACAAACTCAAAATATCTGTCAGAAATTATCAATACTTATAAAGGGAAAAACTTTGCAACCTATCTTAATGATCTTCGTATTGATTATGCCATCAGCAGATTGGCCAATGACAAAAAATTCAGGTCTTATAAAATCACTTTTATCGCCGAAGAATTAGGATATAATAATGAGCAGGCCTTCACTTTAGCCTTTAAAAAACGAACCGGAACACCACTTTCTATCTACTTGAAAGAAATTGAAAACATGTCTTTAGATTAAGTTTAATTCATTGGTTTTCATTTGTTTATTGTTTATAGATTCATGTTTTTAGGTATATAAATTTATGAATCTATAAAGCATTCCCTTGTATCATTCTTCCACTTCCTGCATCTTTGCTTCAGGTAAAAACACAACCATTTATTTTGTATGTGCACAATACAAGATATCAGTTCCAAACTGTTGATCATTAAAAAAATCAAGTCAGGAATTGTATCATAAAAACTAATAATGAAGAAGAGGATAAAAACTAATAACCAAGAAAACTAAAATGTAAATCATGAAGTAATTGTTCAGAATTTAGAGATGTAAAGTGTAGTGATCATTTAAAAATCATTAAACAGTAAATCCGGTTAATCCGCCACACAGTTTAAAAGTATAGTATAGTCTAAAAATGGATGTATAACCCGGTAATTTACCACGAACTTATCACTTAAAAACTAATAACCATTTCAATAAAACTAATTCCATGAAAACTCAAAGTAAAATAATATTTTATTCTTTTTAAAAGTGATAGTGTAAGTGTTCATTCCGGGGATATTCCGGATATTATTGAAGTTCAGGACAATATTGAGTGGAAATGTAACCTTAAAATGCAGAAGAGTTGGCAGAAGAAAAAAGGTGAATTTCCTGAACTGAAAGTTTAAATACCTGTTAAATGATTTTTAAAGACAGCGCAATCATCAAGTTGCGCTGTTTTTTTGTAACTTTGCAGACATTAATTTTTATATAAAAAATTTATCATCAACAAATGAAAAAGCAAACGATCAAAGAAATCCTAAAGGATTACAAGAAAGTATTACATCATGACATTACAGTTTACGGATGGGTAAGATCCTTCCGTGCTAATCGCTTTATTGCGCTTAATGATGGTTCTACGATTAATAATTTGCAGATAGTTGTTGATTTCGAAAATTTTGATGAAGCTATTCTTAAGAATATCAGTACAGCTTCTTCCCTGAAAGTAGTAGGAGAAGTGGTGGAAAGCCAGGGAGCAGGACAATCTGTGGAAATTATCGCTAAAAAGATCATTATTTTAGGAGATAACTTTACAGAAGAACTTCAGAGTACAATTCTTCAGCCTAAAAAACATAGTCTTGAGAAACTTCGTGAGCAGGCTCACTTAAGATTCAGAACGAACCTTTTCGGAGCGGTGTTCAGAGTACGTCACGCAGTAAGTTTTGCCGTTCATTCATTCTTCAACCAGAATCAGTTTTTCTATATCAACACTCCGGTTATTACAGGGGCAGATGCGGAAGGAGCAGGTGAAATGTTTGGCGTAACAAACTTTGATCTGAACAATATGCCGAAAACGGAAGACGGTGAAATTGATTTTGCACAGGATTTCTTCGGTAAAAAAACAAACCTTACCGTTTCAGGACAGCTGGAAGGAGAAACTGCAGCGATGGGATTGGGAAGAATTTATACATTCGGACCTACTTTCCGTGCTGAAAATTCTAACACGACAAGACACCTTGCCGAGTTCTGGATGATTGAACCGGAAGTGGCATTCAACAACCTTGAAGATAATATCGACCTTGCGGAAGATTTCTTAAAATATGTGATCCAGTACGTATTGGATAATTGTAAAGATGATCTTGAGTTCTTAGACAACCGTTTTGCGGAAGAACAAAAGACAAAACCAGAAAAAGAAAGAGCAAAAGAAGGTCTTATCGAAAAACTTCAGAATGTTATCGCTAAGCGTTTTAAGCGTGTAAGCTATACAGAAGCTATCGAAATCTTACTGAACTCTAAAGAAAATAAAAAAGGGAAATTTGCTTACCCGGTTGAAAAATGGGGAACTGACCTTCAGTCTGAGCACGAAAGATACCTTGTTGAAAAACATTTTGAAAGCCCGGTAGTATTATTTGACTACCCGAAAGAAATCAAAGCTTTCTATATGAAACTGAACGATGACAACAAAACCGTAGCAGCTATGGATGTTCTTTTCCCTGGTATCGGTGAGATCATCGGTGGATCAGAGAGAGAAGCAAGATTAGATGTTTTAAAACAGAAAATGGAAGATATGCACGTAGATGAGCACGAACTTTGGTGGTATCTTGATACCAGAAAATTCGGTTCCGTGCCGCATGCAGGCTTTGGTTTAGGACTTGAAAGACTAGTTCTTTTCGTAACAGGAATGACGAATATCAGAGATGTAATTCCTTTCCCTAGAACACCGAAAAGCGCTGAATTCTAGAACAATAAAAAAAGCCTTAATCACAAGTTAAGGCTTTTTTTATTATTTAATAGTTTATTATATTAGGGTAAGTAATGCAAAAATCATGCTAAATGTGTTTTTTATCAAATAAATTTATTAAATTCGTAGAATATGTTATGTTAAAACGCAAATAAGAATATGCTTAAACAACACTTACAACTCAAATTAGGACAGAAGCTGGCCCCTCAGCAGATCCAGTTGATGAAGCTTATTCAACTTCATACTCTTGAATTTGAAGAGGAACTGGAGAGAGAGTTAGAAGAAAACCCGGCTTTGGAAATTGCAAAAGAGGATTCTAAGGAAGACGAATATTCTTCCCTTGAAGATGCTTATCAGGATGAGGGTACAGAAAGCATTGAAACAGATTTCGACGTCAATGAATATATTTATGACGATGAACCAAGCTATAAAACCGCATCCAGCAACTACTCTCCGGATGATGAAGAATTTGATAACGAGAGTCTTTTAACGGAAGGCCAGTCCCTATATGATTATCTTACAGAACAGATTCACCTGGTGAATATTGGTGATGAAGATCTGAAGATTGCAGAATACCTGATCGGGAATTTAGATACAGACGGATATCTGAGAAGAGAGATCAAATCTATTGTTGATGATCTTGCTTTCTCACAGGGAATTTATACTACTAAAGAAAGAGTGGAGGATATCCTTGAAAATTATGTTCAGAAACTAGATCCGCCCGGAGTAGGAGCAAGAGGTCTGCAGGAATGCCTTTTATTACAGATTGAAAAGAAAGTAAGCTCAGATAAAGCTGTTTCTTTGGCTGCCAATATCTTAAGACATCAGTTTGAAGCTTTAACCAATAAGCATTATAACAAGATCATTCAGAAATATGATATTGAAGAAGACGATCTGAAAGATGCTCTGGATGAAATATCAAAACTTTCTCCTAAAGTAGGAGGAAACTTTGATACGCAGACAATTACGATTAATCAGGAGATTATTCCGGACTTTGTTATTCAGGTGAAAGACGGGCAGGTAATTCCTATGCTGAACAGCAAGAATGCCCCTACACTAAGAGTTTCTGAAGAGTATAAAGATATTCTGACCACATATTCCCATGATAAAAACTCATCGGAACACAAGCAGGCTGCTTTATTTATCAAGCAAAAACTGGATGCTGCAAAATGGTATATTGATGCCATTAATCAGCGTCAGAATACCTTATTACAGACGATTACAGCCATTGTAAAGTTCCAGAAGGATTATTTTATTACCGGTGACGAAAAGTCTCTGAAACCAATGATTCTGAAGGATGTTGCAGATATTACAGGTTTTGATATCTCTACCATTTCAAGGGTGGTAAAAAGTAAGTATGCAGATACACCTAATGGGATTGTATACCTTAAAGATCTGTTCTCAGACAGCTTAACGAATGATGATGGAGAAGAAGTTTCTACCAAGGAGATCAAAACCCATCTTCAGGAAGTGATCAGCAAAGAAAATAAGAGAAAACCACTTACAGATGATGCATTAGTAGTCATTCTGAAAGAACAGGGCTATAATATTGCCAGAAGAACGATTGCTAAATATCGTGAACAACTCAATATTCCTGTCGCGAGGTTAAGAAAAGAACTTTAACAATATAAAAAAGCATTTCAATTTGGAATGCTTTTTTTATTATTGAACATGTTTAGATTTTCATCCATATTGTAACATAAAGATCTTCTGTAACTTATTTCAGTACCGTATTTCTACTGAATAAAATCCAATCGTTTATTCCGACATTTGATTAATTTCTAACTGAACAATTAATCATTTGCTTATGTCCACAAAAACCGTTCAATTTAGTGTTGAGGTGAAGAATATAACCATCACTTCAGGGAGTTTCCAAGTTTTTGGAATTGCTGAAAATTTCATTGGCGCTGTTAATAACAAAACGTCATTTGAAGGCAACACTTTCAGTGTTGAAATTAAGAATGCAGAATCTGAATATTATGCTGTAACCGTTTGGATACATGAATATATAATTGATAATACTGTATACAAAATTGACGGTGAACCTTTAAGTTTATTAGCAACATTTTATCTTCCTGATATCCTTTTTCCAGTCATTGTGAATCCTGAATCCTCTATTGCTTCAATCTATACATTTGCACGTATGACAAAAGTAGATGACGATGGAGCAGTACACATTTCAGGAACTGAGAGAAATGTGAAAATCTCTTATGGAATGAAGAAGAATCTGTATAAAACAGAAGGAGCCATCGGAGATATGATCAGTACTTCGCCAAACGGTTTTGAAACGAACAGTTATCCAATGTTCAACTCTTTATGTAATTTATACTATTATTCTATAACAAATCCAATCATCAGTACAGGAAAGCCTTTTTACAGACAATTTTTGGATTATGCGTGGCATGAACCTTCTGAATCAAACAAAAATTTCCTTCAGGCAATAAGAAATCTACTGCATGATCCCTGTAATAATGCAGGTAATATTTATCAGATGCTTTTTGGATTGGAAGAAATCTACTCTGATTCATTAGTCTCAATGAAAAATATGACCGAGGATCAAAAGATTCCTAATAACTGGACTCTTACATTAAAAAGTAATTCATCAGGAGCTAAGAACTTTATTCCGAGTGGTGCAGCCTTTGTTGTTTTTGATGCAGATGATAACGCATGGATTGCTAATAACTTTCGGGCGGGTTCTCCGGATTCCGGAACTCATTGCCCTGTTTACAAATATGATGCTACGCCTGCCGATTTTTCTCCGGTTCAGGGTGGCGGATTACTTGGAGTAGCTTTTGGAGCTGCCGTTAGCCCTGATAAAAAATATATTTCTTTCGGAAACTTCGGATGGGGCTCAGAATATAATAATCCACAAGAGGGAAGTATTTCTCGTTTTTATTATAAAGACGGAAAGCCCGTAAGTCCTTCCAATGGCTTTACATTAGGACTTTCCCGTGTCCAGGGAATGGAATATGATAATCAGGGGAACCTTTGGATGGCTTCAGTAGGTTGTCAGGAACCTTTTGCGCCTGCCAAGCCAGGAGTTTATCCTTTTGAAAACGAACCAAGTGCTGTAGTGGTTTATTTAAAACCAGAGGATAACGACTTTGAGAAAGGTCCCACTGCAGCCCTCACCCTTATCTGTACTGAATTTCCTGTAAAAAAATCTCCAGGCTTACCTCCGTTACCAACCCGAACCCCTTATTTGAAAATATTTGATGTAACTCCTGATCACAAAGGAAGTGCTTATGTTTCTTGTATTGGAAATTATGATAAAGATTTTCCTGAAAACTGTGCCTTTTCAGCGGTTTATAAAGTTACAATTGAGGAAGATCAATTGGTGGTTACCCATAGCTGGTTTAGCAATTATTCTGAAAGTGCCAATAAACAGGAAGGGTATGAATCACTTCGTCAGATTGCAATAAATGGAGATGGAAATGTTGTTGTGGTAGGAGTAAGCAGCAGCCGTGCTACAGTTCTTAGTCAAGATCTTTCAACCATTATGGGATATTATGATGTCAATACTTATGCTCCATGGGGAGTTAAAATAGATAAAAATCAGACAGTTTTTCTAGCCAATTTTGGTCATGAAACGGATTTTAAGAATAATTCTGGGCTGGATATGCAGGGACCTTTTGGAGTAACGATGCTTCGTGATCCCTCAAAGCCGGAAACAGCAATGCTGCTTACTCTTCCTACAGGAGGTTCTGAGGTTACTTTAGCGAACGGATATCCTTTATATGGTACTCAGCATCAACCAAAATTGCACGAGTCAAAACACGAAGAGTTACGAATGCAATGTTATCAGCCTATTATGAGACTTACTTCAACGAATATTGACGGCGCAGGAAATCTTTGGTGTATGAACAACTGGAAACCGTCAGCTCTGGTAGATGTTTTTGATAATCCCGGTGGTGATGGAGTTGTAATTTTCCTCGGAATTGCAGAACCTGAATAAGTATGTCTGAATTATTTTGAACTATAAAATGTTCAGGGTTTTCTGGTAATTAAAGATAAGCAGTTATTCAAAAGTAAATTCATATCAAAAAACCTGTTTAAAGATTAAACAGGTTTTTTGATAATGGATGTTAATCTATTTATCGTTTTATTTGTGTTGAGTTAATCTTTAAAGCTACCTAATTCAAGTTCTTTCATTGAAATCTCCCGCATTTCCACCTTTCTTATTTTTCCGGAAATGGTCATTGGAAATTCATCTACAAATTTCCAGTATTTCGGAACTTTATAATGGGCAATTCTTCCTTTGCAGTATTCTTGTAGCTCTTCAGCAGTAATAGTAAATCCTTTTCTCACTTTTACCCACGCCATTACTTCTTCCCCGAATTTTTCACTGGGAACCCCAATAATCTGGACATCAAGAATGTTGGTATACGTATATAAAAAGTCTTCAATTTCCTTAGGGGAAATATTTTCTCCACCACGGATAATCAGGTCTTTTATCCTTCCTGAAATGGTAATATAGCCATCTTTATCCATTACTGCCATATCTCCGGTATGCATCCAGCGGGCATCATCCAGTACTTTCTTCGTGTTTTCAGGATCATTCCAGTATTTAAGCATCACAGAATATCCTCTGGTGCAAAGTTCCCCATGCTCCCCACGTTTTAAAGTTCTGCCGCTTTCATCAATGATTTTTATTTCAAGGTGATCCTGAACAGTTCCTACGGTACCAACCTGTTTCTCCAGCGGTGTTCCTATTAAAGTCTGAGTAGATACAGGTGAAGTTTCTGTCATTCCGTAGCAGATACTCATTTCTTTAATATTCATCAGGCTTTCTACTTTCTTCATGATTTCAGGAGGACATACAGAGCCTGCCATAACGCCGGTTCTTAGGCTTGAAAAATCATAGGTGTCAAAATTTTTTACGGCCAGTTCAGCAATAAACATGGTGGGTACTCCATACAAAGAAGTACATTTTTCGTCTGAAACAGCTTTTAAAGTAATCTCCGGATCAAAACTGTCATTCGGGATTACCATACAGGCTCCGTGAGCTGTGCAGCACATATTTCCGATGACCATCCCAAAGCAGTGGTAAAAAGGTACAGGAATGCAGACGCGGTCTTTCTCAGTATATTTTAGTCTGATACCAATAAAATAACCATTATTGAGAATATTATGATGGGAAAGGGTAACTCCTTTCGGAAAACCGGTCGTTCCGGAAGTATATTGAATATTAACCGGATCGTCAAACTGTACATGTTCTTCAAAACTATGAAGCACTTCATCTGAAATTTCCTGTCCGTTATTCACAAATTCTTCCCAGTTTTCATCAAAGAATATTTCGTGATCAAGGGTTGGACATACTTCTTTTGCATATTCAACCATTTCTTTATAATTACTGGTCTTAAAGCTTAAAGAAGAAAAAATAAAGCGAACTTCCGATTGATTGAGTACATAGGTCAGTTCGTGAGTTCTATAGGCCGGATTGATATTCACTAAAATAGTTCCTATTCTTGCAGTCGCATATTGCAAAAGTACCCATTCATAGCGGTTGGAAGACCAGATTCCGATTCTGTCGCCTGCTTTTGCTCCTAAAAATAGTAAAGCTTTTGAGACAGCTGTTGTCTGATTGTAAAATTCCTGATAAGTAGCTCTGTAATTCTGATGAACACAGACTAATGCTTCTTGATGGGGATATTTTTCGACAGTACTTTTAAGATTGGCTCCGATGGTCTGGCCTAATAATGGCACCTCAGAAGTTCCATACACATAAGATAAGGGCATAGTTTAAGATTTGGTGGAATAAAATTAACAATTATATCCCGAACTATGCCTATGTAGATTAATTTTCCTGAGAATCTATTTCTTTAAGCTGCTTCAGATTTTTATCAAGCTTTCTGATAATAGTACCATATACAAGCCTGTAGTAAAACCAGATCATAGAAATCGCAAGCAATGTACTTACGACAATCCCCACGATAATAATAGTAAGATTGGAACCACTTGGCTGTATATTCTGAGAATCTAATATATAAAAGATAAAAGCCACCAATACAAAAGTGAATATTAACAATAATACAATGCTGATGAGAATGAACGCATTGACTGTTGTTTTGAATTTAATGATTCTGGTGATAAGACCCTTCAGATTTTCCTCAATCTTGATTCTTCGGTAATTCTGGTAGAATTTCAGTACAAAATATGCTGTTATCAATAAACTTAAGACCTTTATCGCTAAATAAGCATGCCCGAAGTTGTTTTCTACTTCAGGAGCTTCCTGAGCACCTAATCTTTCCAACATTTTACGGAAACTGTCTGATTCCTCTTCCGGGAAAAAGTAAAATAGTCCTAATACTGAAAAGAAAAGAAATTCTACGACACTGATCCAGAAAATATATTTCACATAGTTACGCGACTTTCTGTTCAACATCTGAAGAATCTCAGTGTTGTCATATTTATGCTGTACAGGTTGTTCCTGCCATGTTTTCTTAAAGCTATCTAAATCAAATTCAGGCATATTTTTCCATCTGTTCTTTAAGGGTTTTCTTTAATCTGTTCATTTTCACGCGTGCATTGACTTCAGTGATTCCGAGGTTTTCTGCGATGTCCTTGTAAGGCAGATCGTCAAGATACATCATGACAATGGCTCTTTCTACATTAGGAAGAGTCTTGATTACAGTATACAAAAGTGATACCTGCTGCTGTTTTTCATCGTCATCTTCCACAAAATCCTTGTGGTTGATGTCCAATTCATTCGTAGGAAGGCTTTTGCTTTTTTTTCTAAAGAGGGTAATGGCTGTATTGAGCGCTACACGGTACATCCATGTGGAAATTTTAGAGTTTCCTTTGAAAGAATCATAACTTCTCCAGAGCTGTAACACGATTTCCTGGAAAAGATCCTCTTCATCTTCCAGAGAATTGGTATACAAACGCGATACTTTAATAATCAGTCCCTGATTATCTTTGATAAGCTGCGCAAATTCTTTTTCTCTGGAATCCATAGATATATAATGGCACGAAGATAATAATAAAGTAGTAATTGGTGAAAATTATAATTAAAAATCGTAAAACGGTAAAAAAAAAGAAAATCGAAGAAGACCTAAAGATCCAGAGTAATATTTGAATAATACTCTATATTTTCATCAAAAAGCAAAGGAAAGATATTTTTCAATCAATATTATTTACATTGGGCTAAAAACTCTTGAGTCCTTTTACTCTTTACCTTTTTACCACAAAATTTGTGTACCTTTGCCTCCGCGAGAAAATCGGCTTGTTGATTCTTGTTTCGGCAAGGGTAGGAAAGTCCGGACACCATAGAGCAGCAAAGCGGATAACATCCGTCACCCGTGAGGGTAGGACAAGTGCAACAGAAAGCAAGTACAGTTCGGCTGTAGTGAAACCAGGTAAACTCTTTGCGGTGCAATGGTAAGTATATCGGTTCTTTTCAGCAATGGAAATAGGGGCGGCTCGTCCTGAAAACCGAGGGGTAATCAGCTCAAGTATTGCAGTAATGTAATGCGTAGATAAATAACAGGCACTTCTTCGGAAGTACAAAATCCGGCTTATAGATTTTCTCGTGATTTTTTTTAAAAAGCTGGAAGTTAGAGGCTGGAAGAGTGAAGTTTTTAACGTAATAATTTTAAACCTCCATCTTCAAGCCTCTAAATTTCAACCCAATTTATTCACTTTCCAACTGTTTTTTAGATTCCTGTAATTCCTGTCTGTCTTTATCAGAAAGAGTAGGATATTTAGGATTCATTTTCTCCAGAGTATCAATAATGATCTGAATGGCCGCTACTCTTGCAAACCACTTACTGTCTGCAGGAAGTACATACCATGGAGCATCATCTTTTGAGGTTTCATTGATGGCTGTTTCATAGGCTTCCATATACTGGTCGAATAATGCTCTTTCCGGAAGATCACCTGCAGAGAATTTCCAGTTTTTTTCCTGTTCGTCAATTCTGTCCAGAAGTCTTTTTTTCTGTTCATCCTTAGAAACATGCAAAAAGATTTTAACAACTGTAGTTCCGTTTTGTGAAAGGTGTTTTTCAAAGTTACGGATACTTTCATACCTGTTTTCCCAGAATTTAGCATCAAAATCTTTTACGGAAGACCATGTTTTTTCGCTCAAATTATATTCAGGGTGCACCTTACAAACGAGAACACTTTCATAGTGAGAACGGTTGAAAATTCCGATCATGCCTTTCTGTGGTAGTGCCAGATAATGTCTCCATAAAAAGTCATGAGAATATTCTTTGGAGCTTGGTGTTTTAAAACTGGTCACATTACATCCCTGAGGATTCACTCCCCCGAAAACATGCTCTATCATACTGTCTTTTCCTGCCGCATCCATAGCCTGTAATACAACAAGCAAAGACTGGCTTCCGTCAGCATATAATTTTTCCTGTAACTCACGAAGTTTTTCTTTCTCCTGAATCAGCATTTGCTCTCCTTCTTCTTTCGCGAGCTTTCCTTTATAAGACGTTGATGTTTTTTTTATCGAAAATTTTTCACTTACCTTAA
This sequence comes from Chryseobacterium metallicongregator, assembly GCF_031324065.1. Classification (NCBI taxonomy): domain Bacteria; kingdom Pseudomonadati; phylum Bacteroidota; class Flavobacteriia; order Flavobacteriales; family Weeksellaceae; genus Chryseobacterium; species Chryseobacterium metallicongregator. The sequence goes on from NZ_JAVIXS010000006.1 coordinate 146,314, forward strand.
AGTTATCTGAGAAATCGGTGTCCATATATTTTTAAGATTAAAAGATTAAAAGATTAAAAGATTAAAAGATTAAAAGATTAAAAGATTAAAAGATTAAAAGATTAAAAGATTAAAAGATTAAAAGATTAAAAGATTAAAAGATTAAAAGATTAAAAGATTAAAAGATTAAGTTATTAAAATTCAATAGGGGTGGGCTTTAGCCCAGCCATGTTAAAGATAAATAAATCCGAAGGCTTCGCCAAAACCTAAATAATATATTTGATAAACGTCAATACATTTGCTGCCATCTATTACCTATCATCTGCCACCTAATCAAACATAAATGTAATAAAAAAACCGCCTCATTGGAGACGGTTCTTTTATTTTTTTGAGTAGAGATTACTTCGCAGCAGCCTTTTTTGCAAGTTTTGCAGCTTTTTTCTCAGCTTTAGCAGCTTCTTTCTGTTCAGCAGGAGTCAATACTTTTGGCTCAGGAGCATTAGCATCTACGTTACCTTTGATGTAGATTACACTTCTGCTATTTGCAGGGTCATTAGAGAAAACCTCAATCATTTTGTTGAAAGGGCCAGGGATCGCTGTGTTGTATCCAACTTTGATCTTAGCAGACTTTCCAGGCATGATAGGATCTTGACTGAATTCAGGAGTCGTACATCCACAAGAAGGTTTTACATTTGAAAGAATCAAAGGCTTATCACCTGAGTTCGTTACAGTAAAGAATCTTGTACCATCAGCACTAGGCTTAATAGTTCCGTAATCGAAAGTCGTTTTATCAAATGTAATAGTTTGTGCAGATGCAAGAGCAAATGTCCCGAATAGTGCAATTCCTGCAATTAATTTTTTCATATTCTTGAATGTTAATACGTTTGTTAGATAAATTTTGTGAAACAAAGTTAAAAATTATTTTAATTCATGCTTAAAAATTTTTTTCTTTAGACTATTTTTGCAAATTGCAAGCCAAAGAAATAGAATTTATGCAGATTTCAGAAAAGTACAATCCACAGGAAACAGAACAAAAATGGTACAATTACTGGTTGGAAAACAAATTTTTCCACTCAGAACCTAATGACAAACCACCATATACCATAGTTATTCCTCCACCAAATGTGACGGGGATACTACACATGGGGCATATGCTGAACAATACCATTCAAGATGTTCTGGTCCGTCGTGCAAGAATGCGCGGATTTAATGCTTGTTGGATTCCGGGAACAGATCACGCTTCAATTGCTACTGAAGCTAAAGTTGTTGCTAAACTGAAGTCTGAAGGAGTCAATAAGTCAGATATTACGCGTGAGGAATTTTTAACTCATGCATGGGACTGGACCAATAAGTATGGCGGGACTATCCTAGAACAGCTGAAAAAACTGGGATGTTCATGTGATTGGGACAGAACCCGTTTCACCATGGAAGATAAACTTTCTCAACAGGTTATCAAAAGTTTCGTAGACCTATATAATAAAGGGCTGATCTACAGAGGCTATAGAATGGTCAACTGGGATCCGGAAGCAAAGACTAATATTTCTGACGAAGAAGTAATCTTTAAAGAACAAAACGGAAAATTATATTTTCTTAAATATAAAATTGAAGGTTCAGAAGAGTTCCTTTCAGTAGCCACTACACGTCCTGAAACCATTTTTGGGGATACAGCAGTATGTATCAATCCGAATGACGAAAGATATGCTCACCTGAAAGGTAAAAATGTAATCGTACCGATTGTAAACAGAGTGATCCCGATTATTGAGGATGAATATGTGGATATAGAATTCGGAACAGGAGCATTGAAAATTACTCCTGCTCACGATATCAATGACTATGAAATAGGACAGAAACATCAGTTAAAGATGATTGATGCTTTGGATGATGACGGAAATCTTAACGAACATGGTTTACATTATGCCGGAAAGAACAGATTTGATGTAAGAAAGCAGATCGCTAAAGAACTTGAAGAAAAAGATCTTTTGCTGAAAGCAGAAGATTATGTAAATAAAGTAGGAACTTCCGAGAGAACAGGTGCTGTTATTGAGCCTAAAGTTTCAGTACAGTGGTTCCTTAAAATGTCTGAAATTGCTAAGCCCGCTTTGGATGTAGTAATGGATGACGAAGTAAAATTCTATCCTGAGAAGTTTAAAAATACCTACAAACACTGGATGGAGAACATCCGCGACTGGAATATTTCCCGTCAGCTTTGGTGGGGACAGCAGATTCCTGCTTATTACTATGGAGAAGGTGATGAAGATTTTGTAGTTGCAGAAACTAAAGAAACTGCTTTAGAACTGGCAAAACAAAAAACAGGGAATTCAACTCTGACGATAGAAAACCTTAGACAGGATGATGATGCATTGGATACATGGTTCTCATCTTGGTTATGGCCAATGTCTGTATTTGACGGATTGCTTGATCCTGAAAATAAAGATATCAACTATTATTATCCAACATCTGATCTGGTTACAGGTCCGGATATTATTTTCTTCTGGGTAGCCAGAATGATTATGGCCGGATTGGAATACAGAAAAGAAGTTCCATTTAAGAATGTGTATTTTACAGGAATTGTAAGAGATAAGCAGAGAAGAAAGATGTCAAAATCTCTTGGAAACTCTCCGGATCCTCTTGAATTAATGGATAAATATGGAGCAGATGGAGTACGTGTAGGAATTCTATTGAGCTCTGCAGCAGGAAATGACCTTCTTTTTGATGAAGATTTAATGCTTCAGGGAAGAAACTTTATGACGAAGATCTGGAATGCATTCCGTCTGATCAACATGTGGAATCATGAAGATAAGCCTGCTATTGCTACAGACACTCAGGTTATTGAATGGTTTGAAAATAAATTGAATAAAACAATTGCCGAAATTAATGATCAATTCGAGAAATTCAGAATTTCTGATGCATTGCATTTGATCTACAAATTAATTTGGGATGATTTTTGTGGTTGGTATCTTGAGGCGATCAAACCTAATTATGGAGAAGGAATTTCTAAAGAAGTATATCATAAAACGATCTATTTCTTTGAAGAACTGATGAAGCTGCTTCATCCGTTCATGCCATTCCAGTCTGAAGAGATCTGGCAATTGATTTCAGAGAGAGGCATTGATGAAGCGCTTGTTATTGCTCAGCAGAAGGAGGCGGATAGCTTTAATGAAGAAGTCATTAAAAACTTTGAAATTACAGCTGAATTGATTTCGGGAGTTAGAAATTACCGCCAGACAAAGGGAATTTCACCAAGAGAAGCAGTTGAAGTATTTACCAATGCATCTGAATTTGCCAACGAAGCGGTAGTAAGAAAATTAGCTAATGTTTCTGAAATTCATTTTGGACAGAAAACTGATAAGCCTAGCTTTACTTTCCTTGTAGGAGCAACTGAAGTTTCGATTCCTTTAAGTGAAAACTTAGATTTAGGAGAAGAAAAGGCTAAAACTGAAGAAGAAGTGAAATATTTAAAAGGATTCTTAGTTTCAGTAGAAAAGAAGCTTTCCAATGAGAAGTTTGTTGCCAATGCTAAGCCGGAAGTTGTAGAAGGTGAACGTAAGAAGCAAAAAGACGCTCAGGATAAGATTGCGATCCTTGAAGAGAAACTGAAAAGTTTATAAAGTATAGACAATAAATTTTGTCAAAATCTCAGGCTGGATACACATGAATAATTGTATCCAGCCTGATGGTTTAAAGAATAAATACAATGACACATATAGAAAACATACAAAAACTATTCTCGAAAGACTTTGTAGAAAGTCCGTTGCTTGAAAGTTTTGAAGTAGGAAAGATTTATCTTTCAAGCGGGAAACTGGTGGCTTGTGATCCATTGATCACCAACGATATGCTTCCTTTTACTACGGAATTTCCGAAAGGAGATTTCACAGTAATGCTTCACAAAGAAAGAGAAAGTAACTGTGTAGCCTATGCCGAAATTATATTCAATAATTCTGAAATTAAAGAATGGAAAATGGCTACTACAGCAGGGCAGAAAATAAAAGATCTTGAAGAAGGAGAAGTTTTTGGATATCCTGTAGAAAGTGGGATGGGATGTCTGATGGATGTAGATACCCAAAACAGCCTTAATGAACTGGAACAAAGATTATATCAAAATAAAGGAGGTGATTTTATGGGAATCTATGAAGAATTTTTCCATGACTATTTCTTTGATGAAAACGGAGCAATAGATCAATACGCCTTTCTTAAACCGGCAAAAGAACATCCCGGAACTATCTTTGCTTTTGAAACCGGATATGGAGAAGGATTTTATGCCAGTTATATAGCTTACAACAAAGATCAACAGCCAGTGAAAATAATTACTGAATTTATTGAAATAAGTTAATTATAAATTAGTTATTTTTGAGACACAATTTTGTCAGTTATAAATTTTAAAGCTAATACAAAACACAATGAATTTCTCATCAGAACAACCTCGTATTATTGTTGTGGGCAGCTCATCGATAGATTTGGTTCTTGAAACCGAAAAACTTCCTTTGCCTAATGAAACCGTCTTAGCCATCAAATCAGATAGTTATTTTGGAGGTAAAGGTGCTAATCAGTCAGTAGGTACGGCCAGGTTGGGAGCCAGTGTATACTTTATCGGATGCGTTGGGATGGATCCTCTTGGGCAACAGATCATGAGGAATCTGGTAAGCGAAAATGTAAATGTAGGATTTGTTCATGAAACAGATAAAGAAGCTACAGGAACTGCCTATGTAACAACTTCTCACGGAAATGCTGCTATTGTGGTAGTACCGGCAGCCAATAAGCATCTTAGCAAATCGCATATAGACGAAGCCGATAAATATTTTCATACTACAGATCTTGTGCTGGTACAGCTTGAAGTTTCTATGGATGTTGTAGAGCATACCGTTAGAAAAGCTAAGAAATACGGAAAGAAAGTAGGGTTATATGCGTCTCCGGCAATGAGAGTCAACGAAGAAATTTTAGAAATGGTTGACTTTATTGTGGCTAAAAGTAATGAACTGTACGTTATTTTTGGGGAAGAGAAAAGAGAAGAAGTTCTTAAAAAGTACTTCAATAAAGTATTTGTAAGAGATGATACCAACTCCACCATTTATTTTGATGGTACAGAAATGAAATATTACAGAAACGATAAGGACGAAAAAGTATATAAAATGGGGATGGGGGATGCCTTTACGTCAGGATTTGCCATTGCATTGTGCCATGGGAATTCTATCGAAGAATGTGTGAAATTCGGAAATGAAGTTTCCTCAAGAGTTTCAGGAGGCAAAGGATCTCAGACAGGGCTTCCGAGAATTTCAGATTTCTTTTCTTAAAGCTATTTGCAACATATCAAAAGTTTGAAACTTAACATAAACATATAAGTAAAATGTCCACTTTTATAGTGGATTTTTTCTTTTTTTATATTATGGAAAAACTAATACTGACCACCGAAGACCATATTACTCTCGTTGCCCATTTATTTAAGCCGGAAAGAGATAATGGGAAACTATTACTGATCAACTCAGCAACAGGGGTAAAGCAGCAGGTCTATTTTTCTTTTGCCAGCTACTTTTGTGAACAGGGATTTACAGTTATTACCTATGATTACAGAGGAATAGGACTTTCCAAACCGAAAAATATGAGAGGATTTCGTGGCTCTATGAGGCTTTGGGGTTCGAAAGATTATAAAGCGATCACTCAATATATCAAATCAGAATTTAAAGACTATAAAAAGTACTGTTTGGGCCATTCAGTAGGCGCACTCATTCTCGGAATGAATGAAGATTCCAACATCTTTGAAGAATTTGTTTTTGTAGGAACACAAAATGCCTTTGTAGGAAACCTTAAAGGGAGAACAAAAGTTGAAGCATATTTAGGCTTTGGAATTGCCCAGCCATTAACAACTTCATTGCTAGGATATTTCCCTGCACATTGGTTTGGATTGGGAGAAAGTCTTCCAAAAAATTGCGCATATGACTGGAGAACCTTAATTTTAAACAGGAAATCAACCAACAAGCTGTTGGAAAAAATTGATGACTTTTCTAAAAATTTGACCCAGAAAGTATTTGTAATCCGGGCTGAAGATGATATATGGCTTACAGAAAAAGGAGTATTAAGTTTATTAAATAATACCTATTCAAATCTTAAACCTACTTACAGGCTCGTAGCTGCTTCAGAATCGGATAAAAATGAAATCGGACATATCAATTTTTTTAGAAGCTACAACAGCAAACTATGGGATATTATTTTAAATGAACTGATAGATAAATGAAAAGTACGATTGACAACACAGTAGCATTTGTAAAAGAAAAATTAGAAGGAGCAGAAGCAGGTCATGACTGGTTCCATATTGAAAGAGTCTGGAAACTGGCTGCTCAGATAGCAGAAACAGAAGATTGTGACAAAGAGGTAGTAGAGTTGTCTGCACTTCTTCACGATATTGCCGATCCTAAATTTCATAACGGAGATGAAACCATTGCTCCCAAAATATCAAGAATCTTTCTTGAAGAACAGAATGTATCTGAAGAAACTATTCAGAAGGTTTTATTTGTGATTGAAAATATTTCGTTCAAAAACAGAGATCAGGCACCAGAAAATCCACCTATTGAACTTCAGATTGTTCAGGATGCCGATCGTATTGATGCGATAGGAGCTATAGGAATTGCCAGAACATTCAACTTTGGAGGCTTTAAAAATAATCTGATGTATCATCCGGATATGAAACCCAAATTAGGAATGTCAAAAGAAGAATATAAAAAATCTAACGGTACAACGATCAATCATTTCTATGAAAAGCTGCTGCTGCTAAAAGATATGATGAACACTGAAAAGGGAAAACAAATGGCAGAAGAAAGACACAATTATATGTTGAATTTCCTTGATCAGTTTTATAAAGAATGGAATGTAGAGTAGAAAAAATAAAATTAGAATGAATTAAATCTGATTCTGCCTGTCAAAAATTAACAATCCGAACAAATATTGTATACGACATTATTTGTTCGGATATTTTTATGAACAGATATACTTGGTTAACTCAAAGGAATATAAAGATAGAAAACCAATTTTTAGGGCTGGTTAAAATTAAAAATTGGCCTCAGATATGGATAAAATAGAGAGAAGAAGTATCTTTGTAAAATATGACACTCATTATTTTTATCATATTTCTGGCTTGTGTCCTTTCGTTGGTCCTGTTTAAGGTTAAATCAGGAAGTATGGCCAAGTGGGCAAAGCTGTTTCGTATTGTAACAGTTGTTTTTTCAATTTCTGTTTTTACGTATTGGTTTATCAAGAAAAGTGCTGTGGCATTTGTGGATAATTCTGTGGGGCTTCAGGTGGTTAATAAACTTCCACAGGCATTGGATTTTTACTTAATCAAAGTAGATAAAACAGATCAAAATACAACCCTTGAGCCTAAACATATCGGAAAAATACGTCCGGAATATTACAGAATAGAATATCTGAAAATGGATAAGTCTGATGAATACTGGATTGTAGGCTATCTTGGAAAGAAAAACTTAGTCTATTTTTCTCAACATTCTGTACCCAATAAAAACATTGATCAGATTGTAGAAGTACAGAATTATATCAATCAAAGTATGAAGCTGTCTGATGCGGCCAAAAAGCAGGTAGATGCCTATAACTATGAGAATACAAAATTAGGAATCTGGATTACGCTGGACTTTCTGCTTCTGTTTCTCAATCTTGTATTGCTGCTTAGAAAAAATAAATAAAAAAGGTAATGAGTATTGGAAACTCATTACCTTTTTAGTTTTTATTAAGGATAATCCAGAATCTGCATAATCTGTTCCTTAAATTCTTCAGGACAGGCTTTGACAAGTTTATCCTTATTTTGTTTACTGATTTCTTTAGGATCAAGCCATTCGCTCTTATTGGAATTTAAACTGTGGCTGTCATATACTCTTTTTATGGTATGATTTTCATAAAAAATATATTCATCACCAAGCCAGTTGGTAGCAATGCTGATTGTACAAATTTCCTTTTCCATAATTTATGTTTTAAAGCATAATGTTTAGTGAAATACATTATACTCTAATATACGATTTTTTTCGTTACGAAAAGGAATGAATCGACTGTAAGAGATTAACTGAATGTAGCTTATTTAATTTTATCTCAGCAATCCTTTGTACTAAAAAAGTGTTCCGGTACTTTCTGTTGCCATTTGCGGAATATGAATATCAGTTTTCCATTCTTCATTCATCTTCTTGATAAAATAAGCAGATAATAAAGGAGAAGCTTTTTCAATATTCTGGTGTACGAAGAAATAAAGATTCTGAAGACCTTCTTTTTTCCATTGGGTAAGGTGTTTCAACCAGTCATCCAGTCTTTCGTAGTCACTTTCAGCATTAGCTCCTACATAGCGAATAAATGCATTAGGAGTAGTAAGGCGCATATGAAGCATATCTCTTCTTCCGGCAGTATCTACAATGATATTGGTGATATTATGGGCTTCAAAAAGATCACAGGTTGTATTCAGAATTTCCTCATCGGTAAACCATTCCGTATTTCGGAGTTCGATTGCTAACGGAACTTCTTTAGGCCATTCTTTTACGAATTTTTCCAGCCTGTCATAATCTTTAGGTTTAAAATTATCGTGAAGCTGAAGAAAAGCCATTCCCAGTTTCTCATCAAAATTGATAATAGCAGAAGCAAAATGAGTCACGGGATCAGTAACATCAATCAGTCTTCTGAAGTGGGAAACAGTATTGGTGATCTTAGGGAAGAATTTAAAATTTTCCGGAGTTTTTTCTTTCCAGGTTTTTACCTGATCTGGAGTGGGCATTCCATAGAAAGTAGCATTCAGCTCGATAGAATTAAACTGAGTGGCATAATAAGTTAACTCATCCTTAGTTCCTTTAGGATAAAATCCTTTAAGGTCCGTTTTGTTCCATTTAGCACATCCTATAGAAATGTTTTCCAGCCCTTTTTTATTAAGAGCCAGCATTTCTTTGGTTCTAGGATGATCTTTGGGTAATGTGAAATCTATTTTTGAAGGATCTTCTACTTGTCCGAATTTCATATCTGTAGTTTTGGTATTAAACAATAAACACAAATATAAACCAAAAAAATCAGAGCATTCTATGGTTTCTACGGAAAATACTTCAACAGAGAATAGTTGTTCATAGTAGAATTTTAAGAAATTGAAACCTTTTGAGATACCTGAAAAATAGAACGTTTTTTAAATGTTGTCTAGAAAATTTTTTAAAATTTTGACCCTCTTTCTATTAAGTTTTTTTTAAGGAAATGTTAAACATTCTGTTACGTAATGTTAATTCTATGTTACCATACTTCGTTTTTACTAGATATAATTTTACACCAAGTTTATAGCGAATAAAATATGAAGAAAAAAATCATCTGTGCTTTTGCTCTGTTATCATTTGGGTTTGCATTTTCACAGGAAACCAGCTCTAAAATTTTTGGAAGATTAAAGGGAATCTCTTCCGAAGTCACAGTAAAGGTAGTACACATTCCTACCAACAGTACCTTTGAAACAAAAAGTAACAGCAAAGGGCAGTTCAGTTTAGATAACCTTCAACCGGGAGGACCTTACAAAATTGAAATTTCTGACGGATCACAGGTGATCTATGAAAACCCGAATCTGCAGCTTTCTTTAGGAAATAATGACCTACCTGTAGTAGAAGTAGGAAGCAAAGAGAAAACAATTGATGAGGTAAAAATTACTTCCAAAAAAACTACAGCAAAATACGGAGTAGGAATCAGCCAGGCTCAGATTTCCGGTCTTCCGAATATCAATCGTGGAATTCAGGATGTAACCAAACTGGTTCCTCAGAGTGCTAACAACTCTTTCAACGGAACCAATTTCCGTTATAATAACGTAACGATTGACGGGTCTATCAATAATGATGCTATTGGTTTCAGTCCTTCATTGGGAGGGCAGACTGGTACTTCAGGAATGCCGGGAAGCAGTACGCGTTCCAATTCAATAAGTCTGGATGCTATTCAGGATGTACAGGTGTATATTGCACCTTACGACGTAAAATTGGGGAATTTCCTTGGAGGAAGTATTAATGCGGTAACCCGTAGTGGGAGTAATGATGTTACCGGATCTATTTACGCATATGGAAGAAATGCAGCCATTACAGGAAGAAACAGAGTAGGAGATAATTCTAAAATGCCGAGTGATTTTGAAGATTTTATCTATGGAGGAAGAGTAGGATTGCCGGTGGTTAGAGATAAGGTGTTTCTGTTTACCAATCTTGAATATACCAAAAGAACGGATCCTGTTTTCTATAACGCCAACGATCCTGGAGCTTTGGTGAATGAACAGGTTGCTCAACAGATTTCAGATTTTGTACGAAATAAATATGGATTCAATGTAGGAAGCTTTAACCAGTACAATAACTTCTCTGAAAGTTCTAAACTTTTCAATAAGTTAGATTGGAAAATTAATGATAAACATACTTTATCCATTAAAAACAATACAGTATTTTCACAGGCATCCAACCTGGAAAGAGATGGAGCTAATTTCAGATTTTCCAGCATGGATTTCATTCAGAAAAATACAGCGTCTACCACTACACTTGAGCTGAAAAGCCGTTTTAATGATCAATGGAGCAACAATTTAGTGGTTGGATATTCTTCTATTCATGATTACAGAGATCCTACTTCTGGTAATGCAATGTTTCCACAAGTGGAAATTGCTTACAACGGAGGAACAATCTTGCTGGGAAATGACAGAGAGGCTACTGTTTTCAATATGAAGCAGAAAACTTTTGAAATCACAGATAATCTTACTTACAAAAAAGGAAATCATACCTTTTTACTGGGAACTCACAATGAGCTCTACAATATTGATTATGGTTTTGTAAATGCTTTGAACGGAAGAATTTCCTATAAAAACTTAACTGATTTTTATAATGGAACACCTGCAAGGATAAGAGGTACTTACCCTTTCAACGGAGACAGCAGAGATACCCTTTTTGATAATCCTTATGCACAATATAAAGTAAATCTGCTTTCTATGTATCTTCAGGATGAAATCAACTGGGGAAGAGTGAGACTTTCACCAGGTGTAAGAGTAGATTATACAGATTTACCAAATAAACCACAATTAAGTCCACTGGTAACCAATTCTCCTCAGGATCCAAATGCTGGAAATACTTACAATTATACTCCATTGAGCCAGCTTACCAACAACTACCTGAATAAGCCAACATTTTCTCCAAGACTTGGATTTACGATTGATCTTACAGAAAACAGATCGATGGTACTACGAGGAGGATCAGGGATTTTTGTAGGAAGAATTCCTTTCGCATGGTTAGGATATGCTTATTATAATGATGGAGTAGGTTTTGGAAGTTATGATTATAATGCACCGACACCAGCACAGCTTGCTGCCAACGGAGATCCACTGAACAGTGCCAATTTCCCGAAATGGCAGAACTCTTCAAAAGTACAGGTAGATCTTATTGATAATAATTTTAAAATGCCAAGAGTGTGGAGAAGTTCATTAGCTTTTGATTATACTTTGGCAGGATATAAATTAACCTTGGAAGGAATCTATACAAAAGTACTTTATGATCTGAAATTCCAGCAGGTGAACAAGACGGATAATGTGACCTATTACAGCTATGATACGAACCATGAAATGCCGGTCTATACCACAAATATCAACAGTAACTTCTCTAACGCTTATCTTTTATCCAATACCAAAGAAGGATATCGTTATAACCTGACAGCACAGCTTTCAAAGTCGTATGATTTCGGATTTAATTTCTTTGTAGCTTATACTTACGGAGATGCTAAAGATATCACCAATGGTATCAGAAACTCTATGGAAAGTAACTGGCAGATGAACCAGTCTCTTACGCCTAATGATCCGAAACTGACCACTTCCAATTTCGCCATCAAAAACAGAGTGGTAGCCAATCTTGGATATGCCTTTAACATTTCTGATATGAACAGGTTATCCACCAATGTATATTTCAATGCTCAGTCCGGAAATCCTTTTTCATGGGGATTTGTAAACAGTACAATTGCCAATACAGGACAGGCCGCTGGACTTGCCTATATCTTTAAAGATGCAACAGAAGCTTCCAAATATATCGTTCCTATAAAAGATGCTGCTGGAAATGTATTGGTAACTGCTCAGCAGCAGATTGCAGACTACGAAAATTTTGTCAACAGCAATGACTATCTGAAATCCAGACGAGGCAAATTCACAGAAAGAAACGGTGATGTTACCCCATGGAATATTCAGGCAGATATCAGAATCATGGATGAGATAAGATTGAGTAAGAAGTCCAAGAATAATATACAGGTCTCATTAAGTATCATCAATTTTACCAATCTGTTGAACAAAGATTGGGGTAAAGTATATTTTGTACCTAATACTTTCAATTCAACAGCAAGTGTAGGATTAACAAAGGTTGGGAATGTAGCTACAGGACAACCCTCTTCGGGAGACCCTACCTATAATTTTAAAACTCCGGGGCTACCTTATACCATTGATCAGTTTGCATCAAGATTTCAGGCTCAGTTGGGAGTTCGATATAATTTTTAATCACGCTTTTACATTTTACTTCATATAATTCTTTTTCAAAGGTTCGGATTTTCTTTCCGGACCTTTTTTTATAAATGATGAATGATGAATGATGAATGATGAATGATGAATGATGAATGATGAATGATGAATGATGAATTTTACCAATAAAAGGCATACATTTTTATGCTTACTAAATCATTTTAAATACACGCAATCATCTGTGAAAATCTGCGTAATCTGTGGGAAATGCTCAAAGTAATTATATACAAACTGTAATTATTCAATAGGAACGGGCTTCAGCCTGTTTAAAAAATAAAGACCAATTCCGACGGCTTTAGCCAAAACCTATCAACATTAGGAGCTGAAGTGAAATTTTTTCAATTTTTACCAATCATCTGTGAAAATCTGTGCAATCTGTGGGAAACTAAAGGCCTATGAAAACGACAAAAGCACACCTCTCGGCGTGCTTTTGTAAATATAGCGTGTTTATTACTTGGTCCTATGCCTCACAGCTTGAACATGATACGAAGTTAACCATCATTTCTTTTGAAACAGATGAACTTCTTTGGTAGTAAAGGGTTTTTACTCCTTTTTTCCAAGCTTCAATATAAAGGTAGTTGACATCTTTTACAGGCATTGTAGAAGGAATCTGAAGATTCAGTGACTGTGCCTGGTCAATGTACTGCTGTCTTTGTGCAGCCTGAGAGATAATCTCCATTGGAGAAATTTCTTTGAACGTTTTGAATACTGCCTTTTCTTCAGGAGTAAGCTCGTTCAGGTGCTGTACAGATCCGTGGTTCAACATGATTGTTCTCCACGTTTCTTCGTTATCCAGTCCTTTTTCTTTCAATAGTTGTGCAAGGTATTTGTTCTTACGCATAAAGTTTCCTTTCGCAAGACCTGCTTTATAATAATTAGAAGAGAAAGGCTCAATTCCAGGAGAAGTCTGTCCTAAGATTGCAGAACTTGAAGTGGTAGGAGCGATAGCCATTGTTGTGGTATTTCTCAATCCGTATCCTTTCAATACTTCTGGTTCTCCATAGATGTTGGCAAGTTCTCTTGAAGCCTGCTCAGCCTGATCTTTGATATGTCTGAATGCTCTTGCGTTGAACTGAGTCGCTTCAAAGCTTTCAAACGGAATCATATTTTTCTGTAAATAAGAGTGGTATCCTAAAACTCCTAATCCAAGAGCTCTGTGACGCATCGCAAAGTTTCTTGCTCCCTGCAGATAATAATTACCTTCAGTTTTGTCAATAAACTCAGATAATACAGCATCAAGGAAGTATACCGCTAATTTTACAGCATCTGTATCTTTCCATTCATCGTACAATTCAAGGTTCATGGAAGACAGACAGCAGATGAAAGATTCTTCCATTGTAGATGGAAGCATGATCTCAGAACAAAGGTTACTTGCATTTACCGTCATTCCCAAATCTTTATACACCTGAGGTTTATTTCTGTTTACGTTGTCTGTGAAGAAAATATAAGGAAGACCTTTTTGCTGGCGGCTTTCCAATACTCTTGCCCAAACTTTACGTTTCTCCATATCACCGTCAATCATATCCTGCATCCAGTAATCTGGTACACATACTCCGGTAAACAGGTTTTGAATCGGGCTACCGATATCTTTAATGGATAAAAATTCTTCAATATCTCCGTGGTCAATATCTAAGTAAGCAGCAAAGGCACCTCTTCTTACTCCTCCCTGAGAAACAACATCCATAGCCGTATCGAAAAGCTTCATGAATGAAACTGCTCCTGAAGATTTTCCATTATCCGTAACAGCTGTTCCTCTGTTTCTTAATTCTCCAAAATATCCTGAAGTACCACCTCCGATTTTAGTCTGCATGATGACTTCACCCATTTTATGAGTAATTCCTTCAATGCTGTCCGGAATGTGAACGTTGAAACATGAGATAGGAAGACCTCTTTCTGTTCCCATATTAGCCCATACAGGAGAAGAGAAGCTGATCCATCCTTTTGTGATCATTTCTTTGAATGCTGGTTGAAGTTCAGGTTTGTATAACCTTTTTGCTGCAGCAGTGGTAATTCTGTCGATAGCTCCGTCTACCGTTTCACCTTTCAACAGATATCCTCTGTTCAGCATTTGCTCAGACTCTTCATTGAGCCACCATATATTTGAATTTTGCTCTTCCATAGATGTTATATTTTCGAATTCCGGAATGAGAGAATCACTCCGGAATTTTGTTTTTTTATATTATTGATTGTAAAATTTCTACTTTGTGGGAACCGTTCAGTCCGCTTTCATCTCTTAATCTCTGAAATTCTTTAAAAGACGGAACATTCAAAACTTCATGCTGAACTTCTTCATTGATGTAGTTTGAATAATGTACAAAAGTAACACCATCTTCCTTTACAAAAACTTTATATTCAAAGGTGGAAGGATCTAAATTTTTGAAATCTTCCAGAAATTGTTGAATATTCGTTTTATTATTTGGAACAAATTCGGGGTTTACCGTATAGGTTACTATTACATTGATCATTTCTTTTGTATTTGTGCTTTATTCATGAACAGCAATTCCACTTATTAATCAGAAAAGGGTAATCCTGATACTGACTGCTTTGACGCTCGCTTCGCTCGCGCCCCAATATTAAAACAAATCGTTTGCTGTAATACTTTTATCGTGCTTCGTATAGTCTACAGGTCTTTTTGCAAAGAAATCATCTAATGAATTGGCGAAAACTTCCTCTTCGAACCATACCATTGGTCTGTATTGCTCAGGAGTAATGTTGTATCTTGTTTTCATGTTGATTTTCTTCAAGCTGTCATCTACACGGTATTTCATGAAGTTAAGAAGATCTTCTTTAGAAACGTTGTCAATTTCTCCCAATTCAAAGATCCAGCTAAGAATGTCTCCTTCTCTTGCGATAGACTCATCTACTAAAGTGTAAATGTCTTCGATATCGCTGTCTGTTAATAAGTCAGGCTGTTCCTCACGGATTTTGTTGATCAGGTAGATTCCTGCATTCGCGTGAATTTGTTCATCTACGGAAGTCCATGCAATGATATTGGAAACGTTTTTCATGAAACCTTTGAATCTTGTGAAAGAAAGGATGATGGCAAACTGCGAGAAAAGAGAAACATTTTCTACTAAAATACTGAATAATAGTAAAGCAGAAACATACTCTTTAGGTGTAGCAGAATTAGCGTGCTTTAAAGCATTTCCAAGGAACTCGATTCTTCCTTTTACAGCAGGAATTTCGATCACGTTAAGGAATTCGTCGTTATATCCTAATACCTCTAATAAACGGGAATATGCTTCAGAATGACGGAACTCGCATTCTGCAAAAGTAGATCCTAATCCATTGAATTCCGGCTTTGGTAGGTGGTTGTATAAATTCCCCCAGAATGTCTTTACAGACACCTCGATCTGTGCAATGGCTAACAGCGCATTTTTCACAGCATGCTTTTCATGTGGTTCCAACTGCGAATGAAAATCCTGAACATCTGCAGTAAAGTCCACTTCCGAATGTACCCAGAACGATTTGTTGATTGCCTCTACAAATTGAAGAACCTCCGGGTATTCAAATGGCTTATAACTTACTCTTTTATCAAAAATTCCCATATTAAATTTATATAATTAAATAATTTAGATCTCTGTGGATAACGTTCCGGAAATACTTAACTTTTTGTTTGTCTGTGCGTTGTAAAATAAAGTTATTCACTTTCACAAAACCATATTTCTTGTAAAGAACTAATAGCAAAGTTCGAAAAAAAGAACTGATTTTGAAAGAGGTAAATACTAATAGGCTGACTTTTAGCCTGAAAAGTTTTCCACATTTACATGAAACTGGCTCGAATAATAGGCTAGACAGCAATCTTGAGGATAAATAGATACAAATACTGAGTTACAGTTAAACGATATTTTATAAAGTATTATAAATAAAGGATTACAGTGTTAAACAAAAAAATATTTGAATAAATTTTTATTCTTGTAACAATTTGAAAATATCATCTACTTATTGGGTATAAAACATACATCACTTAATGTTAGTAATTCAGGATTTAAATAAGTCATACGATACAGGGAAAAGTAAACTTCATGTTCTCAAAGGAATTAATCTGAATATTTCTGAGGGGGAGTTTGTTTCTATTATGGGAAGTTCCGGTTCCGGAAAATCTACGCTTCTTAATATTATTGGGATTCTGGATGAAAAAGATTCAGGAACTTATGAATTGGATGGAGTTCCTATCGAGCATTTATCTGAAGTAAAAGCTGCGGAATACAGAAGTAGGTTTCTAGGATTTATTTTCCAGTCTTTTAATCTTATTAATTATAAAACGGCTTTAGAAAATGTAGCACTTCCTCTGTACTATCAGAATGTACCGAGAAAAGAGCGAAATCAGAAAGCTATGGAATATCTGGAGAAAGTAGGATTGGCACAATGGGCCAACCATCTTCCGAGTGAACTTTCCGGAGGTCAGAAACAAAGAGTCGCTATTGCAAGAGCTTTGATTACAGACCCAAAAGTAGTACTGGCGGATGAGCCTACAGGAGCATTGGATTCCAAAACTACTCATGATATTATGAAACTTCTTCAGGATATCAATAATGAAGGAAAAACAATCATCGTTGTAACCCATGAACCGGACGTTGCTGCACAAACCAAAAGGAATGTAGTACTGAAGGACGGGATTATTGAAAGTGATGAGTTTATTAAGCAGATTGTGCTTTAGGAATTTGATAATTTGAAAATAAGATAATGTGAAAATTTACTGATTCAGTTTTTAATCTTTAAATTTTTCAATCTTTAAATACCAATAAAAAATGTTTGACCTAGATCGTTGGCAGGAAATATTCAGTTCTATCCGAAGTAATGTACTTAGGACGGTACTTTCAGGGTTTACAGTAGCCTTGGGACTGTTTATTTTCATTGTACTTTTTGGAATTGGAAAAGGACTTCAGAATGCTTTCTCTGAAGGGTTTGCCGGAGATGCTAAGAACCTTATTATTATTTCAACAGGGAAAGCCACTTTAGCGTATAAGGGATTACAGTCTGATAGAAATGTTACAATGAATAACGCAGACTATGATTTTTTGATTAATGCAGACAAGAAAAAAGCGGGTCCTTCAAGTCCCAGGTATAGTGCCAATTTAATGGTGAAATATGGGAAAGAAAGTGGTCTTTATCAGATCAATGGAGCTGAGCCGGGGGAGCAGGTTATTGAAAATAGAAAAATTATTGATGGTCGCTATCTGACATCTATGGATTTAACAAGGAAGTTAAATGTTGCCGTAATCGGAAGAATGGTTCAGCGGGATTTGATCAAAAATGGAAATCCTATTGGAAAAGAGCTGGATATTAATGGAACGATGTACAAGGTAATCGGAGTCTTTTCAGATGATGGAGGAGACAGAGATGAAAGGCATATTACAGTTCCTATTACTACTTTACAGCAGATGAAAAAAGGTTCTGATACTGTAAATATAGCATATATTACTTATGATGATAAGTTGACTCCGGATCAGGCCATAAAATATGGTGATGAGTTACAAGATAAATTGAAATCCAGAAAAAATGTTTCTCCTGATGATGAAAATGGAGTTCGTGTATGGAATAACGCCAAGAATATGAATGATACATTTATGTTTATGGCAGTTCTTACTGCTATTGTTGGATTCATTGGTCTTGGGACATTGCTTGCGGGAATTATCGGGATCAGTAATATCATGGTGTATATCGTGAAAGAAAGAACCAAAGAAATCGGAGTCCGAAAAGCTATTGGAGCAAAGCCAAGCGGAATCGTAGGTCTGATTGTTCAGGAAAGCGTTGTAATTACAGTGGTATCCGGACTTGTAGGAGTAGGAATAGGTGTTTTGACATTAAGTCTTATTGGGGATAGTCTTGAAGAATTCTTCATTAAAAGCCCAAGTGTAGGATGGGGATCTATTATTATGGCATTTATTGCACTGATTTTTTCCGGATTGATTGCTGGATTTGTGCCTGCATACAGAGCTTCAAGAATCAAACCTATTGAAGCATTGAGAACAGAATAACAGATAAATAAGCTCAAAGGCAAATAAATCAGTTTGGTGGAATTCATAACTCATAATTTATAACTTATAACTTATAATTCAAAAAGGTGAATATCATATTTAAAAAAGATACTTGGCAGGAAATTTATTATTCATTGAGGAATAATAAACTCCGAACATTTCTTACCATGATTGGCGTAGGATGGGGGATGTTTTTGTATGTAAGCCTTCTTGGAGCCGCAAAAGGAATGGAGAATGGTTTTGATAAATTATTTTCCGGTTTTGCTACCAACTCAATCTTCTTGTGGGCACAGAAAACGTCTATTCCATATGAAGGATTTCCTAAAGGAAGAGAAGTTCATCTGAACTTAACTGATATGGACATGCTGAAAAGAAAAGTAACTGCCATAGATTATATATCACCCCAAAATGCCAGAGGAAGTTTTACCGGAACACCGGGAGAAGCAATGTCAAGAAACGGGAAAAACGGAACCTATTCGCTTACCGGAGACTACTCTGTAGGAAATAAAATTTCCGAAAAAAAACTGATCTACGGACGCTACATCAATGATGCCGATGTTTCCGGGAATAAAAATGTAGTAGTTATTGGAGAAGAAATTTATAAAAACTTCTTTGATTCCAAGAAAAAAGAAAATCCAATAGGAAAATCAATTAATATTAAAGGTCTCTTCTTTAATGTCATCGGAGTTTTCCGTGTTAAAAAAGGAGGCGGCTTTGAAAATGATCAGACAGCTTTCATTCCACTTTCCACTTATACGAAAATGTATAATGCAGGAGACCAGATCGACCTGTTTGCTATTGTAAGCAAGCCTAATGCTAACGTTAATTCTGTGGAAGAAGAAGTGAAACAGGTTTTAAAAACCAAGAATAAAGTTTCACCTGAAGATACCAATGCTTTCGGAAGTTTCAACCTTGGAAAAGAGTTTAAAAAACTGACCGGTTTTCTTACAGGAATGCAGTTGCTGACCATTATTGTTGGTACACTGACTATTCTTGCAGGAGTAATCGCTATTTCAAATATCCTTTTGATTACGGTAAAAGAGAGAACCAAAGAAATCGGAATCAGAAGAGCATTGGGAGCAAAGCCTGCTGAAGTAAGAAATCAGATTTTGCTGGAAAGTGTTGTGATTACACTCTCCTCAGGATTAATAGGTTTTATGTCTGGAATTTTTGTCCTTATGATCCTTAATGCTGTTACCCAGGGTCAGGATTCATTTCCTTTTTATAATCCGACCGTTAACTATGGAAACGTATTTGCAGCGATGGCTGTAATGGTGGTTTTAGGATTGATAATCGGGATGATTCCTGCGCAGAGAGCGGTAAAGATCAGACCTATTGAAGCATTAAGAACAGAATAATTAATTTGAAAATGATACAATTTGGAAATGAAAGTGCCCAGTTCATAAATAACGAACTTATCTTTTAATTTTTAAATCTTTCCATCTATTTAATAAAAAATAAACTATACATATGAAAAAGAAATTCACCTGGAAAAAAGCCATTTATATAGTCTTGGGGCTTTTATTTGCAGTGGCATTGTTCTCAGGGCTTGGCTATTTTATCAAATCAAACTCCAAAGAAAGTGAGGCTTTCCTTACCCGCAAACCTACTATCCAGAATATGGATGATAAAGTAATGGCAACAGGGAAAATTGTTCCAAAAGAAGAAATTGAAATCAAACCCAATATTGCAGGGATTATCGATAAGATTCTAGTAAAAGAAGGAGATAAAGTTGAAGTAGGACAGCTGATTGCTACTGTAAAAATTGTTCCAAGTATCTCCGAAGTAAACGCTGCTCAGCAAGAAGTTCAGAATGCACAGATCCAGATCAGTAATGCTCAGATGAATGTAGGAAATATGCAAAAGCAGTTTGAAATGCAGGATAAGCTTTACAAGCAAGGAGTAGCTTCTAAACAGGAGTATCTCAACTCTCAGCAGCAATTGTACTCTCAGCAGCAGACGTTGAAAAACGCTCAGCAACAATTAAATACGGCTCAAAAAAGATTACAGATTGCTAAAACAGGAGCAACCCCTGAACTTAAAGGCCAAGGTCTGGCAACTACAGAAATTCGTTCCAAAGCTTCAGGTACCGTACTTGAAGTTCCTGTAAAAGCAGGAAGTCAGGTGATTGAAGCGAACAACTTTAACGCCGGAACTACCATCTGCTCTGTGGCTGATTTAAATGTTTTGATCTTTAAAGGTGAAATCGATGAAGCACAAGCCGGAAAACTAACTGAAGGAATGGATATGAACATTGTGATCGGTGCACTTCAAAATAAAACATTCCCTGGAAAACTGACGATGATTGCTCCAAAAGGTAAAGATAATGCAGGAACTATTAAATTTCCGGTAGAAGGAAACGTATCTAATCCTAATAATGAGTATATTAGAGCAGGTTTTTCTGCAAATGGTGAAATTGTATTGAGTTCTCAGAAAAATGCATTATTATTGGATGAATCTTTGGTTCAGTATGAAAAGAAACAAGGAAAAGATGTACCTTTCGTAGAGGCAAAACAAAAAGATGGGAAATTCAAAAAAGTATATGTGAAACTGGGAGCAAGTGACGGGATCAACGTTCAGATTCTTCCGGGATCAAATATCACAAAAGATACTGAAGTGAAAGTTTGGAACCCTTCTGATAAAGACAAAGAAGAGCTTAAAGAAAAAGCAAATAAAAAATAATAAACTACACTATACACTTTTAAACTGTGAATCCTGGAGAAATTTTTTTCTCCGGGATTCTTTTTTTAGATCAAAACTTTTACAAGCGTAAATTCCTATATTTGAATTGGATAATCTATGAAAAATGTGCAGATACGCAGGGAAAACTTATAAATCACATTACGTATGTTTTAAATGCCGAAAATCATTTAAACAACCTGATAGTGTGGATATCTTACGTCGGATTGAAAAAGAGAAAATATATCATGAACCCGATGGGAAATCAATTCGTAAAATAGGATACGTTTTTACAAAAGCAGAAACAAAAGAGTTTCAGAAAATTGTTTCAGAGATTGAAAACAGAACTATAAAATGTCCTGAGTGCGCGAGTGTGATGGCTGATCTTGGAAAAGATTTCAAAGCCCCTAAAAAAACAGCAGCCAAAGAATGGAAAATCATAGAAAGTCTTTTTAAAACTGGAAAATGCTTTCATAGCTGTGGCTGTGATGGAATAGGCTATATTCCTAAAAATCCTAAAGACTACGAAACATACCTGAATGATGTTTTGAAAACGTATCAGGAATATTTAGCTGCCTGTCAGAAGACTCCTATAGAAGAATGTCCTAAAAAGGTTGAAGAAATTAAGTATTGGTCTGGCAATATTCAGAAGATTAAAACTGAAATTATGAATAATAGCTTTAAAATAATATAAGTGTAACAAAAAAGAGATTTAGACTGTCTTACTTTTAAACTTCAAACAATATCTCCATGAAAAAAGACTATTGGATTCTGTTTCTTTTTATCATTGCAAAGTTTGCACTCCAATACTCACTGATAAGCCCTGAGTATGAACTTCACAGAGATGAATATCTGCATCTTGATCAGGCCAATCATCTTGCCTGGGGATATCTCTCTGTTCCTCCTGTTAATTCCTGGTTGGCCTGGATGATTAAAATGTTGGGAAATTCTATTTTTTGGGTTAAATTCTTTCCAGCGCTGTTCGGAGCTTTGACAATTGTGCTGACATGGAAAGTTGTTGAAGAACTCAATGGAAACCTGTTTGCTAAAGTATTGGCTTCCTTAGGGCTATTATTTTCTGTACTTCTTCGGGTAAATATGTTATTCCAGCCCACATCTCTGGAGATCTTACTTTGGTTGTTTATTTACTACAGTCTGATTAAATATTTCAATTCTCAAAAAGTAAAATGGTTGTATATAGGTGCCATCATTGTCGGAATAGGAATATTAAACAAATATAATATTGCTTTTTCATTATTAGGGCTTATTCCTGCATTATTGCTGACAGAGCAAAGGCGGATTTTTATGCAGTCTCATGTGTATTGGGCTGCTCTTTTAGCTTTAATTATTATTTTCCCTAATCTTCTTTGGCAGTATCAGAACCAGTTTCCGGTTATTCATCATATGAAAGAACTTTCTGAAAAACAATTGGTGCATGTAGATCGAATGGGTTTTATGAAATCACAGATTTTATTTTTTGTTGGAGTTATTTTTGTAACGATTGCAGGTTGGGGAGCATTACTGTTGTACAAACCTTTTGAAAAATTCAGGTTTTTCTTTTGGAGTTATATCATTACGATTACTCTTTTTTTATTTTTTAAAGCGAAGGATTATTATGCAATAGGACTTTATCCTGTTTATATTGCTTTTGGTGCTGTTTTTCTTGGATATGTGTTTGAAAAAGGATGGAAAAGGTTTTTAAAACCGGTCAGTATACTTATCCCAATACTGTTATTCCTTCCTCTATATAATGTAGCTTTTCCAAATAAAAGTCCTCAATATATTGAGTCCCATCAGGATCAATACAAAAAATTCGGACTGCTTCGCTGGGAAGATGGAAAAGATCACCCACTGCCACAGGATTTTGCCGATATGCAGGGTTGGAAAGAACTTGCTCAAAAAGTAGATAAAGAATATTCCAGACTATCAAAAAGCGGAAATACCATGGTCCTTTGTGATAATTATGGACAGACCGGAGCGATTAATTATTATTCAAAAGCTGGAGTGATAGCTATGTCATTTCATGCAGACTATATTAATTGGATAGATTTAAGCAAGAAATACAAAAATGTGATCAGAGTTAAAGATGCCTCTGAAGCAGGGAAAGAACTTGAAGAATCCGGCTCTTTTTTTGAAGTTTCAACATTAAAAGACTCTATTGCCAATCCGTATGCAAGAGAAAGAGGAACGGCTATTTTCAGTTTACAGGGAGCTAAAATAGACATCAATAAAAGAATTCAGAACGAAATCATCGAAGTTAAAAATGAATGGAAATAGTTTTCAATAAAGTTGGAAATGATGATTTGTATACAAGATAAAGTTAATAGATAAATGTTATTGCAACTTTATTGCGTTAATTGATTTTAGACTATCTTTGCACTATCAACTATCAACTATCAACTATCAACTATCAATTGAGCTATGGAAAACAAAAACTTTGATGTTATTATAATAGGAGGGAGCTATTCAGGATTATCGGCAGGAATGTCTTTGGGAAGATCTTTAAGAAATGTTCTGATTATTGATAACGGAAAACCTTGTAACAGACAGACTCCTCATTCTCATAATTTTGTGACTCACGATGGGAAAACTCCTGCGGAAATTGCAAAGCTGGCAAAAGAAGATGTAGAAAGATATAACACTGTAAGGTTTTATAACGGAACAGTCATAAAAACAGCAAAAACAGCCAAAGGTTTTGTGATCGAAACTTCATCCGGAAAAGAATTTCATACCAAGAAGCTGATCCTTGCTGCAGGAGTGAAGGATCTGATGCCGGACATTCCCGGATTTGCAGAATGTTGGGGGATTTCTGTTTTACATTGCCCCTATTGTCATGGATATGAAGTAAAAAACAAAATAACAGGTGTTCTTTCTAATGGTGATATGGCCTACGAATTTTCAAAACTGATTTTTAATCTGACCAAAAGCCTTACCTTATTCACCAATGGAAAGGCTGTTCTTACTGATGAACAGATTGAAAAACTGAAGCAGAATAAAATCACTTTGAACGAGGAGGAAATTGGAGAAATAAAACATGAAAACGGATCCATTCAGAAAATTATTTTCAAAAATGGAAAAGAAGTTCCCTTACAGGCCTTATATGCTAAAATCCCTTTTGAACAGAATATCAATGTATCCGATGATTTGGGGTGTGAACTGACAGAACAGGGATTTATTAAGGTAGATATGATGCAGAAAACAACCGTTCCAGGAGTTTTTGCCTGTGGAGATAATGTAACCATGATGCGCTCTGTAGCCAATGCAATTGCACAAGGAAATTTTGCCGGTGCTGTGGTAAATAAGGAACTATCAGATGAAGAATTTTAGAGGCTTTTTACTACAATTAAAACAATCATAATATTGGATTTGTCCATAGGTATTTTCATTTTTTAGTGTTTAAAAATCATTTTTTCAATAGAGAAATCTCGACGAAAATTCCGTACATTTGGGGTGAAAATTTCAAAAACTAAAAGTAAAATGGATATTATTTTCGACCTGATTGAAAAGGAAAGACAAAGACAAACCCATGGTTTAGAACTTATTGCATCAGAAAACTTTGTTTCTGAAAACGTGATGAAAGCAATGGGAAGTGTACTGACAAATAAATATGCTGAAGGATATCCCGGAAAAAGATATTACGGAGGATGTGAAGTAGTAGATGAGGTTGAAACTTTAGCGATCAACAGAGCTAAAGAACTTTTCGGAGTAGACTATGTGAATGTTCAGCCGCATTCCGGTTCTCAGGCAAATGCAGCCATTTATCTTGCAGTTTTGAAACCAGGTGACAAAATCATGGGGATGGATCTTTCAATGGGAGGACACCTTACTCACGGTTCTGCAGTGAATTTCTCAGGGATTCAATATAACGTAGTTTCTTACGGAGTTCAGCAGGAAACAGGTCTTATCGACTATGACCAAATGAGAGAAGTTGCATTGAGAGAAAAACCAAAAATGCTTATCGCAGGTTTCTCAGCGTATTCAAGAGATTTAGACTATGCTAAATTCAGAGAAGTAGCAGACGAAGTTGGAGCTACACTTTGGGCAGATATCGCTCACCCGGCTGGTTTAGTGGCAAAAGGTTTATTAAATTCACCATTCGAGCACTGTCATGTAGTAACTACCACTACTCACAAAACTCTTAGAGGACCAAGAGGAGGTATGATCATGATGGGTAAAGACTTTGAAAATACTTACGGTCACAAAACTCCAAAAGGAGAAATCAAAATGATGAGCCAGGTACTTGACGGAGCTGTATTCCCAGGTATTCAGGGAGGTCCTCTTGAGCACGTAATTGCTGGTAAAGCGGTAGCTTTCGGTGAAGCATTGGACGTACAGTTCGAAACCTATGCAAAACAGGTTAAATCTAACGCTCAGGCGTTATCAAAAGCAATGATTGACAGAGGTTTTGATATCGTAAGCGGTGGTACAGATAATCACCTGATGTTAGTAGATCTTAGAAATAAAGGAGTAAACGGTAAAGAAACTGAAAAAGCATTAGTACTTGCTGATATTACTTGTAATAAAAACATGGTTCCTTTCGATGATAAATCACCATTTACAACATCTGGTATCAGATTAGGAACTGCTGCTATTACAACCAGAGGACTTAAGGAAAATGATATGGATACTATTGCGGGATTAATTTCTGAAGTGGTAGACAATATCAAGAATGAAGAAGTTCTTGGATCTGTAAGAAAGAAAGTTAACGAATTAATGGAAGGTAAAGCTCTGTTCAATTACTAACAAATATTCCAATATCATATAAAGAATGAGCAAACTGCTCATTCTTTTTTTATTACAATGGAAAAGAAATCTTATACTTTCGACGAAATTAAACAGAAGCTTGTTAATTATTGTGTTTACCAGGACCGTTGCCATGCGGAAGTGGAACAAAAGATGAGAGAGTTTCTGCTTATTGATGAAGCAAAAGAAGAAATTATTTTATTTCTGCTGAAAGAAAATTTTCTGAACGAAGAAAGATTTACCAGGAGCTATATCCGAGGGAAATTTTACATCAAACACTGGGGAAAGACCAAAATTAAGATCAGCCTGAAACAAAAACAGATTTCAGAGAGGCTGATAAGCTCTTGTTTTGATGAGATTGATGACTCAGATTATGAGAAAACCATCAGAAAAATTTTTGATGATTATTACACCAAACAAACTGGCTTGAAAGAATATCAAAAAAAAACCAAAACTATAAAATATTTGATGAGTAAAGGTTTTGAGTATGAGAAAATAATTGATATTTTTGACTAAATATTAATAAATAAAAAAAACTTGACGTATGACTTTTAGGAAAAAAAACAATCAGTTCATTGAAAAAGATTGATATATAAAGATTTAATATTTCTTTTAAAGAAAAAACAGCTGGAATAAAGAATTTACATAGATAAATATCGCCCTCTTAAACAGTTTCTATGGTACGATTTTTGTCTGTGGGTTTAGCTGTACCGCAATGAAATTGTTAGATTTTATAAATGTAACATCAAATTTATTTTTGATTTCAGCGTATTGAAATAAATTTATTTTATTTTTGCATGATTGTATCAAAACTATCTTTGATTGGATAATTAGATATTATACCTTAATTAAATATGAACACCAATATAGACAATGTACAATTCTCTTAGAAAAACAATATTTGGAGGGGATAATGTTGTCAATCTCTCAGACGTAAGATATCTTCCTAGATGGATAATTCTTGTAATAGACATTATTATTCTGGTAATATCTTTATTTCTTTCTACTTACATTATCGCAAAAATTACAAAGCAGGAATTCATATATCATGATGATAAAAGCCTAATTTTCGCTTTTATTATTCTGGTAAATGCTGCTTTTATGTATATCTTCAAGACCTATGCCGGGATAATACGCCATTCCACCTTTATAGATTTATTTAAGCTTCTGATCTCCTGCTTTTGCACAATGCTGGCTATTGGAACTGTAAATATCTGCTATTTCTGGATTACAGGAAGTAAATTCATCCTTACTCCTTATCTGATGCTTTATTTTGTAATTTCATTTATGGGATTATTTCTTTTCAGACTCTATGTGAAGGAATTTTTCCATATTGTAAGGGAATACAGAAGAAGCGCACTGAAAAAAAGAATTTTAGTGTTGGGAATTGATGAACAATCTATTGCCATTGCACGTGCTATTCTTGATAACCCGAGTTTACCTTATCAGGTAGTAGGTTTCTTGACACAAAGAACAGATTCTAAAAGGGCATCTCTGTTAGGAAAGCCAATTTATGAAAAACAAAAAATAGAAGAAAACACCAAAGAAGATCTTATTATTGATGGCGTTCTTATTGTTAAAGAAATGATGGCCAGAGATGAGATGAATTCATGGGTGAATTTATTTTTAGAGAAAGATCTTAATGTCTTTAAAGCACCATCAGTACAAAAACTGAGAGACAGCGATCTGGGTGGATCTATCAGAAATCTTCAAATTGAAGATTTGTTAAATAGAAAACCTATCAAAATTCAGAACGAAAAAGTTAAAAGCAGACATTTTGATAAAACAGTATTAGTAACCGGTGGAGCAGGATCCATAGGAAGTGAAATTGTAAGACAGGTTGCTCTTTTCAACCCTTCATTGATTGTAGTTTTAGATCAGGCAGAAACACCGCTTTATGAAATTGAACTTGAAATGAGAGATAAATTTCCTCATATCCCTTTCAAATTTGTTTTAGGAGATGTTTCCAATCATCACAGAATGGAATCTCTGTTCCAAACCTATAATTTCTCAATGGTATATCATGCAGCAGCTTATAAGCACGTACCATTAGTAGAAGAAAATCCTCACGAAGCTATTTTTGTTAATATATTAGGCTCAAAGATTGTTGCAAAGCTATCCAGCAAGTATAAAGTAAACCGGTTCGTAATGGTATCTACAGATAAAGCTGTAAATCCAACCAACGTGATGGGAGCTTCAAAGCGTGCTGCTGAGCTTTTTGTGCAGTCACTTCAGAATGTAGAAGGTAACGTTACCAAGTTTATTACAACAAGATTTGGAAATGTATTAGGATCTAACGGTTCTGTAATCCCTCATTTTAAAAAGCAAATTGAAGCTGGAGGACCGGTAACCATTACCCATCCGGAAATTGTAAGATATTTCATGACTATTCCTGAAGCTTGTGAACTGGTTCTTCAGGCGGGAACAATGGGTGAAGGAGGCGAAATTTTTGTTTTTGATATGGGAGAACCTGTTAAAATTATTGATCTTGCCAAAAGAATGATAAAATTATCAGGATTTGAACCTAATATTGATATTAAGATCATTTATACAGGATTGAGACCTGGTGAAAAGTTATATGAAGAACTCTTGAGTGATGATGCAAAAACACTTCCTACTCATAATGATAAAATCATGATCTCCAAAGATCCTTCTATGGGATTTGCAGAAATAGATACGCTTACTAAAGAAATTACAAAAGCTTCTCTTAGAAGAGATAAAGTGGAAGTAGTAAGGATTCTTAAAACTATAGTGCCGGAATTCCGAAGCAATAATTCAATCTATGAGGCTCTTGATAAATAGACAAAATATAAATGTATATTTGCATAATTTAACAAAATAATGAAAGGAAAAATATTAGCAGTAGTTTTGGCATCTTCATTAGTGATTTCCTGCAAAGTTAATCCCAATGCTAAGAATGATTTAAATTATATGCAGAATATAGAACAGGTTGCAATCAATGCCTCTGCTAAAAATTCAGCAAATACAATCCAGGTTGGAGATCAGCTTATTATTCTGATCACTGCAAAAGATATGGATGTTGTAAAACCTTTTAATCAGAATTATTCCTCATCAGAACTTATCCAAACAAATACCATAGCAGGAGGAAATACTCCTAATCAGGGGTCAACAATACTGTCAGGGCCTACATATATTGTAGATGCAAATGGAGATATTGACTTTCCTATATTGGGAAAACTGAATACATCAGATAAAAGTTTGACGGCATTTAAAGATGAATTAAGGGATAGGATGACAAAATATGTTATTAATCCAACAATTAATGTAAGGCTCACAAACTTCAAAGTTACCGTATTAGGAGAAGTAAACAGACAAGGAGATTATACTATTGCTAATGGTCAAGCAACTATTTTAAATGCATTAGGAATGGCCGGGGATTTGACTCAATATGGAAAGAGAGAAGATATATTGGTTGTTAGAACAGAAAATGGTGTTGTTTCTCATGGCCGTATCAATCTTCACGATGCTAATTTAATTAACTCTCCATATTATAATCTGAAACAAGGGGATGCTATTATTGTTGCTTCAAACAATACAAAAGATGTGATGGCAAAACAAAATCCCAATACTGGACTTTACCTGACCGCCATTTCTATTGCGGTTACAGCAGTTGCCGTAGTAGTAAGTTTATTTAATAAGAAATAACAATTGATGGATAACCAGCAAACTTCACAATTTTCAGAAGTGGAAAACAATTCAAATAAAATTAATTTTAGTGAAATAATCAAACCATATTTAAGGAGATGGCCATGGTTTATTTTGTGTGCAATGGTAGCTTTAACGATTGGCTATTTTGCAATAAGATTTATGACTCCAGTTTATTATGTAGAAACCACCTTACTTATAAAAGATTCCAAAAATTCATCTTCAAATAACGAATTGGGTGTTCTTTCTGATTTATCAGGACTGGGAGGAATGAAAACTAATAGTATTTCCAATGAGATTGAAGTTTTGAAATCAAAAAAGCTGATGAGGGATGTGGTTATCAATAAAAACCTTCAGGCTAATATCATTGTTAAAGGAAAAGTAAGTCGTGTTGAGCTATACAAAGAATCTTCGCCCATTGAAGTAAAAGTTATAAATGAGAAGGTATCCAAAAAAGCAAATAATCTTATTAATGTAGAATTAAAAGGGGAAGAAATTATAATACATGATGAAGAGCAGAAAAAAGATATTATTTCTGGTTATGGAAGAATGATAAATCTTCCTTTTGCTAATATTATCATTACTAAAAATAAAGAATATAACCCTAAAGCATCACCCAATATTGATAAGAAAAATTTAGAATTACTCATATCATCGGTTGAAGCAAAAGTTAATGCATTAACAAGTGCTCTTAATGTAGATTTAGCAAACAAAGAAGCTACTGTACTTAGGCTTTCAATGAATTATCCGGTAATTTCAAAGGCACAAGATATTCTTAATTCATTAGTTGTTGCTTATAACAACGATGCTATCTTGGATAAAAACCAGGAGTCTAAAAAGACATTAGATTTTATTGAAGATAGAGTAAAAAAACTTTCAGTAGAGCTTGGTCAGGTTGAAAATGAAAAAGAGAGTTTTAAATCAAAGAATAATCTTACTGACCTTGAAACAGAAGCTAAAATAGATCTTGAAAGTTCTGCAGAAGCTCGTGGAAAACAATTGGATCTTGATGCCCAATTGGAATTAACAAATTCTTTGATTTCTTTCATGTCCAAACAAGGACAGTATCAGGTTTTACCAATGAATATTGGATTAAATAATCCTGAAGCTGTTTCTGCAATTACATCCTACAACCAATTAGTAATGCAAAGAGCGAGATTATTAGAATCTGCAACTACAGAAAACCCTATAGTTGTTGAAACTAGTAAACAAATAAATTCAATGCGTACTTCAGTTGTTCAGACTCTACAGAGAAATAAGACAGGATTAGAACTTGCAAGAAATGAATATGTAGGAGAACAAAATAAGGTAACGGGAAAAATAGCTAAAATTCCTTCCATAGAAAAAATATTCAGGGGAATAGAAAGACAACAAAAAATTAAAGAAAACTTATATTTATTATTATTACAGAAAAGAGAAGAAACAGCTATTGCGCAATCTATTACGGCACCAAAAGCAAGAGTCATTGATATGGCGTATGCTTTTGCAAACCCTGTTGCACCAAAAACTCAAGCTATTTTATTCGTTTCATTATTTCTTGGATTGTTAGTTCCTTTTATTATTATTTACATGTCTCAGCTGTTTAATAATAAAATTGTTACAAAACATGATCTTGAGAAATTAGTGCATGCACCTATTATTGCAGAATTGCCAAGTCTTGAAAAAGGAGATTCTGAAATTGTTAAAATGAATGATATTACGCCTATGGCGGAAGCATTTAGAATTCTTATCACCAATATGAATTTCATGCTTTCAAAAGAGAAAAAAGGCAAAGTAGTATTTGTTACTTCAACCGTAAAAGGTGAAGGGAAAACATTTACCTCTGTGAATTTAGCTTTAACACTGGCAAACCCTAAGAAAAAAGCAATTATCATCGGATCTGATATCAGAAATCCTCAGCTTCAAAGATATAATCCTGCCAGAAAAGGACTTGCTGGGCTTACGGAGTATCTTTACAATGACGATACTAAACTTGCAGATATTATTCATGTATCATCTTTTAATCCTTATCTGGATGTAATTTATTCAGGAATGATTCCTCCAAATCCAACAGAATTATTATCCAACGGTCGTTATGAGGTTCTTCTCAGCGAACTGAAAGATAAATATGAATATATTATCCTGGATACCGCACCACTACTTCTTGTAACAGATACTTTCCTTATTGCTGAACTTTCTGATGTTACAATTTATGTATCCAGATCTAAATACACAGAAAAGGCATTATTAGAATTTGCTAATAACAATATTGATCAGAAAAAAATCAAAAATGTTGGATTTGTACTTAACGATGTAAGTCGAGAAAATTTAGGATACAGTAACAAGTATGGTTATGGTTATAACCAACATACAGAACAATCATGGTTTCAAAAAATAAAAAATAAACTTAGTTAATGATAACAACATATAAAATAGCGGTTATAGGCCAAGGTTATGTAGGTCTTCCTCTATCTCTTGAATTTGCAGATCACTATCCTGTTTTTGGATTTGATATCAATACTCAACGTGTAGATCAGCTTAATAACGGAAAGGATATAACGCTTGAAGCTGATGTTGATAAATTAAATAATGGACTGAAAAAATATAACGAATCCAATGGTTCTTTAGGTTATAAAGCAACAAGTCTGTTATCTGATATTTCTGAAGCTAATGTTTTCATTGTAACAGTTCCTACCCCTATTGATAAATATAATGCTCCGGATTTGAATCCATTGATTTCTGCTTCAAAAATGTTAGGAGAAATTATCAAAAAAGGAGATATTGTTATTTATGAATCTACAGTTTTTCCTGGATGTACAGAAGAAGAGTGCGTACCGGTTCTTGAAAAATATTCAGGACTTACTTTTAACGAAGACTTTTTTGTGGGGTACTCTCCGGAAAGAATTAATCCGGGTGATAAAGTAAATACTCTTACAAGTGTTAAAAAAGTAACATCTGGTTCTACCGACAAGATTGCTGAGGAAGTAGATAGTCTATATAAGAAAATTATTACTGCAGGAACCCATAAAGCGCCTAGCATTAAAGTGGCAGAAGCCTCAAAAGCGATTGAAAATGCACAAAGGGATGTTAATATTTCTTTTGTTAACGAATTGGCTTTAATTTTTGACAGAGTTGGTATCGATACCAATGATGTATTAGAAGCGGCGGGTACAAAATATAACTTCCTTAAATATAAACCAGGGTTGGTAGGAGGACATTGTATTTCTGTAGATCCTTATTACCTTGCTCACAAAGCAGAACAGCTAGGATATCATCCTGATGTTATCTTATCTGGCAGAAGAGTAAACGACTCTATTGCAAAGTTTGTTGCTGCTAAAGTAGTGAAACTTCTTATTGCCAAAGGGGGAGTGATCAAAAACTCAAATGCCTTGATTTTAGGAGTTACATTCAAAGAAAACTGTCCGGATGTCAGAAATACTAAAGTTGTAGATATTTATAGAGAACTTGCAGATTATGGAGTCAATGTAGATATTTATGATCCTTGGGCGAGTAAAGATGAAGTAAAACATGAATATGGAATTGATATTCTGGACGCTCTTGAGGATGGGAAAAAGTATGATTCTTTAGTGATTGCAGTATCTCACAATGAGTTCCTGGAAATGGATCTGGATCAGCTTAAAAAAGAAAATGCTGTGGTTTTCGACACCAAAGCATGTTTAGACAGAAATCTGGTAGATGCAAGATTATAATAGATCATGAACTATGATATAATAATCATTGGTGCAGGTTTGGTAGGTTTGGCTACAGCCTACCAGACTCAACTTAAAAATCCTGATTCTAAGATTCTCATTTTAGAAAAAGAAAATGACGTGGCATTGCACCAGTCAGGACATAACAGTGGAGTAATCCATAGCGGGATTTATTATAAACCGGGAAGCCTTAAAGCTAAAAATTGTATTGAAGGCTATAACTCGGTCATTAACTTTGCTGAGAAATACGGTATACGATATGACCTTTGCGGAAAGATCATTGTAGCTACTTCGCAGGAAGAATTACCCCTTCTGGATAATATCTATAAAAGAGGAGTAGAAAACGGACTACAAGACTTAAAATACCTTTCAAGAGAAGAGTTCCGTGAAATCGAACCGCATTGTGAAGGAGTAAGAGCAATTAAAGTGCCACAAACCGGAATTATCGACTATCCGGGAATCGCAAAAAAAATAAAAGAACTTTTTGAAGAATTAGGAGGAGAAGTAAGATTTAATAATGAAGTAAAAAACATCATTGATAAAGGATCTGAAATTATTGTCAATACCAATATTTCCGAATTTAAAACCAAAAAGTTAATTTCCTGCGCAGGATTGTATTCCGATAAGATAACCAGAATGACCAACGAAAAAAACGATGTGGTCATTATTCCTTTTAGAGGAGAATATTATAAAATTAAGGATGAAAAAAAATATCTGGTAAAACATCTTATTTATCCGGTACCTGATCCTAGCTTTCCGTTTCTTGGAGTTCACTTTACCAGAATGATTGATGGTAATATAGAAGCTGGCCCTAATGCTGTTTTGGCCTTTAAAAAAGAAGGATATAACTTTTTTGATTTCAATTTTAACGAAACCATGCAAACAATGCTATGGCCGGGATTTAGAAAAATTGTAGCAAAATATGGGAAAACCGGAATGGGTGAAATGCACCGTTCACTTTCCAAATCTGCATTTACAAAAGCCCTTCAAAAGCTTTTACCGGAAATACAGGAAAACGACCTTGTTACAGGAGGTTCAGGAGTAAGAGCTCAAGCTTGCGACAGAAATGGAGGTTTGATTGATGATTTTGATATCGTGAAAAACGGAAACATTATTCACGTTAGAAATGCCCCTTCTCCAGCAGCTACGTCCTGCCTTTCTATAGGAAATAAAATAAGTGAGCTGATCATGAATTAGAAAATGCACTCCGTGCACTCAAAAAACTAAGAATATGAAAATTCAAATGGTTGACCTTAAAGGTCAATACCTGAAAATAAAAGAAGACGTAGATATCAGTATTCAGGAATGTATCGATAGTACCGCATTTATTAATGGTCCTGCAGTAAAAGAATTTCAACAGGATTTTGAAAAATATCTGAGAGTAAAACATGTTATTCCATGTGCTAATGGAACAGATGCTCTTCAAATTGCCATGATGGCACTTGACCTGAAGCCTGGTGACGAAATAATCTGCCCTGCTTTCACGTATGTAGCCACTGCTGAAGTTATTGGTCTTTTAGGATTAAAACCAGTAATGGTAGATGTAAACAAAGATACTTTCGATATTGAGTTAAATGGTCTTGAAAAATATCTGACCCCAAAAACCAAAGCAATTGTTCCTGTTCATCTATACGGCCAAAGTGCTGATATGGAGAAAATTCTTGAATTTGCAGAAAAACACAACCTTTTTGTGATTGAAGATAATGCTCAGGCAATAGGTTCTGATTATACTTTTTCTGATGGAACTGTGAAAAAAACGGGAACTATCGGACATATTGGATGTACCTCATTTTTCCCTTCAAAAAATCTCGGATGCTATGGCGATGGTGGTGCATTGATGACAAATGACGATGAATTAGCTTTTAAAATCAGAATGATTGCCAACCATGGTCAGGAAAAGAAATACTATCACAAAGTTTTAGGCTGTAATTCAAGATTGGATACCATACAGGCAGCGGTATTAAAAGTTAAGCTTAAACATTTGGATGAGTATTCAGCAGCCAGAAACAGAATGGCGGATTATTATGATGAAAACCTTGCAGATATTGCGGGAATTCAGATTCCTAAAAGAGCTGGGAATTCTACCCATGTATTTCATCAGTATACCCTTAGAGTGAAAAACGGGAAAAGAGATGAGCTACAGAAATATTTGGCAGAAAAAAATATTCCAAGTATGGTATATTATCCTTTGCCTCTTTACAAACAAGAAGCTTTTCTTCAATATGTAGAAGAAGGTTTTAGTCTTCCGGTTACAGAGCAGCTTTGCACAGAAGTTATTTCCCTTCCTGTACATACAGAATTTGATCAGGAAGTACTGGATATTATTATTACAGAAATTAAGAACTATTTTAATTAATATAAAGCAGATATGTCGGATTTTTTTGCACACGAAACAGCCGTTATTGACGAAGGATGTCAAATAGGTGAAGGAACCAAAATTTGGCACTTTTCACACCTTATGACAGGTTGCATTTTAGGTGAAAAATGTAATATAGGTCAGAATGTTGTCATCTCACCTAAAGTAGTTTTAGGACAGAATGTGAAAGTTCAGAATAATGTATCCATCTATGAAGGAGTAACATGTGATGATGATGTTTTTTTAGGCCCTTCTATGGTTTTTACCAATGTAATAAATCCGAGAAGTGCAGTAAACAGAAAAAATGAATATCTGAAGACCCATGTAGGAAAAGGTGCATCTATAGGCGCTAATGCAACCATTGTTTGCGGACATAATATAGGTCAGTATGCCTTTATTGGAGCAGGAGCCGTGGTTACAAAAGAAGTTCCGGATTATGCATTGGTAGTAGGAAACCCTGCAAGACAAATGGGATGGATGAGTGAATTCGGGCAAAGACTTGAA
The DNA here is from genome assembly GCF_031324065.1 of Chryseobacterium metallicongregator. NCBI lineage: Bacteria > Pseudomonadati > Bacteroidota > Flavobacteriia > Flavobacteriales > Weeksellaceae > Chryseobacterium > Chryseobacterium metallicongregator. The sequence goes on from NZ_JAVIXS010000006.1 coordinate 182,428, forward strand.
TTTGATGCAGAAAATATAGCTGTTTGTGAAGAAAGTGGAGAAAAATACAAATTAGAAAATAATAAAGTTTCAAAGATTTAAAAACATACAAATGAGTGAAAAAATAAAATTTGCAGTCGTTGGCTGCGGACATATCGGAAAAAGACACGCCGAAATGATCACAAGAAATGATGAATGTGAGTTGGTAGGATTGATTGATGTTAAAGATAAATCTCAATTGGGAATCGAAAGTTATGACGCTCCCTTTTTTGCATCTCTGGATGAGTTTTTAGCTTCCGGGATTGAAGTAGATGTTATTAACATTGCTTCTCCCAACGGATTCCATTTTGAGCAATCTTATAAAGTGATAGATGCAGGTAAGCACGTTGTAGTAGAAAAGCCAATGGCTCTGAAAAAACAGCATGCGGAAAAACTTATTTTTCAAGCGTTGCACAAGCATAAACAAGTTTTTGCCGTTATGCAAAACAGATATTCTCCACCTTCTGCATGGGTGAAAGAAATGGTAGAAAGCGGAAAACTAGGAAATATATATATGGTTCAGCTTAATTGCTACTGGAACCGTGATGACAGATATTATAAGACAGAATCATGGCACGGGAAAAAAGATCTGGACGGAGGAACCTTATTTACACAGTTTTCTCACTTTATCGATATCATGTACTGGCTGTTCGGCGATATTACTAATATTCAGGCAAAATTTGCAGATTTTAATCATGCAACTCTTACTGATTTTGAAGATTCAGGATTCGTTAGCTTTGATTTTGTAGATGGAGGAATGGGTTCCTTAAATTATTCTACTTCAGTCTGGAATCAGAACCTTGAAAGTTCTATGACGATCATTGCAGAGAACGGGTCTGTGAAAATCGGGGGGCAATACATGGACAAAGTAGAAGTTTGCAATATAAAAGACTATGTAATGCCGGAATTGGCTCCAACAAACCCTGGAAATGATTATGGTGCTTATAAAGGATCTGCGGCCAATCACCATTTTATCATTGAAAACGTTGTAGATGTATTAAAAGGAAGAAATACCATTACTACGAATGCTTTGGAAGGGCTGAAAGTGGTGGATATTATTGAGAGAATATATGATAAAAAGTAGGAAATTCTCATTACTTTGGCATAATGATGAATTTTTAGAATGAAAAAAGAAAGAACTATACTGTCAAATCCTTGAATTTTGTTCAACCCTGAATAATGAAAAACAGATATGAGAATTTTGATAACGGAAGCAAATTATAAAAACTCTATAGCGCTACAGCGGGAATTACATAGAGAAAATAGGTACCAAGTTTTTGCTATGGATAAAGAATCTGTTTTTTTTGCTAAAAGATTGGGTTATTGTAAAGATTATATTGTTGGGGATTTGGAAGAATCAGTCAAACAGATTAATCCCGATTTTATAATTCCTGTAGGGAGCGAAGCTGTAAAGATATGCTCTGAAAAATATAGAGAATTATGTTTAATACCTACAAAAGAGAGTCTTGAAATAGCATTAAATAAAGATAAAATGCTAATTTTGAACTCTCTTAGCGATGTAAATTACCCTGAATGTAAATTATTTTCAAATCTGGAGGAATTAAGGCTATACAGTAGAGATAAGAATTGTGTTGTTAAATCAAGCAATGAAAGCTTAGCCAAATTTGATCCGTTATATGTAAAATTAGGTTCTGAATCCGAATTTGAAAAAATAGAAAAATACTTGTCAAGGGGAATAAAACTATTAATGCAGGAGCAGGTATCAGGAGTAGGCAGAGGCTTCTTTTGTATTGCTAAAGAAGGTAAAATCATTAGCTATTACATGCACCAGCGTATTAGAGAAATACCAATTACCGGGGGATCTAGTACAGCTGCCAAGTCTATTTTTTGTGAAAAAATGTTTAATATATCTAAACAAATTATAGAATATTTAAATTGGTCCGGCCCATTAATGATTGAGTATAAATATGATGAGACGAAACAACAATATTATTTAATAGAGTTAAATCCCAAATTTTGGGGTTCATTAGATTTATCTTATGCAGTAGGACTCAATTTTGGAAAAACTTTGATTGAAGCTTATTCAAATAACATAGAAGAACAAACTGAAAAAAAATATGAAGTTGGAAAAAAATTCTTTTGGGTTTTAGACGGAGACCTTTTGGTTTTACTTAAAACAGGAAAACTGCATAAAATAAAAGAATATTTTTATAAGGACTCTTATACGAACTTGTTTGAAAACTTTTTCGTTGATTCAATCAAATTAATATGGACCATAAAGAAAATTTTCTCAAAGTAAATAAAATGAAAAAGGGAATTTTTCATTTTCACAGTACCTATTCCTATGATGGAATAAATACGATTGAAAAAATAGTGAAAACAATAAGAGATAAAAAACTTGATTTTGTTGTTTTAACTGATCATGAGACCATAAAAGGGAGTTTAGAACTTCAAAGAAAAATAAAAGAACTAAATCTGAATGTAGAGGTTCCTACTGCTGCGGAATATAAAACTGATCGGGGAGATGTTATAGCATTAAATGTAAAGAATGAAATTACAGACATGAGATGGCAGGAGTTTTATAAAAGTGCAAAAGAACAAAATGCCATCTTGATTTTGCCTCATCCATATGACGGGCACACCCAATTAGAAGAACTGGCACAAGCTGTTGATGTGATAGAAGTATTTAACGCCAGATCATCAGTCATTAATAATTACAAGTCTTATCTGTTGTCTCTAAAATATAAAAAACCCGTAATCTGGAGCTCTGATTCTCATATTCCTCAAACTCTTTTAAATGTAGTGGTAGGATATGAAAAAAAAGATTTGAAATTTCATGAAGCATTAACGAATGGCGAAATTGCCCCATTATTTCTTAAAAAAAGTTCAGTATCAGATATTTTTTTATCACAACTTAAAAAAGCGTACGTGAACAAAAATTTTAAATTGTTTATATATATTGTATATAAAACTCTTTTTAAGAGAACTAAAGAAGATTATTTAAATTTATGAAAAGAAAAATAATATCTTTTTTAGGTAGCAATATATTATCTCAATTAATATTACTGATTGCAGTTCCATTAACAGGAAGAATTTATTCTGATTACGAAATTGGAGTACTTTCCTTTATTTTATCAATTTCAGCCCCATTAGCGTACTTTTATACTTTGTCCTACAACAAAGCAATTATGTTACCAGCAAAGAGTGAAGAATATAGTATGCTATATGCTGTTTCCATTTTTTTAAGTATAACCATCTCATTAATTTCCTTTTTCGTTATACTTATTTCAATGTTATTTTTTGATATAGATTCCTATTTTTTAATTGTACCGTTGGTTGCATTTAGTCAATCTTTATATAGTGCATCAAAAGATATTCTTATAAAAAAAGGCTTGTTGAATATTGTCAGTAAATCAATGATACTAAGCTCTGTGTTTGCAGTTATCATTATACTTTCTGGTTATTATATAAAATTATCATATTGGGTTTTGATATTATCTTATGTGATACCTAATTTTTTGGCGACTATATTTATATTATTTTATATCAAAATACAAAGAAAAAAATTTGTTTACAGAGAATTTTATAACATTATAATAAAATATAAGTCCTTCCCATTGCATCAGATGCCAGCTTATTTTATTAATACTTTTAATGCAGAGCTACCTAGTTTCTTTATAAAACATTATTTTGGAGAAGCTATTTTGGGGAATTATTTTATGGCTTCCAAAATTGTGAATAAACCACTAAGTTTAATATCTGAAAGTTTAAATGGGTTAATATACAAGGATTTGTCAGAAACCAATAAAGCGAAACTCAATAAGAAAATGAATACCTATGTTGGATTATTATTTTTGGTTTCCCTACTATTTGCTATTGTATATTTAATTTTTGGGGAATATTTTTTCTCTTTATTTTTTGATATTAATAAATGGAGAAAGGCATTTGATATGAGTAAAATAATAATTTTCACTACGGTTATTTCATCGTCTTTTTCTCATTATTCAAGTGGTGTATTGGTTAAAAGAAAGAATAAAATTTTCCTCGTTTGGGAGGTAATTACCACTTTGGTTTTGTTTGTTTCATTTTTTTTAGGAAAGAGCTCTACAATAGATTTCTTTATATGGATTTATGTAGGAGTAATTCTATTTAGATATTTATTACTCTCTTTACTATTTAATAAATCTTGATTTTTTTGTTGCCATGAAAGTAATGTTAAAAAAATTGCGAACAGAAAATGCCATATTATATACAATTAAGTTTTTACTGAAAATTGCATTTGGCTATACCGTTTCTCCAACTTTAGAATTTTTATCGGAAGATAGTGTAACGATTCAGGTTGAGGGAATAAGAATTAAATTTAAGTTATGTTCACACGATAAATTGCTTGATCTGATAGAGGGCAAAGGTCATATGAAGTCTATACCTTCATATGATGATTATTATTACATTCCGGTTATTGATGAAAATGTAAGTGATTTTTATGAATGTAATAATGGACATATTCAAATCAATTATGATATTATTACTTTATCTTTTGTTTTATTATCATGCTATGATGAATTGACCTCAGAAGCACGAGATGAATATGACAGATTCAGATATAAAGATAGTTTAGTCTGTAAATATAATCTGATTACTATACCCATTGTTGATGAATACGCATTTCTGATCAGAAAAATTCTTAAAAATGAAGTACAAAGTTTTACTCCCTCATTAAAGCCAACTGTAATTGTTCCTACTCATGATATAGATAACCTTTATAGGTTTGACGGTTTTTTTACATCGATTAAGACTTTGGCTGCAGAAGCTATTAGAGAAAGAAGACCTTTACAATTATGCAGTTCAATACTGAACATGTTAAAAACTATTGTTTTTAAAAAAGAAGATCAGTACCTTAAAGGAATAGAGCAATTGTATAAAGATTCAAAAAAATACGGTTTAAGATCAGTTTTTTTCTTTATGACTGCGAAGCCATCTCAATTTGACAAAGGTCAGGTTATAAACCAAAATGTCTTGAATTTAATGTCCAAAATTGCAGATTCAGATATGCTGCTGGGTATCCATCCAGGCTTCAATACGTTCAGGGATATTGCTGTTATGAACGATGAAATAGAGAGGCTTAGAAATACATCAGAAAGAGATATTATATTTGCAAGACAGCACTATCTTAGATTTGACCGAAGAGTAACTTTTGAAAATCTTGAGAAATGTGGTATAAAGGTCGATTATACTATGGGGTTTGCAGACCATGAAGGATTTAAATGTGGTACAGCACACCAATTTCACCCATACAATTTTGAAAAAGACCAACCTTACAACATTCTTGTGATCCCTCTAATTGCTATGGATGCTACATTGACGTATTACCAAAAATATTCTATGGATAAAGCTTTTGAGGTATTGGAAAATCTTTTCAAAATAACAAAAAGAGTTGAAGGTGATTTCGTAATACTTTGGCATAATGATAGAGTTTTCAGAGATCAAAAGTGGTATAAGAAGGTGTATTTAAGATTTATTTCACAATATAGTATGAAAAATAGAAACTTACAATAACAAAAAAAGATTTCATCCAACATATCATGATTGATTGTAATAAATGAAAAGCTTCCTTAATTTTAATAAAAAGAAATATAATTGAAAAATATGTCATTATTTACAGACAAGTTTACATTTTTTAAAGTATTCATTTATTTTATTTTTGTTTTTTCGGGGTCTCTAAAGTGGTTGCCCATTCCAATGGATTTGACCCTATTGTCTCTTTTGCTTTGTTTTGTGGTAATGATCTCGGAATTGCGTACGCTAGTTCCGCTACAAGTAAAGGATCGACTCATCGTTATTTTAATGCTTATATTGAGTTTTATTTTTCTTATTTCTAATTTTTATTCAGTATCTACTATCTATGCCCAATCTAAATCCCTTGCTGTTGTTCTGAATATTTTTACAGTAATGTACCCCATTATTGTATTTAAAAAATCTATTTTTTCTGAATTGAAATTATTGATGTATCTTATTGGTGGATTAATGATTGTAGGATTGTTTTATCTGTATTTTAATAATATGTTTATTATATTCCATGATTCTGAATTGTTAGTGGATAAAGTTCCTACCTATTTAGTTATTGGAATCATGCTGTGTGCATGTTTTATTTTCTCTCTGGCAAGCAAATTAACATGGTATGTTGCGGCTTACAGATTATCAATATTATTTTTACTATTTCAACTTGGGGGAAGAGGACCTATCATCAATTTGATACTATCCTTAATTGTTTTCTTTACTTTGAATCTTAAAAATTATAAAATAAATTATAAAACAGGGTTTGCAATAGGGGCATTATTTTTTACCATTCTTATTTTTGGAGAGAATATTTATACTTTTGCATTTCAAAATGTAGATTTTGAACGATTTAACATATTTAAATCTTATAACGAAGATACAAGTTTATCCATAAGAGGGAATTTTCTTGAGATTGGATTGGAATCAATACTAGATCATCCTTTTTTTGGATTAGGAATTGGAAGCTCAGGATTTATACTGGAAGGTGCTGATGTGAGTAATTATCCGCACAATTTGTTTGTAGAATCAATGATGGAATTGGGGATACTGGGAGGAGGATTATACCTGTCGGCATATGTATTATTCTTTTTTAGAAATTATTCTATTTCCAAAAGTAATAAAAATATGCTGATATTATTTATTATTGTTTTACTGTTTTATCTGGAAGACAATAAAAGTAACTCTTTTGATTCCTGGAGATGCAGTATAATATGGATTATGTTTTTTATATCTGAGAAGAGATACAAAGTTGGAATAACTAATTAAAAATTCATTTGAAATAATGTATAATATTAATTTTATAAAATTAGATTATACGTATATAGGTTCCTATAAATATTATTTAATTTAAAAAAAGAAAAAAACAAATGTGTGGAATTTTTGGTGTCGTATCGAACACCAGTATTAATAAACAAAAGTTTCAAACTCTGGTAAAGCATTCCGAACAAAGAGGAGTAGATTCTAGTGGTTTGATTTATTATCAAAATAACCAGTATAAAGTAAACAGAGCTGATTATAGCATTGAAAAATTACTGAATAAGGTAAAACCATATAATAACAATATTGTTTTAGGACATAGTAGATTGATTACTAATGGGCTGGGGGATAATCAGCCAGTCATCAGAGGAAATATATGTGCAATACATAATGGAATTATAGTAAACGAAGAAGAAGTCTGGAGTAAGCTATCGGTAAGCAGACAATTGAAAATTGATTCCGAAGCTATTGTGGCTATTGCAGAAGAATTTCTTAATAACGACGAAAACAAATTAGAAAACCTTCCTAAAGAGATATTTTCTTTATGTCAGGGAGTTATTGCCTGTGCTCTTGCTCTGCCAGAAAAAGGAAAACTTCTTCTTTTTTCTAATAATGGCAGTTTATATGTAGGTTATAATGAGGACAAAACTTATTTTGCATCAGAAAGCTATGGACTTAGAATCATAGGATGTGAAAATATCACCCAGATAAAAGAAGAGTCTTTGATTTTGGATATTCCAGTCTCAAAAGAAAATCTTACCGTCACAGATGAAAAAAGCAGAGTAGAAAACTTAATCCCTGAGTTTAAATTTAATACTATTGAAGAAGGATTACTTGAATATAAAAAGCTTAACATCAAAAGATGTACTAAATGTATTCTTCCGGAGACAATGCCTTTCATAAAATTTGATGAAGAAGGCGTATGTAACTACTGTAAAAGCTACAAACCAAGAAATAATCCAAAACCGAAAGAAGAATTATTTAAATTGGTTGAACCTTACAGAAGAAAAGGTAAGGAACTGGATTGTATTGTTCCTTTTTCAGGAGGTCGAGATAGCTGCTATGGATTGCACCTTATTGTAAAAGAACTGGAGATGAAACCTGTTACTTATACCTATGATTGGGGAATGGTAACAGATCTTGGCCGAAGAAATATCAGCCGTATGTGTGCTGATCTTGGGGTAGAAAACATTATTGTTGCCGCAGATATTTCATTGAAAAGAAAGAATATCAGAATGAACCTTGAAGCATGGCTGAAGTCACCTCATTTAGGAATGATGGCAATGCTTACTGCAGGAGATAAACATTTCTTCAGACATGTGGAAGATATCAAAAAGCAAACAGGGATCAACCTTAATCTTTGGGGAGTAAATCCATTGGAAGTAACTCACTTTAAAACAGGATTTTTAGATATTGAACCTGATTTTGAAGAAAAAAGAGTATACAGTCATGGTGCTATGAAACAGCTGAGATATCATTCCAAAAGATTCAGAGCGATGATGGAGAGTCCTGGATATTTTAATAGTTCACTTTGGGATACTTTGTCCGGTGAATACTATCGCAGCTTCACAGAAAAACAGGATTACTATCACATTTTTGATTATTGGAGATGGGATGAGGAGCAGGTAGATAATACTCTTTTAAATGATTATAATTGGGAAAAAGCAATTGATACTACCACTACCTGGAGAATTGGTGATGGTACAGCAGCTTTTTATAATTATGTATATTATACTGTAGCTGGTTTTACAGAGCATGATACGTTCAGAAGTAATCAGATCAGAGAAGGACAAATAACAAGAGAAAGAGCTTTAGAACTTGTTGAAATAGAAAATACTCCACGTTATCAGAATATCAGATGGTATCTGGATACTTTAGGACTTGATTTTGAAAGAGTGATTAAAATCGTGAATAAAATTCCGAAATTGTATACTGAAAAATAATTTAAATTTTTGTTCGTAAATGAAAAGCTCTACCTTGATTTTTAAGATTACTTTATTATTTACTTATTGGATGTATAGTAGTTCTTTCTGTTTGGCTATGCCTATTTTTAAACCAGCACCAGCAATACAGAATAAATTAATATTTACATCAGATAATCCCACATTTACGAACAAAAACTTAAGCGTTAAGGAGATTTCCAAAATGTTGGATTTTTATACTGATGTATTTAGCTCAGAGACTCAACTGTCCAAGTGGTACAGTTCTGTCTATGATAGTTCAGCTCTTTTGTATGTTCCTATGCAATATGCTTATGATACTCAAAATAATGAGTTAATAAATAAATTTCAGAAGCTGTTTACTTATAATACATTACTTATTGTAAAAAAGAATTCGCAGGCAGATGATTTGGCTAAAAGAACCTTTTACTTTACTGTTTCAGAATATTTAAGAAGAAGTGGTATAAAAGGTAATGCCGAAAATACCAAGATGTATGATTTCATAAAAAATGAAGTATTATATTATTGGAATAATAATCCCGCAAACATTTGGGATGCTGAATCAAAGAAATTTTATGGTGCAAAACAAAGAATAGATTATATCTTAAGTGGAAACTTTAATGGTAATCTAAGTTATTATAGAGCAATTACTGATTTTGAGCTATACGTTATGGGAACTGGTGTAAGTCTTTTACTCATCGAAAAAGATGCCAAACGAACCATAACTCCTGATTTAGTCTCTATTAAAGACAGATTCTATCAGGTATTGAAAAAAGAAGTAAGTATTAAAGATGGAGCATGGTATCTGCAGCCAAATATTTGGAAAGATCATCCGGATTTTAAGGATGTAGCCCTTCAAAAGAGCCAAAATGTCAATTGGGATGCTTCTCATTTTTCGAGAATGTCTGCTTATCTGCATCTGTTGAAACTTAATTTTCAAAACGACAAAATAAAATACAGTTATTTGGAAAAACTCACCACATTACTTTCAAATCAGTTGATAACCAACATTGCTGTTTATAATTCAAAAAATGATTTTTACACCTTCAATAATTATATAGATGGTAATAACAGTAGCTTTCGAAGTGATGTTAAAGGTGGGAAAAAAGGAATCCAGCCATCTCAGAACTTTGAACATATTTTTATTGGCTGGTGGAAAATGTTAAATACCAAAGAAGTCAATATCATGTATGAAAGAATAGCAGGAAAATTCCCTTATTATTCTGAGCAGAGTGCCTATATCACACATGATAAAGGTTTTTATCAGGAAATTGTAAATCTGAAATAATCTCATTTAGCATGGTTGTATTTCAAGTATGTAATTCTCCATCTGTTAGAAAATCAAATAATTAAGAATGAAACATAACCAATGTTTAATAGGAAACCTGAAAATTTTCCAAAATCCAATTAATGAATAAAAAATACGAATTTCACATATGTCACCTGACGAGTGTTCATCCACGGAATGATTCCAGAATATTTCATAAGATGTGCAAAAGTTTGGCATCCAATGATATCAGGGTGTCATTGGTAGTCGCTGATGGTAAAGGTAATGAAACGATAGACAATGTGGAAATTATAGATATAGGTGCACCTGATGGCAGATTAAAAAGAATTACGAAAACTACATACAAAATTTTTAATAAAGCTAAGGAACTTAATGCAGATGTATTTCATCTTCATGATCCCGAACTTCTTTTAGTAGCAAACAAACTTAAAAAACTAAATAAAAAGGTAATCTTTGATTCTCACGAAGATACAGTAAACACAATCTTAGTTTCACCTTATTTAAAATCCCCTTTTTCAAATATAATTTCTCTATTATATGAGAATTTCGAACGTTATATCTGTAAAAAAATAGACGGAGTAGTTGGTGCAACACCTCATATTGAAAGTTATTTTAAAAAATTTGCCAGACAAACTGAAAATATCAATAACTATCCCATCTTATCAGGTAAGAAACAGGAGAGCATTTCCTGGGATGAAAAAAAGAATGAAGTTTGTTATGTGGGATCCATTGATGATACAAGAGGAATCAAAGATTTGATGAATTCATTGGAGCTTTCAAAATCAAAGGCCAAACTGAATCTGGCAGGAATGTACTCTTCTCCTGCTCTGGAAAAAGAGATAAAGGAACATAAAGACTATCACCTGGTTAATGACTTTGGATATGTAAATTCTGAAGAAGTAGATAATATTTATAACCGTTCGTTAGTAGGTGTGGTTACTTTGCATCCCATTCCAACATTTTTAGTGAGTCTGCCAATAAAAATGTTTGAATACATGGTTGCGGGAATTCCGTTTATTGCCTCAGATTTTCCTTACTGGAGAAGTTTATTGAAAGGGAGTGATTGTTGTATTTTCGTAAACCCTCAAAAACCTCAGGAAATAGCCAATGCTATCGATTATTTCATTCTTAACAAAGAAAGAGCTAAACAAATGGGCAAACTGGGACAAAAGCTAGTCTATGAAAATTTTTCATGGGAAAGCCAGTCTGAAAAATTATTAACGTTTTATCAAAAAGTTTTATCAAACTAATATGTGCGGAATAACAGGAGCAATAGAGTTTAAAAGATCACAAAACCTCAATTTTGAAGAAGGAAGTGATTTGCATAATTACATACGAAGAAGAGGACCGGATTACTATGGAGTTGAAAAAACAGAATATGAAGGATGGTCAGTAACTTTAGCTCACTCCAGGTTAGCAATTATTGATCTTTCAGGAGCTTCTAACCAACCTATGATTTCTCATGATGATAGATATACTATTACTTTTAATGGTGAAATATATAACTATCAGGAAATCCGTGAAGAATTAATATCAAATGGTTTTATATTCAGAACAACAGGAGATACTGAAGTTCTTTTAAGAGCATGGGAATGCTGGGGTGAAGGCTGTTTGGATAAACTAAACGGGATGTTTGTTTTTGGTTTATTTGACAAAATTAAAGGAGAGTTCTATCTGGTAAGAGACAGATTTGGAGTTAAACCATTAATATATACTTTTTTTGATGGCCAGCTATTGTTTTCCTCTTCCATAGCCTCTGTAGCAAAACAAATAAATCAGGAGATAGATCTGGAGTATTGTTCCAGTGGAATAAGGTTCGGTTTTTTTGAAGGATATGAAGACAGAACTCCTTTCAAAAATGTAAAATATCTTTTGCCAGGATCATTGATGAAATGTACGCTGGATGGAGAACTGAAAATAGAAACAAAATCATGGTACTCCCTGGAAGAGCAGGTGGCAAAAAAAAGAAAAGAACTTGAATCTTTAAGCTCAGATGAGCTAATTTCCCAAGGGAAAGCTCTGTTGGAAAGTTCAACCAAGATACGTCTGAGAAGTGATGTTCCTCTGGCAATTTCTTTAAGTGGTGGGGTAGACTCATCGTCTATAGCAGCAATTACAGCAAAAGAAGTAGATCACCTGATGGCCTTCAGCTATGGAGCTCCGGATCACCCAAAATCAGAAGGACCTGTTATCAACAAATTTGCAAAAGATAAAAATATCAATGTTGAATATATTCACCACTCTTACAACGCACAGGAGATGGGGAATATTTATGATCAGACAATGGAGGCACAGGAATCTCCATTTCTTGGATTAAGTATTATAGCACAGCATGAAGTATACAAGCAGGTAAAAGAAAGGAACATTAAAGTTTTATTAGGAGGCCAGGGAGGTGATGAAATTTTTGCCGGGTACAGAAAGTTTTTCGTAGTGGCACTGAAAAAAGCGATCGAAAAAAAGGAAATCCTTCCGGGGTTGCAATATTTTCATTCCTTAGCACTTATGCTGATATTCGAAATCAAGCAAATAAAAACATATTGGAATGAGAAAAACAGGTATCTGAAAACAACAGGAAAAGATACTTCATTCCTTGATTGCCTACCAAATATTTCCTTAAATCTCTTTGAAAATACGTCTTTATCAAACAGACAGATTTCAGATATTCAGAAATACAGTATTCCTTCACTGTTAAGATATGAAGATAGAAATTCAATGTATTTTTCTATTGAAAGCAGACTACCTTTTATGGATTATAGATTGGTAGAGTTTGCTCTGGCATTGCCGGATCTGCTTAAGATTAAACATGGATATGGAAAATGGATACTACGTGAAATGATGAAAAAAGACGTACCAGGCTATATTCTTAAAAACCGTTTAAAAAGAGGTTTTGACGTTACCCAGAATTGGGTAAATGATGGTGTGGGAGAAAGAATACAATCTAATATTTTAGAAAATAAAAATAAAGTAAAAGATTTTGTCTCTGACATCAGTAGACTTGAAGATGCCCTTACAATCAAGAATCTTAATAACAGCAATATTTTGAATGAAGCAATCATGCTTGATTTCCTCATAGATCCTATTAAAAAACCAACACTTCAGTGATGAAAATGAATAAAAATACCTGGCTGATTTCCAAATATGCCTCACCTCCTCAGTATGCAAAAGTTCCTTCACGTTTGTTTTATTTAGCAAGAGAATTTAAAAGGCAGGGAAATAATACCCTCATGATAACCTCAGATTCAAATCATTTTACCAATTGTCCTGAAACTGACAAAATTTATAATGATGAAGAGCAGGATGGTGTTGCCATAAGATGGATTAAAACGAAGAAATATATCAAAACAGCATCAATAGACAGAATATTGTCCTGGTTTGATTTTGAAAGAAAGCTTTTCTCAATGAAACTTTCCAATATGACAAAACCTGATGTGGTTATTGTTTCGTCTCTTTCGATTTTTACCATTATCTATGGTTATTATCTGAAAAAGAAATTTGGTAGTTTTTTAGTCTTTGAAATCCGGGATATATGGCCTTTAACTATGACAGAAGAAGCCGGTTTTTCCAAATGGCATCCACTTGTCTTACTGATAGGGTTTATAGAAAAATTTGGGTATAAAAAAGCGGATCTGGTAGCAGGAACAATGCCAAGATTAGATCTACATGTAGAACAATTACTGGGAGATAAAAGACCTTTTCATTGTTCACCATTAGGATTTGATCCAGAAAACTATTCTGAAGACTTTTTAAAAGATACAAATCCGTTTTCAGGGATAGTACCATCAGGCAAAGTCATTATTGGTTATGCCGGCAGTATGGGAGTTACCAATGCATTGGAACCTTTTATTGAAACAATACAAAGGATGAAGGAGAACAGTAATATCCATTTTTTACTTGTTGGAAGTGGTGATCTCAGAGAGTCTTATGAAGAACAACTAAAAAATTGTTCCAATGTGACATTTTTACAAAGAATTCAGCAAAGTGAAGTTAAATATTTTCTTGATGCTTGCGATATTCTGTACTTGTCTACTAAAGATTCAAAAGTGTGGGACTACGGACAATCTATGAATAAAGTGGTAGAATATATGCTGGCCGCTAAACCCATTATTGCTTCGTATACCGGATATCCTTCCATGATTAATGAAGCTGATTGCGGTAAGTTTATCAACAGTACTTCTGCAGAGGATATTAAAGATGCCATCTTATATTATGCCAATATGAGCAAGGAAGAAAGGGTTGAGATAGGTGATAAAGGAAGAAAATGGATTTTTGAAAACAGAACGTATCCGGTGTTAGGAAAAAAATATATGGATGCAATTGTATTTCATTCTGTAAAGCAAAAGAAATAATTTTGCATAAGTTGAAATATAAATATTAGGATTTATCTTGAAAATTACTATTAATAATAATTTCATTTATAAACTATTCCTGTTATCTGTTATGGTAGGAAATACCATTGCTATTTCTTTTGCAAAGCCTTTGGAAATGAATCCAAGGAACTTTTCTATACCTTATCGGATTTTTATTATTGTATTTTCTGTATTTATAATTTATAGAGAAAAAAGAAATATTAGTTTTAAAAATATTTCATTGATAAGCCTTGTTGGATTTTGGATTTTCTATATTATCAAGCTTACCTATTCATTTAATAATTATTCGTTTAACAAGGATGTAATAGTATTAGAGAATGAGGATATCTTCAGAATATTATTTATGAATCTCCTTCCTAGTGCAGCCTTATTATGTATTAATTACAATAAAGTAGATTTCAAAAGTATTACAAAATACTGTCTCTTTATTTTATGTGGTCTTCTTGTTGTTAATTATATATATGGTTATATCAACTTAGATCATATTTTTAGTACATATTACATTATGTATGGTCATATAGGAGCCTCGTTATTTATCATCTCATTATTTTTGCTTTTATTTTGTAAAAAAGATTACAAATCATATTTTTTATTCTTCTGTCTTTTTTTAGGACTTTTTAATGTAATACAATCTATGGCGAGGAGTCCTTTAATTGCTATTGCTGTAAGCTCTTTTTATATGGTTCTTTTAAAGGGAAATAAAAAATATTTGTTATATGCCATTACATTAATTTTGTTATTGATAGGTCTTATTTTTCTCCACGAACAATATGGTGGCGGATTCATAACAAGCTTTAACAGAATGTATAAATGGCTTGCACTGGGAGATACCTCAAGCAGAGAACCATTATATAAAGGAGCTCTTGAAATTTTTAATTCAAATCCTGTCTTAGGAGGAAGAATATTATTTGAAGATGGAGTTCATCCCCATAATATCTTTTTAGAACTTTTAATGGCTACCGGTATTCTAGGGTTAATTATTTATTTTCTAAAATTTTTACCAGTATTTCAAAATGCTTCTATTTTCTGGAACATAAACAAAAGTAATATATACTATAAAGTTATTTTTGCTTTATTTTTGCAATATTTTACGCTTGTACAGACATCCTGTAATCTTTTTAATATACCGGAATTTTTGTACTTTAGTTCAATAATTATTGGTATTAGTTATACCACAAAAAACAAAAGAATTGAGTAAAAGCTCACCATGTATGATGACGAACAGATCTAACTTTTAAGAATGTATAAAAATTATTTAAAGAGAATTTTTGACTTTGTATTTTCTCTGATGGGAATTACCTTATTGCTTCCGATTTTCCTTGTTGTGATGATAGGTTTATTCCTGGCTAATGAGGGAAAACCCTTTTTCTTCCAGTTAAGACCTGGGAAAAATGGGAAAGTATTTAAAATTATAAAGTTTAAAACCATGAATGATAAAAAGGATTCCAATGGAAACCTTTTATCAGATGCAGAAAGACTAACAGCTATAGGCTCATTCGTTCGTAAAACATCCTTGGATGAAATTCCACAGTTGATCAATGTTTTGAAAGGAGATATGTCTCTTATTGGTCCCAGACCTCTTCTTGTACAATATCTGCCGCTTTATAACGAGCACCAAGCACGAAGACATGAAGTGAGACCCGGAATTACAGGATGGGCACAGGTGAATGGAAGAAATGCAATATCATGGAACCAGAAATTTGACTATGACGTGTGGTATGTAGAAAACATCTCTTTTATTTTAGATTTCAAAATCTTTTTTCTTACCGCGAAGAAAGTATTTATCAGAGAAGGAGTGTCTGCTGATGGACACGTTACCATAGAACCATTTCAAGGAAATTAATTGATAGCTATGTATTTATTTGGAGCAAGTGGACATGGAAAGGTAATTGCAGATATTGCTGCTGCTAATGACATAAAAATTAAGGCATTCATAGATCAGGATGTCACTAAAAAGGAATGCTACGGATTTCCAGTCTTGAATACTTTACCGGACGATAAGGAAAAACTTATTATTTCAATTGGGAATAATCTTACCCGTAAAAAGATTGCAGAACAGATAAAGAGTGAGATGGGTACTTTAATACACCCAAAATCAATAATTTCTGGTTCTGTGAAAATAGAAGAGGGAACAGTAATCATGGGAGGAGTTGTAATTAATGCTGATACTACCATTGGTAAACACTGTATCATCAATACCAATGCATCTGTAGATCATGATTGCGTGGTTGAAGATTTTGTTCATATTTCACCCAATTCAGCACTTGCCGGAGGAGTAGAAGTAGGAGAAGGTTCTCAGGTGGGAATCGGAGCTTCAGTAATCCAGGGAATTAAAATAGGAAAATGGTGTGTAATAGGTGCCGGAGCGGTAATTATTAACGATATTCCTGATTATTCAGTGGTTGTAGGAAATCCGGGTAGAATTATCAAGAAAAATATTATATAAACAAGTTACTAATCAAAAATATGAATACTAAAATCTGGTTGTCCTCACCACATATGGGAGGGAATGAACAAAAATATATCAACGAAGCATTTGAAGAAAACTGGGTAGCTCCATTAGGACCTAATGTTAACGGATTTGAAAGTGATCTGGAACAGTTTTTAGGAGAAAATGCAAAAGTGGCTGCACTTTCTGCAGGTACTGCAGCATTACACCTTGCTCTTATTGAATGTGGAATTGTACATGGTGATGAGGTGATCTGCCAATCAATGACTTTCTCTGCTTCAGCTAACCCAATTGCATATTGTGGAGCAATACCTGTTTTTGTGGATAGTGAGCCAGTTACATGGAATATGTGCCCGAAAGCATTAAGAGAAGCTATTGAAGACAGAATCCAGAAAGGAACAAAGCCTAAGGCAATCATTGTAGTTCACCTTTACGGAATGCCTGCAAAAATGAACGAAATTATGGCTATTGCTGAAGAATTTCAGATTCCTGTGATTGAAGACGCAGCAGAAGCACTTGGTTCAACTTATAAAGGACAGGCATGCGGAACATTCGGACGTTTTGGGATTTTAAGTTTTAACGGAAATAAAATTATTACCACTTCAGGAGGTGGAGCGATGGTTTGTCATACTCAGGAAGATAAAGATAAAACCGTTTTTCTCTCTACACAAGCCAGAGACAATGCACCACATTATCAGCATTCACAGATTGGCTTCAACTATAGAATGAGTAATATTGTAGCAGGAATAGGAAGAGGACAGATGGAAGTTCTTAACGATAGAATTGCTGCCCGTAGAGCCATGCACAGCTTCTATGTTGATCTTTTTAAAAATATTGAAGGTGTAACTGTATTTTCAGAATCTGGAGATGATTTTTATTCAAATCACTGGTTATCTGCGATAATCATTGATCCGGAAATCACAGGTAAAGACAGAGAAAGTTTAAGACTTGCGTTCTTAGAAGATAATATAGAATCCAGACCACTTTGGAAACCAATGCATTTACAGCCGGTTTTTGAAACGTCTCCTTACTATGGTGGGAATGTTTCTGAAAAACTTTTTGATAACGGATTATGTCTTCCTTCAGGTTCTAATCTGTCAGATGATGACAGAGAGAGAATAACGAAAGTAGTGCATACTTACTTTGGAATTTAATACCATTGAATTGAATGAATCAGTATAAATATTGGAAAACGATTTTTGATTTTGTCTTAGCGGCAATATTGATCCTCTTTCTTATGCCGGTACTGATTATTTTATTTGTGATTGCAAGTTTGGATACATCTTCCAATGGGATTTTTTTTCAGACCCGAATAGGGCAGTATGGAAAACCATTTACCATTTTTAAGATTAAAACAATTCATGAACAGCAGAGAACATGTTCAAAAATAGGGCAGACTCTTAGAAAATTTAAGCTGGATGAATTTCCACAATTGTTTAATATTTTAAAAGGTGAGATGAGTTTTGTAGGTCCCAGACCTGATATTGAAGGCTATTATGATAAGCTTACCGGAGCAGACAGAAAAGTTTTGGAACTCAAGCCGGGGCTTACCTGTGAAGCAAGTATTAAATACAGAGATGAAGAATATCTTCTGAAAAATCAGGAAAATCCTTTAGCTTACAATGATGAAGTATTATTTCCAAACAAAGTAAAAATGAATCTGGACTATTTTGAAAATATGTCTTTCAGAAACGATATAAAGATCTTGTTTAAAACATTAATAACCACATTGAAATAGAGTTTTTAACTATTATGAAAATTAAAGAAACCCCGCTTAAAGACTGCTACATCATAGAGCCTACTATTTTTGAAGACGAAAGAGGCTACTTCTTTGAAAAGTTCAACGAAAAAAAATTTGAGGAACTTACCGGAATGAACGGGCACTTTGTGCAGGATAATATTTCTAAATCTTCCTATGGAGTATTGAGAGGACTGCATCTTCAGAAAGGTGAACATGCCCAGGCAAAATTAGTATCCTGTCTTGAAGGAAGCGTTTGGGATGTGGCTGTAGACCTTAGAGAGGATTCTCCTACATTCGGGAAATGGTTCGGAATAGAACTTACTGCTGAAAATAAATTACAGCTTTATGTACCGAGAGGTTTCGGACATGGTTTTTCTGTATTGAGTACCCATGCTGTATTTTCTTATAAATGTGATAATTTTTATAACAAAGAATCAGAAGGCAGTGTGAAATTCAATGATCCCGATCTTGATATCGATTGGAAGGTAGATGAAAAAGATGCCATACTTTCAGATAAAGATCAGAATGCTCCCGGATTTAAAGAAAAAAACTTTTAAAGTATATCCCTGAAAACCACTTTTATAAAGTGGTTTTTATTTTTTAATCCTAACTCTCCAATATTTTGTATCTTTGCAGACTCAAAATCAAAACGATGCGTACAAAATCTGTAGGGAAGAAGAAAATCAATGTAGTCACTCTTGGATGTTCCAAGAATGTATATGATTCTGAAGTATTAATGAGCCAGCTGAAGGCCAATGGCAAAGAAGTGGTTCACGAAGACCGTGGGGACATTGTGGTAATCAATACCTGCGGATTTATCGATAATGCTAAAGAAGAGTCTATCAATACAATCCTTGATTATGTTGATGCTAAAAACAGAGGTGAGGTCGAGAAAGTATTCGTTACAGGATGTTTATCTGAAAGATATAAACCGGATTTGATAAAAGAAATTCCGGATGTAGATCAATATTTCGGAACAAGAGACCTTCCGATACTTTTAAAGCATCTTGGAGCAGATTATAAACATGAACTGGTAGGAGAAAGATTAACAACAACTCCAAAACATTACGCATACCTTAAAATTTCTGAAGGTTGTGACAGACCATGTTCTTTCTGTGCTATCCCATTGATGAGAGGAGGACATATTTCAACTCCAATCGAAAAACTGGTTTTAGAAGCTCAGAAACTGGCCAAAAAAGGGACAAAAGAATTAATTCTTATTGCTCAGGATCTTACTTACTATGGTCTTGATCTTTATAAAAAGAGAGCATTGGGTGATCTTTTAAAAGAATTGGTAAAAGTAGAAGGAGTGGAATGGATTCGTCTTCACTATGCTTTCCCGAGCGGTTTTCCTGAAGATGTTCTTGATATTATCCGTGAAGAACCTAAAGTATGTAACTATATAGATATTCCTCTTCAGCATATCAATTCAGATTTACTGAAATCTATGAAGAGAGGAACTACCCATGAGAAAACAGATGCTCTTTTAGGTAAATTCAGAGAGAAAGTTCCTGATATGGCGATCAGAACAACGCTTATCGTTGGATATCCTGGAGAAACAGAAGAGATATTTCAGGAGCTTAAAGACTGGGTAAGAGAGCAGAAGTTTGACAGACTAGGATGCTTTACCTATTCTCACGAAGAGAATACTACTGCCCATGTTTTGGAAGATAATATTCCACAGGAAGTAAAAGAGGCAAGAGTAGAAGAAATAATGGAGCTGCAGTCTCAGATTTCGTGGGAAAAAAATCAGGAAAAAATAGGTAAAGTATTCAGATGTATGTTTGACCGTAAAGAAGGAAATTATTTCATCGGAAGAACAGAGTATGATTCTCCGGATGTTGATAATACTGTTTTGGTCTCAGCAGAAGATACTTATATTTCTATTGGTGAATTTGCAGATGTTAAAATTACCTCTGCAGAAGAATTTGACTTATACGGAGAATTGGTTTAGCTAAACGCTTATTAATCAGTCAGAAATAACATTTGTAAAACTGACTTATTAACGAAAATTAACATAGAATTTTCTCGGTAGCGGGTTTTTATTTAATTGATAATCAATTTATTAATATTTTGTGCAATTAAGATTTTTTAATTTTCTATTATAATGTATTTAAAATCGAAAATTATGTCTTAAATTTGCGCAAGAAGCAATATTTTTAAATCATGTGCTTTCAGCAAGTTAATTATTGAAATAAAGCTAAAAATCAATTGAAATACTTATTGAATATTTTATTTTAATTCAGTGTTCACAAGTTGAGATGTATCTTCCTTTTTGGAAATATTGATGAAAAAAATGTAATTAAAAATCTTTAAAAACTTATGAAAAAATTTTTATTAACAGCAATTATGCTTGTTGGCCTTTCGGCCGTTTCTAAGGCTCAACAAGGGCGAGTGGGGATTAACACAACCACACCTGCCGCAACATTAGACGTAGTAGCAAATACTACAGACAATGCTAGACCTGATGCCTTACTAGTCCCTCGTATGACGGCAGCAGAATTATCTTCTAAGGATGACACCAGTGGTACATACGGTGCACCTCAGAATGGAGCTATTGTTTACATTACTTCCGGAACAGGTACAGGTGCAAGAAAAGTTAAAATTACAGGCCCTGGATTCTATTATTTTGATAATTCAGTTCCTGAATGGAGACCAATAGTTGGTTCTGTTGCAGTTACCGGATATACTAACGTTTCACAATCGACTGCCATTAACAAGAATGAATCAATGTTGGTAACTACGAATGTAACTATTGCAGCTCCTGCAGTAGCAACTTCAGTTGCCGGAGATAAATTCAGAATTGTTGATGCTACAGGTGGTGCTGGATTTAGTGTTACTGGTGTTCACTCTAGTACAACTACTTCGCCAGCAGTATCAGGTTCGGCATTAGAGTATACTTTCATCAGTGGTGCATGGTATTGCACAAGTTTATAATTTAAAATAATAGTGAAATGAACACAAATAAAAAAATTTCTGCTCTTGTATTATTAGCTGTGGGTATCTTTTCTAATGCACAGATCAAAACAAATAATACAATTAATGCAACCATAGGTGGAGAATCAGTTTACTTAGATGCTTCAAGTTTCCCTTCATCCAACAACTTAGGAAAAGGTTTATCTGTTCCTAGAACAAACTTAACTACTTTTACATTCGTTAGTCAAGTAACAAATGCATTAAAGTTTCCTACAGCATATGATGGTATGATCGTATATAACTCTGTTGCGGGTACTACTCCTGCTACTGGTTCTGGTATTGGTAATCAACCTGTAAGTGTAGGTTTTTACTATTTCAGTAATCCTACTCCAACACCTGCATTTTCATCGGTTTCAGGACAATGGTTGCCATTAGGTGGAGGAGGTAAAGAAAATATCCTTACTACTGAAACTGTTACAAACAGACAAGTAAATAGCGCACAAATTTATGGTATAAAAGGAACTTTTGCTGCAAACGGTACTACTACTGCAGTAACAATTCCTGCTCCTGCCGGAATTACTGCTATGTACGGAATTACTATTTATAAGGCGGGTACTAATACAGTATATTCCAGAGAATTATATTCATATGATACATCTACAGGAGCTGCTGTTACAGGATCTCCAAGTATGTCTGTGGTATATCCGAACGGAACGTATGATTATGTTTTAGAATATTTAAAATAAAGAAATTTATTTAATTACATAATAAAAACCAATGAGAAGTCATTGGTTTTTTACTTTTAAAGAGATGAGATGTTCTTTTATTTTTCGATGGTAGTAAATAATATTCATTCATTTTTAAAATTTTTATCTTATTATTTTTGAAATAAGAATAGTCAGGAAATTTTAACACTGTATTTAGATGTTAAAATCTGGTTGTGAAATTTGATATTATAAGGCTCAGCATATTCTGGTGGTCATTTTTTCTCATCTTGGATTTAAGAAATTTAATTTTGGAATTATTTTTTTTTGATTAAAATCTTAACAATATGTATTTTTTAAATTATTGATTATCAGTTTGTTTTGTTTTTAGAGTTTTTAAATTATGTATAAATTAGTTAATTATGTTAACTTTTTAAGCATTTTTTTAACACTTTTTAACAGTGTATTGTAAAAGCCCTATCCATAGGAGGTTACAGCTTTGTTTAACATTTTGTTAATGTTTTATTAACTGTTTTTAACATATCAAATAGGGTTTTATAAAGATTCCTGATACATTTGCTCCGTCAAAACCAATAAAAGTTCAAAATGATGAAAAGATTCATTCTCGTAATCATAATGATGATTTCAACCTTAGGTGTTTACTCTTTTACAAGTAATGCCTTAGATGCGAAAAAAACAAGTTATGCATCGTACTACCACGATAGATTTAACGGTAGAAAAACTGCCAGCGGAGAAATCTTTGATAACTCAAAGTTCACTGCAGCAAACAGAACGCTTCCATTTGGAACAAACGTTAAGGTAACAAACCTTAAAAATGGTAAAGAGGTAATAGTAAGAATTAATGACAGAGGGCCTTACCATTCATCAAGATCTTTAGACATGTCTAAAGCTGCGTTCGATGAGATCGGAGATATCAACCATGGTACTATTCCGGTCGAATATGAAATTGTCGATTAATTTTATGATTTAAATTAAAAAAAAGCCAGCTGATTCAGCTGGCTTTTTGTATGGATGAATATAGCGTTGATTATACATCCAATTCCAATAATGCAGGACAATGGTCAGAATGTACAGCTTCCTTTAAAATAACAGCCCTTGTAAGCTTATCTTTTAAACTATAGGAAGTGAAGTTATAATCTAACCTCCAGCCTTTATTTCTTTCCCTTGAATTTTGTCGGTAGCTCCACCACGTATAATTATCCGGTTCATTATTAAAGAATCTGAAACTGTCAATCAGTTCACATTCATTGATGAAACTGGTCATCCATTCTCTTTCCATAGGAAGAAATCCTGAGACATTCTTTAGACCAACAGGATTGTGAATATCAATAGCTTCATGGCAGATATTGAAATCTCCGGATATAATAAGGTTGGGAATTTCTTTTTTTAAATTCTTGATGTACTCAAGAAAGTCATGGCAGAACTGCATTTTAAAATCCAGTCTTTCGATATTAGAAGCGGAAGGAACGTACACTGAAATCACAGAATATCCGTCAAAATCAGCACGGATGATTCTTCCTTCATTATCATAGCTTTCGATACCACAACCATACTCTACATGATTGGGTTTTATTTTTGAGGCAATTCCGACCCCACTATAGCCTTTTCTTAGTGCAGAATGCCAATAACTGTGATATCCTAATTTTTCAAGACTTTCGATATCTATCTGATCGTTTCCTGCTTTGCTCTCCTGAATACAGATGATATCCGGATCGGCAGTTTTCAGCCAGCCCAGAAAATATTTTGTGAAAGCCGCTCTGATTCCATTGACGTTGTATGTAATTAATTTCATTAGTCTTCTATAAAAAGTTTAAAGTTTTCGTTGTATTTGGATGGGATAAATTCGGTAATAGTATAATCTGCAACCTCCTGAATATAAAAAGGATCTTCAGTGATGATCTGCTCAACCTCTTTTTTAGATGCTGCTTTAGCAATAATGATCCCTCCCGTTCTTGGTTCTTTTCTTCCTGAGGCAATGAACTGTCCGGAGTCATAATGTTTGCTGAGGAAAATATTATGCTGGGGAATAAGTTTTTCTATATTTTTAATAGAACTCTTATAGGTAAGGGAAATAATAAACATGATTTATTTTTTACGAAGATATGAACTATAAGAAAGAGGTAAAAATAAAAAAGCCGGTTTTGAATTTCAAAGCCGACTTTTTATATTTTTAGTAAGAGATCTTATTTTTTGAAAACTGTTTTACCGTCTTTTGTCAATTCTATTTCCTCGCCTTTACCTCTCAGTTCATAATGATCATTCTTATACCATATTCCTGATGCAGGCTTTTGCCCCTGTAGTTCAATTGTTTCATTGTTGAAAACTACCGTAGCTGTATTTTTGGTATTATTGAAAGTCATATCCAATGTTTTTCCACTGCTGTCTTTCGAACTACTTTTTACAATTTCATCCTGAGTTCCTGATACAGCAGCTGAATCAGACGGCTTAGAAGCAACACTGTCTACAGGAGTAGGAGTGGAGTCTGTTGCTTTCTTTTCTTTATTACATGAAGTTAAAAATAAGGCTGCAAATGCAGCTGCAATAAAAATGTGCTTTTTCATAAGATTATATTTATTTAAGGTTGCCTTCTAGTATGCAAAATAAGTGCCTTAAAAAAGAGGCGGAAAAAATCATTCGATTTTTTCCGCCTTTAACCCAAAATTAAATAAACTATGAAAAAAACTACTTGGGTTCTAATACGCTGATAGGAATAATACACTCTTCAAGTGAAATTCCTCCATGCTGGTAAGTTTCTTTATAGTAATTAACAAAATGATTGTAATTTTTAGGATAGGCCAGGAATATATTGTTTTTAGCAAAAATATATTTCGAGCTTAGGTTTCCTTTTGGAAGGAAAAGCTTTTCAGGGTTGGTAATGGCCCATACATCACTGTCGTCATACGTTAAGCTTTTACCTGTTTTATATCTGATATTCGTAGAAGTTTCTCTGTCTCCTACCACTTTACTTGGTTTTTTCACGTATACCGTTCCGTGATCTGTAGTGATAACCAGCTTATACCCGTTTTCTGCGGCCGATTTAATAATCTTCAGTAAGGAAGAATTTTCAAACCAGTTGAAAGTAAGAGAACGGAAAGTCTTATCATCGCGGATCAACTGATCTACAATATGATTGTCTGTTTTCGCGTGTGACAGGATATCAATAAAGTTATAGACAATTACAAGCAGGTCATTATTTTTATGCTGATTGAAATCATCATAGATCTTTCTTTCAAAATCAGCGTTCAGTACTTTAAGGTACTTCATAGATTTTGATCCGAGACCAATTCTTTTCATCTGATCTTCAAGGAAATCACGCTCAAATTCATTTTTATTTCCCTCTTCATTATCATTGAACCATTTATCAGGGAAACGTTTCTCAATCTCAGACGGCATTAATCCTGCAAAGAAAGAGTTTCTCGCGTACTGTGTTGCCGTAGGAAGAATACTGTAGTAATAATCTTCCGAAACTTTATTGTAATATTTTGTAAATAAAGGTTCAATCACTTTCCACTGATCGTAACGAAGATTGTCCACCATCAGTAAAAGAACTTTTTCTTTTTCTACTTCCGGCTTTACTTTTTCCTTGAAAAGGGTGTGACTCATTAGAGGCTTGTCTGTATCAATAAGCCAGTCAGCATAATTTTTCTCAATAAACTTAGCAAACTGAATGTTAGCTTCCTCTTTCTGAGATTGCAGAAGATCAGCAAACTCATTGTCTGCTACTTTATCAAATTTGATTTCCCAGCTAAGGATCTTTTTATAATATTCAGCCCATTCCTGATACGTTCTCAGGTAAGAAAGTTCCATGGAAAGGTTTCTGAATTCCTGCTGGTATTGGAGAATTGTTTTTTGTTCAACAAGATTATCCTGCTGAAGGTTTTTCTTTAAGGAAAGTAATATCTGGTTAGGATTTACAGGCTTTAATATATAATCGGCAATCTGGGAACCGATAGCCTCTTCCATAATGTGTTCCTCTTCGCTTTTGGTCACCATGACAATTTTTAAGGCATTATCTTTTTCCTTAATCATAGGAATGGCTTCTAATCCGGAAATGCCGGGCATATTTTCATCAATGAGTGTTAAAGCGAATTTCTCTGAATCCATAAGTTCCAAAGCCTCATTTACATTGTTAACAGGGGTTACCTGATAACCTTTCTTTTCTAAAAATACGATATGAGGTTTAAGTAAATCTATTTCATCATCGATCCATAATATCTTTTCTGACATAATTTATTTTTTACATGGTTATTGTATCAAAATGTTGACCAAATCCTTTTAAAATCTCACAAAATCGAAAGATTAAAAGTTAAATATTAGTTAAATGAAAATACTGTAAAATAATTCACATTTTCGTTTCATTTAATCCGTGTTTTTTATATATTCCAAAGCCTTTTCCAGTACTTCGTCTTTTCCGTTTTTGAGCCCTTTTATACTTGGTTTTATAAAGATGTCAGGAATAATTCCGATTCTTTGGGTTTCTCTGCCATCCGGGTAATAAGCACCCAGGCCTGTAAACCGTGTATCAAGGTCGGCAATTTTAAACATAATGACATCTCCGTTGGCTCCTGAACTATTACTTCCGATAATTTTCGCTTTCGGATGTTGTTTGAACATCATGGTTGTGGTTTCTGCCTGGCTTTGCGTATTCTCATCTACTAAAACGATTACATTTCCTTTATAGTATTCAGGATTCTTTCTGCCGGTAACATTTTTTCTGCTGTAAAATTTTCCGGGATAGCTGGTGTCAGGAAAAGTAAACTGATAGTAAATTGAGGGGTTGGGAAGAAGAAGATAACTTAAGGGAATGATTGTTTGTCTTGGATAATGCCTGAGATCAAAAATAATAGCTTTTGCAGATTTTAAACTGCCGTACATTTCATCAAGATCTTCCTTTTCTAAAATTCCCATATGGACATACCCGATTTTCTTTTCATCATCCATAAATTTCCACTTTTTAGGAACCGGAATTTTTTCATGAATAATATCTTTAATAAGGTGTGTTCTGGTTTTTATTACCATATTTTGCCCGTCTCTTTCAATCTTTACACTAATAGAATCATTGTTGCTGAATAGCAGTTTGTCTTTTATTTTGCTGACCTTACCCCATGAGTTGGAAGCGGGTACATATTTTGCCAAATTGTTGATCACTTGCGGAATGGTTTTTCCTTCAATATCATAAATAACATCTCCAGGATGCAGAGGGCTTTTATGTCTGGATCGTGTGTCGTTAACTTTTATAATCACTAGTTTTCCTTCAGCATAAGTATATTCTACCGGAACTTTTCGTTGACCATACAGGTTAAGTTGAATTTCTTTTGACAAAATATAGGCGTGTGAGTCATCTGTTTTAGTGACGAGCTCTGCTAATGTCAGGTGAAAATTTTCGTCATTATCAATCATGAGAAATTTTGGGATCATTTCTGTAATGACATCATTCCAGTTCTGATCGGTTTCATATTTATAAGGAAAGAAATATTCTACATAATTCCAGTATCTGAATAATTCCAGTAAGCTAATTGTTTGGGAATTAAATTTAGAACCATAGGATTTTTCATTCCTAAAATATATTTTTCTTCCCCCTTTTCCAAAATAATGATTATCTCTAAGAATCCTGTTATTTTCAATGTAACGAAGTTTTTGAGATACATCATCAGAGAAAATTTGCGAATTATCAATCCAGCGTAGGTCAAAGTTTTTGAGAAAATAAACTTTCTGATCTTGTACTGAACATTCTTTACATAGTGGAACTTCTCCGAGGCTTTTAATCCATTCGGAATAAAGAATATTAAGAGATTTTTTATCATGAATATTTTCAAGCTCCTTGATTTTTTGAAAAAGCTGCTTGTCCCAGTTCAGGTTTCCTTTTGCAACCTGAGGATGGTAATATTTTAAAAATCCCCAAACCCTGCACAGAGATTCCAATTTTTGGGTCTCGGTGATCATTTGTGCGGAAAAGTTTAAACTTAAAAATAAAAAGAGGAAAAGCGAGAAGCGTCTCATTAAAGGTTGCCGTGTTTTCTCTCAAAGATAATCCTTTAATATAACAGGCACAAAAGGATTTCAAAAAATCTTGAATTGATAATAAATAGATGCCAAACAATTTCTGAAATTGAAACGATGGTGTTTTTAATGAAAAATATTCGGTAGATCATTGTCTTATCCCAATATCTTAATAGTAATTTAATAAAAGGCTAAATTTTAAAATGCCTAACTTTGTTTACTAATACTGACGTTTCAATGCAGAATAAGCTAAAAATCATCAACGATCCTGTTCACGGGTTTATCAAAATTCCACACGAAATTTTATTTGATATCATCGAGCATCCCTACTTTCAGAGATTAAGAAGAATCGGGCAGACCGGACTTTTGAACCTGATATTTCCCGGTGCTACCCATACAAGATTTCACCATGCTCTTGGAGCAATGCATTTGATGTTCACTGCTTTGGAAACATTGAAGCAGAAAGGAGTGAAAATTTCTGAGGAAGAAGAAAAAGGAGCGATGCTGGCTATTCTGATGCATGATATTGGTCATGGTCCGTTTTCACATGCGCTGGAAAGTATGCTGATGGATGACTGGCATCATGAAAACCTTTCTTTATTATTGATGAATAAACTAAATGAAGAATTTGAAGGTCAGCTTTCAATGGCTATTGAAATGTTCCAGGGGAAATATCACAGAAAATTTTTCAATCAACTGATCTCTTCCCAATTGGATGTTGACCGTTTGGATTATCTTAAAAGAGACAGTTTTTTTACAGGAGTTTCCGAAGGAAATATTAATACCCAGAGAATTATCTCTATGATGAATGTATGTGAAGAAGGCGAGCTGGTGATTGATGCAAAAGGGATCTATTCCATTGAAAATTTCCTGACGGCCAGAATGTTTATGTACTGGCAGGTATATTATCATAAAACTTCAGCGTTGGCAGAGTTTCTTTTAGTCAAAATCCTTGAAAGAGCAAAGTATCTGATTTCCCAAGGCGCAGAACTTCCCGCAACGGATAATCTGAAATATTTCTTATACCGTGAAAAGAGTGCCGCAACGGATGAAGATATAGAGCGATTTACCAAACTTGATGACAATGATGTGATTCAGGCAATGAAAGAATGGCAGAATTCTGATGATTTTGTTTTGTCGTATTGGTGTAAATGTGTAATTCAGAGAAATTTGCCTAAAACCATTATTTCATCACATCCATTTGATCAGGAAATAATTGAGGAAAAAATAAAAAAGAGCAATGAACTTTTCGGAATCAATAATGGTAATGAATTGGTTCATGAAATTAAAAGAAAATTATTGCCTTATCATGCAGAGAAACAACCGATTTATTTATTGCATAAAAATGGAAAAAGAACAAGGCTGCATGAGTCGGAAGATCAGCTTTTATCAGGATTAATCGTGAATAAGACGACCCGCTATATCCTTATGTTTCCAAGAGATATCTCCAGACTGGACTCTTAAAGAATATTAAAATTTACGATCTGAAACTAAAACATGTTTGCAAATTATAGAATTTCTTATCTTTGCAGAATATGGAATTTACAGCTTCGCAAATTGCAAGTTTTATTGACGGAAAAATAATAGGTGACGAGAATGCACTTATTACGGGAGTTTCACCAATTGAAAATGGGGAATCAGGACATCTATC
This sequence comes from Chryseobacterium metallicongregator, assembly GCF_031324065.1. Classification (NCBI taxonomy): domain Bacteria; kingdom Pseudomonadati; phylum Bacteroidota; class Flavobacteriia; order Flavobacteriales; family Weeksellaceae; genus Chryseobacterium; species Chryseobacterium metallicongregator. The sequence continues at coordinate 212,297 of NZ_JAVIXS010000006.1, forward strand.
TTTTATAGCACAGGATCGGTTTTCTCATTTTTTGGATAGCTCAAAGTGCTCTGTTATCATCGTTTCGGAACAACTTCTGGAGAAAAATCATTATAACCCTACCTTAATCGTTGTAAAAGATGCCTATCTTTCTTTTCAGATTCTGATGAATTTATATCAGGAGATGCAGGGAAGAAAAGAAGGTATTGAAAACGGTTCGTCTATTCATGATACAGCTATTATAGGAGATAAAGCTTATATCGGAGCATTCACTTATGTTTCTGAGAAAGCTAAAATCGGGGAAGGATCACAAATCTATCCACATGTATATATAGGAAAAGGCGTGAAAATTGGTAAAAACTGTAAGATAGACAGTGGAGCCAGAATTTATGACTACTGTATTATTGGGGATAACTGCGTAATTCATTCCAATACGGTAATCGGAGGTGATGGTTTTGGTTTCCAGCCAACAGCTGATGGCTTCAAAAAAATACCACAGCTTGGAAATGTGATTATTGAAGACGATGTAGAAATTGGTTCAAACTGTAGTATCGACAGAGCTACAATAGGCTCTACAATAATAGGAAAAGGAACTAAGATTGATAACCTGATTCAGATTGCCCACAACGTGAAAATTGGTCAGAACAATGTAATTGCTGCACAGGCAGGAATTGCCGGATCTACAACTATTGGTGACTGGAATCAGATTGGTGGCCAGGTAGGTGTCGTAGGGCATATCAAAATAGGGAACCAGGTGAAAATTCAGGCTCAGAGTGGCGTGAATTCCAGTGTTAATGACAGAGAAACATTGTACGGTTCACCAGCAATCAGTTACAATGACTATTTAAGGAGTTATGTTCATTTCAGGAACTTACCTGGAATAGTAAATAGAATAAATAATCTTGAGAATAACTCAAAAGATAATACTAATGAGTGATATGCAAAAAACACTTCAGCAAGAGGTAACTCTTTCTGGAATTGGCCTTCATACTGGTAAAGAAGTAAAACTTACCATTAAACCTGCTAAAGAAAATACAGGTTTTGTATTTGTAAGAACAGACTTGGAGGGACATCCTCAGGTAGAAGCTGATGTAAATTATGTTGTAGCAACTGAAAGAGGAACTACGTTAGAAAAATTAGGGGTAAAAATTACCACTTGCGAACACCTTTTAGCAGCCCTTGTTGGTTGTGATATTGATAACGCAATTTTAGAAATGGATGCCTCTGAACCTCCTATTTTGGATGGATCCTCAAAATATTTTGTGGAAGCTATCGAAAGTGTAGGAGTAGCAGAACAAACGGTTGCAAGAGAATATCTTGTGGTAAAAGAAGTTCTTACATACAGTGATCCGGCTACAGGTTCGGAAATCACAATCATTCCTTCAGATACTTACGAAGTAACTACTATGGTAGATTTTGGGACTAAAGTATTAGGTACTCAGAATGCTACGCTTAAAAATATTTCAGAATTTAAAGACGAAATCTCATCAGCAAGAACATTCAGCTTCCTGCATGAACTGGAAATGCTTTTAGATCATGGTTTGATCAAAGGTGGAGATATTTCCAATGCCATTGTATATGTAGATAAAGATCTTACTCCTGATACTACAGAAAAATTAAAGAAAGCCTTTGGAAAAGATAATGTATCTATCAGACCAAACGGTATTCTTGACAATCTTAATTTAAACTATCCTAACGAAGCAGCGAGACACAAATTACTGGACGTAATCGGTGACCTTGCTTTGGCAGGTGTAAAAATAAAAGGTAAAGTTATTGCTAACAAACCGGGACACTTTGTGAATACTCAGTTTGCGAAAAAACTAAACCGCCAGTGGAAATTGCAGAAAAAGAAAAACGTTCCGGATTTTGACTTAACAAAAGAACCGGTATTCGATATCAACGGAATTATGAAGCTTATGCCTCACAGACCTCCGTTCTTATTAATTGATAAAGTTCTTGAACTTTCAGACTCTCATGTTGTAGGGTTGAAAAATGTAACAATGAACGAACCTTTCTTCGTTGGACACTTCCCTAAAGAACCGGTAATGCCTGGAGTCCTTCAGGTAGAAGCATTAGCGCAGACAGGAGGAATTCTTGTATTGGCCAGCGTTCCGGATCCTGAAAACTATTCTACGTATTTCATCAAAATTGATAAGGTGAAATTCAAAAGAAAAGTAATTCCAGGAGATACGCTTATATTCAAAATTGAATTGATAGAGCCTATCAGAAGAGGAATTGTTCATATGCAGGGATATGGATATGTAGGAGACACTGTAGCAGTAGAAGCAGAGCTTATGGCTCAAGTTGCAAAAAATAAAGTTGATTAAATGATTCATCAATTAGCAGCCGTAGATAAACGTGCGAAAATCAGCAAAAATGTAATCGTAGAACCTTTCACTACCATTGCAGGGGACGTAGAAATCGGAGAAGGAACATGGATTGGTCCTAATGTAACCATTATGGATGGAGCAAGAATAGGGAAGAACTGTAGGATTTTCCCTGGGACTGTAATCTCTGCAATTCCCCAGGATCTGAAATTTGATGGTGAAGATACCCAGGTAATTATTGGTGACGAAACGACAATCAGAGAGTGCGTTACCGTAAACAGAGGTACAAAGGCTTTAGGATATACTAAAATAGGTGCTCACTGTCTTATTATGGCTACTTCACACATTGCACATGATTGCGTTATCGGAGATCACGTTATCATTGTAAACGGTTGTGGTATTGCAGGACACGTGGAGATTGGAGATTATACAGTAATGGGAGGTTTATCAGCGGTTCACCAATTTGGTAAAATCGGAAAACATGTAATGATTTCCGGAGGTACTTTGGTAAGAAAAGATATTCCACCTTATGTAAAAGTAGCAAGAGAACCTATGTCTTATGCTGGTATTAATTCTGTTGGTTTAAGAAGAAGAGGATTTACGAATGAAAAGATCTTTGAAATCCAGAAAATCTACAGAGCAATCTTCCAAATGAAGATGAACGTTTCTCAGGCTATTTCCCATATTGAAAAAGAAATGCTTCCAACGGCTGAAAGAGATGAAATCTTACAGTTTATTCAAAACTCACCAAGAGGTATCGTAAAAGGATACGGAACCGGTAAAGAGAGTAATTAAAAGAAATGCTAAAAAGCAAATTTGCAAATCTGCCTGTTTGCTTGCCAGCCAATAAAATTTAAGTAAAAAAGATAATATATATTAATGGCAACAAGTAACGATATCAGAAAAGGTCTTTGCATCGAGTATAGCAACGATATTTTTAAAGTAATCGAGTTTCTTCACGTAAAACCAGGGAAAGGACCTGCTTTCGTAAGAACAAAATTAAAATCTGTGACTAACGGTAAAGTAATTGATAATACTTTCTCTGCTGGACACAAAATTGATGAAGTTAAAGTAATCACTAGAAAATTCCAGTATCTGTACGATGATGAGAATGGATTCCACTTCATGAACAATGATGACTTCTCTCAGCTATATATCAATAAAGAAATGATTGAGAATGCTCAGTTTATGAAAGCTGGTGAAGAAGTAACAATCATCCTGAAAGAAGTTGATGAAACTCCACTTTCTGCTGAACTTCCACAGTCAGTATATCTTGATGTTATTGAAGCTGATCCGGGTGTAAAAGGAAACACTGCAACAAATGCCCTTAAAAACGCAATCGTTGAAACAGGAGCAAGAGTAATGGTTCCTTTGTTCATCGAGCCGGGAGACAGAATTAAAGTAAGCACTGAAGACGGTAGCTACTTAGAAAGAGTAAAATAATAAATAAAATTTACATAAATTCGGTTTGCATCAGCACTCCGAATTTTGTTTTATAAGAAAATCTATTGTTATGAGATTCCATTCTCCGCAAAAGCTTAAAACGATTGCAGATTTAATAGGCTCAGCATTTGTAGGGCCGGAAGATTTTGAAGTATTGGGAACTAATGAAATTCACATGGTAAAGCCAGGTGATATCGTTTTTGTGAATCATCCTAAATATTATGACAAAGCATTAAACTCTGCAGCCACTATTATTTTAATTGATAAAGAAGTAGATTGCCCGGAAGGTAAAGCACTTTTAGTTTCTGATGATCCTTTCAGAGACTTTAATAAAATCAATACCCATTTTACCAGAATCTATAATTTCACGGAAGAACTACACGACGTGGAAATAGGAGAGGGTACAAAGATTCACTCTTCTGCAGTGATCGGAAACAATGTGAAAATCGGGAAAAACACCTTAATCTTTCCTAATGTTGTCATTGGTGACCGTACGGAAATCGGAGATAACGTCATCATTCAGTCCAATACAGTTTTAGGAGGTGATGCATTTTATTACAGAAAATTAAACGGAAATTTTGACCGTCTGATTTCTGTAGGAAATGTTGTTATTGAAAACAATGTGGAGATTGGAAACGGCTGTACTATTGACAGAGGAGTTACAGACTCTACCATCATTGGAGAAGGTTCTGTTTTAGATAACCAGATTCAGATCGGACATGATACCGTTATCGGAAAAAAATGTCTGATCGCTTCTCAGGTTGGAATTGCAGGATGCTGTATCATCGGAGATGAGGTGACATTATGGGGACAGGTAGGAATTGCTTCCGGAAACAAAATTGAGTCAGGATCAGTGCTTCTGGGAAAAACAGGTGTGAACAGAGATCTTGAAAAAGGAACCTATATCGGGATGTTTGCAGAAGATTTTAAAACTTATCTGAAAAAAGAAGTAAAACTGAGAAATCTCAAATAAACAATTCCAAAGGTTTTATCCAAAATCAAAGAAATTTGAGTAAATTTGTGAGCATTAATAAAATAATAAATAAATTAAAACAACAATAAAATGTCAATTTTAGTAAACAAAGATTCTAAAGTAATTGTACAAGGATTTACAGGGAACGAAGGAACTTTCCACGCTGGTCAGATGATTGAATACGGAACAAACGTAGTAGGTGGTGTTACTCCAGGAAAAGGAGGTAGCGAGCACTTAGGAAAGCCTGTATTTAATACTGTAGCTGACGCTGTTTCAAAAGCAGGAGCAAACGTAAGTATCATTTTCGTACCACCGGCATTCGCAGCAGACGCTATCATGGAAGCTGCTGAAGCAGGAATCAAAGTAATTGTATGTATTACTGAAGGTATTCCTGTAGCTGATATGGTAAAAGTAAAATCTTACATCGCTGACAGAGACTGCAGATTAATCGGACCAAACTGCCCTGGAATCATTACTTCTGAAGAAGCTAAAATTGGTATTATGCCAGGTTTCGTTTTCAAAAAAGGAAAAGTAGGTATCGTTTCAAAATCAGGAACTCTTACTTACGAAGCTGCTGACCAGGTAGTAAGAGCAGGTTACGGTATCTCTACTGCAATCGGTATCGGTGGTGACCCAATCATCGGAACAACTACAAGAGAAGCTTTAGAGCTATTTATTAACGATCCTGAAACTGAAGCTGTTGTAATGATCGGTGAAATTGGTGGAGGTCTTGAGGCTGAAGCTGCAAGATGGTACAAAGCTAGCGGGTCTACTAAACCAGTTGTAGGTTTCATTGCTGGACAGACTGCTCCAAAAGGAAGAACAATGGGACACGCAGGTGCTATCGTAGGTGGTGCTGAAGATACAGCTCAGGCAAAAATGGAAATCATGAGAGAAAACGGTATCAACGTTGTTGACTCTCCTGCTGATATTGGTGCTACTGTAGCTAAGATTCTAGGATAATATAAAACCCAACATATGAAAAAACTTTTATTAGCCTCAGCTTTAACTCTTTCCGCTTTATCGTTTGCACAGGTGCAATGGAAAAGCACAAGATTTGGAGTAACAGGAGGTTTAAACTACTCCAGAGTATCTAACGCCCATAACCCTTCAGGCCCAAGATATACTTTCCAAGCTGGAGCTTTGGCATTGATTCCCGTAGGAAAGGCAAACCAATTCTTTATTCAACCTGAAGTACTTTACTATGGTGCAGGAGAAACAGGAAAAGATAAAGATGCTAAAGGAGTAAACGGTTATGACGCATTATATGCTAATAACTACCTGAGTGTGCCTCTTTATTTCAAAGGATATTTTTCTGAAGCAGAATCAGAATTCTTTGGATTAATAGGACCTAGATTTAATTTCTTGCTGAATCAGAACGTGAAAGACGCTCCGGTAAGCAGACCTTATTATGACCCGGATGTTACCGATCCTAACCAGCCGGCAGGCGTAAATGGTAAGGCAAAGAGCTTTAACTGGGGACTTGGACTGGGAGTAGGATATAGCTACAAAAGACAACTTGAAGTAGCATTAAAATACGACTTAGGTCTAAGTGATACCTATCCTGGTCTCGCTAAGGAAACTAAAGGTACTGATAAGAAAAAGTCAGAACAGGTAATCGCACTTACTTTAAGCTATATATTCAAATAGAATATTTCAGAATATAAAAAATCCCGGAAACTCAGTTTCCGGGATTTTTTTATTGATAGGTTTTTACTTCTTATCCTCTTATCCATTTCCAAAGCTCTTTTAACGTAGCTTTATTTCCGTACATCAAAATACCCACACGATAGATTTTTCCGGCTAGGAAGATCATAAAAATAGTAGTTACCAGTAATAATGTAATAGACAATGCAATCTGCCATGCAGGAACTCCAAACGGAATTCGGGCAATCATAGCAACCGGTGAAGTAAACGGGATGATGGATAACCAGAAGCCTAAAGGACCTTCCGGATTATTCATCAATGTGAAACTCCCGTACATTCCTAATGTTAATGGTAAAATAGCAAATAAAGTAAACTGCTGTGTTTCTGTTTCGTTATCTACTGCAGAACCAATGGCTGCGTAAATAGAACTATAGAAGATATATCCTAAAAGGAAAAATACGATGAATACAAAAATAATCAGTGGGAAGTTCAATTCCAGTAAGCTGTGAGAAATCTGGGTAGCAAGCTGTCCCATATCCAGTTTACTTGCAATCTCTTCATTTCCTCCAGGAATATTCTTCTGAAGAGGAGAGAAGCCTGTATTAAGTACCAATGCACCAATAACAGACATAGTAATCCAGATCAGAAACTGGGTCAGTGCAACCATGGTTACTCCCAGGATCTTACCCATCATCAGTTCAAAAGGTTTTACAGAAGAAATAATAATCTCTACAACACGGTTATTTTTCTCTTCAAGAACACTTCTCATTACCCTTACCCCATAAATAATGATGAACATAAAAGTAACATACATCAGAACCATGCTCAATCCGGATTTAACGCCAAAGGCAAGATCAGAATCCTCTTTATTATTATCCGTAACATTAATGGTTTTTAAAGTAAAGTTTTTGTCGAGATCATTTAATTGAGTTTCCTGAATACCCAGTTGCTTGATTTTTTCTTTTCTGACCACATTGCTGATGTCAGATACAATTTGCTGCTTGGTGTCAAATCCTATTTTGCTGTTGATGACCAGTCTTGCCTCTTTTTCAAGCGCATCGAAATTCTGATTTTTCAATTCAGGAAGGATCAGAATACCGTCCAGAGATTCATTTCCTTTTAAATTGTTAATCTTAGACTTTTCATCAGCTACGGAAACAAAAACGTAGTTTAATTTATCATTAGATTTAAGATGGTTAGTAAACAGACCGCTCTTATCCACTACCTCAATAATGCTATGTGACTCATTTGCTTTAAACATTAAACCCACCACTGCTCCAAAAGCAATAATCATAACAGGAGCAAGCAGAGTCAATATAATGAAAGATTTTTTCTTAACCTGTGTAAGAAATTCTCTCTTGGTAATTAAAAAAATATTATTCATAAATTAAGAATGGTTACTTACAGCATTAATAAACACTTCATTCATACTTGGAATTCTTTCGTCGAATGATCTCACTTTACCTACCTGCACCAGATCCAGAAGAACATTATTCTGGCTCTCCTCATTTTTCAGGTCAAAAGAAACAAGATTATTTTCATTGGATAGATTGAAGATCTCATATTTGTTTCTGAAATTTTCAAACTGATCATTGCTTACTTCAGAAAGTGTAATCCCAAAAATATTTTTCTTAAATTTTTCTCTTACATCAAAAACCCTTCCGTCAATAATTTTCTTTGAATTGTTGATCAAAGCAACATAATCACACATTTCCTCTACACTTTCCATTCTGTGGGTAGAAAGAATGATGGTTGTTCCGTTATTTTTAAGGTCAATGATCTGATCTTTAATTAAGTTGGCATTCACCGGATCAAAACCTGAAAACGGCTCATCAAGAATTAAAAGGTGTGGTCTGTGAAGAACGGTTACCACAAATTGTATTTTTTGTGCCATTCCCTTAGAAAGTTCCGAAAGCTTTTTCTTCCACCATTGGTCGATGTTTAGTTTTTCAAACCATTTTTTAGCTTCATTTAAAGCATCACTTTTTTTCATTCCTTTCAGTTCCCCGAAGTATAAGATTTGATCACCAACAGTCATGTTTTTGTAAAGTCCTCTTTCTTCAGGCATATAGCCGATGTCTTTAATATGAGTTGGGTTCAGTTTTTGACCATTGATATGGATTTCACCAGAATCTGCCTGAGTAATTTGGTTAATGATGCGGATAAAAGAAGTTTTTCCGGCTCCGTTAGGACCTAAAAGGCCATAAATACTGCCTTTTGGAACATGGATGCTGAAATCATCCAGGGCGACCTTTTTTCCTGCATTATAGGTCTTTTTAATATGTTCAGCTTTTAGCATTAAGTTGTTCTTTTTACTATTAGTATGAAAAAGTCCCGAAAGTTACGGAAATATTAAAACAGAATTAATGTAAAAAGAAAAAATCCTGATGATTATCAGGATTTTAATTTATTGTTTCACGATTTGAGTAACTTTCTGTGTGTTGTCACTTAAAATATATCGGATCATATATTTTCCGGGCTTTAATTTTTCAATATTAATCTCTCCGGAATTCATATTTACGGTATAACTAGCGACCTGCATACCCAAAATTGAATAAAAAGTCACACTTTTGATTCTTAAAGAAGAATCTTTTGCCTTAATGATAAGGAAATCCTTTGCGGGATTTGGATAGGCAAGCAATACACCATCATCTGCTTTTTGAGTGATGGAACCCGGCTCTCTAAGCTGAGCTTTGAAATTGTTGGAAAATCCAACAAAAATGCCTACAAATAGAAATAAAAGTAAAAGTTTTTTCATCAAATTTATAATTTCTCGAATATATATAACAAATGTAATAAATTCTACAATTTCGTACAATAGTTTTTTGCAGAACTTATATTAAATTTGTAGAAACTTATTCAAAAAGTATTCCAAAATGATACATTCAAGAAATAGAAGACTTAGAGTTAATGAATCTATCAGAAGTTTGGTAAGAGAAAATGTGCTTACAACTGATGATTTTGTAATGCCGATCTTCGTAATGGAGGGCGAAAACAAGCAGGAGGCAATCCCGTCTATGCCGGGAATTTTTAGGCGCAGTATAGATTTAACAGTGAAGGAATGTAAGGAATTATTTTCTTTGGGAGTAAAAGCTGTCAATTTGTACATGAAAGTGTCAGAACATCTGAAAGACAATACAGGAAAAGAAGCCTGGAACAAAGACGGATTGATGCAGAACACCATCAAAGCAATTAAAGATGCCGTTCCGGGAATGGTTGTGATGCCAGATGTAGCCTTAGATCCTTATTCAATCTACGGACACGACGGAATCATTGAAAACGGAAAAGTTTTAAATGACGCTACCAATGATGCACTGGCAAGAATGTCAGTTTCTCATGCAGAAGCAGGAGCAGATCTTGTAGCCCCAAGTGATATGATGGACGGAAGAGTACAGATCATTCGTGAAGCATTGGAAGAAAGCGGATTTACAGATGTAGGAATTGTAAGTTATGCAGCCAAATATGCAAGCTCTTTCTATGGACCTTTCAGAAGTGCCTTAGACAGTGCACCGAAAGATGATATGGAAATTCCGAAAGATAAAAAAACCTATCAGATGGATTTTCATAATACCCGTGAAGCATTGAACGAGGTATTTAAAGATATCCACGAAGGTGCAGATGTGATCATGATCAAACCGGGACTTCCTTACCTGGATATTGTTTCCAAAGTACGTGAAGCAATTGACCTTCCGATTGCAGTATACAATGTAAGTGGAGAATATGCCATGGTAAAAGCTGCTGCTCAAAACGGCTGGCTGGATAATGACAAAACGATCATTGAAAGTTTAACATGTTTCAAAAGAGCGGGTGCAGATATGATCTTTACCTATTTTGCAAAAGAAGCGGCTATTCTTTTAAATAAATAATGATTAAATTCATTCCAATAAAAAAGAGACTACTCAATTGGTAGTCTCTTTTTATTTCTAACGAGTTAATGATCATTTCTTATAACCAACCTTTTTTTCCGTATACGTAAGTATCATCAAATTGCTTATCACTCATAAAAAGATAGAGAATTCCCTCAATAAAAGGAATAATTGAAGCTGCACCAAAAGTAACGACATTCAGAACCAGCTGAATAATTCCCTCTTTTGTATATCCAAGATAAAATTTATTTAAAGCCAGCCACCCCACAAGAATTCCCAATATAGCTGCAGGGATTTTCTTTTCTGAACGGTAAGGAACATTGCTTTGCTGGTTTTGTACATTTTCTGTTTTTGTATAACCGTAATTTTCCATTTCTTAATATTTATAATTGATTGATATGTTTTACGATGAGTAGATTAAAATGATGAAAAGTTACAATGGGTTGTAAATGAACAAGTTTGCGTTTAACGTAAACAAGTTGATATTAACCTATAAGTGAAGTTTATATTTTTGATATATTTGCCCTATGATTTTACGAGGAGAAAACTTAATCAAGGAATACGGTCCTAAAAAAGTTGTAAAAGGCGTTTCTGTACAGGTTCAACAGGGAGAAATTGTTGGTTTGCTGGGTCCGAATGGAGCAGGGAAAACCACATCGTTTTATATGATTGTAGGGTTGGTTAAGCCCACTTCAGGAAAAATTTTCTTAGACAAGCAGGAGATTACTACAGATGCCATGTACCGAAGAGCGCAAAAAGGAATCGGGTATCTGGCTCAGGAAGCTTCGGTTTTCAGAAAATTGTCTGTGGAAGAAAACATTATGGGAGTATTGCAGCTGACCAAGCTTTCTAAGCGTGAGCAGCAGATCAAATGTGATGAACTGATTGAAGAATTTTCTTTGCAGCATGTTCGTAAAAACAGAGGAGATCTTCTTTCCGGGGGAGAAAGACGTAGAACCGAAATTGCGCGCTGTCTTGCAACAAGCCCGAACTTTATCCTTCTGGATGAACCTTTCGCAGGGGTAGACCCAATTGCCGTGGAAGATATTCAGAAAATTGTAAGAAGCCTGGTCGATAAAAACATCGGAATTTTAATTACCGATCACAACGTACAGCAGACTTTAGCAATTACCAACAAAACCTATATCATGTTTGAAGGAAAGATCCTGAAAGAAGGACTTCCGGAAGACCTTGCCAATGATCCACAGGTAAGAGAAGCCTATCTGGGTGAAAACTTTGTTTATCAGAGTATTTTGGATAAGCCTAAAAAAAAGAAATATGCTTACAATATCTGGGCAGGTAATTTTGATTCGAAAACACAGTTACAAGGATTTGTAGACGAAAATTTCAGACAGTTTGATGACCTGAGACTGATGTATGGTTTTGAAGATATCAGCTTTGCTTCATTAGCGAATTCTGAAATTGAACATATCTTTAATGATGTGGTGGATAAGAATGCCAACAACTCATTTGTTTTCCAGAAAAAGGAAATTAATTCTCAATATTCTCTGGAACAGGCGGAATCAGAGTCTAAAGAAGCAAGCAGAAAAGAACTGCACTATCTTACTACTTATATGTATGAAGGATAAATGAACGATCCTTATAAATATGAAGATTTTCAAGTAGGAACCAAGGTTTTTTTGGATAATGAATACGGTATTATAGTGAACTTAAAGCTTCATGAAAATTCAACTGTAATTCGATGGGATACATCTGTTAATGATTTTGAAGATTGGTCAGGAATGTGGGGATCTTTTGTACAAATGGGAGGAAAGATTATTGATCCAGGTTATCAATTTAAATACATCAATGAAGATGGTACATTGAAAGATTTTTAAATAAATCTTAGATGACCAGTTAATAATAATTCGTACCTTTTTCTTTGGAAAGCGGTACGTTTTTCATTTAAAATGACTTCTATGGCTAAACCTTTTAATAGAACCGTTACCTTATTCGGAATCTATAAACAACTCGTCCCATTTATCAGACCTTACCGTCCCATGATTTACGGAACACTGTTTCTTACTTTTCTGGGAGCTCTTGCAGCACAGGTGAATCCGATTGTTTTGAAATATACTGTAGATGAAGTGACTAAACTTACCCATCTTCCGCATCCGATGTCAGAGGGAATTCATATCCTCATTATCATTTCCATTATTTTACTGGGGAAAGAACTGTTAAACATCTTTATCAACTTCGGACAAAAATTTTATGGGGAAAAAATCAGGATTAATGTGAGCTCAGTGTTGGCACAATCAGCCATTGATAAAATTTTAACCTATAGGGTTGCTTATTTTAATGATGAAAACCATGAGTCCGGAAAACTCCAGATCAGAATAGACCGTGGAATAGAAAGTCTGACAAGACTGGTTCAGAACTTTTTTATTGATATCCTTCCTCTTTTTTCCAATGCGATTATTGCGCTGATCATTATGTACATGCAGAATGTATATGTGGGACTTGTTTCAACGATTATTGTTCCGATTTATTTCTACATAAGCTCTCTGCAGGCCAAAAAATTAGGAGGAGTCCGCCGCCAGCTCAGAAATCAAAGGGAAAGAAAGACATCCGGACTATTGAACCTGATTAATTCTATTATGGTCATTAAAAGTTTTGTCCGTGAAAAATTTGAAGGAAAAAAACAATATGATCTTCAGATGGAGTTGATGGAAAGCCAGATGATCACAAGAAGAACCAATTTTATTTATGATGGTTTAAAGACATTCATTGAACAATTTGGGGTTGTTTTGATTATCCTTTTAACTGTTTATCTTGTGCTTGATCAGCAAATGACTATTGGTGCGATCATGCTTCATATTATGCTTTTCAACAATGTTTCGGCTCCTATCCGACAGCTTCACAGGATTTATGATGATATGAACGATGCCATGATTTATGCTGAAGGATACTTCGATATTCTGAATGCAGATAATGAAACAGAATCAAACGGAAGTTTTGTAGAAAAAGAAATTAAAGGAACTTTTGAATTGAAAAATGTTGATTTTACTTACCCTAACGGAACAAAAGCTTTACATAATGTTTCCATGAAAATTGAAAACGGAAAAACTACGGCTCTTGTAGGATTGAGTGGTGCAGGAAAATCAACGGTTATTAATCTTTTGTGTAAATTCTATCTTCCGGATTCCGGGGAAATTCTTCTGGATGGAGTAAATCTGAATGAATTTGACAATACTTTTCTGAGAAGTGATCTTGGGCTGGTGCTTCAGAGAAATCACATCTTTCAGGGAAGCATAGAAGATAATATCCGGTATGGAGATATGAATGCCAGCTTTGAAGAAATCGAAGAAGCTGCAAAAAAAGCTTATCTGCATGAACAGATTATGGATCTTCCGGAAAAATATCAGCATGATGCTACTCAACTTTCAGGGGGACAACAACAAAGGATTGCCATTGCAAGACTATTTCTTAAAAATCCTCCAATCATCTTTTTGGATGAACCTACAGCCAGTCTGGATGCAATTGCTACCGAACAGATCAAGAACTCTTTGGATGCGATCAAAGAAGGCAGAACAGTGATCATCATTTCTCATTCCCTGTCACAGATTTTAGATTCAGATACCATTTATGTCATGAAAAAAGGAAGAGTGGTGGAAAATGGAACTCATGATGAATTGTACAATAAAGAAGGAACATATCGTGAGATTTTTGATGCCTCAGCCCGAAGTCTGAATCTCGATAAACTGGTGAATACTTTTAAAGAAAATTAAATAAAAAACTCAACGGATAGGCTGAGTTTTTACGTTTTTTTAATAATTATTTAATGAGTTTTTTCAGGAACCTGATAAGCTCCTACATCTGCTCCGAAAGCAATATTAATCCTGTTGTAGCTGTTGATAGCAATCACGGCCATGGTCAAATCTACCATTTCAGTTTCGGAGAAGTAATGACTTACCCTTGAATAAATTTCATCATTCACTTCTTTCCCGTTTAAAGCAGTTAAAGTCTCTGCCCATAAAAATCCTGCCTTTTCTTTATCTGTATAAAATGAGCATTCTCTCCAGGCACTTACCAGAAAGATTCTCTGTTCCTTTTCTCCTTTTACTAGTAATTCTTTAGAGTGCATATCGAGGCAAAAAGCACATCCGTTCATTTGTGAAACACGGAAATACAGCAGTTCCAGAAATGAATTGTCCAGTGATGAGTTTTGTACCTGAAATCCCATGTTGTGAAGTGCATTTACAGCCTTGTTTCCGATCGCAAATGCGTTGATTCTTTGTGACATAATATTTGTTTTTTGATTAATTATGTGACAAATGTAGAGTGGAATTTTCCTGAATTTTTTTACAAATGATAAATTTTAAAAGGAAAGATTTTAGAAGCAGGAAGCAGGAAGTTACTATTAGGTAGATGATGCATATTCAGTCTGCAATAACTTCCCTCTTCCAGCTCCAGCATCCCTTCTTCTCATAATTTCTGTGCTCTGATTCTGCTTAGAGAAACTTGGGTGATGCCAATATAATCTGCCATATCTCCAAGACTGATGCGTTGGATAAGATCAGGTCTTTGTTTCAGGAAATTGTGATAGCGTTTTTTTCCATCGTCTTCAAGCATCTCACTGATTCTTCCCATCATATTTACAGGAGCTTTGGAATAGAGTTTACTGAAAAGTGTTTCTGCAGTATGGTATTTTTTACATAATCCTTCAATCACATCTTTGTGTACACGAAGAACTTCAGTCGGTTCCAGAGCAACGATCATATATTTTGACGGCTGCCCCGTAAGAAAGCCACTCAGTTCTGCGAAAAAAGCATTTTCAGCGAAAAAGGTCATGATGAAATCTTTATCTCCATTATCAAAAAAAAGCTTTACTAATCCTTTTTCGATAAAATAAAAATATCTGCAGGTTTCATCAGCTTTTAAGAGAAAATCCCCTTTTCTGTAAGTTTTGGTTTCCAGATGAGAAACAAGTTCATCTATGACTGCCTGTTCCGGTTTTAAAACTTTTTCAATAGACTGAACAAAATGAGTATGAAGCATAAAAAAGCGACGGTTTGGTGAAAAATAAAATTAATAAAAAAAGGCTTCTCATTTCTCAAAAAAGAATTTTAGCTTTGTTACATCATGAACGATCACTATCTAAAAAAACTCGATAGGGTAACGGCTATCCTTACCCAATTACAGTCGAAACCTGTTGTGAGGGCACAGGATCTGGCTGAAAAATTCGATGTAAGCATCAGAACCATTTATCGTGATGTAAAAACCCTGGAAAATGCAGGGATTCCTATTGTTGGAGAAGCGGGAAATGGTTATTCTTTAATGGATGGTTATAAGCTTCCCCCCATTATGTTTACCAAAGAAGAGGTTTTAAGTTTCATTACCGCTGAGAAACTGATGCAGAAATTTTCTCACCAAAGCTTAGGAAATCATTATCAGGCAGCAATGGAAAAAGTGCGTTCAGTGCTGAAATATTCGGATAAAAATCTGATTAAAAATATTGAAAAACAGATTGATGTTTTCAGCTTTCATACAGATTCCGGAGATTCTCTTAAAAATGTAATTCCTATTATCCTGGAAAGTATCGCAGAGAAAACCCAGCTCAATATCAGATATAAGACGGTAGATGGAAGAGTGAATAACAGAACAATTGAAACAGTTGGGATGTTTTTCGAATTTAATATCTGGTACATCATGGCGTATTGTACCTTGAGAAAAGATTTTAGACAGTTTCGTATTGACAGAATTCTCGAAATCTCAAAAACGCAGAATCCTTTCCTGCAGGAATATGGACAGGTGAATGATTATCGTAAAAAGTCAAATGGAAATAAGGTTAAAGCCAAACTTCTGGTTGACAAAAAGATAATGAATCACCTAGTAAATTCTAAAAAATACTACGGATTGATAGAAGAAGTAGAAACCGAACAAGGCATGGAGCTTACTTTTGAAACAGAATGGATCAGTGACGGATTTCCCCGCTGGCTCATCACTTTTGCAGACTATGCCACAGTTCTGGAACCGGAAAGTCTTCGTATCCGTTTGAATGAACTGCTTGTAAAAATGGTTGAAAGACATCAATAATAAACCCCAACAAGGCAGCTGTTGAGGTTTAAAGACTTAATTGAGGCAAATAAATGAAATGGTTTGAGTGAAGGCAAAATTGCAAAAAGCCAATTGATTGTGTCGCAAAAAAAGATATAAGTTTTGTTTAATCTTTCTACAATTTTACCTTTTCGTTTTTATTAAAATCTCTCCCAGAAGAAAGGAGGTTCAATACCTAAAGCTCTCAGATAAACATAACCTTGTCCACGGTGATGAACTTCATTATCTACAAAATAAAGAATGTTCTGATATACCGGAAATTCATATTGTCCGAATAAATTAAAGGTCTCCTGGAAACGCTCTTCAGAAATCTGATTGAAATAATGGTTGATCACTTCTGTTTCTTCATCCCATTTTTTCAAAATTTCTTCCTTAGTTGTTGGATTAAAAGCTTCTTCACTGTAAGCTTCTATATTTCCTTCCACAATTCCTTTTAAAGCAGGCCCGCCAATGCTGATGAGTTCTACTGCCAGTTTTGCAAATGGTCTCATTCCGCCTACAGAAAATTCAAATAGCTCTTTTTCAGGAAAAGATTCAATCACTCTTCTTGTAAGATTTCTGTGTCCCTGCCAGTCTTCTAATAGTTGTTCAGAAGTCATGAATTGTTTAGTGGCTGTTGCTGTAGTTGTCATAATGTATTTGTTTTGTTTGTTGTTGATACAAAGGTAAGAGAGGGTAATGACAACAGTTTGTCAGTAGGATTTTTGATAATAAAAAAATATTTTTTCTTTCTTAAAATATTGATCCCTACTTTTGCGTTAAAAGAAAAGTGTATTAATAAAAAAAATCGCCATTATTAGAATTATGAAGAAGTATATTTTGCCTGTTATCACTGCTTTTTTATTAGTATCATGCAATAAGATAGAGGAAAAAATAGATCAGACTGTTCAGAAAACAACTGAAACTGTACAGCAAAAAACACAACAGGTTGTAGAAGAAACGGTAAAGAAAACTGTGAATGAATCTATTAATTCTTTAACCAATTCTGAAGATGTTAAGTTCAATTCCGTTTTTCCTGGTACCGGTGCTTCCATTGTTTCAGAAGAAAAAGGAAAGAAAATCAATATTCCCGGAAGACCTGAAGGATATATTTTTAAGTATAAAACTGATATTGCAGTATTGCTTCCGTTTTTAGAAAGCCAGCCTACTTCTGATGAAAGTAAATCTGATAAAACTGCCCGAAAGATTGATGGGCAGAATATCATTGATAAAATAAATTTCCTATCGAAATTTCTTCCTGACAATACAATTGACACCAGTATTCTGGAGGATATTAAATCAGATAAAAACATTCAGTATTATAAACTGAAAAGATTTCCCAAGAGTAGTACTATTATCTACAACCCAAAAAATCAGACCATCATACAATACGTAGAGGTAAATAAATAATTTGGATATGGCCGGTTTCTCCCGGCCATTTTTTATTCCCATTCATTGCAAGTCATCAGCAAAGCAATCTCAATCTGTTAAAAACTACTTATCAGAACGAATAAAGTCATGTTTATTTCTGATGGCAACTAATTAATTTTTTTACACAAATATGATGTTATTGATTTATTTTTTTTCATGTTATTAACGAATCACTTTATGTTTTGTAAAGTAATTGTCGTTTTTGTGAAATGGTATGATTTTCGCAAATATGGAGTCAAATTGTTATTGTATGTTTTGTTTTTGTGTTTAATGTTTATTTTTTTATTAGATTTATTGAATAATTAACAATTGACATGAAGAATAATTTATTTAATGGAAAAATCTATGCATTAGTATTAAGCGGAGCTGGTGCTATGGGATATGCTCAGGACAGCATAAAACAAAATAAAATAGATGAAGTGGTGGTTACCACGGGTAGAACAAAGCCCAGAACCATTATTACCTCAGCAATCCCTATTGACAATATTTCTGCCGTACAATTAAAATCAACAGGGCAGGTAACTTTTGATAAAGCTTTAACCTATGCCGTTCCATCTTTCAACTCATCACAACAGACTGTTTCTGATGCAACAGCTCACTTTGATCCTGCAGATTTAAGAGGATTAGGGCCTTCCAGAACTTTGGTTTTGGTAAATGGTAAAAGAAAAAATCAAAGTGCTTTAATTTATGTAAATGATACCCCGGGAAAAGGTGAAGTAGGTACAGATCTGAAAAGTATTCCTTCAGCAGCCTTGCAAAACGTAGAGGTATTGAGAGATGGAGCATCTGCACAGTACGGTTCTGATGCTATTGCAGGAGTCATTAATATTATTCTTAAGAACAGTGTGGGGAAAAGCACCGTTAACCTTTTTTCAGGTATTACTTCAAAAGGAGACGGTTTTAATATCGGAGCAGATTTTAATACGGGAATCAGAGTAGCAAAAACCGGAAGTCTGAATCTTACCTTCGGATTTTCCTCTCAAAATAAAACGAACCGCGCAGGTTCTGTTACAAAAGATGAACTTTTTGGGGTGGATAATGCCTGGACGCAAGCTAATCCCGGTTTAGGAATGATTATAGGACAGCCGGAGACCAAAGTGGCCAATATGTTTGTCAATTTTGAGTTGCCAACAGGTGAAACAGGCAAATTTTATGCTTTTGGGGGTACAACCTACAGAAGTGGGACCAGTTTTGCTTTGTACAGAACTCCTTATTGGGTAACTTCAGATTTTGGTTTATTAACTCCAAAAGGACAGGCTTACAATGGATTTCAACCGGAATTTAAAACAGATGTTTATGATTATAATTTAACCTCCGGATGGAAAGGTATGTTTGGAAAATGGAGTTTTGATGGAAGTGCAACCTTTGGTTCTAATGCAGTAGATTATGCAGTAGGAAATACCATTAATACGTCTTTAGGTGCAAATTCCCCAACCTATTTTAAAGCAGGTGGGCATCAGTTCAGTAATATTATAGGAAACATAGATATCAGCAGGGATTTTGGTGCGCTTGTTTTAGGAGCAGGAGCTGAAGTGCGCAATGAAAATTATCAGGCAAGGGCAGGAGAGGAAGCGTCTTATATAGGAAGTGGAGCAGAATCATTTCCGGGACTGCAGCCTCAAAATGAAATTAACAAAAATCGTCAGAATATCGGAGCTTACATAAATGCGGAATGGGACGTTACGAAAAACCTGTTACTTGGCGGAACGGTGAGGTATGAAAATTTCAGTGATTTCGGGAATAATGTTTCATGGAAAGGAAATGCAAGGTATAAAGTACTGGATGATAAATTGGTTTTCCGTGGATCTGTTTCTACAGGATTCCGTGCCCCTTCATTACACCAGATTTATTATTCCAATGTTCAAACTAAAATTACAGGAAATACGGTAGCTAATCAGGGTACTTTTAATAACGACTCTCAAATTATAAGATCTGACCTTGGGGTACCCAAATTAAATGCTGAAAAAGCTTTTAATATTACGGGAGGATTTGCCGTAAAGCCTTTTAAAAACCTGACTATTACAGCAGATTATTACAGAATAAAAATTAAAGACCGTGTACTTTTCTCAGGAGATATTGGGTACAAAACCGGTGCTCCGGGAAGTCCGGACCTAACAAACCCTGTAGAAGTAATATTAAACAATAACAAAATAACCTCTCTGAAGTTTTTCACCAATGCTGTGAATACAGTGACGGAAGGGGTAGATTTTGTAGCTAATTATTATACTTCCGCTATTGGAAAAGGAAGATTGGGAATTATTGCTGCTTTCAATTATAACGAAACTAAGATAGTAGATAATATTGCTGTTCCACCTATTTTGGCTCAAAATGGTTACTCAGAAAACTTTTTTGATAGAAAAGAACAATCCAGAATTATCTCTGCAAGACCAAAAACAAAAACTATTCTTAGTCTTTCGTATGACATTTCAAAGTTTAATTTTAACCTTAATAATACGTATTTTGGTTCGGTTACATGGCAGCACGCTACTGATCCTGCCAAAGATCAGACATTCTCTGGTAAGGTAATTACAGACATCGTTTTAACCTATAAAATCACCAATGATCTTAAAGTTTCCGGAGTTGTAAATAATTTGTTTAATATTTACCCGGATGTAATAGACAGCAAAGGAGATGTGGTAACAGATCTAGGAGGAAGGTTCAAATATCCTTGGGAGGTTAACCAGTTTGGATTTAACGGAACTATTTTTCAGCTCAATGTCAATTATACTTTTTAATCTATACATAAAAGGAATTGGATTGACGTTGTTGTGCTTAACAAAGACGAAGCACTAGGTGCAAATATAAACTGACATTAAATTCCTAATGTCAGTTTTATTTTTTCAGATAGAATACGAAGCTATTCCTACATTTTACTTTTTACATTGTACAAAAAAAAGTATTTTAGTACTATGAAAATTTATACAAAGACAGGAGATAAAGGCCAGACTGCATTGTATGGCGGAACAAGGGTTTCCAAAGCCAGCGCAAGAGTAGACAGCTACGGAAATATAGACGAATTGAATTCATTCATTGGGATTTCAAAAAGTCATATTGAAGATGAAGAAGTTTTGAGACAGCTGAAGAAAATACAGTTTGATTTGTTTACGGTAGGTTCAGAAGCTGCAACACCGGTGGATAAGCTGATGCTTGCCAACGGAAAATCACGCCTTCCGATTATTATTTCAGAAACTGAAATTGAAGAGCTGGAACAATGGATGGATGCCTTCGATGAAAAGCTGGAACCTCTTCAGTACTTTATCCTGCCAGGTGGAGGAAAATCAGCAACTTTTTTACATGCAGCAAGAACGATCTGCAGAAGAGCAGAACGTTCATTGGTATTTCTGAATGAATCAGAAGAAGTACGTCCCGAATTGATTAAATATTTAAACAGGCTTTCAGATTATCTTTTTGTGTTGGCAAGATATATTTCAAAACTGAACAACGAACCAGAAGAATACTGGAACCCGAATGAGAGATAAAGCATTACTTTTCATCAACGGAGATGCTCCAAAATCATTACCCAATCCGGAAAATTATGGTTTGATTGCCTGTACAGACGGTGCTTTTCATTATTTGAAAAAAATGGGATTTCCTTTGGATAAACTGGATTTTATATCCGGTGATTTTGATTCACACTCCGGATCAGATGAAGATATGTATGAAGGAAAATTTATCCTTACCTTAGATCAGGAAAAAACAGATTTTCATAAGGCGCTGGAAATTATTCAGGAAAAAGGCTTTTCAGAAACTGATGTTTTTGGCGGAAGCGGAGGTGAGCAGGATCATTTTTTGGGAAACCTTACCGTTGCGTATGCATTCAAAGATCAGATGAAAATAAAATTTTATGATGAGTTTTCAGAATACTATTTTATTCCCAATCATTTTAAGCTGAAAGGATTAAAAAATAGAATGATTTCGCTTTATCCATTTCCATCAGTGAATAATATAACGACAAAAGGTCTCAACTGGCCTTTGACTAAAGAAAACTTAAGCATTACTTCAAGAATAGGAACCCGGAATTTCGCTGTTGAAGATGAGATTTCCATAGAATATGAATCAGGAGATGTTTTATTTTTTGTAGGAATTAAGGAGATAGAATATCCTACCATCTATTAAAAGGATCTAATTATATATCAATAGAAACGGGCCTTACCCATTTAAAAAAAGACTGTCATTAAACACAAATTACACCAATGTTTTTCACAAATGGCACTAATTTTTGCATCAATAGAAACGGGCTTCAGCCCGTTTAATAAAAATAAATACATCCATTGGCTTTAGCCAAAACTTATTAAAAACCATTGAATAAATTAATCAAAATATCAGTGTTCACCATTTCATTATGCTGCATAGTCTCATGTAAGACCCAGCATTTTGAAACACCCGAATATGGAAAAAATGAAACTGAAAAAGTGATTCATCTTAAAAAAGTTACCAATTTCCGGACGGTAGGAAATATCAAAAACAGGGAAGGAAGAACATTAAAAGAAGGAAAACTATACCGAAGTGCCCATCTTTATAAGCTTAAAAAGAAATCTTTTGATGATATTGAAAAACTGGGGATCAAAGAAATTATTGACCTTAGAAATTCAAAAGAAATTGCTCAGAAACCGGATCAGTTACCGGCAGAAACCGTATACAAAAAATATTCAGCGTTTGAAGATGAAGGAGATCAGTTGGCTCAGGCCAAAAAACTGGTTCTTAAAGGTAAAGTGAATGCTTCCGATGCCGATAAAAGAATGATAGATTTTTACCGTGAGTATGTGACGGAAAATCCAGAAACTATAAAAAGAATTATTACAGAAATTCTGGAATCCAAAGATCCGATTCTTTATCATTGTACAGCGGGAAAAGACAGGACGGGAATTATCACAGCATTACTTCTTACAATTCTGAAATTTGATAAAGAGACTATTTACAACGAATATCTTCTCTCTAATAATTATAGAAAAGATCTTGTTCAGAAGAGACTTCGCCTTGCCAATACTTTACATTTCCTCTATCCGAAAATGGATTTACAGGTACTGGAAAAACTGAGCTGGGTTGAAAAAAGATATCTTGACGCTGCTTTTGGGGAGATCAATAAAAAGTATGGTTCTCCAGATGCCTATATTCAGCAGGCATTAGGGATTTCAGATGCTAGAAGGAGGGAATATATTCAAAAGTTTACGTATTGATTATCAGAGATAAATTTCTATAAGATTTAATATTGGGTGTTTATTTAAAATTATAATAATTTTAACACCTAAAAATGAAACTTTTTTAGCAATTTTGCATTTCTTAATTCACTTGTTTAGAAATGAAAATAAAGTACTCGGAACTTATTGATCAGACATTGTATTTCCCTACAGAGGAATTTAATGTATCTGAGAACAATTTGTTGTTTCACGACGTTCCATTGATGGATGTAGTTGAACAATTTGGCACTCCGCTAAAGATTAGCTATCTGCCGAGAATTTCTCAAAATATTCAGAAGGCCAAAAGCTGGTTTAAAGAAGCTTTTGAAAAAACCGAATATAAAAAGAATTATACCTACTGCTATTGCACAAAATCCAGTCATTTCAATTTCGTATTGGAGGAAGCTTTGAAGAATGATATTTCGATAGAAACATCTTCTGCTTATGACATGGATATTGTAAAATCTCTTTACGAAAAGGGAAAAGTAGATAAAAACATTGAAGTAATCTGTAATGGTTTTAAAACTGATGATTATCTGACAAATATTTCAGATATGATCAACAGCGGTTTTGAAAATATTACCCCGATTCTTGATAATTACAGAGAATTGGATAAACTTACAGAAAGCATCGATTCTACCTTTAATATCGGAATCAGAATCGCATCAGAGGAAGAACCAAAGTTCGAGTTCTATACCTCAAGATTAGGAATCGGATATAAAGATATCATCCCTTACTACAGCCAGAAGATCGCAGAACACCCGAATGCAAGATTGAAAATGCTTCACTTCTTCATCAATACCGGGATTAAAGATACTTCTTACTACTGGAACGAATTGTACAAATGTCTTCGTGTATATGCCCGTTTGAAGAAAATTGCTCCTGAAGTAGATTCACTGAACATTGGAGGTGGTTTCCCAATCAAAACTTCTTTGAACTTTGATTATGACTACCAGTATATGGTAGAAGAGATTGTTTCTCAGATCAAAAAATTCTGTGAAGAAGAAGGAGTGGAAGAACCTAACATCTACACTGAATTCGGTAGCTTTACCGTAGGAGAAAGTGGAGCGAACCTTTACAAAATCATCTCTCAGAAACGTCAGAATGACAGAGAAAAATGGAATATGATTGATTCTTCTTTCATGACCACTCTTCCTGATACATGGGCAATCTCAAGACACTTTATCATGCTTCCGCTTAACCGTTGGGAAGATACGTATGAGAGAGTATTCCTTGGGGGACTGACTTGTGATTCAGATGATTATTATAACTCGGAACAGCATACCAACGCGATTTATTTACCGGTCTTCAGTGATACAAAACCTTTGTACATCGGATTTTTCCACACCGGAGCGTATCAGGAAACGATCGGAGGATACGGTGGAGTACACCACTGTCTGATGCCTCAGCCAAGACACGTCCTGATTCAGAAAGATGAAAACGGTGAATTGCAATATGAGATTTTCCGTGAAAAACAGGAACCGGAAGATGTATTGAAACTTCTTGGTTATAAATAATTTTATGATCAATAGAAATGAGCTTTAGCCCATTTACAATCAATAGAAAAATCAATTGGCTTTAGCCAAAACTTATAGAAAACAAAAGCTCTCAGATTCTATTCTGAGAGCTTTTTTATTTAAAAATATTTTGAAATTTTATCCAGTTCCAGATCTTCATAATCAGAAACCACTGTGT
Organism: Chryseobacterium metallicongregator; assembly: GCF_031324065.1. NCBI lineage: Bacteria > Pseudomonadati > Bacteroidota > Flavobacteriia > Flavobacteriales > Weeksellaceae > Chryseobacterium > Chryseobacterium metallicongregator. The sequence goes on from NZ_JAVIXS010000006.1 coordinate 236,871, forward strand.
CTGCCAACGTGTAATCCTGATTTTTAGAATGTGGACTTCTGTATGCGGCACAGAAAATTTTTGCCCGGTGGGCTGCCAGAATTCCATTGGTAGAATCTTCAATCACCATACAGTTTTCAACAGGTTCTTCTGCCATTTCTGCGGCCAGTAAGAAAACTTCAGGATGAGGTTTTGATTCTTTTAAATCCGCACCGCTGATCTTTCCGCTGAAATATTGCTCGAGTCCGAATTTTTCAAAAACCATATTGATGGTTACCATCGTTGCAGAAGAAGCCAGAATCAGCTTGACTCCATTTTCGTGATAATGCTCGATTAGTTTTCTTACTCCCGGAATTAAGTCAAACTCATCATCATTATAAAAATAATCTTTGAAATGAGATCTTTTGATTCCTGCAATGTCTTCATAAGTTTGATTTAAATTAAATTCATTAATCAAAGTTTCAGAGACTCTTTTCGTTGATGTTCCGGTAAAAGAGGTGTATAACTCTTCGGAAACGGCGATTTCCAATTCATCAAACGTTTTGAAATAAGCTTTTCTATGCAATGGTTCCGTATCTACAATTACACCATCCATATCAAAAAGTACAGCTTTTAAAGGCATATAATGAGTTTTGTACAAAAATAACTTTTAAAATTTAAACATTAAAATATTTAAAAATTTAAAAATTAGAATGAAGGTTAAAAATTCATAACAGACCGTTCATCACTTATAACTCAAGGACTATTTTGTATCTTTGTGAAATCTTTTAATCTTTCAATCATTAAAATTTTTAAATAAAGCATGAGAACATACGCAGGAATTCCCGAAGAAAACGCAACGTTAGAGAATTCGAAAGTAATGTTGGTAACTGTTCCTTATGATGGAACTTCAACATGGGGTAAAGGAGCTGATAAAGGTCCGGAATTATTCTTAAACGCTTCTGAAAACATGGAGCTTTACGATATTGAAACTCAAACAGAACCTTACCTACAGGGAGTTTACTTAGCAGGAGAAGTTTCTGAAAATTCTACTCCGGAAGCAATGACAGAAGCGGTTTATCAGAAAACAAAAGAACTTTTGAACAATGAGGGTAAATTATTCACTCTTTTTGGGGGTGAACACTCTGTTTCTATTGGTTCTATCCGTGCGGTAGGAGAGAAGTTCGAAAACCTTACTGTTCTTCAGTTTGATGCTCACACAGACTTACGTCCTGAGTTCCACGGTTCTACTTCCAACCATGCATGTGCAGTTTTTGAAGCAAATCAGAAGCATAACTTAGTACAGGTGGGAATCCGTTCTATGGATGTTGAAGAAGTTGAATATTTACCTGAAGGAAGAGTATTTTTCGCTCACGAAATCGCAAACAACGAAAACTGGATCAATGATGTATTGGAAAAAGTATCAGGAAATGTGTATATCACGATTGATTTAGATGCTTTCGATCCTTCTATTGCTCCATCTACAGGAACTCCTGAGCCAGGTGGACTACAATGGTATCCAACGCTGGAATTATTAAGAAAAGTATTTGAAAAATGTAATGTAGTAGCATTTGATATTGTAGAATTAATGGATTCTCCAATGGCTAAGCCAACGGCTTTCTTATCTGCGAAGTTATATTACAAAATGCTTGCTTACTACGATATTTATAACAACAACTAATATTCCGCAAGAATCGGATTTTTTCTGCCGTAGATTCTTTGGAAATTTGTGAGGTAAAATAATAATACAATGTCCACACAAAGTCAGATAGATTATAACAGAATTGCCAAGGCGATAGAATATATCCAGAGCAATTTCAGGCTTCAGCCAAGTTTGGAGGAAGTGGCAGAGAATATTCACCTGAGTCCGGCTCATTTTCAGAAGATATTTACTGATTGGGCAGGAACAAGTCCGAAAAAATTTTTACAGTTCATCAGTCTTGAACATGCTAAAAACTTATTGAAGGAAGAAAAAGCAAGTTTGTTTGATACTGCCTACGAGACAGGATTTTCCAGTACCAGCAGGCTTCATGACCTGTTTGTAAAGATTGAAGGAATGTCTCCGGCAGAATATAAAAACGGAGGAAAAAGCCTCAGTATTTATTACAGTTTTTCTGAAAGTCCTTTCGGAAATATCTTAGTAGCTTCTACAGAAAAAGGAATCTGCTATATGGCTTTTGAAGACGATAAAGAAAAAGCATTCGGGGAACTGAAACAAAAGTTCCCTAATGCTTCTTTTATTGAAAAACAGGATGCTCTTCAAAAGAACGCATTGTCCATATTCGATAAAGACTGGACAAAACTCAACACAATAAAATTACACTTGAAAGGTACCGATTTTCAGTTGAAAGTATGGGAAAGTCTATTGACTATTCCGATGGGAAAACTGTCTACTTATGGCAGCCTGGCAGAAAAAATTGGAAATCCTAAAGCTTCCAGAGCTGTTGGGACGGCTATTGGAAGTAATCCTGTAGCATTTCTTATTCCATGTCACCGCGTGATTCAGTCTACTGGGCATCTCGGTGGCTATCGTTGGGGAAGTGATAGGAAACAGTTGATTGTGGGTTGGGAAGGCTCACAGATTTATTCCTGAATAAAATAAATTGATAAGTTTTGGCTAAAGCCAATGAATTCTTGAATTATTTTAATAAACGGACTAAAGTCCGTTCCTATTGATATAAAATTCGTGTCATTTGTGAAAAATATTGGTGCCATTTGTGTTTAAATACAAAAGACATAAATACATTTTACAGCATAAAGCATTTAATTCTAAAACTATGTTGAGTCTCTTCGAAGAAATATCAGATTATCCACTGAATGTACTTCCACATGATGGTACTGTTCATTATTATGGAAAAGTTTTTTCAGCAGAACAATCTGCTTTTTATTATGATTATCTGCTCAATCAGATTCCATGGGAAAATGATGAAGCATTGATCTTTGGAAAGCTAATTTTAACCAAAAGGAAAGTAGCCTGGTTTGGAGAAAAAGCTTTTGAATATACCTATTCGAAAAGAACAAAATATGCCAAATTCTGGAGTCCTGAATTATTAGAATTACAAAAGAAGTGTGAAGAAGTTTCGGGAGAAACCTACAATTCTTGTCTCCTCAATTTATACCACGACGGAAGTGAAGGAATGGCTTATCACAGCGATGGCGAAACAGATCTGAAGAAACACGGGGCTATTGCCTCTCTAACCTTTGGAGCGGAAAGGAAATTTCTATTCAAACATAAAACAACCAAAGAAAAGGCAGAAGTGCTCCTCGAAAACGGAAGCTTATTAATTATGAAGGGAACTACTCAGGACAACTGGCTTCACAGGCTTCCTCCCACTACAAAAGTGAAGACACCAAGAGTAAATCTGACTTTCAGAACCATTGAAGAATAGTCTTTTTTGAGACACCTTATCCACAACGTTTGTCACTCCGCAGTAGTCTCTATAATATTTCATTCAATCGCAACTAATTCTGTAGATTTTAGAAGATTGAACTTGCTGTCTCCATTAATAAAAGTGGGCTAAAGCCCACTTAAAAAAAGAATAAAATCATCAGGCTTTGGCCAAAACCTAAAATAAACTTCAGGCTCTCAAAAACAAAAAAAGCTGTTCAAACGAACAGCTTTTTCAATTTATTTTAAAACTTCAGCTTCAATAGAGCTGTCATCATATACTTTAATAAATGCTTTGGTGTAATCCTCTTTATTGGCAAAATTCGGATTATCCATAAATTTCTGTGGGTTGATCGCAAAAAGCGGAAACCATGTACTGCTGATCTGAATCTGGATTTTGTGCCCTTTTTTGAAAGTATGAACCACATCCTGAAGTCTGAAATTAACAGCTGTTTTCTGGTTAGGAACCAAAGCCTCACCCTTTTCTTTGGTATTTCTGAATCTTGCAGGCATGATCTCACTTCTTACCATCTGGTGGTAGTTTCCATAGATAACCCCGTCTTTCTTTTCTGCAGGCTTGAAATCTTCAGGATAAACATCAATTAATTTTACGGCAAAATCAGCATCTGTGGAGGTGGATGCAATATTCAGTTTGGCCATGATCTCTCCGGCAAACGTAATATCTTCAGTCAGAACATCTGTAGTAAAAGTTAATACATCAGGTCTTCCTACAGCAAACCTCTGGTCTTCCGACATATAATTTTTTGGAGTGAAACCATTGAAATCTTTTAAATGATCTGAGCTTAAAACAGGATTGTTAGGATCGCTATAATATTCAGAATAGCCTTGTCCTGATGATTTTTTCAAGGTTTTATCAGCCAGATAGAAATTCACTTTCTGAGCATTTTTAGGTGGATAAGAGGCAAATTCTTTCCATTCTTTAGCTCCGGTGTCATACATCAGTGCCTCAGGAAGTCCTGCGTCTTCTTTGGTATTGCCTTTCAGGTAATGGTTGAAGAATTTTGTTTCAATATTTTTCTGGTAATAGGTAGCAATACTGTCTCCAAAATACGTTTCACTGTGGAAATGTTTTCCCTGTTCCTGAGACCAGCCTCCATGGGAGAAAGGTCCCATTACGATTGTGTTTTTGGCTTTAGGGCTTGTCTTTTCAATAGTTTTATAAATGTTCAATGGCCCGGAAAGATCTTCTGCATCAAACCATCCGCCAACTGTCATTACAGCGTGGCTGATATTTTTTAAGTGAGGAAGAAGGCCTCTTTTCTGCCAGAATTCATCGTAGTTGGTATGATTCATAATTTCTGTCATGAAGAAATTATTCTTGTAATATTTTTCATATCCATCTTTCAGTGTTCCCATATCTCTGTAGAACTTCAGACCGTCTTCGGAAGTCTGTTTGATGAAAGAATCCATATACCATGCCTGTTTTTCTGGCTGTGTTTTCTGAACCCCAAAAACCGGAAATGTTCTGAAATAGCCTAGCATAAATCTTCCGTTGTGAAGGAAGTCGTCATTCCAGAAATCGGAAATAGGAGCCTGAGGCGAAGAAGCTACCAAAGCCGGATGCTGTGACAAAGTTCCTACAGCAGTATAGAATCCTGGGTATGATGTTCCGAATTGACCTACTTTACCATTGTTACCTTTGATGTTTTTTAAAAGCCATTCGATGGTATCATAAGTATCTGTACTTTCATCCACATCTTTTTTGGTTTTGCGTTCTACCTGCGGAGTCATGTTGGTAAAAGTGCCTTCACTCATATATCTTCCGCGTACATCCTGATATACGAAAATATATTTGTCTTTCATAAGATAGGTATTGGGACCTACTTTAGTTTTATATTCATTCTCTCCGTAAGGAGCAATGCTGTAACAGGTTCTCTGCATCAGAAATGGATATTTGCTTTTGTTGGATATATCTTTCGGGATATATACGGCTGTGAAAAGCTTCACTCCATCACGCATTGGAATATAAAATTCTTTCTTGGTGAAATTGTCTTTAACGAAAGTATCTTTCTGCTCCGTTTTCTGAGCTTTTCCAAGAATGAAAAAAAGAATACATAATATTGAAATATGGATTTTCATAAAAAAAATTTACCGCTAATTTAAAAATAAAAATAGGTTTATCTGTATATCTTGTTTAAAAGGTTTTTGTTGTAAGAAACCACCCCGTCAAATTTTCAATTTGCCACCCCTCCGGAGGAGGGGAATTTTAAGCCTTCAGTTGTAATGGAGTTTAGTGTTGAATCTCAGGTTATTCATAAAAATAGCCGGAAAGATCCGGCCATTATCGAAAATATATATAAAAGTATGGTGTTGCTTTATTGCATTTTTTTACCTGCAAACTTATTCAGTTTCATGCTGATGGAGAACATGATGTATCGTTTCAGGATAAGGTCTTCACGGTCTTCGAAGTAAGAATCTGTGATGGTTCTTCTCACGCTTTGATTTTGATTTAAAACATCATAGATCTTCACCTTTGCTGTAAACTGTTTTTTATAGAATGAATATCCAAGGCTGGTATTCCAGAAGTAGAAATCCTTTTTAAAGCCAGGGGCAATATTGGAATTGGTATTGTATTCAAAATCGTTTCCAAATACAAATCTGCCTTTAAGCATATAATTTGTCAGTTCAAGTTTTAATGACTGATTCGCTGTATTTACATTGGATACATTGTAATTCGTATAATTGGAGAAACTATATCCAAGTCTGTAAGAGGGCTTAATCGTCATTTTATCTTTAATTTCATAGGTAAGATTAAGACCTGGGTTTAGATTATAAGAATTGCTGGTGAAAGATTGTCCATCAATAAAACCATTATTGTAAGCATAATTCATGGTGAATCTTGGATTGATAATAAGTTTATTATTCTTCCATTTTAATACTTTACTGAAACCTCCGCCGGCATTGATGCTTTTATTTCCGCTTACGTTGTCATAAGTGATCACCTGTTTTCCTGCATTATCATAGGTGGAAAAGTTGATAATATCATTATTTCTGTATGTAAAACCAATATTGAAATAGTAGCTGAACTCTTTCACTTTATTATAATTATTGAAATACAAATAAAGATTGTTGGTCCAGGTATTTTTTAAGTTAGGGTTTCCCTGATAGGTAATCAAAGGATTGGATTCATCTTTATAAGGAGTCAGTTGTTCTGCTGTCGGAATGGTGAAGTTGGAATAGTTGTAAAAGCTTAAAGTTTTTCCTTCTGACAGTTGATAGTAAAGGTTCACATTATATTGGGGTAGTACAAAATTTTTCTGTAGATCATATTGCTGACCGTTATAGATTGAATTTACTTTCATATCCGAAATGTCAAGATTCATGGAAGCCCAGAAATTCAGTTTCTTTTTGCTAAGCTGGTAAGTCAGCTCAGGAGAGATCTGATTAATTCTTTGCTTCATATTGTTGGATAAAAGCTGATTGAACTTAGTATAATCTCCTGTTGTATTATCAAAATCGTTTACATTTCTCAAATCTCTGGAAGATCGGGTTTCATATTTTACCTCAAAACTTACACTGGACGAATCGGAAACAGGTTCTGTATATCCGGCATTGAAATTGAAACTGCTGTTCTGATTTTTATTTTTGGCTAATTGATCTCTATTGTCTGTTGATGTTCCATTGGATTGATAGAAGGTGTTTTGAGATTGATTCAGATTATCCCTTCTGGATTCTGAAATGGAACTGTTCATATTGGCGGAAATCGAACGGCCTTTTTTCTTGAATTTTCTTGAAAAATAGAGGTATGGATTAAATGAATTGCTTTCCGAATCATTACTTGAATAAGCATTACTTTCATTTACAAGTTTGCCATTATTTAAAGTAGATGAACGTGAATTATTAAAATTAAAACTGCTGTTTTTCGTAAATCTTGGAGAAAGGTAGATACTTGTCATAGAATCCAGTTTGATTTTAGCCGAAGTATCAAAGCTGTATTGTTTGGATTCATTTTCCCCATTACTTTCTGAATTGGTCTGAAGAGTATAAGTAGGGAGTAGAGTAGATCTTGAAACTTTAGACCTTGTCTCCATATTGGAATCAGAATGCATAAGACTGAAGGAATCCAGATCGGCATCTTTTCCCAGCTTGTCACTGTAGTTTAATCCAATTGTTGTAGACCTTTGAATTCCTTTCGTGCCACCTCCCTGGTTATAGTAAGTCATATTTCCTACTGTTGAGACAGATCCTCCCTGCATCATCCAGGCATTCCGGCCATTTCCCATACTATCAAAAACTTCATCTCTGGAAAATCCTTGTGAATTGATGTTGTTCGAAGATGCCAATAGACTTATTTTCGTATCCCCTTTAAAATAGCTCGCCAGTCCGCTTGCTTCATATCGTTTATCTGATCCATAGCCGACAGTAAGCCTTGTCAATAAACCTTTATTTTTCTTTTCATCAATATTAAAGTTGATGGTGGTATTCTGAGATTTGGCTGTTTTTCCGCTAAGCTCTTCTTCTTTTGTTTTAGTGGTTGTAAACTGAATATTCTTGATGATATCTGCGGGTAAATTCTGGAGGGCAATTTTACCATCTTTATCAAAGAAAGGCTTACCATTAATCATGATCTGGTCTACTTCTTTGCCATTCACGGTAATCTTTCCTTCATTGCTGATTTCTACACCGGGAATCTGCTTCAGAAGCTCTTCAATTTTACTGTCAGGCCGTACTTTGATAGCGGCCGCACTAAATTCAATAGTATCTTTTTTAATTTTTACCGGAGAAACGGTGATTTTTACTTCATCAATTGTATTCACAATACCTTGTTTCTCAAGCTGAATATCTCCCAGAGATAGCGACTGATCTATTTTTTCGAATTTTTTTGAATAGGAAGATAATTTATCAGCATCGATTTTTAGAATAGAAGGTTCTTTTATATCATCAATCTTCAGCGAGAATCTCCCTTCCCTATTGGTTGCTGTATAATTGATAATGGATGAATCTTTTTGTTTCAAAAGATAGACGGTTGCATTTTCTATCGCTTTCTTTTCAGAATCAGATATTTTTCCGTCAATGTGTAACTTTTGGGCGTGCAGAATAATGACAGTGAACATCAAAGTCAATAGCAACAGAGTTTTCTTCATTAGTTTTTTTTTCAGAGCGGTAAAAATATAAAAACATCCCAAAATTGGGATGTTTCTATGCTTTTTTTGTGAAAATTTATTATTTTTTAATAAAAATTATGCTCTTAAATATCTTGAGTAAGCATATCCTTCCTGGCCGTCAGCATTTTTCACTTTCCACCAGTCATCAGAAGTTTGCTCAATAAGAGTCACAGAAGAACCTTTCGCAGCTTTACCTACAACGGCAGCTTCAGTAGATGGTTCCTGTCTGATGTTAAGATTAGATTCTTCAGTAGCAACTGTTAAGGAAGCACCTGAAGCAAGACCTGCAACCTGTACATCAATATTGATATCTGAAGCAGAATAAGTAGAATCAATGGCTCCCAGAGCATTCCATACCGCATCTTTAGCCGCAGTATTGGAAGCATTTCCTGAAACATAAAGAATTCCGTCCTGCTCCTGCACCTGAAGATTGGAGATCCCTGCAGACTGAGCTGCTGAAACTACACTTGAATATTTATCTTGTAATTCGCTCATCTTAAATTATTTTACGATTAGGTTGTTGTTATACTTTCCGATTTTCAAAGCATCTACAGATTCTTTGATTTTTCTGGCCTGCAAGCCGGAAACATTTCCTGTAAGAGTAAGCTGTCCGTTTACAACTTCTACTTTTACAGAAGGGAAATCCTTCACCGCATCCTGAACTTTTTTCTGAACAGCAGGATCTACAGCAGAAGCAGTTTCTACTGGTGTTGCAGGGGTAGGAGCAGCTGCTATAGTAGACATATCCATTACGTCTTTTACTCCGCTGATTGCTTTTAATTTTGCAATCATTGCGTCTTTAGACTGTTGATCTGCGAAAGTACCGCTTAAGTGAGCTACACCTTCTTTTACTTCAACAGAAGCATTGGGATTAGAAGTTACTATAGTTGTAGCCTGAGTCTGAAGGTCGGCATCAGAAACTTTCTTTTTACAAGAAATAGCACCGAAAGATACAGCTACAGCTAATGCAGCCATTGCAATAGTTTTTTTCATATTGTATATTTATTAATGTTGTTATACACTCAAATGTAATAATAAAATTTGTACCAAAAGAATAAAAATTCAATAAATGTTTCTTAATTTTTTTACAATATTTTCTAAACCAGGGATTTAATTTTCAGGGATTAAAAACTTAATCTAAAATTCTGCCTCATAGAAGAAAATCTACTGTCAATTGAAAAACCATTATATTTGCGCAAATTGAACTATATATATGAAAGGACAGAATAAACTTTTTATAGCAATTATCATTGCACTTCTTCTGGGAGTAGGAATTGGAGGTATTGTACACGTAAGCTATCCCGATAGTGCAGAACCTTTTTCCAAGAATATAAAACTGTTGGGAACGGTTTTTATCAGATTGGTACAGATGATTATTGCTCCATTGGTTTTTACGACATTAGTAGTGGGAATTGCCAAAATGAGTGATATCAAAATGATCGGAAGAGTAGGAACAAAAGCAATGCTTTGGTTTATTTCCGCTTCTCTGATTTCTCTTTTCATTGGGTTGATCCTTGTTAACTGGCTTGAACCTGGACATGTTACAAAATTGCCAATTCAGGATGTTGCTTCTGCTGATGAACTTCTTAAAAGCAGCAAAAGTTTTTCTATGGAAGACTTTGTAAAACACATGATTCCTAAAAGTTTATTTGAAGCCTTCGCTACCAACGAAGTATTGCAGATCGTTGTATTTGCGGTGATGTTTGGTGTTGCCTTGGCAAATTTAGGAGAAGAATACGCTAAACCTGTAGTAAAGCTATTTGATATTATTGCTCATGCTATCCTTAAAATGGTAGGATATATCATGTGGTTTGCTCCGCTTGGAGTATTGGGAGCTATTGCAGCCGTAGTGGCCACCAATGGTTTTGAAATCTTTAAAGTATATGCTATTTATTTAAGAGACTTCTTCTTTGCTATAGGAGTTCTTTGGCTGGTCCTTTTATTGGTAGGATATTTCATCTTAGGAAACCGTCTTTTTGATCTTTTAAAAAGAATTAAAGAGCCTTTGCTGATCGCTTTCTCTACTACAAGTTCAGAAGCAGTATTCCCTAAATTAGTTGAAGAACTGGAGAAATTCGGATGTAACAGCAGAGTAGTATCTTTTATCTTACCTCTAGGATATTCATTCAATCTGGATGGAAGTATGATGTACATGACATTTGCTTCAATCTTTATTGCTCAGATCTACGGAATCGAAATGACTCTGGGGCAGCAGATCACCATGCTTTTGGTATTAATGCTTACTTCAAAAGGAATTGCCGGAGTTCCGAGAGCCTCTCTGGTAATTATTGTAGCAACATGTTCAATGTTTGGTATCCCACCGGAAGGTATTGCTTTGATTTTACCAATTGACCATTTCTGTGATATGGGTAGAAGTATGACGAACGTACTTGGAAATACGCTGGCAACGACAGCAGTTTCAAAATGGGAAGGGCAGTTAACTGAACCATTAGACAAAATTTAAATATCAATGAGTTTACATAACTTAGAAAATCATAAAAGCCATATTGAAGAATATGGCTTTGCTGTTATCAATGATGTGTTTTCACAGAAAGAACTGGAAGACATCAATGTTGTTCTGCACAATATAGATACTTCAAAAGAAAACTTTAGAAAGTCTGAAGATCTTTTTGCCATCAGACAGTTTTTAAAAGAAGTTCCGGAAATCAAAGACCTTGTGTTTAATGAAAATATAAGGAAAGTGGTGAAAGAGATCTTTGGAGCAAAATATTTTGTAGTTAAAAGCATCTATTTTGATAAACCTGAAACCTCCAACTGGTATGTGGCCTATCATCAGGATCTGACAATTTCTGTAGATAAAAAGCTGGAACTGGAAAATTTCGGACCTTGGACCACCAAACAAAATCAGTTTGCAGTACAGCCTCCACTTAATGTTTTGGAAAATATTTACACCATCAGAATCCATCTGGATGATACTGATGAAAATAACGGAGCATTGAAAGTAATTCCCAAATCTCATGCAAAAGGCATTTACAGACCAGAAACCATCAACTGGAATGTGGAAACCGAAGAAATCTGCAACGTAGAAAAAGGTGGAATTATGCTGATGAAACCTTTAACGCTTCACGGCTCTAACCGAACCACCAACGGAAAGAAAAGAAGAGTCATCCACATCGAATTTTCTGATATTGAACTTCCGGAAGTCCTGCAATGGTCGGAAAGAATGAATTGATAAAAAATGCGCCCTTCGAATTTTCGAAGGGCGCATTTTTTATGGTTGGAAGTTGGGCGCTGGAGGAAGGATGTTACTGAAATTATAAAGATGACAATCCGTTTATTTTATTACATTTTTGAATATTAAATTCTCTAATAAGTGGACTTCAGTAAGTAATTTGTCAAATAGAAACCTCCTTCTCCCATCTCCCTTATTTCACAGCAATCTCATCAATAAAGATATAAGCGTCACCACCTGCTCCCTGATGCCATTCCGGAAGTTTTCCGAAATAGTAAGCTTTTACTTTAATATATCGGGCTTCGGTAGGAAGAATTTCTGTAGAAAAGTCTTTGATCTGTACTTTTTCATCCTTAGGATCAATAGTATTGTCGACGGTTTTCAGAAGGACAAAATCTTTTCCGTTCATGGATGCATAATATTCTACTTTTTTAGGCATCAGAATCCAGGCTCTGCTGTCCTGAAGGTAAGTGGAAGATAATGATTTTATATTCCGAGGAGATTTAAAATCAATAATAGCTTCAAAATTTTGTCCCTGATAACCATGCCATTCACCCTTTCTCCAGTTAACATCTCCTCTGATTCCGTCAATAAGAGTCAGGTTTCCGGTAGCGCTGTACTGTGGAGTTACTTTTGACAGAATGTTAATATCCCAATAATTGGGTCTTCTGTTGAAATGAGCGGTTGTTACAGAACTTTTTTCGCCGTTTCTTTCAGCATAAGCCATTACCTGAGTGGTTTTGGTGATGGAGAATGGTCCTTTATAAGTTGAGAACGTCTTTCTTTTATTGCTGTCACTGTCATCCATTGTCATGTAATACACCTTGTCATTCGGATGCAGTGGTGTGATTTCTACTTTGGTAGAAAAATCAAAAATTCTGTCTGCAGCAATTACGGGAGAAGTAGTTTGTTCAGAATATTTAAAATCTTTAACAGGTTTTACATTTTCGAACCCCAGTTTTTTAAGTTCAGTTCTGCCGGTGGTTTTGGTAATCGTTCTTATAGTTCCGTCTTCAAGATGAATTTTAATTTCATCAAAATAGGGAGTAGTGGTTTCCCATTCCGGTAATCCCGGAGTGACAGAATAAATTCCCATGGAGCTTAAAACATACCATGCACTCATCTGGCCGCAGTCTTCATTTCCGATTAGCCCGTCAGGTGTATTTTTATAGAAGTTATCAAGGATGTATTTGATTTTGGCATCTGTTTTTTCTGGCTTATCTACAAAATTGTACAGATAGGCAATATGATGGCTTGGTTCATTTCCTTGGGCGTATTGTCCCATTAATCCTGTAATGTCTACCTGTTCTCTACCTGTTGTTTTATCAGGAGCGATAAAGATGGCATCAATGAACTGCTCGAATTTTTCTTTTCCGCCGTGAGCGGCAATAAGCCCAGGAATGTCCTGCTGTACAGAATAAGAATAATGCCAGGAGTTTCCTTCCGTATAATTGTTATTGACTTCTCTCGGATCAAAAGGTTCATACCAGTTTCCGTTTTTTCTGGGCTGCATAAAACCTGTTTTTGGATTGTAAAGGTTTTTCCAGTTCTGAGAACGTTTCATGAACTCCTGATACTCTTCTTTTTTGCCTAAAATTTTGGCCATCTGAGCAATACACCAGTCGTCATAGGCATATTCTACTGTTTTGGAAACACTTTCATGTTCGTCGTCTATGCTGATGTAATTATTCTGCTTATAAGCATTTAGTCCGAAAATATCCTGAATGGCAGAACCTTTTGCAGCCTGAAATGCCTTTTCGTAATCAAACCCCTGAATTCCCTTAGCCATAGCATCTGCAATCACAGAAACAGAGTGATAACCAATCATACATTCCGTTTCATTGGATGCGAGTTCCCACACCGGAAGTTTTCCTCCCTGTTCATATTGTTTAATGAAAGTATTGATAAAATCGGCAGTTCTTTTTCTGTCAATTAAAGTCATCAGCGGGTGAGCTCCTCTGAAGGTATCCCAAAGGGAGAATACGGTGTAATAATTAAAACCATTGGCGGTATAAAGCTTGTTATCTCTGCCTCTGTATTTTCCATCAACATCCATATTGATGTTCGGTTGTGTAAAAACATGGTAAAGTGCAGTATAAAAAACCGCTAATTTATTTTTATCATCAGATTTTACCTCAATTTTGGAAAGTTCTTTATCCCAATTCGTTTCTGCCTGTTTTTTTACTGCTTCAAAATCCTTTGATTGTCCTTCTGCCAGCATATTCTTTCCTGCTCCTTCATAGCCTGTTGGGGAAACAGAAACTTTGACATTGATCTTTTCTCCTTTTTTAACGTTAGCTGAAAATGCCAGTGCGAGCTTTGTTCCGGTAAAAAGATTGCTTTCTTCTTTTCCATTGACCTCCTTTTTTGAAATTTTCATAGGTTTTGAAAACTCAATTCTGGCATAGATATACTGGTTGGCAGCCCACGCTTCACTTCTTCTGAAAACCTCAATGGTTGTATCATCAATAATTTTTACTTCACCTTCCAGAAGTTTATCTCTGTGGTTGAGGTCTAAAATGATATTGGCATTTCCTGCATTGTTGAAAGTGTATTCATGATAACCAACTCTTTTTGTCGTTGTGAGGCGAACATCAATATTATTTTTATCTAATCTGACAGTATAGAAACCGGCTGTTGCTTTTTCATTTTTATGCGAAAATTTTGAAGAATAGTCTTTGCTGCTCAGGCTTGGATTTCCCATGGTGGGCATCAGCATAATATCTCCATAATCAGAAACTCCTGTACCGTTTAAATGCGTATGAGAAAAGCCATAGATTACAGAATCTGAATAATGGTATCCGCTGCATCCGTCCCAGCTTCCATCAATTCTGGTGTCGGGAGAAAGCTGTACCATTCCAAAAGGGACAATCGCCCCCGGAAAAGTGTGGCCATGGCCTCCGGTTCCTATCATTGGATTGACATATTGAGAGTAATTCTGTGCAGAAATGATCTGAGTAATATAGATGGAAAATGCAATAAGCCCTTTTTTCATGTTTGGATTTTAAAGGACGAAGATATTGAAAAAGAGTAAAAGAGATGTAACAAAAGGCGGATACGATTGTCTTATTAAAAACGATATAATTTATGAAGAAGACATTATTTGCTGTGATCATGCTGTTGCCCGTAGCTGCATTCGCCCAAAGTATAACAGGGAAGATCACCCAAACCGGAAACGCTGTTCCTTACGTTGAGGTTATTGCAGTAAAAAATCAGAAGCAGCAGACTGCTATTTCGGATGAAAGAGGAAATTACTCCCTGAAACTTTTAGAAAACGGAAACTATAATATCAGACTTATCCAGGATGGTATTGAAATATCCAATAAAGATATTGCTGTTAACGGAATAGTGAAACATGACTTTTTTATTGAAAAAAAGAATGAAAAACAAATTGAAGGGGTAACGCTTACTGCCAGAAAAAAACTAATTGAGAGAAAAGCAGACAGACTTGTGTTTAATGTTTCCAATTCTGTAGCCTCACAGGGAATGGATGCAGCGGATGCTCTTGCCACAACACCATTGGTAAAAGTAGATGATAATACAGGAGTTTCCATTGTTGGAAAAAGTAGAGTAGCAGTAATGATCAATGACAGAATTCTGAATTTGTCTGATGCTGAGCTTGTTACCTATCTGAAAAGTCTCAGATCCGAAAATATAGAAAAAATTGAAGTCATTACAGCACCTCCTGCAAAATATGAAGCGCAGGGAAACAGCGGACTGATCAATATTGTTTTAAAGAAAAATCAGAATCTGGGGTGGAGTGGAAGTCTGACTTCCAGTCTTCAGCAACAAACGTATACTGGAAATTCAAATAGTGTAACGGTCAATTATCAGAATGAAAAACTGCGCTCTTCGTTAAAGCTGAGACAAAATAAAAATGAAAAACATTCCTATGAAAACTATTGGATAGAAGGAGCAGACGGTCTTAAAAGTAATGACAACAGAAGAGATTTTGGTGACGGACTTGGAGCTAATTTAAGTCTGGATTATCAAGTGAGTAAGAAATCCAATATCGGGTTTATTTATGATGTTGGCTTTGGACACTCCAATATGGATATCAGGAATACTTCAAACTATTTCCAGAATGGAATTTATACCAATACACTTCTCACCGATGCAGAGCATAGAGCTACAGGAAGACAACATACAGCCAGTGCTTATTATGATTTGAAATTCGGGCAACAGGATAATAAGCTGAGTATCACAGGAAATTATTTTTCCAATACTCCGGAAACAACTATTGATTTTACCACTACAGAGAGTTCGGGTGATCAATTTGTAGTAAAATCACCCTCTATGGTGGATTATAAAATTTATTCCGGGCAGGCGGATCTTATATTACCTTATCAGTTTGCAAAGACAGAAGCTGGGGTGAAATTCACCAATTTTGATAATAATTCCAGTATATTTTATCAGAACCTGAAAAATGGAGAGTATATTACAGATCCTCTGAAAAGCAATGAATTTGAATATAATGAGAAAAATTATGCCGCTTATATCAGTTTTGAAAAAGCATTCAGTGAAAAATGGTCGGCAAAAGCAGGTTTACGTTACGAATATTCAGTGGTCAATGGAAATTCTTTAACTTCCGGACAGCAGACAGAAAATTCCTACGGGAAATTTTTTCCAACGGCTTATATCAGTTATAAAAGCAATGAAAATCATACTTTCAACCTGAGTTATTCCAAAAGAATAGAAAGACCCGGATTCCGCGCGATCAATCCATACCGGTGGTATATCAACATCAACTCTTATTTTACCGGAAATCCTTTTCTGAAGCCTTCTTTTAACCATAATTTTGAATTCTCTTATGTGTATAAAGGAAAATTATCTGCTTCAACATACTTTCAGAGAACATTAGACGGTTTTGGACAGATTGTGAATCTTGATGGAGAAAACAAGATCAGTACTTTTGCCAATTTTTATACTCAAAACAGTATGGGAATTACCCTGAACTATTCTGATACATTTTTCAAGAAATGGGAAGCCAATTATTCTGCAGATCTTTCTTATATGAAGACACAGGTTTTTGCTACAGATGCTGCTTCCAGAAAGGGGCTGGGCTATGATTTCAATCTTCAGAACAATCTGTCACTCGATAAAAATAAAACCATTCAGTTTATTCTTAATTACTGGTTTCGTCTCCCTTCCAATTTTGGAATGGTACATTGGGAGTATCTGGGGAATTTGACTGCCGGAATGAAGATGAATTTCATGGAGAAAAATTTACAGATCAATGTGTTGGTTTCTGATATTTTTAAAGAGTCAAAAAGTTTAGGACAGATTTATTATACTACAGGAACTCATTCTTTCAATAATTATTACGATGCCCGAAGACTTACTGTATCAGCAACCTATACTTTTGGAAATAAAAAAGTAAAAGGAACTGACCGTAATGTGAAATTTGATGAAAAAAACAGGGCGAATTGATCATCTACTTTAAATTATCTGATGCATGTCATTCTGAATGAAACGAAGTGGAATGAAGAATCTCTTCTTTTTATGAGATTATTCCTTCATCAGAAATCGAAGATTCGACATAGTCAATGACAATACAGAAAATTTCTACACTTCTCCCTCAAAGAAATCATTGAGATATTCCTCTTTGTCTTTTTCTTCCCTTTCAGAACCCAGATATTTTTTCCAGGACTGAGATTCATGATATACAATGCCCATTTCCCAGACACAGTAAGTCGGAAGATGGGTTTTGTTTCGGTTCCATACTTCAAATTTTCCTGAGCCATCATAATACACGCTTTCCCACAATTCATTTTCACTTCGCCATGTGCAGGCTAACAGGAGGTAGTTTTTTCCACAGCGATGCATGATGACAAATCCCAGATCATCGATGTTTTTAAAATTTTCTTCAGCATTTTCAATACACAATTGTGCATTATCAATGTCTTGTTGGGAAACTTCCAAAGGATCACTGGCGAGGTCATACCATTTGAATTTCGTTTTTCCAACGGTAAAAATTCCTTTTGGCTGTGCGTATTTGGAAGGATAGGAAGTGGTTTTCATATCAATTGCTTTCTGGGATTGGTTGTGGTATCAGAATGAAAAAACAGAAATAAGAAATTTTTAACGATCTGATTTATCACCTGATATTATAGATTTTATTGATTCTAAATTACCGAAAAAATCCGTAAATTTGTAAACAATTTATATTTATATGTTGACGAAAGAAAAGGTTCAGGAATTCCTTAAAGAAATAGAAGTAGACGATTTGGTGAATAATCTTCAGATTATGGGTAACGATGTTTATATTGACATGACTGCTCATTCACCTGCAATGCACGAAAAGAAAAAACTGGAGGCTGCTATGAAACAGGCTTTTGCCAGTGAGTTTGGAGAAGATATTCATTTAAAACTTAAAATCGTTTCTCCGGAGCCTAGTGAAATTCAGCAAAGTCAGATCAAAGGAAAACAAATTCCGGGAATTCAAAATATTATCGCTATTGCTTCCGGTAAAGGAGGAGTAGGGAAATCTACAGTGTCTGCAAATATGGCAGTGACACTAGCTAAAATGGGCTTTAAAGTAGGATTATTAGATGCTGATATCTATGGTCCTTCAGTTCCTACCATGTTTGATACAGAAGGGCAAAAACCAATTTCTGTGGAAGAGAATGGTAAGAATCTTATGAAACCTATCGAGAATTATGGTGTAAAAATGCTTTCAATAGGATACTTCTCAGGAGCTAATCAGGCTGTAGTGTGGAGAGGTCCTATGGCTTCAAAAGCTTTGAACCAGATGATCAGAGATGCGGCATGGGGAGAACTTGATTTCTTATTAATAGACCTTCCTCCGGGAACAGGAGATATTCACTTATCTATTATCCAGGAAGTACCGGTAACAGGTGCGGTGATTGTAAGTACACCTCAGCATGTTGCACTGGCAGATGTAAGAAAAGGGATTGCGATGTTCCAGATGGAAAGTATTAACATCCCGGTTCTTGGATTAATTGAAAATATGGCGTATTTTACACCGGAAGAACTTCCTGACAATAAATATTATATCTTTGGAAACCAGGGAGCACAATATTTAGCTGAAGATCTTGGAATTCCTGTATTGGGAGAAATTCCTTTGATCCAAAGCATCAGAGAGGCAGGAGATGTTGGAAGACCGGCTGCGCTTCAGGAAGGCTCTAAAATTGCAGATATCTATACAGAAACTGCCAGAAAAATGGTGGAAAGCTTAGTGGAAAGAAATAAAAGTCTTCCTCCTACTGAGGCTGTGAAGATCTCTACAATGGCAGGATGTTCGCCAAAAGCAAAATAATAATAATTTCAATAAAATTTGAAAAAACCGAATTGAACTGAAAAAATATGGAAACAAACATAACGCACGAAGATACAGTAACAAGAGTAATGGAAGCTCTGGAAAGCATCAGACCGTTTTTGAATAAAGACGGAGGTGATATTGAGCTTATTGATGTGAAAGATAATCAGGTGTTTGTGAAACTTTTAGGTAACTGTTCCGGGTGTTCATTGAATTTTTCAACCTTAAAACTAGGGGTTGAAAATACAATCAAACAACATGCTCCGGAAATTGAAAAGGTAATCAACGTAGAGTAAAATTATATCTGAGATATTTTTAAAAGACAGGCTTTTTTAAGGCCTGTCTTTTTTTGTTGAAAGAAATGATAATAACAAACCCTCGCAGATTGTAAGCCTGCGAGGGTTCTGATTATTAAAAACAATAATCAGGAAAATATAACTATGAATGCTGTGCTAAGAATCTCTTATAGTTCTCTTCATTTTCAAAATAAGCTACTTCACCTTCGTCACTGATCATAACAATATAGGCGTCCGCTTTGTCTATTGTTTTTCCACTGAACGGATCTATGGCTTCTCTGGCCGTTTTATCCTTGGGAATCCTTTCTACACACATTTCACAGCAGCCATAATAGATTTTGCCATCATGAGGAACTTCTATTTGTTTTTTACCCATATAGGCATTATTGACCATGCATACCGTTTCGTTAGGAACTCTGTCACCTTTTGCAAACTTTCCGGAAGCCGCAGGTTTCATTTGCTCTGCCATGGTTGGTTTTTCCGTAACGGTTTTCTTAGGCTTTTCCTGAGTGCAGGCAGACAAAGCCGCTGCACTGAAAATAATAATGAATGTGTTTCTGATGAATGTTGTTATCATTGTAATATTATTTAATTATACTTCCTTCTAAAATTTCCTCATTTCCCTTCTTAATAATGGCATCTCCTTCAGACAGCTCACCGAAGACTTCAATCGTTTCATTGAAGATTCTTCCTTTTTTTACCGGAATAAACCGGGCTTTTCCATTTTCTTTTTTAATGATGTAAATGCCCATATTGCTTTCCACTAAAGCCGATCTTGGAATAAAAAATGTAGGTTCATTATTCTGTAAAGGAATCATAGATTCTGCGATCATGAAAGGCTTTAATTCTTTGGAATGATTGATAAAATCAGCCTCTATTTTCTCCGAACGCAGCTTTAGATCTAAAGAACCGGACTTTCTGGATATTCTGGCTTTAAAACTCTTTTCAGGAAGAGCATTGACCCTGAATGAAACAGTATCTCCTACACTGAGGTAAGGAACATTGGCTTCAGGAACGGATAAACTAAGCCGAAGCTTTGAAGTATTCTGCACTACCAAAAGCGGAGTTCCACCCATAGGTCCTACATAAGCACCTAAATCTACATTTCTTTCCGTAATGACCCCGCTGAAAGGAGCGCGGATAACCAGATAGCGGTTGATATCCTGCAATTCGTGGTATGCCGACTTTGCAGCGTTGAGCTGTGCCTGATCAGACAATTTCCTTGCGGTAATCTGATCCAGAGCGTCTTTTGCAATAGCTCCTCTCGTTTCGTTGGCTCTGTACATTCTTTCATAGCTCGATTTTGTTGAAGTGTATATGGCTTCCTGTGCCTGCCATTTTGCTTTTGCACTGGCAGCCTGCGATTGTATTTCCGGAGCTTCAAGAATCATAAGAACCTGTCCGGTAATTACATAAGAACCTATATCTACATTGATTTTCTTGACATAGCTCTGTACTTTGGCAAATAATGCTGTCTCCTGATCGGGAATCAGTTCCCCTGGAAGTTTCAACTCCACTTTAGGATTGCTTTTTTTAATGATTACGGTTTCCATGCTGTTCATCATCATAGGTTTCATTTCCTGTTTAGAAGTTTCTTTTTCCTGATTGCAGGAAACCTGAATAGCAAGAAGACTTAAGATAACGGCTGTATATAAAATATTTTTCATTGAATGTAAAAATTAAGGGTTGGGACTAGAATAATGAATACTTTCCTCATCTTCAGGATCTAGCGAAGGAGAAATAATGCTGGCATTGTTTTGCATCCATCCAAAAACAAGAGGAAGAATGACCAGAACAGAAAACGTAGAGAAAATAAGTCCTCCAATAACTGCCCTGCCGAGTGGGGAAACCTGATCTCCGCCTTCCCCAAAACCTATTGCCATAGGAAGCATTCCGGCAGCCATGGCCAATGTGGTCATAATAATAGGACGGATACGCAGCTTTGCAGCTTCAATACCTGCTTCTGCAGCATTACCTGTAGATTTTCTGATGGTTTCTGCATTACTGATCAATAGAACAGCATTGGCAATAGACACTCCGACAGACATAATAAGTCCCATATACGATTGTAGGTTTAAGGTTGAACCCGTAATTTTTAATAAGGCTAAAGATCCTACAACCACGAACGGAACGGTAGTAAGAATAACCAGAGACACTCTGAAAGACTGAAAAGTTGCAGCCAGCATGAGAAAAATGACAGCTGCAGCAATAAGCAATCCTGAAGAAAGACTGTTCATCGCTTCGTCCAATACAGGTGACATTCCGGAAACTTCAATATTGATTCCTTTTGGTAGTTCACCCAATGACTCAATTGCTTTTTTTACATCTTGAGAAGCCTGTTCCAGATCGGTTTTATGGATATTGGCGGTTACGGTAGTGTAGCCCATTGTTCCAAGGTTATAACTTTCTCCCAATTCTTTTGTAGGGGTAATGGTGGCAACATCTCCTAAAACAGGTCTGTCAGAATTTTTAGACAAAGGAAGACTCGCTAGTTCTTCTTTGCTGTTCAGAATATTTTGAGGAGTTTGTACCTGTACATCGTAGGCAATTCCCATCATTCCTCCTACCCAGAAATTTTTGTTGGTGTAGCGGGTAGACGCAGTAGCAGTTACCAGTGATTTGGCAATATCCTGGGCATCCAGTCCCAATTGAGCTGCTCTTGTTCTATCTATATTAATCTGCAGGGCAGGATAGCTCATTGATTGAGGAATCTGCTGATCACGCATATATTCAATTTCTTTTAATTTGGTTAAAAGCTTTTCTGCATACATACGGTTCATTTTTTTCATCATACCCGAAACTCTTATCTCTACCGGATTATTTGTTCCCTGGCTCAGAATTTTCTCCGTGAGTTCGATAGGTTCAAAAGAGATCTGGAGATCCGGCATTTTCTCTTTATAATATTTGCGGAGCTCATCTTTAAGTTCATCAGAATTACCATCGAATTTTTTTAAGGCAACCTGCATCAAAGCCTCATGTGGCCCTGCATTGTACAGATAGATAGGACTCACTGCAAAGGTGGAAGGATGTTGTCCGATAAAGACTGAAGAAATAGCAATATTGTCTTTTCCTACCTTTTCTTTCAGGTGTTCCAGAAACTTTTTGACCTTTATTTCTGTAACTTCAATACGGGTTCCTTCCGCAGCTTTTATACGAACCTGAAACTGTCGTGAATTAACAGCAGGCAGTACATCTTTTCCCGTGATCTGATAAAGACCTGCTCCAATACATACAACCAATGCAAGACTCAGGCTTACAATTATTTTTTTGCGTTTCATCAATGAAGATAAAAATCCTGTAAAGCGATCACGAAAGCTGGTAAACCAATTGGGTTTATGGTTTTCACAGGTTTTAGGATCATGTTTCATCATCCAGTTGGCCATTACCGGAACAAAAGTCTGTGAGAGGATAAAAGAAACAATCATAGAAAATCCGATCGCCATAGCCAGAGGCATAAATAATGATCCCGGAATTCCGCTCATCATAAAGGCTGGTGCAAATACCGCCAGAATACAAAGCATAATCAGGAGTTTAGGAAATGCGATCTCCTGACAGGCATCCCATATCGCCTGTGCACGTGTTTTACCCATAGCAAAATGCTGATGAATATTTTCAATAGTCACTGTACTTTCATCTACCAGAATACCAATGGCTAATGCAAGTCCTGAAAGAGACATGATATTAATGGACTGTCCAAATAGTTTCAGAAATAATACCCCTGAAATAATAGATATTGGAATCGTCATAATGACAATGAGTGCTGCACGGCGGTCATTCAGGAAAAGCATCACCATAAGTCCGGTAAGTAAAGCCCCGAGAATTCCTTCAACAGCCAAGCTTTTTAAAGCATTTGAAATATAAACTGACTGATCAAATTCATAGGAAATCTGTACATCATCCGGCATATTCCTCTGGATTTTCGGTAATGATTTTTTCAGTTTATTCACCACTTCCAGAGTGGAGGCATTACTGGCCTTAGCAATATTAATGTAAACAGATCGTTTTCCATCTATCAGTGCATATCCGGTTGCAATGTCTGCTCCATCTTTTACTGTTGCTACATCCCGGATATAGACATTATCTGCTGTTTCTTTGAAGAGTGGAATGTCTCCGAGTTCTTCTACTTTTTTTACTGTATTGTTGGTCGGAGTAAGATAATTTGTATCTCCAATATATATGTTTCCTGAAGGTGAGGTAATATTATTACGGCTTATAGCTTCTACAACCTGTTCCGGAGACATATTATGGGCACGGAGTTTAACAGGATCTACATTGATTTCTATCGTACGCGGACTTCCTCCAAACGGAGGAGCAGTGGTAAGCCCTGGAATAGCAATCAGAAAAGGACGTGCATTGAAATTGGCAATATCCTGAAGCTCATTATTGGTTTTTGAATGACTTCTGAAAACCAGCTGGCCTACAGGCTGTGAAGAAGAATCAAACCGGATAATAAACGGAGGAGGTGCTCCGGGAGGTAAAAATACCTGTGAGCGGGTGGAAAGTGCATTGATTTGTGCAATAGCTTCACCCATATTAGTTCCTTCATAGAAATTCACTTTCATCAGGGTCAGTCCCTGAGTATTTTTAGACTCAATACTTTTAATACCATTGGTAAACAAAAGCATATTTACATACATTTTTGTAAAATAGCCTTCCATCTGCTGTGGAGTATATCCATTGAAAGAATGGGCCACATATACTACAGGAAGATTCATTTCGGGAAGAATATCTACTTTGACATCTTTGGCTGCTTTGATTCCGAAAAACAACAACCCCAATACCAATACCATTACAGATATCGGTCTGCGCAATGCAAACTTTATAAGATTCATGTTTAAATTTTTGGTGAGTGGGTAATGGCTTTGGTAATCATTGAAATATCTCCTTTGGAGGCAGCAATCAATACTACTGCCTGCCAGGAATTATTTTGTGCAATCTCATAATTGATTTCAGCACGGTTCAGCAGATAGAGTGCCTGAGTGAAATCAACAATGGTTGTCAACCCATTTTCATACAATGCTTTCTGTTGATTAAAAGCTTCGGTGGCAGCATCCATCTGGATTTTAGACTCAGAGACTTTTGTCAATGCATTTTTATACTTCAGTTCAGAAAGATTCTGTTGATTATAAAGTTCCTGCTGCAGTTGCTGGTAATCGAAATCCAATGCTTTTGTCATGAGTTTCTGTTCATTGACTTTGGATTGGCTTCTATAAAAATCAGTAAGATTCCAGCTGAGATTAAAGCCTACAATATAATTCATCCTGTCAACCCCGATTCCTTTTGCATAAGATTGGGAAAACGCAGAGTTATCCTGAACATAATTCCATCCGAAACCGGATCCGCGTCCCTGAAATACTCCGAAAAGAGAAAGAGAAGGAAGTCCTGTTGTATGTAAGTACATTTCCAGCAGTTTACTTTTGTTAATTTTCTCCGTTATAAAAAGAGTATTGGGATGATTTTCAAAAGATGAGGTTTCTGTAGGTAAAGAAGGTTGGTTTTTACTGAAATAATGATCCAGCTGATATTCTGTAAAGTTTTCGACCAAAAGATCAGATAGATTTTTATTGTATTCCAGGACATGATCATTGGCATTGATGATGGCAGTCTGCGCACTGGACATTTCTGCTTTTGCCAGGGAAGCATCTACTTCAGGGATTAAGCCACTTTCTGCTCTTGCTTTGGCAATGATGTAGATGACTTCGGAACGTTTGTGATTTTCATGCTGTACATTTTCAAGTCGCTGGCTTACCAGAAGATTGAAATAAGCTGCCGCTGTTTTGATCTGATGCTGAAAAATTTCCTGATTAAGGTCTGCCTTTTGAATTTCTACATCAGCTGATTCTACATTTTCTTTGGTTTTAAGTTTTCCGAAAGTGTAGACATTCCAGTTGACGTTAGCAAGATATAAACTTCCGAACGCTGCATTCCAGTTTTGTTCTGCAAGCGGAATAGAAGTGGAGGCTACTCCAAGTCCGCCCTGACCGTACATCGGACCATTTTGAGCATTGATGGTTCCGAAATTTTGCTGGGCCATCACCGTTACTTCTGGAAGATAATATGTCTTTTGAAGCTGAAGCCTTTCTTGTGAAGCTTTTATATTGATTTCCTTTTTTTTAATGGACTGATAATTTTTTTTGGCCCTTAGCAATACCTCTTCTAAACCCGTGATCTGGGCAAAAGATAGGGCAGGGCAGCCCAACCATAAGATGAGTGCTCTGAATGATAAATTCATAGAATATATTTAGAATTAAAAATTGAAAAATAATTGTCCCGATCGGGATCATCGTATGATTCAATCTATTCTAAATTCTATAAACGCAGTGAAGAATGAAAAGGGAAGGGTAATTGAGATGGTATTTTGAAGGATCAAAATAGAAGGTATGTTTTTCAGGATCAAGAATGGTTGCCTGCTCAAAAACAGTTCCTAAATTGTAATACGGAATGGAAGCTGATAAAAACTTGACCGGAGAATTTTTATAAGAATGCGGAAGATTATCTTCTTTACAGATCTTTTTGACTTCCAGTTTACAGCATCCGTTGTGGTTTTTCTGTTTATTGGTCTTGCATTTCGGGCAATCCAGATCAGAGAGTTTTTTCAGTCCTACATGGATCTCACTGGAATTTTCTTTACATACATGTCTGCTGGTCGTAAACCCTGAGGAAACTACGATGTATAGGAGGATAAAAAGTATGTGAAAGATTTTTTTCATTTCGCGGGATAAAATTAAAATGAATATCAGCCGCAGTGTTATAGAATTATGGAGGAAGTTTATATTTTAAAGGAAAATACTTTACTGGAAATTAATTTTAGAATAAAAAAGGCCTAGATTACATTTCTAAGCCATTTTTTATTTTATTGTTTTACCACTTTATTTCCTACTCCCGTAATGGAAACATCAGGTTTTCCGGATTTTGTTCCTGAAGTTCTGTAATAGACTATATTATCACCACCTTCCATAGAGATTTTGTCCACTTTATCGACGTATACTTTATTACCTGTTCCTGAGACCTCAATCTTTTTTGCACTTCCTTTGATCGTTAATGTGTTATCACCACCTTCTACCTCAACAGTTCCTCCATTGAGAGCATATTTGAGAGTATGGCCTACACCTTCTACGTGTACCATCTTATTTCCCTCTGTTTTTTCTACGCCTTTTGTAGACTCTGTTTTTCTGGATTGTGAGAAAGCGGTACCTGTTCCTAATAACAGGATCGTAAGAATTCCTGCAGCTTTAATATTTTTCATTGTGAATTTGGTTTTGTTCAGGGTAAATATAGATATAAAATGCTTTTTTCAAGAATTTTAAAAGTTAAATCATCTTAAATAATGAGGTTGATTTAGGAGACTGTTTTTGCTATGATTTCTTTTATCACCTTTAATACCTCGGTAGATTTTTCCCGGATGATTAAAGCATTCTTTTTATTTCTGATCAAATCCGTGAAATGATTATCTTCTGTATTGATCTCTACGATGAAGGCTCCATATTTGAGTGCTGTTTCTGCAATAGCAATCGGAAGACTTGTTGCTCCGGAAGTTCCGACAATAAAGAGAACTCCACTATTTTTAGCAATTTTAAGGGCACTGAATTTCTTATTGGTTTTTTCATCATAATATTCATCAAACCATAAAATATTCGGACGCATCCAATGCCCGCAATGAGCACAGGTTAAAAGTTCTTTATCTTTCGTGGTAAGATCTTCATCCAGATCTTTGCTTTGTATGTCCACAGGCAGATCCATAATTTCTTTGCATCCGTTTGAGCATTTGATCTCCCGGTTGTTCCCATGGATTTCATAGATTCTTTGGCTTCCGGAACGACGGTGAAGATTGTCAATATTTTGGGTAAGCAGATGAAACCTGTCCTGAAGTTGAGTTTCAATATCTACCAATTCAAAATGACTTTCGTTGGGAGAAGCATTTTCAAACATTTTTTTTCTGAAAAGAGAATATTGCAGAACTTCTTCCGGATGCTGTCTGAAATAGCGTAATGTTCCAAACTCTTCAGGTTTGTGAAACTGAGTTCCTTTCACCCAAATTCCATCTATTCCACGATAAGTGGGAATACCACTGTCTGATGAAATTCCTGCACCGGTTAGAAAAGTAAAGAGATTTCGTTTTTCTTTATGCCAGACTTGTTGAATAATATTCTCTAATTGATTTTCCATTGTGTTATTAAAAGTTTAAAACTAATGAATTTTCCGGTAACAAAAAAGCCCCGGAAAATCCGAAGCCTTTTCAATCAACTAAATATTATATCTTATTTTACAATGACTCTTTTGATCTGTCCTTCCGAAGTTTTTACAAGATAAACTCCTGTAGAAAGATTAGCAGTGCTTATGGTTAAAGCATTCTTTTCTTTCCCAATCAATTTTCCAGACATATCATACAATTCATAATCCTGTTTTCTGTTGAAATAAAGAGTATTTCCTTTATTTACTGGATTTGGGAATATGTTGAATGTTGCCTGTTCAGTTTTAATTTCACCAGTTCCAAGTGTATCAGGTGTGACTACTTCATACATAGATAAAGTTCCGCTGATTTCATTGGCGATAATCACGTAGCCTTGATTGGCTGTAGAATTTTGAGGAGCGATGTAAATGATTCCTTCAGGACCATTGTCACCTCCGTATGCTGAAGTAGAACGTGAATGTTTGTAATCTGTAAACGTAGGGTTATTAGGATCTGTGATATTATAAACCATGACACCACCAGTTCTTTCTAAGGTAATGAAAGCATAAGTCTGCCCGTTGATCTTTCCTAATGCTACTCCTTCAGGTTCAGGACCTTTAGCTCGGCTTCTGTTTTTAGCACCGTTGGATTCATTGTCAGCATTGAAAATCAAAGGATGATAAGTTGAAATATATCTTTCAAACTGATCTCCACTATCGTACACAATCTGTTTCGTATCAGCATTGAAGATAGAGAACGAGCGGGCTCCTAAAGCTGCCATTTCTTCAAATTCTGTATCACTATCCGTATTTCCTGTAGCAGATGAAACCCTGAATCTTCCAAGATTATAAGAAGCCTTTAAAATATTTGAATTGGGGAAAAGTACAGGATCTAAAGTATAAGTATTAGCTCCCACAGTTGTTCTCTCACTATATCCGGAAAGGTCTTTTTCATCACCTTCATTGGCGGTTACAATATAATTCGTGCTACCTACCTTATAATTCTGTACTGCATCCGGAGTATAATAGGCTTTCACCGGCCAGTTGGCAATTAAAACCTCTCCATTATTGTCTGAAGCATCAAATCCGTTCCCCGGAATACTCATGTCTTTTTTGCCTAATCCCCAAATTCCTGTGATGGTTTTGGTTGCCAGGTTAATCTCTGCGATGGCATTATTTTCCTGAAGGGTTACCCATGCTTTCTGACTGTCTGCACTGATGGTTACATATTCTGGTTCCAGATCCTGAGAAAGCGTATTATTCGTTCTTACTTTTCGTAAACCGGTTGCTATTAATGCTGCTACCTGAGAATCAAAACTATTGAAATTAAGAGTCGTTACATTACTTTGGATAAGATTTCCAATACCTCCGGAAATATCTATAATACTGATGGTTCCTTCAGGATCGATAGTGTAAGCATCATTAGGTTCTCCTTCATTGGCAGTCACTACTTTTGTTCCATCAGGAGAGAATGTTACCATGTCTGGCAAAGCTCCTACTGTTACCTGTTTCAGGAAATTTCCGTTGATATCAAAAAATACTACAGATCCATTTTGTTGAGGATCAGTATTGGGAGATGCAGCTGCGATGATTCCGTTTTTCACAGCGATACTTGTGATACCACCATAAGGAGCCATATTCACTGTCTTTATGACTGAAGGTATTGATGGATTACTAAAATCAATAATATCAAAAACATCCGTAATCGAGCTGATTGTAAATAGACGTTGTGTTGACGGATCATGAACTACAATTTCCGTAGAACTGTTATTATTTCCTGAAGGATCAAAACTTAAGAGATAGTTCAGTTGGATCTGATTGGAAGGAACCGGAGCCGGTTTATCATTGTCTACAATATAAACAGTTGCAGAATTGTCCCCTGATATTGTTGCTCCAACAGGATTTTCAAGGCTTACCACAAAATATTCAGCCTGCTGTTCTGCCACTGTGTCATTAATAATCGGAATATTGACGGTGTAACTCGTTGTAGATGGAGTAATATTAATAGTCTGATTGGCTAAAGTAAAGTCATTGGCATCAGCAGTACTGAATGGCGCTGGTTTTACAACAAGGTTTACCGAAGAGGCAGAAGGATTACTGATATTGATTTTAAATGCAAGATTTCCGGCATTTTCATTGACTTTGATGAAATTCTTCTCTAAAGAAATTGTTGTTCCTGCGGTGGTAAAAGTACTGGAAGTAACAGCTGTAACTCCATTATCACTGAAATCTTCAACCATATTTGGCTTAAGGGCCAGATAATAGGTTTGTCCCGGCACAAGTCCGGAAGTTGGAATTACAGTGATGGTATTGTTACTGAAAGTCGTAGTGAACGGAACTTGCGTACCTGAAGAATTCCCCAGACGGAAATCTATAAGATTCTGGGCATTAGAATTATTGATTGCAGAATTATCTGTTAATCTTACATTTTCATTAAAAGATAATGTAGGATTTACAGTCGTTGATGCGTTATTGGTACTATTGGCAGGCAGATAAGTGACGGTTGGTGGAGTAGTATCTACATTTCCTGCAGGAGTGGCATCTACCGTAAAGTTATCAAAACGGTTATTTCCTCCTGCTCCACCTCCCGTTGCGGAAAATTCTACTTTTAATTTAAAGTTAGGATTGTTATTGGCTCCCTGTATAGCAGAAAAATCCAATGTAACCAGTTGTGGATCGGCATCCTGAGGATTCACAGTCTGGAACTGTACATAAGTAGTTCCATCTGTGGAATAAGACCATGTCTGTGTTCCTGCTCCCTGACCGGATCTTCTGGTGGTGAATTTAACAATGACATTATTATACCCTGTTGTAGGAAGATTAAACTGTAAAGCTCCTCCAATCGGATTATTGAATCTTAAATGGGCTCCGGAACTATCACCGTTTCTTGCATTTAAATTTTGCAGACTGAAATTCTGTCCGGTACCTCCGGCAAAATCAATAACACTTGTACCTCCGGCTATGGCTGTAAGAGAGCCGTTCACCAACGTAGAAGCAGGTGTAGTAACTGTAGCTGTAGAAGTATTATCGTTAAAATTCCAGTAATGAATAAGTGTCTGCCCGAAAAGACCACTCTGAAAGAAGAATGCGGCAATCACAGACCCTTTTAATAGGTAGTTGTTGATCATTTTTTATTTCAATTAGATAAATACAAAAATGAACTTTATGTTTCGCAACTATTTTAATGGAATTTTAAGAAATGTTTAAAAAATAGGATTTTCTCCGATAAAAGGTAAAATTATATTCGAATGAGAAACTTTAGAATGGAATTATTTTCCTGATTTTCCGGAAAAATTTAAAATCGTTCCTGATTTATTTCCCTCCAAAGGATGTTTCTGCATATAAAAATATCCTGAAACAGCAGTCACAAGCAAGAGTACAAAAATAACCAGAACAATTCTTTTTAACATGTCTCTCATAGCGCTAAATTTTTAATATCTCTAATTTCTAAAGTAGATGTAGGGTATCCTTTTTGTGTTACATTGATCATTGCTCTACCCACTTCGTGTAAAGTTAATGATTTTGACTGAAAAAAAACAGGAAAAATCCAAATAAAAGGTTTAAAAAACCATTTTACATTGATTTGACCTTCAACGGGTTTCATGAATCCGGGACGGAAATTATAAGCTCCCCTGAAACTCATTCTTTTCAAATCATTTTCTGTTCTGCCTTTTACCCGTGCCCACATTAGTTTTCCACTCTCCGTACTGTCTGTACTTGCCCCGGATACATAGTTGAACACCATTTCAGGATTTTGGTTCAAAACAGCTTTGGCAAAATGAAGCGTTGTATCATAAGTAATTTTGGTATACTCTTCTTCGTTCATACCTACACTGCTGATTCCAGCACAGAAAAAACAGGCGTCATAACCCTTTAGTTTTTCATCATGAAGATCTATTGAAAGGAAGTCAGAAACAAGGTATTCTTTCAGCTTAGGATGTGTTTTTCCAGATGGCTTTCGGCTTATACTGAGGATTTCAGAGACATTTGGATTTTCAAGACATTCCATTAAAACACCTTCGCCTACCATTCCTGTAGCTCCTGTAAGAATTATTTTGATTGGGTTCATTGCTTTGCTATTGATATGGGTATGACGAATGAAGATGAGGTTTTACTTTAAAATTAGGATTTTTTTTTTAATTAAAAGATAAAAGATGCTGTCTTAAATGTCTGGATTCAATAATTCAATAGGGGTGGGCTTTAGCCCGCCTTAAAAATAAACCATATGCCACTGGCTTTAGCCCAAACCTAATGACAGGGATTGCTTCGTCACATATGAACCATGTTCGCAGGCCTTCAGCCTGTTCGCAATGACAAAAAGCCTTTAAAATAAAAAGCCAGCTCAAAAATGGCTGGCTTTCAATATTATTGTCTGTTGTTACTTTTTATGTTGCAGCTGACTGTAAATATTATGGATCAATCCGTCTGCCACGGAAATCTTTGGAACAAAAATTTTGTTGATATCAGACCACGACATCACATTGTTGAAGATACCCAGAGCATGTACAAGTACATCGGCACGGTCTTCTCTCAGGTTGTAGTTGGTCATTCTTTCTTCTACTGACAGCTCATTGAATTCTTTGTACACCTTTTTCAGATGAGACAAAGACATAGGTTTTCCGTCTTTGGTTTTACTCATAGAGAATACTTTGTTGATGTTTCCTCCGGAACCAATGGCAACAATTGGTTTTTTGCTGACGATATTTTTTTTGATCTCATCCTTCATTTCTTTCCAGTTGTCCATTGTCACAAGATTGTTGAGAAGACGGATTGTTCCGATATTGAAAGATTTTTCATAGACCATTTTACCATTTTCATAGAAGGTAAGCTCTGTAGAACCTCCACCAACGTCAATATATAGATAGGCAAATTCTTTGTCAAGACCTTCTGCAACATGATTTTCATAAATCAGGGTAGCTTCCTCATCACCGGAAATAATTTCAATATTGATTCCTGATGTATTTTTTACCAGATTGATGATATCATTACCGTTGGCAGCATCACGCATAGCACTGGTAGCACAGGCTCTGTAATGATCTACTTTATATATTTTCATCAGGTCACTGAAGATTTTCATGGAATCAATGACCATTTTTTCTCTTTCCGGACCTATTTTTCCGATGGTAAAAACATCCATTCCCAGTCTCAGAGGAATTCTGAGAAGGTTGAGCTTGATGAATTCAGGCTTTCTGTTATTAATCTTTACTTCATTGATAAGAAGGCGGGCTGCATTACTCCCTATGTCTATCGCTGCTATCTTCATTTTTTGTTTGTTTTAGCTTTTAAATATTTATAGGTTTCTATTTGTGATCGGCATTCGTGTTTATCATTTCTTACGTATTCATTGCTCAGCTTTTTGTCTAAAATCCTTGCTTTTACGTTATCTTTAAGTTGGATGTCCAGAATATCTTTTAATTCCTTCTTAAGGTTCTTATCAGTGATTTTAGCGGCTGCTTCAATTCTGTAATCCAGGTTTCTGGTCATCCAGTCTGCGGAAGAAATGTACATGTCTTCAGCCCCTTTGTTGTAAAAATACATCACTCTGGCATGTTCCAGGTATTCGTCTACAATGCTGATGGCTTTTATTTTTTCTTTGAACTCCTTTTGATTGACGGCACAATAGATCCCTCTTACGATCATTCTGGTCACCACTCCGGCTTTGGCAGCTTCATATATTTTTTCAATCAAAGCACGATCACTCATTGAGTTGACTTTAACGATGATTTCTGCTCTTCTTCCTGCTTTGGCTTCTTCGATTTCTTTATCGATATGGTGAACAATCTTTTCACGCATAAACTGAGGGCAAACTAATAAATTTTTACAAGTTTTCAAAATAGGAATAAAGTCATCTTTCGGTTTTTTCAAAACATTGAAGACTTTATTGATATCCGCCATGATGCCACGGTCCGCAGTCAGCAGCAGATGATCACCATATATTCTGGCTGTTTTTTCGTTGAAATTTCCGGTACTTACAAAGCCATATTGTATGGTTTTATTGTGTGCTCTCTTTTTGATGACACAAAGTTTGGCATGTACTTTTTTATTAGGAATCCCTACAAGAACCGTAATTCCTTCAGGCTCCAGCATATCTTTCCATTCAAGATTGGATTCTTCATCAAATCTTGCCTGAAGCTCCAACATTACAGTTACTTCTTTACCATTTCTGGCCGCATAGATCAAGGCATTAATGATTTTTGAACTGCTTGCCAGACGATACGCTGTAATCTGTATTGATTTTACATCCGGATCCATAGCGGCTTCACGAAGAAGATCAATCACCGGATTGTATTTATGGTAAGGGAAGGTAAGAAGGACATCTTCTTTTAAAATAACATCAGTTACTCTTTCTCCATGTTCAAATGCCTGATGTGTAAAAGAAGTTCTTTCTACAGGTCTTTCATACTTTTCAAAAACATCAGGGAAATCCATGAAATGTTTGAAATTATGAATTTTTCCTCCGGGAATGATGCTGTCTTTTTTCGTTAAGTTCAGCTTTCTGATCAGAAGTTCCAGCAAAGCTTTATCCATATCTTTATCAAAAACGAAACGGGTTGGTTTTCCCTTTCTTCTGTTTTTGAGTCCTTTCTCTATTTTTTCTGCAAAATTGGTTCTGATATCATTATCAAGATCCAGTTCGGCATCTTTTGTTACTTTAAATGCATTGGCTGCAAATTCATCATACCCGAAATAAGAAAATATGTGGGGAAGATTGAAAGTAATCACATCTTCCAGTAACATTACATTTTTTTCTTCCGGATCTTCAGTTGGCAACAATACGAATCTTCCCACAAAACGGGAAGGAATTTCAATAATAGCATAATTGCTGGAATATTGCCAGTCCTTTTTTCTCATGGCCACTCCCAAATAAAGACTTTTGTCTCTAAGGTAAGGCATAGGTGTATTTTCATGAAGAAGAATTGGAATCACATTGGATTCTACCACTTCATCGAAATATTGTCTGACAAATTCTTTTTGTTTTGCAGTCAGGTTTTTGGAATTTTTAATGAAAACTTTATGATCAGCCATTTCGGTCTGGATTTTTTTCCAGGTTTTATCGAAATTCAGCTGTTGCCTCATCACCACTTCATTGATTCGCTGAAGGATTTTGGTAGGAGGTTGGTAGAAAGATTCAGCAATCACTTTTTCCTTAAAATCCATGGCACGCTTTAATCCGGCAACACGTACTCTGAAAAATTCATCTAAATTGTTGGAGAAAATTCCAAGGAAACGTATTCTTAAATGTAAGGGAACTTTTTCATCCATGGCTTCCTGCAAAACTCTCTCATTAAAGGCAAGCCATGTAATATCTCGTGGATTAAAGTGTATTGACATTCTAAATGTGTATATTTTATCAAAAATAATCATTCGTAAAGACTCTTCCTCTATTTCTTAGGTTAAACTTTGATTAATTTTTAAAGATTGGTGAATTAATCTGTCGGATTAATAATAATCATATTGATAATCAATGTGTTTTTACGGTATTGATATTGATCAAATCTTCTTTTTATGAAGAAAAATGAAGAATACATCTGATAAGCGATGACAGTTTTTTGTGTCTATATAAAAACCTACCAGAAAAAAATCTCAAATAGCTATTGAAAATGTTAGAAGGCTTATTCGTGGCATTCTGATAAAGTTTGGTAGGAAAAAATTTCCACATTAAATCATAAAAAACCCCATTTTATCGGGGTTTTTATTTTTATTGTGTCATTTTGTCATAATTCTTCAAATGGTACAGATATTGAGAAATTGAGAGTGTAAATTAAATTAAAAATAGAAAAAATATAAAATATTATGAGTAAAATAATTGGAATTGACTTAGGAACAACCAACTCTTGTGTTGCTGTAATGGAGGGTAAAGACCCTGTTGTTATTCCTAACGCAGAAGGTAAGAGAACTACTCCTTCTATCGTAGCTTTTACGGAAGATGGAGAAAGAAAAGTAGGTGATCCTGCAAAAAGACAGGCTGTAACGAATCCAACAAAGACTGTTTACTCTATTAAAAGATTTATCGGAACTCACTTTAAAGATGATGCTTCTGAAATCACAAGAGTACCTTATAAAGTAGTTGCCGGACCGAACGATACAGTAAAAGTAAAAATTGACGATAGAGAATATACTCCACAGGAAATTTCTGCAATGACTCTTCAGAAAATGAAGAAAACTGCTGAAGATTATCTTGGACAGGAAGTAACAAGAGCGGTAATTACTGTTCCTGCATACTTCAACGATGCACAGAGACAAGCTACTAAAGAAGCTGGAGAAATTGCAGGTCTTAAAGTAGAAAGAATTATCAACGAGCCTACTGCTGCAGCGTTAGCTTATGGTCTTGATAAAAACCATAAAGATCAGAAAATCGCAGTATATGACCTTGGTGGTGGTACTTTCGATATCTCTATCCTTGATTTAGGAGACGGTGTATTCGAAGTATTATCTACAAACGGTGATACGCACTTAGGAGGTGATGACTTTGATGATGTGATCATCAACTGGATGGCTGACGAGTTCAAGGCTGAAGAAGGTGTAGATTTAAAAGCTGACGCAATTGCTCTTCAAAGATTGAAAGAAGCTGCTGAAAAAGCTAAAATTGAATTATCTTCTTCTCCTCAGACTGAAATCAACTTACCTTATATCACAGCTACTGCTACAGGTCCTAAACACTTAGTGAAGACTTTAACAAAAGCTAAATTCGAGCAATTATCTGCTGATCTTGTAAGAAGATCTATGGAACCTGTTGCTAAAGCGTTAAAAGATGCTGGTTTATCAACTTCTGATATTGATGAAGTAATCTTGGTAGGTGGTTCTACAAGAATCCCAATTATCCAGGAAGAAGTAGAAAAATTCTTCGGTAAAAAACCATCTAAAGGAGTAAACCCTGATGAGGTTGTAGCTATTGGTGCAGCAATCCAGGGAGGTGTATTAACTGGTGATGTAAAAGATGTATTACTACTTGACGTTACTCCACTTTCTTTAGGTATTGAAACAATGGGTTCTGTATTCACGAAATTAATTGAAGCGAATACTACGATCCCAACTAAAAAATCTGAAGTATTCTCTACAGCTTCTGACAACCAGCCGGCTGTAAGCATCAGAGTAGGACAGGGTGAAAGATCAATGTTCAACGATAACAAAGAAATCGGTAGATTCGATCTTCAGGATATCCCACCAGCACCAAGAGGAGTTCCTCAAATTGAAGTAACATTTGATATTGATGCTAACGGTATCCTAAGTGTATCTGCTAAAGATAAAGGAACTGGTAAAGAGCAGTCTATCAAAATCCAGGCTTCTTCAGGTCTTTCTGACGAAGAAATCGAAAGAATGAAGAAAGAAGCTCAGGAAAACTCTGCAGCGGATGCTAAGAGAAAAGAAGAAGTTGAAATCTTTAACAAAGCTGACGGATTAATCTTCCAGACTGAAAAGCAATTGAAAGAATTCGGTGAAAAACTTTCTGCTGACAAAAAAGCAGCAATCGAAGCAGCTCATGCAGAATTAAAAACAGCTTTCGAAGCTAAAAATGCTGATGACGTAAAAGCTAAAACTGAAGCGTTAGATGCAGCTTGGATGGCCGCTTCTGAAGAATTATATGCAGCTGGCCAACAGCCAGGTGCTGATGCAGCTGGTGCTCAGAATGCAGGTGGAAACTCCGGAGCTGAAGATGTACAGGATGCAGACTTCGAAGAAGTAAAATAATTATTGATTTAATAATAAATAATCTAAAACCGTTTTAAACATTTGTTTAAAGCGGTTTTTTATGGGGTCGCCTTTTCAATTCAGTGTGGTACTTTTTCTAATACTTATATTATTTATAGCTTTCAGTAGGTTTCTCATTTTCAATGAATCGAGCATGATAATTTCCAGAAGAAGAATTAGAAAGGCATAAATGAAAAGAAATATAATTTATTCCTAATGCCACCGACTCCTACCTAGTACAAGATGGTAAAAGAATGGGAAGTATAAATAGTAATAATTCCCGTATAATATCAAGGAATCAGTTGCCAAACTTTCAACTTTCAGGTACAACCAGTTCAGCGGAGCCTACTATAATGTATGATATTATCAATAATGATGGTAGTAGGGCAACTGATACCTTTTCATATACCTTCTTGGCTGGAAAAATTGGTACAGGTACAAGGAATCTTGATCATGTTAATACTAATGTATTGCACCAGAATCCGCATTCCCATTCATTTAACACGAATAGTGTAAACGGTGGTGTTGCGCAACAATCCATTAATGTACAGCCTCAAAGTTTATCTGTCAATATGTTTGTTTATTTAGGAAAATAAAAAAGAGGTATATATTGCTCAAATAATATAATAATATAGAAATACCAGATCATATGTTTAGTAAGGTTTATAGAAAACTGAGTATACACTTCTTAAATCTATAAATTATTAAAATATAAAAGATAAAAATTTCTTATTTACTGAAAGTCTTTAACATAGGATTTCAAAGGAGTATATTTGAAACTTGAAAATTTTCATGATGTAAAAGAATAAGCTGTACTTTTTGGTATAGCTTATTTATTAATAGTGAATAGTTAGAACACTATTTACATGAAAAATTTCTTCTTTTTTGTTCTTTAATACTGGACTAGATGTTTAGTTATTAACGTTTTAAGAAAATTGATCAATGGATGATGAGAAGTATTTTTAATTTGTATATTTGATTTTTATTTAGAATAAATAAAAATTGATTTAAAAATAATTAATGAATACAGTTTTATCCATCTAATCCACAATTTTCACTAAAAACTATGGAACAACAAAACAAAAGAATCCTTACTCTGGATTTAATAAAAGGTATAAGTGTCATCGGAATGATCATTATCCATACCTTATTGGTGTATGCCAATGTCAAATCACAATATGAAACAGCCCTCGGCAGTTTTATTGTCTTTCTCGGAAGGGGAACTTCCATTTTCCTGATCTGTATGGGAATTACCTTTATGACTTCAAGTCATCAAAGTCTTAGAAGTGCTTTAAAACGAGGTGTTTTATTGGTGTTTGCAGGTCTGTTTATGAATTTTATGAAGTTTATGATCCCTGTGATTTTTAATTTTGCTCCCGATAATTTTATTCAGAAATACGGATGGCATGCCCCTATAGAACAGCAGTATGTATATTTGGTACAGCTGGGTGATATTTTACAGCTGGCGGGCATGTCTTTATTGTTTGTCGGGTTTATCAGAGAATATGTGAAAAATAAATATATCATGCTGGCTATAGGTTTATTCGTTGCATTGATATCCCGAGAGGTAAGCGGACTTAATCTTGATTATCCTGTAATCAATTATGTTCTGGATCTTCTTTTCAATACTGATTATCCTGCCTATGTCTATTTTCCTGTTTTCCCATGGATGGCTTTTATCATCATCGGAATGTTTTTTGGGAAATGGTTTCAGGAACTGAACTACGATACCAAACAAATATTTAGAAATATGCTCTATGTAGGGTTGTTGTTCATTGCCATAGGAGCACCGCTGGTTTTTCTGTATGGAGATTATAATTACAATGGTTTTTATCATATGGGGCCTGGAGGTGTTATTTATTTTGCGGGCTGGACTTTACTGTTTTTATGGTTAATCAACACCATTACTGCCAATGTTAAAGAAAATGGTTTTATGCGTGTTCTCAAATATTGCAGTAAAAATTTAACTTCAATGTACATGATCCAATGGATTCTGATCTCATGGGGAAAAGGAATTTTCGGATACAGACAACATGAAATTGGATACGTAGCAGTGCTTATCATATTATATATTATTCTCACCTTTTCAGTCCAAACTTTGGTGGATATAGTGAGAAAGAAAAAAACATTAATTGAATTCGGTTCGATATCACAGGACAAAACAGCTTTAAAATAAAAATTACAATCCTATTTTTTTTGAATTATTAGAAACCACAGTAAAACTTTTTTACTGTGGTTTTGTTTAATGACGCCTTAAAGTATTTCCACTTCTTCCGGTACAACAAAAAGAATAATACAGCCCTGTTCTGACTTCACAGAATGTTTAAAATTCGGTGGAGTATACAAATAATCTCCTTTTTCCAGGCTGGTTCCTGCAATAGTTGCATCACCTTCCATGATAAACAATTCCTCACCAGCAGGATGATTGTGATAAGGGTATTGGGCTCCCGCTTCAAACTTTAGAAGAATACTGGTAGAACGGTTTTTTTCAGGATCAAATTTCAAAGATTTTACAAAAATACCTTCATAATGAATTCCTTTTTCAATTAAAGGCTGCCATTCTTTCTGTTCTGTTTTTACGATGTAATTGTGGATGTTGGTGTTCATGATATTTGAATTTTAATTGTTATTGATGTAAAAGTTGGTCTAAACTCCATTTGTAACGTGAAAAGGTACTCAGAAGAAAAGCTCCGGCACTGAATGCAAAGACTGAATAGTCCAGAGGCTCTTTAACTCCAAAAGAAATGCTCATGGCTATTGCAAAAAATAAAGTGAGAATAGAGGCGTACCTTGCTGTTCTTTTTATCTGAAACCCCAAAAGAAGTAAAATACCGGAGGACAGTTCAGCAATGGTAGATAATACTGCAATAATAGCTGCCCATGATTGTGGTAAAAATGAATTTGTTTCAGCAGTATAATGAACAAAATTTTTCCAACCGGAAGATTGTGCTCCCCAAAGGTTTAAGCGGCTTGCTATTGTGGATAAGAATCCAAATGCCAGGGTAATTCTTAATAAGAAAATGGCAATATCCTGTTGCGTTTTCATACGTATAATTTTTAGGTCTTAATTACAGTACAAAGTTCAGCGAAAGCCATTGTCTAAAGAATAGACAATTCTGGAAAAAGAATGTAATATTTAAGAGAGAAGAAGGAAGAAGGAAGTGAATATGAGATCTCTGATTTTCTTTAAACTAAAATTTTTCAGGGTACTTTTAAACTTCCTTCACGGTCTTCTGATACTCTTTTGGGGAATGTGAAGTATGTTTTTTAAAGAAGTTTGAAAAATAGAACGGATCATTGAAGCCCAGCTGATAAGCAATTTCCTTTACTGTGAGCTTTTCATAGTGTAAAAGTCTTTTAGCTTCAGAAATTGTGAGGCTGTAGATCACATTTTGAGCGGTTTTATTGGTGTGAAGTTTTGAAACCTCATTCAGTTTGGCTTCAGTGGTCCCGAGAAGATCAGCAAAATGAGAGACCTGATAATTGTTTTGAAAATGATCTCTTACGCTTTCAAGGAACTTTAAAAATAAAGCATCCGGTTTCCAGATTTCATCGCCATTGGCTATTTTACTACGGTTGATTTCCACCAATAGCAGCTCCACCAGAGAATGGGTCGAGATCAGATACTGATAAGGCTGTTCCTGAATTTCTTTTTCAATAGCATTCAATGTTTCATTAAAAAATGCAGGATGTTGTATGGTGATCATTTCATTCATTCCAAAATGACAGAAAAGTCCGTTGTGGAAAATAAGCTCAATATCACTGTCATTTTTGCAGAAGAAATCAAGGGTGAATTCCAACGCGGTGAGTTTTCCTTCCACTGATTTTAACTGATGAAACTGTCCTGAAGTAATCGTTACAACCTGACCGGTTTTCAGGATGAAAATATTTTCGTCAATCAGAATCTCAGCACTTCCATGATAACACCAGAATAAGGTGTATCTGATAACCCTTCTTGGCTCAGGATGTCCTGTCTGATGAGAATATTTTTTTATTTCAATCATTTTGCAGACCTGTTAGAGATTTGATACTTCTATTTTTTACACTGTGAAGAAATTCCTTTGTTATAGACGAAATTACAAAATGTTTAACTAAAATGATTGAAAACTAGAATTATATTGTAGATAAAAATACCTAAATTCGTGTAAGTTTTAAATAAAAATTCAGAATGAAATACTCTAAAATTATTATCGTTGTTACCCTTTTACTATTCCAGTTGGGAGCGGCGCAGGAAAAAGCAGATGTCGTATTAAATAAGGCTTTCACGGAAGCTAAAGCAGGAAAGAAAAATGTTTTACTGGTGTTCCATGCTTCATGGTGCAAATGGTGCAAAATGATGGAAAAAAATATGGATCTTCCTGAAACCAAACCTATTTTTGATAAAAGATTTGTCACGGCTTATGTAGATGTTCAGGAAAGAGGTGATAAGAAGAGCCTTGAAAATCCAGGTGGACAAGAGCTGATGAATAAATATAAAGGCGGAACTGCCGGACTTCCTTTCTGGGTGATTCTCAATCCAAAAGGAGAAGTATTGGCAGATTCTTTTGATGCTAAAGGAGAAAATTTGGGATCACCAGCCACACCGGAAGAAGTAAATACTTTTATTGCCAAGGTGGGGAAAGCCTCAAAACTAAGTAATGAAGAGTCACAGATTATAGAGAAAGTGTTTGTGAAGAAATAAAAAATAAAATCCCGGGAATATTACCTGGGATTTATTTTTATAATGAAGGTACCTGAAGTTTGTTATCTTTCCATATTTCTTTGATAGAATCATTGGTTTCTATTCTTTCGGGAATAAATTTTTTGTCGATTTCATCAAATGCTTTTACATACAATTTAAAATCACTCACATTGAATTTTTCATAGTATTCAATTTCTTCATTGGAAAAAAGGAGTTCCCAATTTTTTTGCGTTTTCATATGCTTATACAGTTCATAATATTTAATTTTATTCATAATCTTTCCCCGTATATTGCTTAATGCCATATCCTGAGCTGTAACCACGCATCCCATTTTCTGATAATAGATCAAGGTAAACTTGGAATAATAACGATATAAATCTACAATCCTTTTGTCATTTTTATCTATAAGAGAAGATATTGCATTGATTCTTATAAAAGTACTTCCGGTAACTGCCAAATAAAACAGTTCATCATTGGTTGCTGTTTTATCAATCTCATTATACATTTCGGATAATTTGGAATACCTTTCTGTATTATAATCCTCTTTAATTATTAAGTCAAAATATTCTTTATCAATAGGGTCGATGAGTTGTTTTAGCTGGCCGGAAATCTGGGCATTCATTAAGTATAGTGAAAACAGAAAGAATAGTGAAAATTTTATTTTCATGGTATGGTTTATCACTAAACGATCTTTGACATATATTATTATAGAATGTTTATAATGAAAACTTCCTGGATCGTAGTGAGACAGGAAGTTTTTTTAGTTTAATAATTAAGAAATGAGGATGTAACTACAATTCTTTATAAGAATATTCAATATTGGTCCATAAAACCTGATCTCCTGTTTTGATCATTTCAGAAGGAGTGGAAAATATATTGACAAAAATATTTTCGTATTGAGTGGTTCCAAAATGAGCACTTTTAGTAATTAATAGGGCGTCATTGTCATCTCGGGGAACTTTTTTAACGTATCTGTACGTTCTTTTTAACGTGAATGAAGAGGTGTTTTTATTGAAATCACCAATATAACTTGGCTTACTATTGTTATTCTCTTTGATTAGTACAGAATCATTCGCAATGGTAAAACTGTAAGTAAAATCTGTAGATGAGTTTTCTGATAATAATTTGATGGTCTTGTTTTTAAGATCAATGCTTATTTTTTCCCAGGCAGGTTCCTGATAGAGACTCCAATAATTGTTGAGGTAAGATTCATCCGGAGTAGATTTTTCTCCTTTTGCCCCCTGATACAAAACTGTATTTTTTACAGTATAGCTTTTAAATTGAAACTGGTAAACATTTTTATCAACAGGTCTCGGATCATCAATCGTACTGTCATTATTCTCACATGAGATCAGCGATAATGATAGCATCGCAATATAAAATGGGTATTTCATCGGTACTTTTTGCAAAAATAGACCTTTTACACGGATTGGTGAAATAGAATAGAGTGAAACTTCCCTGTAATAGGGCTAAAAAGTAAAAAGACGAAAGAGCAAATATAAGGATTCGCTTTTTCGTCTTTTAATTTCATTTATTTCCCAAAATACATCTGATCCTGCTTCTGTTGTTCATTATAAATGATCTGGAAGCTTACAGGCATATATTGGTAAAGAAGTTTCCAATGTTGGATTTTGGCATGTTTTTTAAAACTTTCGAAAGATCTTACAAAAAGGTTTTCAATCATGGTTCTTACATAAGAATTCCCGTTTCTGTAGATCCAGTCCATCAGCTTGATATGATGGGCAATGATATTGATCTTAGATTCCTGCAACAGGTTCTTCAGATAATTCACGGTAGCCTGCATGACCCCAGCGAAATTGTCCTGTACAGACAATTGTGTGATCTCATTGCGAAGTGGCGGATAGAAAAATTTTAAGTATTCAACAGCTATTTTTTGATTAATAGTTTGCATTTGTACTTTCATCATAATTAAGAATTTTTCAAACACTTTATATTGCAGCTAAATGTATACCAAAATTTAAAGACAGGCTGCAAAAATGAATACACCGACTATCACAGCGATGTGAGTGAGTAATATCTCTGCATTGTGTCTGTTAGTCGTAGTTTTCCAGGTTTTCCAATCTGAAATCCTTCTGATTTTATTTTTCATAATCTATTGACTGTGAGTTATTTTGATTTTTGTTTAATTTAAACACTTTGTAATGAAACAGATAAAAAATGTAACAAAACCTTTATATGCCGTGACTGTAAATTTGTCTCGAATACACCTTCTGAAGGTTGGCAGAAATGTGACTAAAAATCACTTTTCTGTATTCCTCAGTGCAGAAGGCAGTACAATTGTCCAGCGAATAGATAAAAGTAGTTTCAATAGCATTCTTTAATACTGTATCTCCGTCAGTGTATATTTTGTCCATTTTCTGTAAACTTCTGAACAGTAGATTTCTGTCATTCTGGCGGATCATATTTTTAATACGTTCCGTAAACGTCCGGATAATGCTGTATGAGTTTTGAATTTTAATTTCTTTTATTTCTTTTTCAAAATCGGGAACCACATCGGTGATTTCCTTTACGGCTTGTAAATAGTTCATCGTATTATATTTTAATTGTGATTGTGTTCAAGCATTTTGGTGATAGCACCAAAGATGAAAATGGTTAAAAAAGCAATAAAAAGCATATGATAAGGCTTAAGCCACTTTGGAGTCGCTGGTCCTCTGCTTTTTAATCTTCTGAGCTTGTCGATTCTGTTTAATGTTTTTAAGTCCATTTTTCTATGTTTTCAAATGATGATGCCAATGATATTCCGTTGAAAATGGAATTTAATTAAGATGCTGATATATAATTAGTTGTGATTTTGTGTTTGAATTTTTAAAACAAAAAAGCCTGTCAAAATGATAAGGTTTTTATCAATATGAAAATAAAAGACAAAAACTTATGTTACCTGCCATTACAAATGAGAGACTGAGAATTCCCTTCCTTTGGAGAGGTGGCTAAAATTCAAAGAATTTTTGATGGGGTCGTCAAGGAGAGTAGTATAAAATGACATTTTTTAAGTTTCGCCGTAAGGATAAGAATGAATATCTTTGCAGTCCAAATATTCAGAAAAATGTTTTCAAAAATAATAGTACACAGAGTCGGAAATAAGATCAACGGAGATTCGCTGACACTTTCCCAGGAGGAATTGAAGCTGGAAGAAGGAA
Source organism: Chryseobacterium metallicongregator (assembly GCF_031324065.1). NCBI lineage: Bacteria > Pseudomonadati > Bacteroidota > Flavobacteriia > Flavobacteriales > Weeksellaceae > Chryseobacterium > Chryseobacterium metallicongregator. The sequence continues at coordinate 281,809 of NZ_JAVIXS010000006.1, forward strand.
TGGCAGAAATGCTTGAAGACTACTTTTTAGGTTCTTTTAAATCGGAAGAAACCTTCCATTTTTACAGTGATACTTACCTGGTCAATAATCCGGTGTATAGTGCTGTATCAGAAATTTTTGATGACAAAGCAAAATTCATCTGGGAATCTGAGAATATTGCAAAACATCTTTTCGAAGCGGCAGAAAATCCAAGAGTTCAGAGTGGAGAGCTTTTCATTGTTCTTTTTGAGGATGAAAGCGACCGTCCGGATAAAGTGGATAAAATCGGGATTTTTAAAACAGAAAAGAGAGAATCTTTCCTGAAAATCAATCCTGCTGAAGAAACATTTGATATTGAAAAAGATCAGGGAATCGGGTTATCTAAAATTGATAAAGCGGCTTTGATTTACAACAATAATAAAGAAACAGGATATGTACTTTCTGTGGTTGACAACAACAAAAACGGAGATATGTATTACTGGTTCGAAGATTTCCTGAAAGTAAAACAGCGTGATGATGAATATTTCCACACACAGGAAGCTTTGATGGTGTATAAAGATTATATCACAAAACAGCTTCCTCAGGAATTTGAAGTTTCCAAAGCAGATCAGGCAGATTTCCTGAATAAGTCTATCAATTTCTTCAAAGAAAAAGAAGAATTTAAGCTGGATGAATTTGCCAGTGAAGTATTGGGCGACGAACATGTGATTGAAAGTTTCGTGAACTTTAAAACAGATTACGAGCAGGATATGCAGGTGAATATCGCTGAAGAATTTCCGATTAGTGAAGCAGCGGTAAAAAAGACACAAAGACACTTCAAAAGTATCATTAAACTGGATAAAAACTTCCACATCTACATCCACGGAGACAGACAGAAAATTGAAATGGGTGAAGATGATAAAGGAAAATACTACAGACTTTACTTCGAAAAAGAGGTGTAAAAAGAACTCGGCCATTCCATTATAATATCATAACTTTATCAGACCACACAAAATAACAGTTATGAAATTTATGATCATTTTCTGGGGAGCTTTTTTCTTTTTTTTCTGTGCTCCTTTTCCGATTTTCATTTATATGATGGGGGAGGAACTTGCAACAGAACCGAGAAATTCATTAGCCGTGAGCTATGGGTATCTCGGTTTTTCTTTGCTCATATGGATGTATGTGATTGCCTTCTTTATTAATATTCTTTTCATCAAAACCTTTAAGGAGAAAAGTACCATCCAGTCTATACTTAGGAACGGAATTCCGAGAGAAGGACAAATCATTGATTATAAACTTCTGAAATATATTCCGAAAACCAATATGAATGTCATTCAAATCGTTCTTTCATTTCCTAATCTTAGAAATACATTAATTGAACATCAAATGATGTTTCACGATTCCAAACCACAGGAAAAAAGATTTGCTGTCGGAAATAAGGTGAAAGTATTGCTGAATCCTAAAGTGTCACAGGAACCCTATTTTATTTTAAGCGACCAGAAAGTTGGTTTTAATTCCTTTGGAATCATTTTAAGAGTTGCATTCATTGTATTCTTAATTGCTTATGTGACTGGATTATATTATTATTTCTACATGCGGGAATCCTTCGATTTTGGCTGGAGGTTTCTGACCTTCATGCACCCGATTATTTTCAGTGGAGTGATGACTCTGATTTATATATTGGTTTTCCAATTGCTGATCAGTAAGCTTTTTAAAAATAAGAAAGAAGAACGGATCCTCTTCTCAGGAAGAAATGCGGAAGCCAATATCATTAGTGTAAGCCAGACTGGTCTTATGGTAAATGATCAGCCGCAGATCATGTTTCAGGTGAGTTTCAAAGATTTCAGAGGAACTGAACATATTGCAGTCTTTAAGAAAGTTGTAAGCCTTTTAAATCTTTCTTCTGTCCCTAAATATGGTAACATTGAGATCATGTATGATGAGAACGATCCGAAGAAAATTATGATTCCTAAAGGAATTTAAAAACAAAGGAACAAAACAAAAGGATAATGATTCATCAAAATAATTAAAGAACCTTTATACTTTACCTCTAAAAATCTCTGTTTGAAATTAATTATTTAACATATAAAAAAATACCCAAAAGCATTATTTTTAATAAATGCTTTTTTGTTTAACTAATATGATAAAACCCATTCAGTTTTATACGGAAAATCTTTAAGTGAAAAATATGTTTTACTCAGATAAATAGCTACTTAACATAATAAAAGATATGCTGTGGATAAGAGTTCGTTGTATATATTTGTGATCTAACCAAAAAAAACATATTTTATGAAAAAAATTAAAAAATTGACTCGTGAAGACCTTAAAAACTGTAAAAGGAGGTATTAAACAGGTGTGGATTGCAGAATTTTGTGGTCAGACTGCTACTACAACTCAAGATTGGACTGCTGAACAAGCAAATCAGTGGCTTGCAAATCTTGAAGCAAATTACTGTAATTAATATTTGTTTCATATTAATTATTTGCACTTATGACCTTATAAAGTTATAAGTGTATTTTTTTGTAATCAAAAATAACTCTATGGATTACTATAAAAAATTATTTCAATTATTAGCCTTATTTTTTAGTGTCTTATTTTTCTCTCAATTACATAAAAGAGATACTCTGCGTGGTGAGTTTACCTATTTATTAAAAGCTAAATTGAATACATTAACTCCTGATTATAAACATGAAGAATTTTTTTCATTACTGATAGGTAATGAACGTGCTTTTTTTGCAAGTATTCAATCACTGAAAAGAGATTCAGTATTCCAAGCACTTCCAATAAAAACTTTAGAAAATGGAGCAAAACTGTTAAGCTCAAAAGGAGTATCCATTCCAAAAACAAAATTTTCCTTTACCATAATACAATCAAATGAAAATATACAGTATTTTAACTTAGTTGGAATGTCAATACTTAGCTATAAAGAACCGATCATTAAAAATTGGAAATTGAGTAATGACACAAAAATAATAAACACAATTAATTGTAAAAAAGCGGAAGTTACCTTTAAGGGACGAAATTGGATCGCCTGGTATTCTCCCGAAATTCCTTTACCCTATGGCCCATATAAATTTAGTGGATTACCAGGACTGATTGTTAAAATAACAGATGATAAAGAAGAGTATGATTTTGAGCTTGTAAAATCTATCAATGCATCTCAATTAAAAGACAAATTAATTAAGGTAAATGAAAATCGATATCATGAAGCTTTTGAGACAACTCGACCGAAATTTGAAAAAGCGGTAAAAGATGCTAATGCCAATTTAATGGGTGTACTTCAAAGTTCTGAAACCACTATTATACAAGGTCAAGAAATGATACGGCAAAGACAAAAAGAAAGAGAAGAAAACAAAAGATATGAAAACCCGATAGAATTAGAAAAAGATTAGTGATGGCTAATCTTTTTTCGTTTGTTAATTTCTATTCGTCTTTTTACCTTATTCATTACCTTTGCCTCCTTACCTAAATCATATGAAAACAACACTTGTCGATTTAACAAAACCCATTCAGTATAATGCAGGAGACCCATGGTTCATGCGGGTGAAAATCAAACATAAAGCACACCGGAAATCACATTGGCTGATTCGTCTGGCACTGAGACTTCCTTCAAGACTTTTTCCTAAAAACTGGACGGGTTGGGCAGATGATACCATCAAAAATATGGGACTTCATGCCACCACTCATATTGATGCTCCATGGCATTATGGGCCTGTTGTAGAAGGGAAACCTGCTAAAACAATAGACCAGATTCCATTGGAGTGGTGTTATGGAGAAGGAATTGTGATCGACTGTACTCATAAAGAAGATTTTGTAGCCATCACTGTAGATGATCTTAAAAATGATCTGAATAAAAACGGAATCACCATCCAGGAAGGAAATATTGTACTGATCAGAACTGATCGTGATAAGCTGATGGGAACTCCTGATTTTGTAGAAAAGGGAACAGGAATGAGCAAAGAAGCTACAGAATGGCTGATTGATCAGGGCGTAAAAGTAATGGGAATTGATCAGTGGGGCTGGGATCTTCCATTAAAATATATGGCTCAAAAAGCCAAAGAACTGAATGATCCCGAATTCTTCTGGGAAGGCCACCGCGTAGGAATTGAGAAAGAATATTTACACATCGAGCAGCTTACCAATCTTGGAGCATTGCCTCCGTCCGGATTTAAGATCTGTGTATTTCCTCTTAAAATTGTTGGAGGATCTGCAGCTCCGGCGAGAGTAGTAGCGATGATAGATGCATAGGAATGTAAATTTTAAAGAAAAACAAAAAGGACGAATTTGTCAATAAGCAAATTCGTCCTTTTAAATAGTATCATTTCGACTTTCGGCTCATTTAATTTTTCTTTCTGAAAAACAAAGCTCTGTTATACTCAAAATTCATTCTGGCGATATTGAGTACGGAAATTCCCTGAGGACATTCCACTTCACAGGCTTCCGTATTGGAGCAGTGCCCAAATAATTCTGTGTCCATTTGTGCAATCATATCCAACACTCTTTTACTTCGTTCTTCTTTCCCTTGAGGAAGAAGTGCCATGTGGGTAATCTTCGCAGAGGTAAATAGGGCGGCACTACCATTTTTACAGGTAGCCACACAAGCTCCACATCCGATACATGCTGCAGAATCAAAAGCTTCTTCAGCCGTTTGGTGAGTCACCGGAATAGCCGTTGCATCAGGAGCCTGTCCGGTATTTACAGATACAAAACCTCCTGAAGATATAATTCTGTCAAAAGCAGAACGATCTACTTTTAAATCTTTTTTCACAGGGAATGCTTCAGCCCGGAATGGTTCTATCAAAATCGTTTCCCCATCTTTAAAAGACCTTAAATGAAGCTGGCAGGTCGTTGTATTTTTCAAAGGACCATGGGCAATACCGTTAATCATCATACCACACTGTCCACAGATTCCTTCACGGCAGTCGTGATCAAATTCTACAGGTTCATCTCCCTCAGTGATCAGTTTTTCATTCAGGGTATCCAGCATTTCTAAGAAAGACATATGGGAATTCAATCCTTTCAGGTCATAACCGACGAGTTTTCCTTCACTTTTTCTATCTTTCTGTCTCCATATCTTAAGATGTAAATCCATAATTTTCTGTTTTTTATTTGTAACTTCTTACCGTTGGCTGAATCTCTTCAAAGATTAAAGGCTCTTTAATCAATGCTGGCTCGCCATTTTCACCTGTCCATGCCCAGGCAGAGATAAACTGATATTCGGTATCATTTCTCATAGCTTCTCCATCCGGTGTCTGGAACTCTTCCCGGAAATGAGCTCCGCAGGATTCGTTACGGGTTAATGCATCATAGCACATCAGTTCCCCGATTTCGAAATAATCGGCAACACGGCCTGCTTTTTCCAGCTCGGTATTCATTTTATCTCCCTGTCCGGAAACTCTTACGTCTTTATAGAATTCCTGTTTCAGTTTTCTGATCTCCTGAATGGCATATTTCAATCCTTCTTCGTTTCTGGCCAGCCCGCAATAATCGTACAGGAGTTTTCCTAATGTTTTGTGGAAATAATCAACGGTTTTGGTTCCTTTGATGTTCATAAAGTCCTGAATCTGTTCTTTCACTGCTTGTTCAGCCTGTTCAAATTCCGGAGTATCCGGTGAAATTTTTCCGGTATGAATTTCATCGGCCAGATAATTGGCAATTGTATAAGGAGCAATGAAATATCCGTCTACTGAAGCCTGTAAAAGAGAGTTTGCGCCTAATCTGTTGGCACCATGATCGGCAAAATTAGCCTCACCTAAAGCAAAAAGTCCCGGAACAGTGGTCATCAGTTCATAATCTACCCAAAGTCCACCCATTGAAAAGTGAGCAGAAGGAGAGATCATCATAGGTTCTTTATACGCATCATATCCTGTTATTTTAAGATACATATCAAATAAGTTTCCATATTTTTCCTTAATCTTATCTTTTCCCTGTTCCTGTATTGCTTTTGAAAAATCGAGATATACTGCATTTTTCAAAGGTCCGATTCCGAAACCTGCATCAATTCTTTCCTTTGCCGCGCGGGAAGAAATATCCCTTGGCGCAAGATTTCCGAAAGCAGGGTATCTTCTTTCAAGATAATAATCCCTTTCCGTTTCCGGAATATCATTGGGTAGTCTGTTTTCACCTTCTTTCAACGGAACCCAGATTCTTCCGTCATTACGTAATGATTCAGACATTAAGGTCAGTTTCGACTGATAATCTCCGGATTGCGGAAGGGAAGTAGGGTGTACCTGAATCCAGCTTGGGGAAGCCATTAAAGCTCCTTTTTTATGAGCCCGCCAGATTGCAGAACCGTTACATCCCATCGCAAGAGTAGACAGATAATAGATTTTTCCGTAACCACCTGTTGCCAATATTACAGCGTGTGCTGCATGTCTTTCAATGTCTCCTGTATCTAAATTCCTAACGATAATTCCTCTGGCTTTCCCGTCAACGGTAACCAGATCCAGCATTTCATGTCTTGAAAATAACTGTACAGAACCTTTTCCGACCTGTCGCATTAAAGCCTGGTAGGCACCAAGAAGTAGCTGCTGTCCCGTTTGTCCTCTCGCATAGAAAGTACGGCTTACCTGAACTCCTCCGAAGGATCGGTTGTTCAGATATCCACCGTATTCCCGACCGAAAGGTACGCCCTGAGCTACAGCCTGGTCAATAAGGTTCAGAGAACATTCTGCCATACGGTATACATTGGCTTCACGGGCTCTGAAATCTCCTCCTTTTAGCGTGTCTACAAACATTCTGTATACGCTGTCACCATCGTTTTTATAGTTTTTTGCTGCATTTACGCCTCCTTGTGCTGCCACAGAGTGCGCTCTTCTCGGGCTGTCCTGAAAACAGAATGATTTGACATTATATCCCATTTCTCCCAAAGAAGCTGCGATTGAGCTTCCCGCCAGACCTGTTCCTACAATAATCACATCCAGCTTTTTACGGTTGGCAGGGTTAACGAGCCTTGCTTTCTTTTTATAATTTTCCCATTTATGTTCTAATGGGCCTTGTGGTATTTTTGAATCTAAAATCATGATCGTTCCTTTTAATGATAAGTAAAGAATACATACACCGGCATCAATGCAAAACCTACACAGATAATGATTGAATAGGCAATCCCGATAGTTTTGAACCATTGTACAAACTTAGGATGATATAATCCCAGCGTTCTTACCGCACTATGTATCCCATGGATCAGGTGATAGCATAAAGCAATCATTGACAGTACATAAATGATAACATACCACCATTCTTTAAAGACATTCACTACCAGAATGTAGAGATCTTTATTTCCGTTTTCATCCAAAGGAGGATTTCCGAATTTATAGATATACCAGAAGTTCTGGAAATGGATCACCAGGAAAATCAGAATGAATGTTCCGAGGATTCCCATATTTCTGGAAGCCCATTTGCTGGCTCTTCCACGTCTGTCCGTTTGATAACCTCCTCCTGACTTTTTATTTTTTAAAGTAATAATAAGCCCGTCTACAGCATGCAGAATGATACTGGCATACAAAACATAAGAAACTATTTTGATAATGATATTTCCTGATAAAAAATGCGAATAAGCATTAAACTGCAGGTGTGCCTGTTCTTGTGGAAGAAAAAGCTGAAGATTTCCAAGGAAATGAATCAACAGGAAGAATCCCAAAAAGAGTCCTGTAAGGCACATCAGCATTTTTCTTGACAGTGTTGATAACATATTTTTGATTTAATAATTAATAATATCCTAAGACTTTCATCCACAATCCTCCTACAACCATATAGATGATCAGTAGAACGATTCCTATTTCAAGACCTCTTACCCACCAGGCTTTGAGATCTACATATCCACTTCCGAAGAATACCGGTGCCGGACCGTGGCCATAATGGGTAAGTACTCCATAAATAGAACCCATGAAACCAAGCATCATTGCCAGTAACATTGGAGGAATTCCCAAAGAAACACCTACACCCAGCAAGGCAGCATACATAGCAGCTACGTGAGCGGTAGCACTTGCAAAAATATAGTGACTGAAGAAATATACGATGATGATAACCGGGAAGGCTACCTGCCAGCTCAAACCTCCAATTTGTACTTTGATAAGGTTACTGAACCATCCAATGAAACCTAATTCATTTAAAGAGCTTGCCATCATCACCAGTACGGCGAACCAAACGATAGTATCCCATGCTCCTTTTTCTCCTTTTACATCTTCCCAGGTTAATACTGAGGTCAGTAGTAATAATGTTAATCCGATAAATGCTGTTGTAGTGGCATCAATAGAAAGTGCTCCTCCAAATATCCAAAGTGCTAACAGAATGAAGAATGCCAGAAGCATCAACCATTCATTTCTTGAGATAGGTCCCATTTCTTTTAATTTCTGAGCTGCCATTTTCGGAGCATCCCCTGTTTTTTTCAATTCAGGCGGATATAATTTGTACAATACCAAAGGAACGACAAAGAATGCTACCGCACCCGGAATGAAACCTGCCGCAGCCCATGACATCCAGGTAATATCAATCCCAAGATTGGCTGCAAACTTCTGACACATCGGGTTACTGGCTGTCCCGGTAAGGAACATAGAAGAAGCGATGAGGTTCATATAATAGCTGTTCAAAGTCAGGAATGATCCTAGTTTTCTATGGGTTTCCGGTTTTTCAGGAACGGAATCAAAGCTTATCGCCATAGATTTCATGATCGGGTAGATAATCCCACCACCTCTTGCTGTGTTACTCGGAATAGCAGGTGCCAGACAAACATCGGCAAGTCCTAATCCGTAAGCAAGTCCCAGTGAACTTTTACCAAAGACTCTGATGAATAAAAAGGCGATACGGTTTCCAAGTCCTGTTTTGATAAATCCTCTGGCAATAAAGAATGAAATCCCGATCAGCCAGATTACTTTGTCTCCAAAACCGGAAAGAGCTTTGGTAATGGATTTTCCTGCATCTCCCGGAGCAACTACCTGTGTAAGGGCTGTAAAACCAATAGCCATCATACACATTGTACCCATTGGAGCCGCTTTAAGAATGATCCCTAAAATAGTTGCCGCAAAGATGGCAAACAGATGCCAGGCATTCTCGGCTACACCCTCCGGAGCAGGGATGAACCATATAATTAACGCAACAACAAATGTGATCGCTACGTTTTTGATATTAATTTCTTTCATGATACTAACTATTTAATCTTAAAATCTACTCTGAACTTGCACTATAAATAGATTGTTGTTGTATTGTGAGGTGTTTTCCACCTGATATTTGTAGCGGTCAAATTGCACTCCCAGCTGAATTCTTGCTCCATAATTTTTCAGGAATTCCAATCCGAACATTGGGGTAATGGTTTGTCTTGGGTTAGAAGCCATTCTGAAATTGGTGTCAAGATATTCGTAACGGCATGACAATTCGAAGGCGCTGAGATTTTTGTGGTTGATCTCGTATCTCAGATTCGGCAGGAAGTAGGCTCCTCGTACCAAATACTGATCGGGATTTTCAGGACGTAATTCCGGTGCAATGGAGTTGTACAGAACGTGGTTAGTTGCCTGTTTGGCTTCCAGCTGCATGTCAAGACTCCATTTTGAATCAAACTCGATCAATGAACTCAGATCTACACCCAGCGCATATACTTTTTTGCTGAAAACTTCTCCGGTACCTCCATTCAGTCCTACATTGAAATGGTATTTTTTAGATAATCCGAAAACCAGACGGGTAGAATACTGTTTTCCGTTGTCATTATCATTAATCTGATTCTTTCCATTTCCGTTGACTACTGAAACAGCATATTGGAAGGGAATTTCTCCCAGTTGAAGTTGTCCTGTGGCAGACATTCCGATCTGGAAACTTGTCCAGCCCAGTTTCCCAAATTCCGTATATTGATTGGACCAGTCTAGAGATTTGATAATATCAATGGGATAGGTCTCTTCAATACCGAACCAAGGTCTGAACTGTCCTACAGTAATGGCTAATTTAGGATTGAAGGTATACTTCAGATAAGCGTTTTCAAGAACTCTGCTTTTTGGGTCATTTTTAAAATCGGCAAGGTTAGCCAAGACAACAACTTCCGTACGTTTACTGATCTGTGCCCGAACCTGAACCCTCATGTATTTGAGCATGAAGTTATTATCAGTTCCGGAGCCATCGGTATGATGAAGCCCGTTTACATCAACATCTTTACTCATTCCTACAAGATAACGTGCCTGAAAAAGGCCTTTGATCTGCAGCTGCGGATATTTTACATTGTCTTCTTCCTTTGGAGGAGCTGTGGTTTTCAGAGAATCCTGATTTTGCGCATAAGCTGATAACCCACAGGCAAGCATGCACAGGATCAGGCTTTTCTTTTTAATCGAAAAAAAGGCCATATCTATTTTTGTTTTTTTATTGTGAAATCTATTTTACCACAACTGCTTATCCAACTCGTTTTTAGTATTTCATAAAATCATAATGGGGCATACTTAGAGCATTGTTTACTAAGCGTGAGCATTTTTTGTGGCGAAATATCTATTTTAATCCTAAGAATGTGAACGGTGCAGATTCTTTAAACTCTGCATTGGATTTTCCGTTATAAGTGCGGTTATCGCTAAGATCCAGTTTCATCACTTTTCCTTTAGAACTCAGATCAAAATCTTTAAGATCTACCCAAAAAGTATTGGGAGTAAAAACCGTTTCAAAATAATACACGAGGTTTTTCTGATCAGAAACAGAACGCCATCTTGTAGAAGAAATATTAGGTTCTGTTGCAGAAGTGATTCCGTAAGGAACAGAACAGTTTCTGATTACGCTGAAAACACTGGCTACTGCTGTGCGGGTATCTGCGGTCTGCGGAATTGCATTGATGTAGTATGAAGCTCTCACAAAGCGGTCTGCAGCACGGTTGGTTCCCGGAAGCATAACTGTTCCTGGAATCCCTTTCCAGTAATTGTTAAGAGCGAGCTGTTCCTCAAAAATAGGAGAGTTGGTCATTACCGTGTAAGAAGGATCGTGATGGATCACTAGTTTTCCATTGATGTATTCAAAGACAGCGCTGTCTCCTGAAGCATCGGAAATGGAAAGGTGAACGGTAGTAAATCTCTCTGTTCCCGGAATATAATCACTTACAATCACGAACGGTTCTTTTTGTGAATGTTCTACAGCTTCTTTTACGGTGGCGAAATTATCAAGATAATATTGTGCCCATAATGAGATGGCAATCCCTTTTTTACTTCCTTTTCCATCGAATTTTGGGTATTGGGATTCTCCCAGCCAAAGCAGATTAGCAACCAATCCTTTTTCGTTCATTCCGTCTGATGATGCAATATCCCATGATGTACTGACGAGGCTTCCGTATTTGGCAGTCCATTTTACTGATTTAGAACCTACCTGCCCGTTACGGTCTATACCTTTTGGTAAAACCCATAAATTGGCCGGGATTTCATCACGCCAGTCCATAGAACGAGCTGTAATAACAGTATTCTGGGGACCTTTGTAAACCACCCTTGTACAGGCTTCTGAAGGATTCCATAATCCTATAGAGAGGACCAGAGAAAATAAAATTAATGGGAACTTTTTCATAATAGTATTATTTGAATTTAAATTTTATATAGAATTCATTGAGAATAATTCAATGAATTTTTATCATATTCATTATTTGGTGATATAAATTTAGCGAAATTTGTTTAAATAAAACAATTATTAAGGTTAATAATGTGTAATCCATGTTATGAATCATGATTAAAGAGTGCGTAACTTGATTATTGGATTTTTTTTCGTATATTTTAGATATTTGACATGAAAAAGGGAAAAAATAAAGAATATTTTAATGTGTTTTTGATTCTTTTTTTGCTGGAAATCTCCCATAAATACTTGGTGGAGCAGGCTTTAAAATTAGATACCACAAAGAAGAAAGCTGTTTGAAAAAACAGTATATTTGATAGATAGACTGAAAAGATATATGAATTTTATAGAGTGCCATGAAGAACCTATCCATATTCCGGGTTCTATTCAGAGTTTTGGTTATTTGATTGGCATTGATGCAGAGTCCCATACCATTACTTTTTTTAGCAGGAATATTGCGGATTTATTTAAAGTCGGAAGTTCAGAAGAGCTATTCGGAAGAAAGATTACCGACTTTCCTGAAAGTTTTCAGAGCATTATTGATTCAGAAATCTATACTTCACTGGACAAGTTTACCAGACGTAAAAATGAAACCTATTTCGATAAGATTTTTATCAACGATAAAGAGTATCATTTTTCTGTTTTCAGAAGTGAGCTTTATATCTTTCTGGAGTTCGAAGAAGTGATCATTAATCCCAATAAACGAATTTCCAATAAATATGATAATTTTTACATCATCGATAATGAAAAGGAACTCTGGAATCATCTTCTGGAAACGCTTTCAAAGGTGATCAACTATGATAGGATGATGGTCTATAAATTCATGATGGACGGTTCCGGAAAAGTAATTGCCGAAAAGAAGAATGAAAACATGGAAAGTTTCCTTGGGCTTCATTACCCGGAGTCTGATATTCCAAAGCAGGCAAGGGATCTTTATCTTAAAAAAAGAAAAAGAATTTTCAGTAATGTATACGCGGATACGGTTCCTATTTTAAGCAAAAAAGCAGAGAGTATTGATCTTACTTTTTCAGCATCAAGAGGGATGTCACCGGTTCACGGACAATATCTTAAAAATTCTGGAGCAGCTTCAAGTTTCAGCGTTTCCATTATTATTGATGACCATCTTTGGGGATTGGTTACCTGCCAGAATGTAGAACCCAAACATATTGATCTTGAAGACAGAGTACAGGCCGGAATTTTTACAACACTTGCTGCCAATGCCTATTCATCTTTTAAATCAAAAAGCGAACTGAATTACCGTTTGGAACTGAATGAGAAAACATCTCAACTGAAAACGGAATTTTTAAAACATAATCATCTCTTTGATTCTCTTATTGAATGTAAAAAAGAGATCAGAAATTTACCGGAAGCAGACGGACTTGCCATTGTTTCGGATGAAAATATAATTACAGACGGCAGTACACCTGATGTTGAAACAGTAGGAAGAATTGCAGAATGGGCTCTTGGGAATACTGATGAGCGAATCTATGTAAGCAGAAGCTTCCTCAAAGATCACGGTAAAGAACTTGAATTGACGGAAAATGCGGCAGGAATTGCAATCTATTTTATTGAAAGAGATAAAAATGAAATGCTGATCTGGTTCAGAAAAGAGTTTGATGAACATATCAACTGGGCTGGAAATCCCGAGAAAAAAGTAGAGGTGTTTTCTCAGAATGGAGAGGAAAAACACATGATATCACCGAGAACTTCATTCCGTATTTTTACAGAAAATATTAAAGGGTATTCTAAAAGATGGAATTCCAGAAATATAAGTGCAGTGCAGGCTGTAAGGGATTTGATCTTAGAAACTTCCCATAAAAATTATAATGCCATCAAAAGGCTTAATGATGAGCTTAAAAAAGTAAATGAAGAACTTGACAGTTTTTCTTACACCATCTCCCATGACCTGGGAACACCACTGACTGTAATGAAGCTGAATGCTCAGATGCTTTTGGGAAATCTTACAGCTGATGCTGAAAAAAGTAAAACCAAGATCAATTCAATTATTGAGGAAATCGACAATATGGCGGAAATGATGCACGATGTACTCCAATTGAGTCGAGCCAAGCATAGTGAAATCCAGCTTGAAAGCCTGAAAACAGCTCATACAATTGAGAAAATTTCCGAAAACGCTAAGATGACCTATGGCAGTCCGAACAGTGAAGTTATCATTAAAGAATGCCCGGATGTATTGGCTGATAAAACCATGCTTCACCAAGTATTTTTGAATATCATCAACAATGCTGTGAAATATTCCTCTCATAAAGATCTTCCGAAAGTGGAAATTGAAGGATCAGATGACGGGCAGACCATTATTTACAGAATTTCAGACAACGGTATTGGTATTCCTGCCGAGGAGAAACATAAGATGTTTAAAATCTTTAACCGGATGGATAATGCTAAAAAGTTTAAAGGAAATGGAGTGGGGTTGTCTATTGTACACCGCATCATGAAGAGATTGGGTGGAAATGTGGATTTTGAAAGCAACAGTGAAGGGACTTCCTTTATTTTAACGTTCAAAAAGCCTTATATTTGAGAAACTTTTAAAACGTTATTTATGGTATCAGAATATCTTAAACAGAATACAGCAGATTATCACGATGCAGCAGAAAAACTTTTTAATTCTGAAAAGATTTTCAACAAAACTTTCACGTTAGAAGATTATAAAAAAATCATTCATACCAATTACCTGATGCTTCTTCACAGCGAAGACAAAATATTCAGCAGCCTTTCTGATAAGTATGCAGAAAAACTTCAGCTTGAAGAAAGAAAGAAACTTTCCCTTATTGAAAAAGACCTGAAAAGTCTTTCCCTGGAAGATCAGGAAGTTTCTCATCCTTTGGAGTTCAATAATGAGCATGAAGCCCTTGGAGCAATGTATGTCATTGAAGGTTCTACCCTTGGTGGAAATGTAATTGCAAAGCAACTTTCCAAAACGGAGGGTTTTGATGAGGTTACCTTCAATTTTTTCGGATGCTATCAGGAAAATACGGGGCCAATGTGGAAAAATTTCAAAGAAGTTCTGGATACAGAAGTCGCGGAAGAAAACTATAATGAAGTGCTTTCCGGTGCAAAAAAACTATATACGTTTTTACTGAACGTCAACTAATTTATTTTAATTCTAATTAAATTCCTGAAAAATTGCTCAATTTTTCAGGAATTGTTAAATTTGGGGAGTTTCAAATTTAAACTTAACTAACAAAAAATAATTTTTAAAAAGTAACAATATGAAAGTAACTGTAGTAGGTGCAGGCGCTGTAGGAGCAAGCTGTGCAGAATACATCGCAATGAAGAACTTCTGTTCAGAAGTAGTTTTGGTAGACATTAAAGAAGGGTTTGCTGAAGGAAAAGCAATGGATTTGATGCAGACAGCATCTCTTAACGGATTTGATACAAAAATTACGGGTACAACAGGAGATTACAGCAAAACTGCAGGTTCTCATGTAGCAGTAATCACTTCAGGGATTCCAAGAAAACCTGGAATGACGAGAGAAGAATTGATCGGTATCAACGCTGGTATCGTGAAAGAAGTTACTGAAAACTTAGTAAAACATTCTCCGGAAGTAATCATCATCGTAGTTTCTAACCCAATGGATACTATGGCTTACCTTGTACATAAAACTTCAGGTCTTCCTAAGCACAAAATCATCGGAATGGGTGGTGCATTAGACTCTGCAAGATTCAAATACAGATTGGCTGAAGCATTGGAAGCTCCAATTTCTGATGTTGACGGTATGGTAATCGCTGCTCACAGTGATACAGGTATGCTTCCATTATTGAGCAAAGCAACAAGAAATGGTGTTCCTGTAACTGAGTTCTTGAGTGATGAACAACAAAAATATGTCATCGAAGAAACTAAAGTAGGAGGAGCTACACTTACGAAATTATTAGGAACTTCAGCTTGGTATGCTCCAGGTGCAGCAGTGTCTGTAATGGTTCAGGCTATTGCATGTGACCAGAAGAAAATGATCCCTTGTTCTTTAATGCTTGAAGGAGAATACGGACAAAATGATATCTGCCTTGGTGTTCCAGCAATTATTGGAGCCAACGGAGTAGAATCAATTGTAAACGTAACTTTGACTGCTGAAGAGCAATTGAAATTCGCTGAAGCTGCTAATGCAGTTAGAGAGGTGAATGGAGATCTTAAATTTTAATAATAGCCCGCTTTTTTTAAGCAGGAATTAAAATAGATAAACCCCGGCTGTTTCATTTGAAACAGCCGGGGTTGTTTTTGAAAATCTATTGAAGTATTAAGAAAAATAAGAATTAAAGTATGATTTACTTAAATAAAAGTACTATTCTTGAGTACCAAATTTGTTGAAAAATTTTTCTCTGCCCTTACTATCATAGACATAAGGATCAATGAAACTTTCAGTCCATTTTTTTGTGATTTCTGAAAAATCTTTTCCTGTAAATTTTTCTAGTTCAGCTTTTTTAACATCAATTTTATAAACATTGTTTTCAAATGGAAGTATAATTTCTACTTCATTGATAAAGCTAAGAGTTTTCATTAATCTTACAGATCCTTCAATCATAGCTTTCTGAATAGCATTTCCACTTGACCAATATTCTTTTAAGTCATTCTTGGTTAAGTTAGACTGTGGATTTAATTCCTTATATTCTGCAAAGTTTTTTACATAATAAATGGTAGCTTTTCCATTTTCAAATTCAACACTTTTGATTGAACCCCCAGCTCTTAGTCTTGACGATTCAGTTTTCAGCTGTTCTAGATCTGATCCTGTTGTTTTTGATTGTATCTCAGTTTTGGAATCTTTTGTTTCAGTTTTATTATTATTATTATTATTATTATTATTATTATTATTATTATTATTATTATTATTATTATTATTATTGCAGCTGACAAACACACAAAAAGAAAGAATTAAAAATATTTTTTTCATTATAATAAATTTTATTAATTGATTTCAACAGTTTGGGCTATACTCTCCCAATTATTTTTTTCATAGTAATCTAACTTGCTATATCCGTTTATATTGTTGATAGTATAAATAGCTTTTATATTTTTCAAATCTTTTTCTTCCATGTAAAGCCCAGTTAGAGGGTTGTTTGGGAATGCTATACTGTTAGACTTTTTAAAAAATACTAAAATTTGGAAATATCCGTCTGTATAATTAGATTTAACATTTGAGCAGTAAACTTTTAACTGTTCAACACTAATATTGTTATTTACTACGAAAAGAGTCATTTGATTAAAATTACCATCATTTCTTAATTCTTTTTTACTATCAATTTTTTTTATTTTACTATTATTATATTTTAACTTTTCTGTAGTTGTAATATTATTACTTTCTTTTTCCGAGTTCAATATTGTGTCAGAATCTTTTTTATTATTGGTACAATTAATAAAGATTAAAGTTATCGCAATAAGAAGTATATTGAAGCATGTTTTCATAATTATAGTTTTAATATTTCAAAATTAAAGATTCTTTATCTGAATCATTACGGAAAACCATAATCAAGTCTAATTATTGAAAATGGTCTGCAGCTACTTTTTGAACTTCCAATATCCCCTTCTATAACTCCCTCTACCCCCTTACCCAAGGGGGTAGACCTGGTTGTTTATGGGGATAGAGATAGTTCTGTAAGGGGGTAGACCCCCTGGATAAGTGCCTCCAGGGGGTTAATGAAGGGTATACAGACCGTTACATAAGTGGGTAGAGATCGTTGATGAAGGGGCTGGAGGCCGTTCTTAACTGGTTATAGCCAGTTCATGAAGTGGCTAAAGAGATTTATACAACTGTCTAAAGGGAGTTCGGAAGTGGGTAGAGACAGCTGATGAAGGGTTTACAGGAACTTTGATAATGGAGGCCGCGCTGAAACCCTTATTATTATAGACTTATCAATAGAATGTCACTTTGTTGTATTCACAAACCGAGTGACAGTATTCACAAATTCTTTATTTTTCTCATAATACAAAAGATGCCCGCCATTAATGGAAACTATTTTCTGACTGGGAAACCTGAAGGTCTTATAATGCTGAGTTCCCACTGCTTTATCCTTTTTTCCCGTAATGATAAGCACAGGAACAATAATCTCTTTTGTAATTGGAGTATAATCAGCATAATATTCAGGATAATCTTTAGGTTTTGAAATAACAGCCATTCCGAAGTCGATAATGCGGGGATGGAGAGAATCAATCTTATCGGATTCTTTTATGGTTTCAATATCTTCAGTCAGAAATTTATATCCGATTCTTTTTTTCCTTAATGCACTGCTTATTTTTGAAAGTTCTGAGGTAAGACTGTCTTTAGGTATGGCTTTGTTTTTTGCCTGTAAAAGACTGTTTCCGTATTCAATCTGTTCCTTGACAGATTCATCATTCAGAAAATGAAGCGTGATATTAGAAAGGATAAGTCCTTTGGTATGTTCAGGATATTTTTTTGCATAGTTCACGGCTATAATTCCACCAAAAGAATGAGCGAGCAGAAAGATTTTTTTCAATTGGAGATGCTGTCTCAATTCTTCTATATCCTGAATCATTTTATCAAGATGGTAGTTTTCAGAAGTGTCGGATTCTCCGGAACCCCGCTGATCCATATAAATCATCTGCATGTTTTTTTCCAGATGGTTTCCACCCATCAGTTCAAACGATGGATAGCCCTGTCCGGGACCACCGGGAATATAAATGCAGGCTTCTCCTTTTCCGGAGACCTTGTACTTGATCTTTACATGATCTGAAGTTTCATAAAAACCTTCGGAGTGATGATTCTGAGCTGAAATGACAGTCAGGGAAACGAAAAAAAAGAGTAGGAGAGCAATTGTTTTCATATCCTTATAACAATTATAAAGGACTGTTTATTACGCTGAACATTATTTAATTACTGAAATACTAATACCCCTGTAATTATAATGAATACTATAGCCACAGAACCTACAGTAATATCTTTTTTTTCTTCTTTTTCAAAATCTTTTTCAGATGCTTCCTGTTGTTTTTTATAGTTGAGTTTGAAAATAAAAATTAGCCTTATTATATTACCAATTAATCCTAAAAAATTGACATCCATATTTATTTTTATGCTTTGTTATATCGGGTGGAAGGGGATCAGATTTTTGGTGTGAAAACAAGGACCGCAGCTTTATGTCATCACTTGTGATATTGTTTTATATCTCAATGTTCTGCAATCTTTTCAAACAGTCTTGGATAATTTGTAGCTAATCCTTTTTCATCCACTGAAATTTCTGCTTTAAAATCGTTTTCAATATTTTCATACAGGTATTTATTAACCGCTGTTCGGGTGTATTGTTGCTGAACAGGTCTGATATGATGGTTTAAAACGTCAATATAAATAACATCAATCTTCTTAGAGCTGTTTTCTGAAAGCTTTAAGTTGTTGACCGGTAAAGTATTGGTAAATGGCGTAAGTGAGATATCTATGAATGTGAAATTATTGAATTCAGGATGTACAGCATTGTTGATTTCCCATTGATCCTGGATTCTTTTTCCTGTAAGTGTTCTTTTATTATTATTGATTTCAGATTCGATTAAAAAACTCTGAACAATCCAGTCTTTATCAGTATGAATTTTATATTCTATGCTATATATTTTATCTTCATGACAACCGATGATTTTTGATTCTACCGTATAGTTTTTATCATCAGATTGTAAATTAAAATATTCAAGAGACTGATAAAATATTCCTTTCCAGATCAATGTTTTCATAATGATATTCTTTGATGTATTATTACGAGATGCAAGTTAATGAATGCCAGAGCTGATTACAAAAAAAGAGCGGTAAAACCGCCCTCAACAAAATTTTATCTAACAAATATTTTTTACATATAAACACATCCGCATCCTGTTTCCCATTCCTGGCACAGGCGCATAGGTTCAGGACATCCAGGGTCACCGCCGCCACCGTCTGAAACTCTGTAGCAGGTACCACCACTGCAATAGTATGAACCTATAGTGGGCGGACAATTGCCATCCATATCACATAATGCATAGGGAGTATCTCCACCACTGATCAACACAAGCTGATTTCTCTTTAATTTTTTTAAATTTTTCATAGTAATCATTTTTAATTTGTTGATTACTAATGTATAAAATTATTAACACACCGACAAGTGTTTTAATCAATGTGGTAAAATTACTCTACATCTAAAGTCATAAAAAGCGCGATTTCCTCTGCATTTTCATACAATCTTGTATTCAGTCCGGTAATATTGAATCCCATTCTTCTGTAAAATTGTATTGCAGGATAATTGGTGTTCTGTGTTTCCAGTTCAATCACTCTGCAATTCAATTTCCTGGCTTCTTTAATGGCACTTTTAATCAACATAATTCCGATTCCCTGTCTTCTGTATTTTTCGTTGATCAGGATATTTTCAATATAAAAACTGTTATTCCATGTTCTTTGTTCACAGATAATCCAGCCTGCAAGTTTTTCATTAACAAAAGCACCGAAAGAATTTCCCTGTTCAATAAGGGTATTCAATTCTTCAAAATCTTCAGAAGTCGTTTCCCATATTTTTTTGTAAGGCAAAGACTTCTCTTTTAAAATAAACTCAAAAGAACCTCCGAACTCTATAGAGGAAACCACATATCTGATGTCTGTTGTATACCCGTTATGCCCCCAATCCAGGCTTGGATTAGAGGTTAGTTTTTGTAATTTTTTTATTTCCACCCTTGTATATTTTTACTTTATTGAATTTCGGTACAAATTTCTACCAGATAATTGTTAGTATCTTTAATATAAGCTGTTTTTTGTCCCCATGGTTTTATGGCAATATCTTCATAGAGGACAGCTCCGTTTTTTATTGCTTTTTCTACCAAAGCCTCTACATTATCTGTTGTAAACCCCAGTTCCATTCCGAAAGGTTGGCCTTCGGTTTTTGCTGTTAGAAATCCTTTTTTAATATTGGAATTGGCCAGGCTCACAGAGGCGAATGAAAGACTTGTTTCTCCGGTCAGGAGTTCACCATAATCTTTTTCGGGAGTGATGAATTTTATTTCAGAACCAAAGGTGTTTTTATAAAAGTTCATAGACTGTTCTACATCTTCTACATAGAGAATGACATATTTGAATTTAATCATAGTATTGGATTAAAATGGTTTTATTTTTTGTTTAAAATATATTCCTCATCTGCTATCAACACAGTATGAGGGCCATGTAAAGGATACTCTTTGAAACTTCCGAAATGACCGAAATGAAGAGGGTATTTCTGGGTAAGTTGTCTTACTTTATTACCAAAAGAATTGATGTCAACCTTTTGGATGGCTTCTTTCTTCTGTCTCCCATTGGTGAAAAAGAGCATCAGGTTACAATGATCTTTAAAATCAAAATCATTATAATAAAATGCATGAAGGTTTTCTTCTCTGGAAATCTGGGTCAGGTCATCAATCAATTCTTTTTTATGCTGTAAAGGCAGATTACAATCGATTCTGGCTGCATAATTTTCTGCATTACTTTTTTTGAAGTCAGAACCCACCATCTGAATGAAACGATGCTCTATATTTTTGAATTCCCATCTTTCCGGAGGATAGCTTTTGCTGGATTGAATGGTAAAAGGAAGACTGGCATCCAATAATATTGCACTTTCACGGATCAATAGTTCTTCAATCTCTTTAGCAAACTGAAAATGAAAATCAAAAAGCATATGGTCTCCAATATTGATGATGATTTGATTTCCATCGAAATTCAGGTGTAAATATGTTTTCTTGAAATCTGATTTTAGTGCTTCCAGTTTATGGATAAAATCATCTGTATTTTCAACCCGAATTCTTGCTGCCAGTTCAGCAGGATTATCAGCATGTCCTCCATATCCGGGATAAAATTTGAAAAACTGAAAGTCATATAATTGATCCGGGAATTTGAAATACCAGTATACACCTAAAATCATAGAAGATTGATTGATAATTGTACAATAATCAAATTTAAATAAAATTTCATACTCCAAAACTTTCAAAACCCTTAAATTTGTCAACAATAAAAATTTACTTGGATGCTTAGGAACATTTCAATTGCGGCAGCTACTTTATTGTCCGTAGTTACAATCAATGCACAGAAGAACAGAAATACTCAACTGGAAAGACCGAAATTAGTAGTAGGTCTGGTAGTAGACCAGATGCGTTGGGACTATTTGTACCGTTTCTACGGTAAGTATGGGAATGATGGTTTTAAAAGACTTTTGAATACAGGATATTCTTTGAATAATGTACATATTCCTTATGTTCCTACCATTACGGCTTTAGGACATACATGTATCTATACAGGATCTGTACCGGCTATTCATGGAATTGCAGGAAACGACTGGACGGATAAAGAAACAGGTAAAGGAGTTTATTGTACCGCGGATGAGAGCGTTCAGCCAGTAGGAACTACCAATACAAAAACGGGAAGCCACTCTCCGAAAAATCTTTGGTCTACCACAGTAACTGACGAATTGAGACTGGCAACGAACTTCCAGGGAAAAGTTGTCGGTGTTTCTTTGAAAGACCGTGCTTCTATTCTTCCTGCCGGCCATACTCCAAACGGAGCTTTCTGGTTTGATGACAGCACGGGGAATTTCATTACCAGTACATGGTATATGAATGATCTTCCTCAGTGGGTAAAATCATTCAACTCTCAGAATCTCCCTGAAAAATTAGTAGCCAACGGATGGAATACTTTACTTCCAATCAACGAATATACAGAAAGCGCACCAGACAATTCTCCTTGGGAAGGTTTACTGGGAAGTGCAAAAACACCTACTTTCCCTTACAGTAATTTAGCAAAAGATTACCAGACTAAAAAAGACAATATCCGTTACACACCTTTCGGAAATACTCTGACATTAAAATTGGCAGAAGCTTCTGTAGAAGGTGAAAAACTGGGTGGAGATAATATCACAGACTTCTTAGCGATCAACCTTGCGTCTACAGATTATGCAGGACATAAATTCGGACCGAATTCTATTGAAGTAGAAGATGTTTATATCAGACTAGATCAGGATTTGGCAGAGTTCTTCAAATATCTTGATTCAAAGGTAGGAAAAGGGGAGTACACTGTTTTCCTTTCTGCTGACCACGGTGGAGCACACTCTGTAGGATTCCTGAAAGAACATAAAATTCCGACTGGTTTCTTCGGAGAAGATGCAGAAAAGAATCTGAACCAGAAACTGAAAGATAAATTCGGAGCAGATAAACTGGTTAATGCCATTGATAACTACCAGGTTTATTTCGACAGAAAAGTATTAGCAGACAACAAGCTTGAACTGGATGATGTAAGAAACTTTGCTGTAAAAGAAATTGAGAAAGATCCTACTGTTTTATATGCTGTTTCTGTAGACAAAGTTCAGGAGGCAAGCATTCCGGAGCCAATCAAACAAAGAATTATTAATGGAATCAACAGACAGAGAAGTGGAGATATCCAGTTAATTTCTCATGATTCTATGCTTCCACCATATTCTAAAACAGGAACTACGCACAGTGTATGGAATTCTTACGATTCTCATATTCCATTGATCTTTATGGGTTGGGGAGTGAAACAGGGAGAAAGTAACAAAGAATATCACATGACAGATATTGCTCCTACGGTATCTTCTTTATTGAAAATCCAGTTTCCAAGTGGAAATGTAGGAAATCCAATTACCGAAGTTATTGGTAAATAAATTGAAAATTATACATCATAAAAAAACATTCCCAACCGGGAATGTTTTTTTATGATGTCCTTATCATTTGTTGAATCTCTTTGTGAAACTTCTTATTCTGGTTTCTGATTTTGATAATAAAATATAAAAGAATAACGATCAAAATACATCCCAGAAAAACAGAACCCATTTTAATGTAACGATAATCAGATTTCAGCTTCTCATTTTTCAAAGCTGTTTCCTTGTTGTGATTGTCGATCACCTGATTAATGGATTTCAGTTCATTCTGCTTTCTTTTAAATCGCATTTCCATGTGTTTTTTATTAAACTGCTGATAGAGATTCTGTCGTCCCATAGCAAGATAATTCTCAGCCATTTCTTTATAAAGGCCTTCATTCAGGATGATATCTCCGGTATTTTTAGAAAGATCTTCAGCTTTTAGTAAAAGGTTTATTGCAGTTTGATTTTCATGTCTTTGTTTGTGTATTTCAGCAATTCCTTTCAATGCGAATGCTTCCAGACTTTTCGCAGAATTCTTACGGGCATAATTAATAGACTGGAGAAAAGCCTCCTGCGCTTTATCAATTTGATTAAGGTTGAGATAACAATATCCAATATTATAATACACCACACTCATATTGGAATAAGTAGTTCTTTTCACGGGAACCTTTTCGTAATTTCGTATAGAAATCAGAAATTTTTCCAAAGCAATTTCAGAATTTGACTGGCTTTTATATACCATTCCCCTTATTGCATAGCTTGCAGCGGTTTCAATGTATTTTTCAGGTTTTTTTTCAGGAATTTTTGCAATATACTGTTCTGCCTCATTCAGTGTTTCCAGGCATTTGTTGAAAAGCTCCATTTGCTGATATTGGATGGCAACATATATGAGAACCCCCGCCTGACTTCTGGGATCATTGGTTTTCTGAGATAGTTCTTTTGCTTTTAATATATATTTTAAAGACTCTTCAAAATTTCTTTTGGCAATATTGGCCGTTGAAAGCAGCATATAAAGATTAATGGAAGTTTTGATATCATGAGATTTTTTTAATAATTGTTCTCCGATTTTGATGGTGTGATCAGGGTTATCGTAAATTTCAAGTTTCGCCTTTTTTATTAAGACGCTGTCAGGTGTCTTTTGTGCTTTCATACAATTACAAAAGGCAACCAGCAACAGGATTATTTTTACTATTGATTTCATAAGGCTTTTGTTTTACTGATTTCCTGAATATAGGAATTGGGAGACATTCCCGTAACTGACTTAAAAACAGTAGTAAATGCACTATGTGATGAGAATCCTGAATATTCTGCCAGATAACTTACTTTATAATTAAGAAAAGTAGAATCAGTTCTTAGCAACTGTACAATATGGTTGATTCTAAGCTTGTTAATATATCCGTTGAAATTTTTTTCTTTACTATTAATAATTTCAGAAAGATATTTTGTATTGATTTCCATTTGAGAGGAAAGCAGAGACAGAGACATATTTTTATTCAAAAACCGGTCGGATTTTTCAAATTCTTCCAACTTTTGGAGAATTTCATCTTCTTTTTCCCTGGATATTTTTGTTGTGGCGGAATCTTTTGTCGCTGGAGTTGTTTTGTTTAAAATGATTGGTTGAGATTTTCGGCTGATCTGTTTTTCAAAGAAATCAAACTGTTTTTTTAAGTCTTTATTTTTACTTTTCATGAGTAAAAAATAAGTAAGCAAACCCAAAATGATCAAAGATATAATCAGGATTAAAGACCAGGAAGATCTTAGAAGCAGATGTTTCTGAAATTCAATATTTTTATTTTGATTTGTTTCCACAAGCTTCACAAGATATCGTATTCCTTCTTTTGAACTGGAATCTGTTTTTGTTTTTAAATCATTGTAAAGTTTATTGTACTGATGGTATTTTGCATCATTATGTAGTGCGTAGTAATTACGGGAAAGTGATTCGTAGATTTTAATTTTTAAATTGTTAAAAGAAATATTTTCAATCAATTGAAGCCCTGCTTCCAGTTTTTCAATAGCTATTGCATAATCCTGTCTCAGAAAATAATATTGGGAGAGGTTTTCATAGGCTAGTCCTAAAAGAAAAGGTTGGCTTTTCTGATGTTCAAGATCTGTAATAATACTGTCTATAAGTTCTTTATAATCAGTTTGTTTATTTAGTTTCAGCAGATAGGAAGATCTGAAAATTCTGTTTTCGATTTTTAAAATTCTATTCTCTTCATTATTATCGCCGAGGTATTGATTGCTTTGATCAAGATTTTTTAGAGCCTCAGGATAGTTTCTGTTGATTCCCGAGTTCAATGCCTGGAGCTGATACAGTTTTGCAGTGGTGATTTTTAATGCCGGATTACTGCTTTTAAGGAGTTTTTGATCAGACAAGAGATGAGAAATAATTCTTTTTGATTGGTTGTACAAACCCAGATTCTGATACTGATCTGCAAGATTATAATCACTGAAAACCTGCATAAAATAAGAAAGATCGTTTTTTTGATCAGGCTCTTCTTTTTGAGCAAAAATATTGACAGATTGTACATATTCTCCCTTCATGGCAAAAGCTTGTGAAATAATGTTTTGAAGTACAATTTTGTGTTCGGCATTTTGATCGCTCACAAGAATTCCCTGAGTATAACTGATGCATTCGTCAGAATTCTGATAAAGCTTCAGAAATGCCTTATCGGCTAGAATAGTAAAGTCCGGACCAGACTGTCCTTTGATAGTAAGGGAGCAGAAAATGAAAATAAACAGTAAAGTTTGAAATAATTTTTGTCTTGAAAATTTGTTTTTTGTGTTTTTTTGAATAATTCTGGTAAAATCCATATTCAAAATGTTGTTTTGTATCTGTTTGTTTATTAGGTTTTTAAAAATTAAATTCTTTTAAAATTCACGAATTATGAAAGTCAATTTCTTTTGATAGGCTGAATATTGTATTAATATTGTTTTCACCAATTCGGAACGCTAAATATAATAAAATATGAAAAATTTTTACAGAATGTCAATGAAAATATTGACGGCTTGTCTTTTCCTGAAATTTGGTTTTGCAGAGGCGCAGCTTACTGTAATAGGTTTGGGAAATTATAACGTAGGGGCAGTATCGGATAATGGAGTCGTAAGCATGCATACAAGTGCAGGAGGAATATATAAATGGAACGCAGCGGGAGGTCTTGTACAGATTGGTTCTATATCAAACGGTTATCCGGCTGCTGGTAGAACTGTTGTTTCGAATGACGGAACTAAAATTTCGTCCTCGATAACAAATGCAGCAACAGGATTTAATGAAATATCAACCTACGATGTAGCTACTTCCACTTGGGTAAACAGAGGTGGGCTTGTTCCTACTGGATGGGATGGCAGTGTGAGTTCAACCTGGGGCATGACTACCAATGGAAGTACGATCGTAGGTTTAGGGTTTCTTACTGCTGCGAACGCACACGCTGTGAAATGGGATGCGGTAAGCGGAATGATAGATTTAGGAAGTATGGTTCCCGGACGCAGCTCCAGAGCAAATGCAATCAATGCTGCAGGAACAGTAATTGTAGGTTGGCAGGATGAGCCAACTGGAACAAGAAGTGGGGCAAAATGGCAGGATGGAGTAGAAAGTTTTATTACAGATAATAATGGGAATAATGTAGGGGAAGCAGGAGGAATTTCTGCAGACGGAAATACAATCATAGGCTCAGCAAATCCTAATCCTTATGTCTGGAATGCGGTAAGTGGGCTTACTTATATAACCCATCCTAATGCTTCTTTCAGCTTCAAAGGAGGAGCAACAGGAATTTCTGCTGATGGAAAAAAAGTAATTGGGTATTACAGAGCATTTGGAGCACCTCCTATGTCAGGGGAAGGCTTTATCTGGACCTTTGCTACCGGAAGAATTAATCTGAATGATTATGCAGCATCTTTAGGAATTGCAACCAATGGAGTCACGATGGGGCTTCCTTTAGCAATTTCACAGGACGGAAAGAAAATTGCCGGATCAGGGACGAATGCTTCAGGTCAGATAATTGCTTTTTATCTGGATACTTCTGAATTCTTATCGGTGAATGATGCTGTAAAAGAGAAAAACAATATGAGGATCTATCCTAATCCTGTGACTGATATTCTATATTTTAAAGGAAAAGGAAAAATAGAGAAAGCTGAAATTTATAATATGGTTGGACAAAAGGTAAAATCATTTGATCATGTAGAAGAGCAGATTGATGTTTCATCCCTGTCAAAAGGAGGTTATATTTTGCAATATTCTGTAAAAGGAGTACAACAGGAGGCTTATAAATTTATAAAAAAATAACATATATAAATAGTAAAGTAGTGGGATGAATGGCTGTTTTCAATATTGAAAGCGGCCGTTCTTTTTTGTTATAGATCAAAAAAGATAATGTTTTTAAGGAAAAGCCTGATTTTTGGCAAATACATATAAAAAACTATCTTTGCAAAAATTTTGGTTTCCAGTATTTTGGAATGAAAAGGGAATCGGGTGTAACTCCCGGACTGTCCCCGCAACTGTAAATCGCAACTCAAGTTTCTGCAAAAAGCCACTGTTTAATAACGGGAAGGAGCAGAATGCGAAAGTCAGGAGACCTGCCGGAATTATAATTAAAAAACATATTGCTTTCGGAGGAAAAGTAAAAAAGTATGGATATAAAAAGATCTTTAGTACTGCTTTTTTCATCGTATGGCTGTTTTCTTTTTGGACAAGAGAAGGCCATCGATACTGTTTATGTCTTCGACAATCAGATGAATAGGGTGAAACTTTTTCATCCCGTAAAAATAATTTCAGCAGAAGATGCTGAGAAAAACTCCAGTAATCTTTCTGAACTTCTGAGATTTCAGTCACAGGTTTTTATCAAAGAAAATGGCCGTGGTGCTGTTTCTTCACCTTCTTTCAGGGGAACTACTGCTCAGCAGACTGCTTTTGTATGGAATGGAATTAATATCAATTCCAATTTTCTGGGACAGGGAGATATCAATAATATTGCCTTGTTCGGATATGATCAGATTGGTGTAAAGGCTGGAGGAGGAAGTGTAATATACGGAAGTGGTGCTATTGGAGGAAGTATTCACCTGAATAATACGCTTGACTTTAATAAAGGTTTCCATGGTTCTTTATTTTCTGAAGTCGCTTCTTTTAATACTTATAATAATTTTATAAAAGGATCTTACAGCAATGATAGATTCAGTTTCAAAGCCTCCGGAAATTATTCTGTAAGTGAAAATGATTATAAAGTAAGTGACCTGAACTATATCAACAGAAACGGGAGTTATTACAATACAACATTTAATGTAGGAGCATCCTATAAAATTACAAACGATCATAAAGTTTCTTGGCAGAGCCAGTTTTTTGATTCTTCACAGCGTTTTCCCGTGTATGAAGAAACGGGAACAAAAACGAAATATAAAACTCAAAGTGTAAGAAGCCTTCTTTCCTGGGACTGGAACAAAACAAAGTTCAGTAATTCCCTTAAAGCAGCTTATACAGAAGAGAATTTTCAATTTTTCGGTTCGTTAAATCAACCTAAATCAAGTGGAGGAACCGGGAAAAATTATATCTTTAAAAATGATTTTAATTATTTCCTGAATTCAAAGTGGAATTTTAATATCATCGGAGAGTTTCAGGTTAATAAAGGAGAGGGATATCAAAACGGAATATCCAGCGTCAGCAGAAATATGGGTTCTGTTTCAGGATTATTAAGATATTTTGCAACCAAAAACCTTCGTTTTGAGGGTGGATTCAAGAAAGATTTTGTGGAAGATATAAATTCTCCGTTGATGTACTCATTCTCAGGGAAATGGAATGCTGCAAAATGGTATGATGTAAGCTTTAATGTGTCAAAAAATTTCAGATTTCCGTCCTTCAATGATGTTTATTATGAACCGGGAGGAAATAAAGATCTAAGACCGGAAACTTCTACTCAGTTAGATATGACGAATGAGTTCAAAGTGGGAGATTTTAAACTTACTTTATCTCCATACTATATGAATGTGACAGATCTTATTGTCTGGCTTCCGACTGCTTTAGGGTACTGGCAGGCATACAATGTGAATAAATCTGAATCTTACGGATTGGAATCTCAACTGTCTTTTAGTAAACAGCTGGGGAACCATAAAATCCGTGCGAATGCAGGGTATTATTATGCAAAATCTATTGATAAAGAAACGAAGATGCAGAGACCTTACGTTCCTATGCACAGAGGCGCAGCCAATATAGATTACGAATATGGTTTCTTTAAATTTTTTGCCCAAGGACAGGTGAATGGTGTTACCTACACTACAAGTGACGAAAAAAGATCAGATGCCATAGATCCTTATTTTCTTTTAAATATGGGTGTTTCTGCAACTTTAGCAAAAAAATATACCTTAGGATTCAAAGTGAATAATCTAACGAATACATACTACAAAACAGTTTCTTTCTATCCTTTGCCCAAAAGAAACTATAGTGTGTATGCCGCAATAAATTTTTAAAAATTAAAATTGAGTAAATATGAAAATAACTAAACTTTTAACTGTATTATTTGCAGTAGTGTTATTGTTTAACATTTCTTCATGTACAAGCAGTTCTGATGAAATTGAAGTTTCTCCGATCACTTATCAGAACGGATATTTTATCTCTAATGAAGGAAACTATAACAGTCAGGGAGCTAAGGTAACATTTGTGACAAGAAATTTAAGCCTGAAGCAAGACGATGTATATGGTTATAACAACAACAAAGAGATTCTGGGTGATGTTCTTCAGACTATTGGTCTTAACGAAAACAAAGCTTATCTTGTATTGAATAACTCTAATAAAATTGTTGTAGTAGACCGTTATACATTTAAGAAATTAGGGGTAATTACGGCTCAGCTAGATAATCCAAGAGGAATTACTTTTGCTAACAACTTCATCTATGTTGCAAATACCAACTTTACTGCGAATACAAAGAGCGTTACAAAATATAAAGCTTCTGACTATTCATTTGTAAGTAAAATTAATATGACTGAAGTTTCTGATAAAACAGTAGAGGCAGGTGGAAATGTTTTCGTACAGAATGCTTCATCAGGGTATGGAAATAAGATTACTTATATCAATACTTCTAATGATGCTAAAACTGAAATTACAGTTCCAAATGGTCAGATCGGAAATACGGTATCATACAAATCTAATGTTTATACAATTTCTTCAACAGCTACAGATTCTTATATCTATAAAATTTCAAGTACCGGAGTTATTACACCAGTAATTACGCTAACAGGAATTCCTAGTGCTACAAATCTTCAGATAGATAACGATAAAATCTACTTCAGCTCTGCAAATAAAGTATATACAACGAGTTTAGCTATACCTGCAATTCCTGCAACTCCATTATTAACAGCTGCAGATGGTGGCCCTTACTTTACACTATACGGATTTAATGTTATTGATGGAAGGATTTTTGCATCAGACGTTAAGCAGTTCACACAGGATAGTGAAATGGTAGTATATTCAGCAGTTACAGGTGCTCAGATCAGTTCTTTTAAAACAGGAGGTATCGGTACTAATGGAACATTCCTGAACCCGTAATACTTTACAACATATAAAAAATAATTTTTTATTTTTTCATCATTTGTGTTTTTTTCCGGCCGGTTTCGAAGAAACCGGCCGGCTTTGTTTCCTTAGGAAACAAAAAACCGGCGGGATGGAACATCCCGCCGGTTTTTATTTTATATCAATTGAATTATAGGGTTAAACCTAATTTTTCAGCTTCTGCGATCACAAATTTTGTAGCTTCCTCTTTTTCATTAGGAATTTCACCTTCAAGAATAGCTTCTTTCACTTTTTCTTTTAGGATTCCGATTTCACGGCCTGGCTTAAGGTTAAACATTACCATAATCTCTTCACCGGTAATTGGGGGTTGAAAGTTTCTTACCTGATCTTTTTCTTCCACTTCTTTGATCTTTACCGCTACATATTCAAAGTTTCTTTTGAATTTCTCCTGTTTCTTAGAGTTTTTAGTGGTAATGTCTGCCTTGCAAAGAGTGAAAAGATCTTCAAGATTTTCTCCGGCATCAAATAAAAGTCTTCTCAATGCAGAATCTGAAGCATCATCCGTGATCAGCGCGATAGGTCTTGATGAAAGTTTCACCATCTTCTGAACATATTTCATGTCACTTCCCAAAGGCAGTTTTAATCTTTGGAAAAGTGTTTTTACCATTTTTGAACCCAAAAATTCATGTCCGTGAAATGTCCATCCTGTTCCTTCTACAAACTTTTTTGTTGGAGCCTTTCCAATATCATGGAGAAGGGCAGACCAACGAAGCCAAAGATTGTCAGTATTCACAGAAATATTGTCTACAACTTCTAAAGTATGATAAAAATTATCTTTGTGAGTTTGTCCCTCCACTTCTTCCACTCCTTTCAGTTCTATCAGTTCAGGAATAATCAGCTTCATAAGGCCGGTTTGCTCCATCAGCCTCAGTCCGATAGACGGTTTTTCAGAAAGCATGATTTTATTGAATTCTACCATGATTCTTTCCATAGAGACAATCTTAATTCTTTCTGCTTCCTGCTGGATTGCTTTCAAAGAATTTTCCTCAATTTTAAAATTTAAAGTTGAAGCAAAACGCACCGCTCTCATCATTCTCAATGGATCATCAGAATAAGTTTGTGCAGGTTCTAACGGTGTTCTTAAAATTCCTTTTTCAAGATCTTCGATTCCATTGAACGGATCAATAAGCTCTCCGAAATTATCTTTATTTAAAGATATAGCCATCGCGTTGATGGTAAAATCTCTTCTTTTCTGGTCATCTTCCAGACTTCCGCCTTCCACTTCCGGCTTTCGGCTGTTTTCTGTATAGCTTTCCTTTCTTGCTCCCACAAATTCAAGCTCAAGTTCTTTATACTTGATCATCGCTGTTCCATACGTTTTGAATATGGAAACTTTTAATTTAGGATCTATATCCTGAGCTACATTTTGAGCAAGCTCAATACCACTTTGCTCCGTTACAAAGTCGATATCCGTAGACGCTTTTCTGTTCATCAGAAGGTCCCGTACATAACCGCCCACAATATATACGGACTGGTTATTCCTTTCTGCTGCTTCAGAAATGATTTTAAATAGTTTTAAATTCTTATTTTGATTAAGATTAATTTTCATCGTTAATAATAGTGACAATTTCTACGTATGTTCCCCATTAGTCATAATGAGCATACATTTTACTAATTTTTCCGTCTTCATTAAAAAACATGACTTCAACAGCATGTTTATCCATAATCGACTTATAAAATAATGCTACTGAATCTACTCCTGCTGTGGAACGTACTAGATCAAAATGAAGGTCCGGAAACTTATCCAATGCCTTTCTCCAATATTCACGAACGGCCTCTTTTCCTTTTAAAGAGCTTTCTTTACCGCCAGTAGCCAGTGCGATCATTGGAGTTGTAATCTCAATATCATCCGAATAATGGGAAAGTATATTCTCTAAATCATGAGAATTCCACGCATTGATCCATATTTGAGCAAATTCGTGATGATTCATAACAAATAGTTTATGAGTTGAGTTTGCAAAGATAGAATTAAAAAAAAGAAATCCTGCCGATATGAACTGACAAGACTCTAAAAAATAAACATAAAAGTTCAGAATTCTTATTCCCTGAGAATTTTTATTCTGTTGTCATTCCATATTTTGATTACGGATGAGCCTGAGTATTTTGAAACCTTTTCTCTGTCTTCCTCCACAGCGTAATCTACAAGGCTGATCATCTCTTCAGAAATATCAGAGAATTTTAGCGGACTTTTTTCACCACTGAAATTGGCAGAAGTAGATACTAAAGGTTTGTTCAGTTTTGTAATCAGTTTTTTACAGAAATCATTTTTTACCAATCGGATTCCGATGCTTCCATCTTCTGCAAGAAGTTCTTTAGGCAAACCTCTTGGGTTTTCATAAACGATTGTTACCGGTTTTTCGCTAAGATCAATAATTTCCCAGGCCATTTCAGGAACATCTACCAATTCCTGAAGTCTTTTCTCAGACTCCACAAGGATGATCATGGATTTATTTTTTTCGCGCTTTTTGATGTCAAAAATTTTATTGACTGCTTCTATATTGGTAGCATCACAACCAATTCCCCAGATGGTATCTGTAGGATAAAGGATTGTTCCGCCAGACTTTAATATTTCGATAATATGTTCCATAATTGTATATGAGTTCAAAGAGGGGATAAAGGTAGAAAATATAAGAATTTTAGGCAAATGATGAATATGTAAATGCTCAATTTATAAAGATTATAATCCGTGAAAGAAAGAATTAAAATAAGTTGTACGTTTAACAGGTTCAATATAGTCTGATCTAAGTATTTTTTTTAAATCCATTTTGGTTAGATATTTCGAAAATAATACTGGGAAATTTGATTTTGATCCTTCTTTAATGAAAGTATAAAGAATAGCATTCTCTTTAAAAAATACAATGGTTGTCTGCTCATAATTTTTACCCAAGCTGTAAATGTCAGCTGGTTCATTAAGAAAAATCAGATTCCCAGAAATTTTTGAAATTCTGTAATGATGTTTTTTCCCATACTCAATGATTCTCTTTTTTGCTTCTTCTTTATGAATAGTAAATGGAATTTGCTTTAAATGCTTCTCTGTAAATTTACAGTATAATACATATAAGCTAAAGATCAATAAACATATAAGGATAAAATATTCTAAGTTGTTATTAAAAGAAAAAGCTAAATTTTAAAAAAAAAGCAATGTAGCCACTGCTAATACTGAAAATCCAAAATAGATTGAGATAGTATCAAACTTGTCATATGAGCTTTCTTCAAAAACTAATTTTTTAGATTGAATACTCTCGGTGATCTTTAAGTTTTTTAGTGATCTCATTGGAAATTATGATGATATTTTATTACTGGTGAATTTTGATTTTATAATTAAATAAAACGAACCAATGATTAAAAATAGTGTAGAAGTGATCCATAGAAAATAACCTGGTTCCAGACTGTATATTTTTCCCATTCTTCCATTTTCTGCAACTAAAATTTCATTCCAGAAAAAAAATGATCCTGCAATTAAAAAAGCAATTGTAGCCAATATCAAAGAGGTTGAGAAATTTTTTTTATAGCAGAATATCACTGAAATAAAGAACCAGATATTAGCAGTCCATATCAGAAATTCAAATAGACCTCCGCCTAAAAAACTAATCGGACCTATAAGGAATGCTTCAAATGATTTATAATCTTTAATTTCTCCCATATCTCCAACTTTAAAAGCTGTAAAACAAAGAGAGAGTACAAAAATTAACAGGCTGATGAGAGTAATCCGTTTCCTTACATCCATCCCAATTTCGATAAATACCTTTCCTCAATAATATTCAGGTGGTGATAATTATGTCCCACGATCAGTTTTCCGATGGTTTCTACAGAAATTTCATGGCCATTGGCTGTACCTGTATTCTGTAAAGCAGAAGGTTGAAGGGTTTCTAATAGAATCTGAGAAGATTTTCTTACCAGCTTGTATTCTTCCAGAAGGGATTCGATGGTTCTTTCACTTGCAAAAGATCGGTTTGCATATTCATCTTCGTCGAAGCCCGGAAGATTGTTTTTCTCTCCTCTGGCAAAAGCTAATATTCTGTACTGGAAAACTCTTTCTGTATCAGATAAGTGGAGGAGAAGACCTTTCAAAGTCCATTTTCCTTCTGCATAAGCGAAATTAGACTGTTCTTCAGTAAGGTTGGAATAAATTCCGATGGTTTTGTCTGCTGATATCTGCAGTTCGTTGATCCAGTTTCCAGATGGAATCTGATCTAAATATCTTTGGATGTATTTTTGAAATTCGGTCATATCATTTTTTTGTTTTTGGAGTACGGTTTTTCTAGTTTCTAGATTTTGAGATTCGGAATGGTGAATGGAATGTATAAATTACTTATTACCCATTGCTAATGATTAGTCCACTCGTAGAAATTCACAGAGTCATACAGCTCAAAGCCACAGGCTGGATAGAGTTGATTTCCGATATCATTGCTTTTTCCTGTTTCTAAAAGAATACCACAAGCTTTTGATGAACGGCAGAGTTCTTTGGATTGTTCGATCAGTGCTTTAGAATAACCTTTTCCTCTATGGTTTTCATTAACATACAGATCGTTCAGCAGCCAGTAACGTTGCATTCTTGTAGATGAAAAAATAGGATATAATTGTACGAAACCTGTCAATAAACCACTTTCTTCCGCAACAAAAATTTCAGAATCTTTGTTTTCTAGTCTTTCAGAAAGAAAATTTGTTGCTGCAGGAACATCCGATGTTTTATGATAAAATATCCTGTACTGATCAAATAATTCTGCGAGTTGTGGCAGGTCGGAAATAACTGCTTTTCTTGTATTTTTCATAGGTAATTTCACGATTATAAAAAAATGAGAAAGATTAGATAATCCTTCTCATTTTTTGTATGGTTTATTAAGAAAAAGCTTTCTCTAAATCTGCAATAAGATCTTCAGCATCTTCAATACCTACGCTTAAACGAACAAGGTCATCTGTGATTCCTAATTCAGCACGTTTTTCTGCCGGAATTGAAGCGTGTGTCATCAGAGCAGGGTGGTTAGCCAGAGATTCAACTCCTCCTAAAGATTCTGCAAGGGTGAATACTCTTACTTTCTCTAAGAATTTAATTGCATCTTCTTTCTTTCCGGATTTGAAAGTGAAAGAAACCATTCCTCCGGATTCCTTCATCTGAGATTTTGCCAATTCATACTGTGGGTGAGATTCCAATCCTGGATAAATTACTTTATCTACTGCTGGATGAGTCTCCAAATATTTTGCTACTGCAAGACCATTGTCTGAATGTCTCTGCATTCTTAATGCAAGTGTTTTGATTCCTCTCAATACAAGGTAAGAATCATGAGGTCCTAAAATACCCCCACTTGCAAACTGAATGAAGTGAAGTTTATCTCCCAGTTCAGCATCTTTAGCAATAAGCGCTCCGGCAATCACATCAGAGTGTCCGCCTAAATACTTGGTTGCAGAGTGCATTACGATGTCAGCTCCAAGATCAATAGGTCTCTGGATATAAGGAGTTGCAAAAGTATTGTCTACTGCTACAAGAATATCTTTCCCTTTAGCAATGTCTACAACAGCTTTGATATCAACTAACTTCATCAATGGGTTAGTTGGTGTTTCTACCCAGATCAGCTTGGTTTTATCTGTGATAACACCAGCAATTTTAGAAACATCATCAAAATTCACAAACGTGAACTTCAGCTGATATTTTTCGAAAAGTCTTGTAAACATTCTGTAAGTACCTCCGTAAAGATCATCTACAGCAATCACTTCATCACCTGGATTTAATAATTTCAAAACACAGTCGATAGCAGCAAGACCAGAACCGAAAGCTAAACCTCTCGCTCCGTTTTCAATACTTGCCAAAGAATCTTCCAATGCTTGTCTTGTAGGGTTGGCAGCTCTTGAATATTCATATCCGGAATGTACTCCCGGGCTTTTCTGTGCAAATGTAGAGGTCAAAAATACAGGTACATTTACAGAACCTGTTGCAGACTCGTGGTGCTGCCCTCCGTGAATTACTTTTGTATTAAAATTCATAATTTTTTGCTTTAGGCTTGAACATTAAGCATATTCGTTTATGTTCATTGTTTTTTATTAAAATTTGCTCTAGCTGAGTACAAAAAGCTTACCGCTTACTGCCTGCAGCTTACCGCAATTATATTTTTTTACTTAATAGCAGATTTTACCGCAAATTCTTCTGCGATTTCTTCCATCCACTGTGCCACATCCTCTTCACCTGTCGCTCTCTGGTATGTGCTTCCTAAAGATATTAAAATCTGGTGGATAAACATCTTCATTTGATCTACCGGCATTTCTTTGGTCCAAAGATCAATTCTTAACGCTTCTCTTGTTTTATCATCCCAAACAGAAATCATAGTAGCTTTGGTATCTTGTTTGTCAATACCTCCATCCTGAGCGTTCCATGTAATGTTTTCCGGTACGTGATTTTCATCAAGCTCTACATCTATCGTAATCTGAGTCTTTCTCATAACTTTCTTTTGTTTCTAATTTCGTGCAAAGTTAATACTTCTTCAGCTTATCCAAGGCTTC
This sequence comes from Chryseobacterium metallicongregator, assembly GCF_031324065.1. NCBI lineage: Bacteria > Pseudomonadati > Bacteroidota > Flavobacteriia > Flavobacteriales > Weeksellaceae > Chryseobacterium > Chryseobacterium metallicongregator. The sequence continues at coordinate 318,956 of NZ_JAVIXS010000006.1, forward strand.
TACAAAATTATCTTCATCAGGAAATGGACTATTAAAGTTAAATATTTTACCTTCAGGATCTATAATGATAAATCTTGGTATAGATTGTATTTTATATCTATTCATGAACTGCTCAGCATTTACAAGCCAGAACTGCGGGATACTTGATGTTTTTGTTTTTAAATAATTGGTCCATTTAGACTGTTCTTCATCCAAACTGATAGAAATAAACTGGATATTATCATAATATCTGTACTGATAACTTCTTGACTCAAATACAGGGCGAATCTGCTTGCAGGGCCCACACCAGGTAGCCCAAAAATCTATTACCACATATTTTCCCTTATATTTTGAAAGTTTTTGGGTAATCCCTTTGTCATTAAGAAGAGTAATATCCGGAAAAACGGACCCCTTTTGAGATCTGTTAATCTCATCAAGTTTTGTGTAAAGAGCTTTTTTATAATCACCATTCGATATCTTACCGATTTCACTATCAAAAAGTTTATTTCTTGTGATACTATCCGTTTGTAACTCTATAGATTTTGTTAAATGTTTTGACAATAGCTGATCTTTAGAGAGTCCTTTTGGCATTTGGTCAATTTTTACAAAAAGAATACTGTCCGGATTGGAAACCTGTTCTTTATCAGATAATAGATGATCCAGTTTATATTGCAGATAATTATCATTCTTACTTAAAAGCTGACCCGGTTTCTGGATATTTTCATTAAGTTCTTTCAGGAAAGAAGCAGGTGGAGCAAACCTGGAGTCTGTCAAAGAAGTCATTTTCCTATAATTATTGATCTCATTAAGATATTGAATTGCCATCAGTTGTCTTCTGTACTGTTTGTAGTCCTCTGAAAGAGCATTGTTTCCGGCATCGGCAAACACATTGAGGATTCTTTTGTTTTCTTTCCAATCAGATTCAGCCACATCATAAAATTTAACCGGATCATTAGTATAATTCTGCTTTTCCAGCGCATACTGGAATTCATATCCAAAAGAATTTTCATTGTTCTTATACACCTGATCAGCTTTTCTGTTAGACTGCACATAGGATAGTAGGTTGGTTGTATTCAGTTTAATATCAAAATTGAACCAATCACCATTTGCCATGATGAAATTGATTTTTTTATTTCCGATTTCCAGAATATATTCGTCTAAAGGAAGGATTTGTGTGGTCAACCAGCTGAATGTATTATTTTTAACGATGGCTGCTCCAATTTTTTTGTGGAAATCTTTAGAATAAATTCTTACAGAATCTATTTTGAGGTCCGTTTCCAATTTTCCTTTAATAACGACTCCCGTTCCATCGCTGTGATAAGGTTTGGGTTTTTGGAAAATATAAAGAAGTCCGGAGCCAATAATCAAGGCTGCCAATGAAATGAATATCTGTTTTTTATTTTTCAGGAATGCATTTTTAAAACCTTTCTTACTGTACCAGAAATACCCAAGAATAAAAAAGATGATCATCCAGAAAAGACTCATGTATTCAGAATGAGAAATAAAACTGTTCAGGTTTTTTATTTCGGGCGCATTCCAAAAAGTATACAACGAGCTATAAGGATTGAAAAAATAAGCCTGCTTCTGTACAAGGGAAGTAATATTGGACGCCAGTCCCAGAGATCCTATGAGAAATGACCAGATAAATCCCTGGAAAGCAACTGAAACACAAAGCTGAAGAGCAGCAATTCCTAAAATGGTAACAAGGATTCTGATAAAGGTTTTCACCATCCAGACAATGTCAAAAGTCATGAGCTTGGCAGGATCAGGATGTATATAATAGTCTGCCAGAGCTAAAATGATATTAAATCCAAAATAAGAAACGATGCATAAAAAGCTTAAAAATAATAAGATAATGTATTTTGATGTGTATAATTGAAGCCTGCTTACCGGTTGTGTTTCCATCAGCTGCCAACCGTTATTTTTATGATCAGTTTGTGCTATTCTGTTAGCGGCGATGATTACGAATAACAGTAAAATAAAAAAGGTAAAATACTTAATGGCTTCTCCACCAATTGCATCTTCAAATATCGAATACTTTAGTGTTCCTTCTATGACAAGGCTCTTCTTAAAAAATCCCGGAATAAAGTTAACAAGTGGGATTAAAGCTCCCAAAATAATGGCAATATAGGTTAATCCTAATCCTTTTGTTTTTAGCCATTCTGTGCCGATGGCTGTCATTAATTTTTTCATCCGTATTTAATTTTTTGTGATTTCCATAAACCAGTCTTCAAGACCTGCATTATTTTTAATTTCAAAAATCTCAGCATTATTCAGAACCAGCTTTTTGATAAGGCTTGCAATATTTTCTTTCGATTCTGCAGTGATTTCTATGGTATGATCATTAATGATTTCAGGAGAATAGCTTTCCGGAATTTCAGTTATAAACTGAGAAGCGTTATGGATTCCTATTCTGATATGGTTGTATCTGTAAAGTTCATTGAGATCCTGTATACTCCCTGTAAAACGGATCTCACCATGAGAAATAATAGCCAGATGTGTAATCATTTTTTCAACTTCCTGAAGCAAATGACTTGAAATAAAAATTGTGACTCCATCCTCTTGGTTGAGTTTGATCAATAATTCCCGCATTTCCAGCATTCCGTTAGGATCCAGCCCGTTTACAGGCTCATCAAGAATTAGAAGATCCGGATTTCCCAGCAAAGTCATGGCAATTGAGAGTCTTTGCTTCATTCCCAGGGAATATTTCTTCATTTTCATTTTTCTGCTGTCCCAAAGACCAACCAGATGTAAAACCCGTTCGCATTCAGACTCAGGTAAATTTCGGAGTCTGGAAATAATAATAAGATTATCCCAACCTGAAAGGTGATCATAGAATGCTGCAGTATCAATGAGACTACCGATTTTCTGGAATCCTTCAGGATACAGATTGGATAAGTCTTTGTCAAAAATACGGATGGCATTGTTGTCATCAGGAATGCTGCCGATAAGCATTTTCATGGTAGTAGATTTGCCGGCTCCATTGGCTCCTAGAAAACCAAAAATACTTCCTTTCGGAACCGAAAGATCAATATTCTTCAGGATAAGTTTATCACGGGTAAATCCGTAATTTAAATTTCGAATACTAATTAAATTTTCCATATGTATTTGATTTGTGTTGAAAATAAAAAAGACCCTTTGTTTTGTACAAAAGGTCTTATATAGGTATGTGATGTTATCTATTTCGTTACAGTAGGTTTATAACCAGATTGATTAAAAATGGTAGTGGCGTCCATTTTCAGGAAATCTGTTAACTTTGTTTCAGGCTTTTCTTTAAAATATGCCTTACAGATCTGCCATCCTGTAAAAATTCCGATTTGTGGTGAAGATTCGTTGTCGATCTCTGTATAAAATTTCGAGAATGGTCCAGGAGAAATAAAACGTTCTCCCAACCTTGGATCATCTCCGAAGATCAGATTACTTTCTACAAAATAGTTCCAGATATTCGCTTCATTATTTGTTGCCCATTCATATTGTTTCTGAGTATAATTCATTTTCAGATAATCAGGCGTATCCGGAAGAAAAGCATCCTGAAGAATCATTACTTTTCCGTTCAGAATAATCTGATCAATAAATTTCTGGTGATCAGGAGATTCCGTAACAATGTTTTCAGCAAAAAGCTGCGATACTTTTGGAACAATATTTTGTGGGTTCATCGACTTCTGGAAATACAGTTCCAAGCCTTTATAATTAGGATTTCCATCTCCCATAAAACCGGTGACATCTATAAATAACAGATTGCCTTTCTGGTCATAGAATATCGGATCCTGAACCATCTGTAAGGCAGATGAAAACAGATATACTTTTGGGGTTTTAAACTGTGGGAAGTAATATTTGATATGTGAAAATAAACTCTGAAGTTCCTTTTGAAGCTTTGCCTGATCTATTTTCCCAATCGCTTCCTTATAGATTTTTATTTCTTCAGTATCTGCTCTTCTTTTTCCAAAATCGGCATCAGAAACACTGCCCTGAAACCAGGGAAATTGAGCTTTAAACTGATCCAATGGAATATTCGGATTATAGAATTCTTTGGAAATATCCGTGATGTCAACTTTTTCGGCAGTTTGTTTAACTTCTACCTTCCATTGATTTTCAGGTTCTTTTTTGCAGGAAATAAGTCCGGCAGCTAAAAGAGAAGAAAGTGCAATATATCTAAAAATCTTCATTATTTTTACATAGAATTTAAGTTGACAAAAATAAGGATTAAATACACAATTCATGATGAAAATTAAAATATTTACAGTTATCTTTATTATTTTGGGACTTTCTTTTTTCTTTGGACAAAAGCTTGAGTTTAAAGACAAAAATTTTGAAAAAGTAGTACTGGGAAATTTTGATCTGAATAAAAACGGAATACTTGAATCCCAGGAAGCCGGAATGGTTACCAATCTCTTCCTTGTTCAGAAAGGAATTACTTCCACAGAAGACCTGCACCTTTTCAAAAATGTGAAAATGATTGTTCTGGATGATAATGTGATTTCCAATATCGTGGTAAATAATATGGATCAGCTTGAACTGTTTTCGTGCACAGGATGCAAAATCTCTTCATTCAAAACGGAAAATCTTAAAAACCTAACCTCATTATATCTGGATAATAATCTGCTGGAAAGTATTTCGCTGTCAGGAATTCCAAAAATTGATCAATTAACATTATCTTTAAATCAATTAAAAACAATAGACTTGACTCAGTTTAAAAGATTAAGAAAACTGAACTTAGAACATAATAAACTTCAAAAAATTGATATTTCCGGTAATCCTTTCTTACAAACCTTAAATGTAGCTGGGAATACAATAAAAGACTCGGATATCAAAAAAGGAACAAAAACAGAGGCGACCATTTTTGGAGTTGGAGAATAAAAACTAATGATTATGAAAATAGAAACAGAACGACTGATTTTAAGAAAACTCGAAGATCAAGATTTTGAACGTATATTTCTGCTGGATTCCAATCCTGAAGTCATGAAATATATTGGCGTTCCGGTTTTGACAGATGTTAATGAATCAAAAAATGTTATCAGTATGATTCAGAAGCAGTATGAGGAAAATGGAGTTGGAAGGCTTGGAGTAGTGGAAAAAGAAAGCGGACTTTTGATAGGATGGAGCGGATTAAAATTATTGACTCATGAAACGAATGGTTACAAAAATGTATTGGAACTGGGGTATCGTTTCCTTCCGGAATCATGGGGAAAAGGATATGCTGTAGAATCAGGAAAAGCTTCTCTGAATTATGGCTTTAATGATTTAAATGCAGAAGCTATTTATGCCTATGCACATTCTGAACATGATGCCTCCAATCATATTTTAAGAAAATTAGGATTTGAAAAAACCGGTGAGTTTGAAGAACCGGACGGAATTTGCTTCTGGTATGAGCTGAAGCGTGAAAAATACAGTAAAAAATGATAACAATACGACAGGAAGAAAAAAAAGATCATCAACAGGTCTTTCAGCTTACGGAAGAAGCTTTCAGGGAAATGGAACACAGTGATCATCAGGAACAGTTTCTGGTAGAAAAGTTGAGAAAATCTGAAGCCTTTGTTCCGGAATTATCGTTGGTTGCAGAAGTTGAAACCGGAGAAATTACCGGACATATTCTGTTTACAAAAATTACTATTGAAGGTGATGGACAATCTTTTCCATCGCTTGCATTAGCGCCTGTTTCCGTAAAGCCTGAATTTCAGAATAAGGGAGTCGGAGCCAAACTTATTCTTGAAGGACATCGTATAGCAAAAGAACTGGGATATGAATCTGTAATTCTTCTCGGACATGAAAGTTATTATCCGCGCTTTGGTTACAAAAAAACAAGTAATTTTGGGGTTTCTTTTCCATTCGATATTCCGGAAGAAAACGGAATGGCTGTAGAATTGGTAAAAGATGGATTAAAAAATAAAAAAGGAGTGGTGAAATACTCTCAGGAATTTGGAATAGACTAAAAAAAGATAAACGATGCAGACACAAAAAGTGATAGATCATATTGTAAGCTGGTTAAAAGATTATGCAGCAAAAGCAAGAGTAAATGGATATGTAATTGGGGTTTCCGGAGGAGTAGATTCCGGGGTAGTTTCTACACTGGCAGCAATGACCGGGCTGAAAACATTACTGATAGAAATGCCCATCCGTCAGAAAGCAGATCAGGTAGGTCGTGCTCTGGATCATATGAATGACCTTAAAGCCAGATTCTCTAATGTAGAAATCATGTCAGTAGATTTGACACCTGCTTTTGAGGAACTTTACAAAACTTTTGATGTAAATGATGACCTTTACCCTAATGAAAAATTAGCTTTTGCCAATACAAGAGCCCGTCTGAGAATGCTTACTCTGTATTATTACGGACAGCTGAACGGACTTCTGGTTTGCGGAACAGGAAATAAAGTGGAGGATTTCGGGATTGGTTTTTATACAAAATATGGTGACGGAGGAGTAGATGTTTCTCCGATTGCAGACCTTTATAAAACAGAGGTATATGAACTAGCCAAAGGACTTAATTTAATCAAAAGTATTCAGGAAGCCATTCCTACGGATGGACTTTGGGATGTAGACAGAACAGATGAGCAGCAGATTGGAGCTACTTATCCGGAACTGGAAAAAATACAGAAAGAATACGGAACTAAAACTGCTGATGACTATGAAGGCAGAGATAAGGAAGTATTCTTAATCTTCGACAGAATGCATAAAGCTGCGAAACATAAAATGGATCCTATTCCGGTTTGTGATATTCCTGAAGAGTGGAGAGCTTAAAATAGTGTTACATTAAATAATAGCTATGAACGGTAAAATAAGATCTGTTTTTTTTATATGTCTGGGGCTTCTTTTCGGAATGTCTGTGATGTACGTCTACAGGAACTTTATTGAAGATAAAAAAGATCAGTCAGGTTCTGCAAAAAAAGAAACGGTGAGTTATGGAAGTACTTCTCCGGAGGGGAATTCATCTGCTCAGATTTCTATAGATGAGCTTACAGAAGAGAAAACGGTAATCAGCTATGTAAAGCAAAATCATAAGCTTCCGGATTATTATATCACTAAAAATGAAGCAAGAAAACAGGGCTGGAATCCTTCTAAAGGAAATCTTTGCGATGTACTTCCCGGAAAAGCTATTGGTGGTGATAAATTCGGAAACAGGGAAGGACGTTTGCCGGATGGAGAACGATACTTTGAAGCAGATGTAAACTATCATTGTGGTGGAAGAAATGCTGATCGTATTATCTATACTCAAAATGGCGATGTATACCTTACGAAAAACCATTATAAAAGTTTTGAAAAGCAGTAGGTTGTAATAAGAAATAGTCATTGCGAGGAACAACGTGACGAAGCAATCTCAAAAAAATAATCACAGGTGAAAGCGGATTTTGTCTACATTATGACGAATAAAAATCACACTACTCTTTATACAGGAGTTACTTCAAATCTGCCAAAACGTGTTCAACAGCATAAAGAGTCCTGTTATTCTCAAAGTTTTACCTCAAGATATAATTTATATATTTTGGTGTATTGGGAAGCTTTTCAGGAAATAGGTGATGCTATATGTAGAGAAAAACAAATAAAAGCAGGTTCCAGACAAAAGAAACTGGATTTGATCAATAGTATGAATTCTGATTGGAAAGATCTTGCAGACGATGTTGAAAATATTATGGATGTTTTCTGAAATTGCTTCGTCACGTTGTTCCTCGCAATGACAGGAAGTATAATTTGTATTGTAATTATTATAAATCTTAATTTTGAAAAATTATAGCTTTTTTTACCTTCCCATTCTTTTGATTCTGACATACTCATGTTCAGAAAAGAAAGATACAATAAAGGAAAAGGTAGAAAAACCAGACATAACAATCCTCATACAGCCGTTTAAAGATATTAAACCGGAAACTGTAGCAAAAGTGACTGAAGGAATAAAAAACGTATATCCAAACGTAAAAGTTCTGGCAGCGATAGACTTTCCTGAAAATACTTATTATAAAGAGAGAAACCGGTATAGAGCCGATTCAATTATTAAATTTTTGAATAAAGAAACAAAAGAAGGCTTTGTTACCATTGGTCTTACAGCAAAGGATATCAGTGCTACAAGAGGAAAGATAAAAGATTTCGGAATCATGGGGTTGGGGTATAGGCCAGGAAAAGCTTGCGTAGCTTCAAATTTCAGACTGAGCAAAGAAAACCGGGATGAGCAGTTTTATAAAATTGCCATTCATGAGCTGGGACATACACAAGGGTTGCCACATTGCCCGGAAAAAATGTGTTTTATGAGAGATGCAGAAGGTAAGAATCCAACCAATGAAGAAACGGATTTCTGCAAAAAATGCAAAACTTTTTTAATTAATAAAAATTGGAAATTTAATTCAATATGAAGACAGTATATATAGATTTTACAGACATAGGTGACTATGAAGATTTTTACACCCAGCTAAAGGAGAAAATCCAGCTTCCTGAGCAGTTTGGTGATAATCTTGATGCACTTTTTGATACCATTACCGGTGATCTGGAAATGCCACTCCATTTAGAATTCGTTAACATGACTGTAGATCAGCTTGAGATTTTTGAAGACTTGCTGACCACGCTGGAAGATGCGGAAGAAGAGGTTGAAGACTTCAGCTTTAGCTACTATCTTGAGCAGTATGAAGATGAAGACGATGAGGATGTAGAATCTGAAGAAGAATAATGAAAAAGCTGTTTCAACGTATGAAACAGCTTTTTTATTTTTTGTTACCCTTACAAAAATGTAGAATCAAAATAAAAAGGAAGCAGATCTTTTACTGCACTTACTTTTACAACCTCTTCATTCATACTTGAAAAATAAAGGTCGATATTCTCATTCTGCTTGGTCTCGTATTCAATCAGACTCTGACGGCATGCTCCACAAGGGGGAATCGGTGGGTTTTTTTCATGGAATTCTTTAGGTCCACCCACCACGAAGATCTTTTTTATTTTCACATCCGGAAAATTGGCTGCGACCCAAAAAAGAGTCGTTCTTTCTGCACAGAGTCCGGACGGATAAGCTGCATTCTCCTGGTTGTTTCCGGAATAAATTTCTCCGTTTTCCAATAAGACGGAACATCCTACCAAAAACTGTGAATAAGGTGCATAAGCGTTCTCACGAGCTTCTTTGGCTCTTTCAAATAATGTATTCTCTATATCGCTCAGTTCGCTGCTATTTTTAAAATATTCGTAACTGATCTGTATGTCTTTTTTCATATATTGTCAACTAAAAAAGGGGGGTAAAATTAGTTCTTTTTAATGAAGTGAGCAATATTTTATTCTCCTGGTAAAAAGTTCAATTTTTTTAAGACTAAAAATGTTATACACACCAATAAAATTCAGGAATATAGAGTTAAAAAACAGATGGGTCATGTCACCTATGTGTATGTACTCATGTGAAAACGGAGAAGCTAACGACTTCCATTTTGTACATTACGGAAGCAGATCGCAGGGCGGTACAGGTCTTTTGATGGTGGAAGCTACGGGGGTAGAACCCAAAGGACGAATTACCAATCACTGCATGGGAATCTGGAATGATGAACAGGCAGAGAAACTGCAAAGAATTGTAGAATTTGTACACGAAAATTCAGAAAGTAAAATAGGAATTCAGCTGGCTCATGCCGGAAGAAAAGGGTCAACATGGAATAATATACAGATTCCTGTGGAAGAAGGCTGGGAAACAGTTGCACCAAGCCCTATTCCTTATCATCCTACGGAAAGAATTCCGCATGTATTGAGTACAGATGAGGTAAAGGAAATTGTTCAGAATTTTAAAAAAGCAACCCGAAGAGCCGTAAAAGCTGGTTTTGATGTCATCGAAATTCATGGAGCTCACGGATATCTGATCCATCAGTTTTTGTCGCCGCTTTCCAATATCAGAACAGATGAATATGGAGGAAGCTTTGAAAACAGAATCAGATTTCTGATCGAAATTGTAGATGCTGTAAACGAAGAACTGGATGAAAATACAGCCCTTTTTGTAAGAATTTCAGGAACGGAATATGCAGAAAATGGCTGGGATATTCATAGCAGCGTAGAGCTGGCGAAAATTCTGAAAGAACATTCCGTAGATCTTGTAGATGTATCCAGTGGTGGAAATATTCATGGAGCGAAAATTTCAGTTTTCGATGGGTATCAGGTTCCTTTTTCTTCACAGGTAAGAAATGAGGCTGAAGTGAAGACAGGAGCAGTAGGTTTGATTACCAGTGTGGAACAGGCTGAAGAAATTCTTCAGAAAGGAGATGCTGACCTTATTTTTGTAGCAAGAGAAATTCTAAGAAATCCTTATATTGCTGTTCAGGGATCTTTTGAAATGAAAGAAGACTGCTTTTTCCCGCACCAGTATACCAGAGCCAAAATCTCTACTTAATGACCATAAATAATCTGTAAAAACGACAGAAATGGATATCAATGATTTTATGCTTACCTGTCCCAGTAAAAAATTCCTTGGGATAGAATGCCTGGGATGTGGTGCGCAGAGAGCAATCGTATTGGTATTTGAAGGAAAGTTTTCAGAAGCTTTTCAAATGTATCCGGCTGTATACACCTTATTGTTATTCTTTTTGATCCTTGGCGCGAGTTTCATCGATAAAAAAAGAAAATACGGGAATATTTTAATGATTTTAGTGATTGTTAATCTTATTATTATGGTAGTTGGGTATATATAAACATTCTTAACTATTAAATTATAAGAGTTTGGTTGTGAGTATCGTTTTGTGTTTTGGTCTTCTGCCTTGCATGGATTAATGGGAGTTTATGTAGAAAAATTTTAATATAAAATAAAATTTATTAGATTAAAATTCCTGTATTATTTTGTTGGATAGAATTTTAAAATGTCGTAGAACTACTACAATTTCTGAAACAGTGCCCTAAAAACTTTTTAAATTAGAACATGAACTCTATCTTTGTTATATAAATCCTATATCAGGGAAGAGTCGTTAATGATTAAAATTTAAGAATATGGCAGGAAATTCAAGAGGAATCTTAAAATTCAATGGAGGTGAAGGTCAGAAGTTGTTAAAGCTTAACTATAGCGTGTCAAGATCTACAGATGTTTCAGGACGTGTAGCATCTGACCCGTCAAACGCATTGATCAAAGTAACAATTGAAGCAACAGAAAAATCTGATGTGTTAGAAAGTTTATTAAACAGTAAATATAAACCAACAAGCGGAGAAATCAACTTTAATAAATCTCACGAAGAAGGAACATTAATCTCTTTGAAGTGGGAAAACGGATATGTAATTCAGCATGAAGTAGACTTCGATGCCATTGATAGCAATAATATGCTGATCAGCTTTGTAATAAGTGCTGAAAGCATTACCTATGGAAATTCATCTTATGACGGACTTTGGCCAATGAGCTAAGTCTTTCATGAGTAAGAAATAAAAGACTGTCCTTATAAGACGGTCTTTTTTTACCTAAGACTATATTCTGCAGGATCTTTTGTTTTTATTTTTAAACTCTCTTTCTGTTGAATAATCGTTTAGAAAACTAATCAAATCACTAAAAATATGTCAAATACACCTGGAAACTCACAAGCGACGTCTTTTCGTCCGACGCAGAATGCAGATGGAATTTCCGAAAACCATCACACAGGTATCAACCGTCTGGTAAAACTTTCTCTTGTCATAGAAGGGAAAATTATCAAGTACTATAAGCATTTCAAGCTTAAGCAAAGTACCAGACGACATCACGAATTTACGCTGACACTGGCACACGATACTCTGGGAGACAGACAGACCCATTCATTGGAAGAAGCCAATAAATTCCTTGGAAAAAGACTTACAGCCGTTATTTCCTATAAAGATATTGACAACAGTCCGGAGAGAACTTTTGTAGGAGTAATTACCGGAGTAGGATTCAGTCAGGAGCATATGAGCTTAGGAAATATTGTGCTTACAGGTTTCAGTCCTACCATCCTTCTTGACGGCGCACCGCATATTCAGAGCTTTGGAGGCAGCCAATCTGTTAATGTAGGAATTATTGCCGAAGAAGTGATCAAACAGGGAATTGATAAAAGCCGATTTGATGTCAGAGTAGATGCCAATAACTTCTCTCAGATTATCTATAGCAGCCAGTATGATGAAACACATTATAACTACCTGGCAAGGATGGCTGAAGCTTATGGTGAACAATTTTACTATGACGGTGAAGTTTTACATTTCGGAAAACTACCTGCTCAGAATAAACCTATTATTCTTACCTACGGAAGCAGCGCCAATGAAATAAAAGTTGAGCTGAAAGCGGTACACACCAAACCACAATTCTACGGTTACAACAGTAATAAAAATGAAAGGCTGACATCCGGTTCTACACCCATCAAGCATGTAAGTGACCTTGCGAAAACAGCATACAGTCATAACGAAACTATTTATAAGACTCCTGCTTTGCAGATGGCTCCCATCAAAGCTACTACCCACTTAGATGTGGAGTACTCTCAGAAAAGTGCATCCGGAAGTGAGGCGGTAAATGTTTTTTCTATTTCAGGAAATACAACGGTTCCTTTCCTGCACCCAGGTTGCGTAGCAGATGTCCAGATGCGTAAACAGGATTCCAATGAAACCTCGTATTTCACCAGAATCATGATTACTGAAGCAGAACATGAAATTGACACGATAGGTCATTACAATGGTAGCTTCGTAGGCATAGCGGCAGATACAGGGTTTCTTCCAAAACCGGAATATACCATTCCAAAGGCTGAACCACAGACTGCCACAGTAATTTCCAATACAGATCCTGAAGGACAGGGAAGAATACAGGTAAGATTTGACTGGCAGACCAATGATACCACTCACTTTATCCGTATGATGAGCCCTGATGCAGGAGGAACAGATCAGATTACCCAAAACCGTGGTTACGTAGCCATTCCGGAAGTTGGGGATCAGGTAATGGTTAATTTTGTACATAGCCACCCGGACAGACCTTTCGTAATGGGAGGAATGTTCCATGGAGGCATTGCTTTAGGAGGTGGCGTTAACAATCATCTGAAATCCATCCAGACCAGAAGCGGAATCAGGATTCTAATGAATGATGAAGAAGGAAGTGTAACGATACTTGACCCGAGTGGTAATACCTATTACATGGACGGACAGGGCAATATCAGCATGAAAGCACCTAAAAATTTTACTTTAAATGCTGGCGATAATATCAATATCACCGCAGGAAAAGAAATTTCAATAGGAGCTGGAGCAAGTATTACCAGTACCGCGAATGATAATATTGTTTCCATCGCAGGAAAAGATATGAAACTTACCGCTTCAGGAGACATCACGGAAGCTTCCGACACCAGAACGGAAATGATTGAAAAAGAATTCAAGAGACAGTCTGAAACATCGAACGAAATAGCTGGAGAAATTTCCATGTTCAGCGAACTGGAAAATATGACCATGCAAAGCGGAAAGATTGTAGAATTCAACAGTGCCGAAAAATCAAAACTTTTCTGATATGGCGATCATCAAAACAGCAACCAATCTGCGTATAACAGTCAAAGATTCTTATCATCTGAGCGTAGGAAAAAAGGTTGAAAAAATAGCAAAGAAAATCAATGTGGAAGCCCATAGAGATAACCTGGTTTTAGCAAGTAATAAGAAGATTATGTCCCATGGTCATAAGTAAGTATAACCTGCTGATTCTTTTAATAGGGTGTTTTTCATTAACGAATTGTCAGAATAAAAAAATGGAAGAAAAATACAATTGGCTGGGAACCGTTTCTGCCCCACAGGAATACCCGATGGAGGTATATGAAGGAGCTATTGTTGCCGATGATTTTACGTACGCTTTTGATGCCATCTGGGGAACACAGAATACAGGATGGGGAAAAGAAGGTGGTACCATGAATATAAACACCGAAAGAATGGATGCTCCCCATCAGCTGGAATTCACATGGTATTCTCTGGTAGAAAATAAATTCTACACCGGAAAATGGAATCTGGATAAAGAAAAGATAAAAAACCTTTTTGATGAAGGGTTTGTAGATCAGGATACGAAAAAGAAAGCTACTTACAACTCCTTTGTGGTAGGACTAGCTCCGCAGGGAAGAGTAGTGCTTTGGATGAAAGGTCCCGGAAACCAGAAAGAAATAGGTGCTTTTCAGGCTCATGATACCATTATTACCAAAGAAAAAGCATACGATAATGCTCAGTATATGTTGAAGGAAGGCTTTGCAGACAGAATGCTCAAGGATCCGTCTTATAAGACATTCAAGCCGGAAGTCCGTGAGAAAATTGAAAAAAAAGGTTATCCTGCAGCAGATATTTATACCATATACAGAGAAAAATACAACTGGAAACCTGTTGTGGTTCTTCCTGAAGGTGCCACATGGATTGATTTCGGTTTTACCAATTATAACGGAGAGCAGGAAAATCTTTTTGACCAAAGTTTAAAAGAGAATACTTACAAAAGCAGAGCTGTACCAAAATTCTGCGGTTTTTACTGGAAAGATAAAAACAACAACAGATATGCAGTATGGATAGACGCTTTTGATGATAAAGAAATATTTGATTTGTTTCAGAAATCAGGAAAAGACAAAAACATTGATCTGATTATTAAAGTCAACGAAGATAATACCAAAGTTTTAGTGTCTTTAGAATCTGAAAAAGAAAAACTGGCCGTTACCAAAGCAAAAATCAGGGTATCCCGAAAGATAGAATAATCGCATTCAATCAGTCAATTTAAAAACAAGAACTATGCACAACAATCAATTTGGAAGTTATACACCATCTGTATCCAAAGAGGAAGTACTGGATATTACCATTGGGATTTTTTTTGACGGAACCCTGAATAATAAAACCAATACAGACGAAAGAAAAAAAAGAACAGATGCCCATAAAAAACATGGCGGAAAAGCTGAAGACAACACCAGCTATAACAATGACTGGAGTAACGTAGCCCGCATGTGGGACAACTATGATAAAAACTTCGGCATTTATATAGAAGGTATCGGTACACAGGATAAGGAAGGCGATGCTACGTTGGGATATGCTTTCGGAACAGGAGAAACCGGAATCAGATCGAAAGTGAGAAAAGGCTGTGAAGAAATTGTAAAAAAGGTGAAAACCATTAAAGCTGAAAAGAAAGCCGATAAAATTGCTGTGCTTACTTTTGATGTATTCGGATTTAGCCGTGGAGCTGCAGCTGCCCGTAATTTTGTATACGAAATCGGAAAAGCAAAATATAGAGCCACTTCACGCACAGTTGCCAATGAAGCGGTGTCGGTGACAACGTATTCCGATGATGATGGAAAGGGTGTTGCTTCAGAAGAACTTCCAAAATGGGGACATTTAGGCCTTAAACTTGAAGAAGCAGGATTAAAAGTAGATGTGTTAAAAGTAAGATTCCTGGGAATTTACGATACTGTTTCTTCCTATTCAAAATACCTGTCGCCAGTACCTAATTTCAGCAATGACGTTGAAGAACTGAGCCTGAATGATATCGGAAAAGCACAGACCGTAGTTCACTTTACTGCAGAAGATGAACATAGGGAAAATTTTGACCTTACGAGAGTGCATATCGGAACTGAAAAAACATTCCCCGGGGTACACTGTGATGTAGGTGGAGCTTACGAAAACGGACAGGAAACTTGGGAAGAAGTGGAAACTTCATGGACTACCAGCACCAAATTAAAAGCATTAAAAACAGAGCTTGAAAATGAAGGTTGGTATCATAAAGATGAGCTCACCATTACCCCAGGATTCTATTTATCACTAAGAGGAACACGTAAGCTGCTGAAGACATACAGCTACATTCCTTTGCATTTTATGGCGGAATATGGGGTAGATAAAAATCTTCCTATTACCATAAAGAAACTGACAGACGATAAATATTCTATTTTGGATGATCAGTTTTTAATAGGAATAAAAGACCGTCTCAGAACTTACGTGATGGGAGATGGCAAGCCTTACTCTTTCAAACATTATAAAGCCCTGCGGGATGCCTACGGAGGAAACGAAATCCCGGAAAACCGTCAGACAGCTTATCAGAAAGAAGTAAAGGAACAGGATGATTTAAGAAAACTTCGCCATGAATACCTTCACTGGTCAGCAAGAAGAGAAGGTATTGGTATGGATCCAAGACCTAACAGAACAAGGGTTATTCATTTGTAATAAAATATCAAATAAAGAAAGCAATTGAAGCAGGAACATTTTATGCAGAAATATAACATACATACCGTTCAGAAAGATGAAACCTTAAAAAGTATAGCCTCACTGTACGGGATGGATAAAGATGCATTAAAACACTTCCATAATAACCATTGTGCTGTTAAGGATATGATTCTGATCAACCTTAACGGGCAGAAAGAACTTTTTGTTCCGAGAACTGCGGTTGCAGATAAAAATATTTTGGTAAAATTCGGAAGAGGAAACAGCCTTACCCTTCAGCCGGAAAATTCAGTGCGAAGATACAGCGTAGTTATTACCATTGAAAAAGGAGAAACTAAAAACGAACTAAAATATGAAACATCTGTTCGCTGGTTAAAAACAGATAAAGGAATTCATTTTTTTGAAATAGACAGAACATCCAATCTTTATCTTAATGAAGAAGAAGTGAATGAAATTGCAGACCTGCTGGCTTACAGAACTTCTAAGGTTTTATATCCTTTACAGATCAGTACAGATGAACACGGGAAATTTGAAGCCGTAGAAAATGCTGACGTATTTCTTAAAAGATGGACGGCTGTAAAAGATGAATTATACAAAGAATTTGAAGGCGAAACCGTAGACGAATACTGTGGAAAGATTGAAAAAGTAATCAGCCAGCCTGAAGCAATCAGTCTTTACCTTAAAAATGATTACTTCATCCGTGCCTTATTCTTTGGAATATACCAAAGCTTCGGAAAGGAATTTAAAACAGAGATGACAACAACTTTTCCTGTAGTGGACAATGCAATTGAACCCAGATATAAATTTACACTGGAAACAGATCCGCTGAAAGAAGAAACAGGTCTGATTACCATAGAAGGATCAGGAAAATTATATGAAGAAAGAAATATTGATGATTTTATAAGAAGATCACCTTTTTCATTGATTATAGAAGACAACCCTGTGATGAATGAAGAAGGAACTTTCAGACTCATAAGTTATCTGAAAGGAGAAACTTCACTTCCGGAATCTCTTTACCTGGAATGCAGTATCATGCTGCAGGAAGAAAAAAAGATTTCAGTATCAGTTTCAGGAATTGATGAAAACTAAATTACCATTTCACTAAAGATAAAATTAATATGGCAGAAAAACATATTGTAGTACAGGGCGCCATGTGCAAATGCCAGTTCGGACAGCTTCCGGACAAGCTGAAAGTACTTACACACCAAAAAGAATATGCCAATGATAAAAGTGCTTCTAAAAAACTGATCGTTACCACGAAAGAAATAGGAGCTGCCACATTTGAAAAAAATACATTCGGGAACTGTACCAAAATGGGAGTGCCACCACCTCCATGCAAAATTATGGTTACAGAATGGCAGAAGTTTTATGATAAAGTACAGCTCAGCAATGGCGGATATATCATTGTAGAAGACAGCAAAGCCGTATGTGCTATTGCCGGAACTCCATGTATTGAGATTATAGATCACGGACAGAGAGCTGAAGCCAGCCAGCAGAACTTTAAAAATGCCGACAAAGACGTTCAGCAGCAGATCAATCCGTTGGTAGATTCTGAGGAAATGTATAACGAACAGCCTTCAGGAGGAGGGCAGGATGGTGCAATCTAAATGATAAGAAAATGGCAAAAGGCGTAAAAAAAATAAAAGTTGTAAGCGGATTGTATTATCCCAAAATGTCTGTATTAGGACAGAGGGTTACTATAAAGCCAGATCAGTGGGTACAGTTCGGCGTTGATGATTGGTTGCCGGGCACTACAGAGGCAGACAAAAAGAAACCGCTGACCTGGATGAGGCAGAACAGCAGCAAAAAAATTATCATCAATCAGATAACCTCTGCTACAGGATATAAATTTTTAATTGGCAAGCAGTTCTGTGGAAGCTATCAGTTTTATATTGAAGCCAGTCTTTCAGGAGTAAGAGATACTAAAAGTAATACAGGAATATTTGTAAAAGGCTGGTGTGACCCCAAAATTGTAAGCAGCAAGTGGTCTACGCAAAAAAACAGCAAAAGTATCAAAAACAACAAAAAGTCTGAATACATTTCCTACGGACACATTGTTCATCTGAACCTTATGACAGAAGGACTGAATGGAAATACAGTCAGTATCGAACTTTGGAATCAGCAGACAGCAAAAGCAGATAAACTGGTCCATACCTATAATAATGTACAGGTAATAGATGGTGAAGTAAATCTGAAAATGGAAAATACCTTTGCCTGGATGGCCTATGTAGATAATATCCAGAATGTAGAGGAATTCTATGTTAAAGTAAAAGATGTTGCTTCGAAACAATACATCAAAGATAAACTGGGTGATGATCTTCATGCGATCTATCTGAATGTGAAAAATAAAGTGGTCACTACTAATACAAACGGTGCTCAGAACCAGACACCCACCAAAGTCTATAAGCCGGATGTAAACTCTGTCAGACTAGAACCCTGTAAATTTGAAGTCATCAAAATCACTGAAAATGAAACAAAGGACGGCCAGGCCAGCAATACAACCGTTAAAGTCTTTGACAACGGAAACGGTGTCAAACTGCTAAAGTCCGCTGCCCTGCAGGAACATATTCAGAGAACAATCTATTATAAATTTGATTCCACAGTCATTGATAAAGACGGGGTTGCCATACTGAATAATGTACTCAAATTCCTCTTGGAACATAAAGATGCCACCATGAATCTGAGTGGCTATGCCTGTGTAATCGGAAAACAGAATTACAATAAGGGACTTTCCCAAAAAAGAGCAGATGTTGTCAAAAAATTCTTTGCTGACGGTGGATTAGATCCAAGGAGAATTATCTCTGTAGGAAAAGGAGAAGTAGATCCTACCGATGATAAAATGGGAAAAGATAACATTAGATACAAAAATGAGAAAGACTATGAAAATAACCGTAGAGTAGACATCTCATTTGTATTCAATGCTCATGATGCCCAGACTGTTAACTATGAAGTAACAGCGCCTAGTGTATCTACAAAGAAAAATCTGGTGATTGATATTACAGGTTTTCAAACCAATGAATGTTTCAGAGACAGCAAAGGAAAACATAAAAAACAAACCCTGCTTGTAGACGTAGGACAGGCGATAGATAAAGGAGATACAGTAAAGACATTTACCACTCCTTCATTTACGTATGGTGTATACTCAAACCTTTCCAGAGTTCATGCATTTCCAATAGAATACATCTGGCCTTCAGCAACCAATCCGAATCAGTTTCATTTACATGTTCATAGCTGCAGATATTTTAGTAATGAAAAAAGAACTACAGTACTGATTAAAGCTTATCCGGATATTAAATGGGAACTTGCTCTTGAGTTTTTGGTGAATGTTTCCAATTATAAAGCTGCCAATATGCCCCCTGGGTCCGTTTATGCAAAACATCAGGAAAAATCCAGACAGGCAGGATACAACAGGATGAGAATGAATGAAACCGGAAAAGTTCCGATTTCAATAGGAGTAGGTTTATCGGCTGAATGGGATGCCGGGAGAGAAAAGAGAAGCTTTACCAATGAATTTGCAGATAAAATCAAACTGGTAGCCAGAATGATTGCCACCGCTGTAAATATTGTACAGAATGCAATCAATTATGCGCAAAGTGCAGCGAAAGAAACTGCAATACCAGTTGGTTTCAATGTCAGATATCCAAAATTTACCGTCGTAGGGAAATGGTATCTGGAAAGAGTAAACGAAAGAAATACGCTCAGCGTAATCGGGGAAGTAGGTTTTGGTTTTAAACCTCTGATCGGAGCTGAAGTTGTTATTGATATATTAGGAGCTGCTATTGCTGCAGCCTCTTATGGAGCTACTGGAAACCCTGCTGCTGCAAGAATCATTAATAAATTCCGTGGAGGATTAGAAAAGCTGGGAGCTTCGGTAACCTTTACAGCAACATTTTATGGAGAACTTGAAATCATGGTAGATGCTCTGAAAATTGACAGTATCAACGGGATCAATATGCAGGGGAAGACCACCATTGGAGGTAAAATGGGTGCTACCATTGAGCTTAGTGTCAGCGTTGAGATTGGAAGAGTAAAAGGAACTAAATCAAAACCTATTATGACATTTAAAGCCGCTGCAAAAGCAGATTCCTACTTTGGAGGAGATATTGTACTGGATTCTGATACTAAAGGATTATTCATACAGCCTATCCTGAAATTCTCAGGAGTAGTACTTTCAGTAGAAATAGAAGGAGAAGTAGGCTGGTGGAAAAGCAATTTTAAAGTAGAAGAAAAAGCAATAAAAGAAGAAACCTTCTATTTGGAAAAAAAATATTTAACTTAAATTGACCTATGCATAATTTAAAAAAGCCCTTATATTCCGTATATCCGAGAATGTACTGTTCAGGAACCATTTATGTGAATGATGTTCCTGTGATAGACTGGTACGGAGATGAGACAAAAGAAGGAGGATTCGGAGGTGATACCATGATTAATCAGGCATTGCTTCAGAGTGGGAAATATAAAGTAACCGGGAAAATGTATCCTCGTTTAGGAAAAAATATATTGGATGAAGAGGATATGATGTCTATTGATTTTTTCTGTGCTGAGCTTGACAACTGGAAAGCTTCCCGATCTGCTTTTCACCCTAAACTTGAATCACCATGGGATGGTCTGAGTGGCAATATCAAATATCCTCATTTTGAAATCACAGGTGAAATAGAAGTTGAACTTCCTTTTGTATTAGACGGATGGCAGAATTCAGTAGACTTGAAAGACATCAAAAAAGAAGATCTTTTCAGTGATGTTTTAAAATATTATAAAAAGATCAGGACTGTATTGCAAAGCCACGATGTCGGAAAGTACCTTGACATGTCACAGGACAAAATGAAATTGCAGGAACAGGCCTTATACTATACGGAAGAAAGAAAAAAAAGATTTCTGGAGAGTGCCGGACAATTATTTTCTCAGAACCTTGAAGTAGAAGAACTTCATGAATCAGATCTCCAGCTTGAAGTAATGGGATACGGAAAATTAGTAAGGTTGATGAGAAAAGACGGCTCACAACCATTACAATTCAAAAGTCCCGATATTGAAAAACAAAGCAATATAGAACTAGAAGTGAAGCTTCATATGAGAACAAAAGAAAAAGGGTTCAGTATTATTTAATCAGTAAAGATGACTTTTTTAGGATATTTTACGGCAATAATTGTCATATTCTCTCTGTATAAAGGATATAAAATCTTTTTGAAATTTGCGGCGAACAGAAATAGTTCAGAAAAAAAGGGAGGTCTTCTGGAAAAAGGATTCCTTCTTTTAATCATTTCAATCATTATGATTTCTGTGAATGCAATGGCGTTTGTCCTGTCATATACCTTTTTCTGGGAAAAAGCATATAGAAGTTTTGATGAGCCACAGTATGAAGCAATCGTAGTGGGATATAAAAAAGAAATTACGAAGTTTAAAAATTTTTCAAACTCTACTTACAGAGATAAAGTCATTTTTTTTCCAAAAGTAGAATACACAGATAATGATGGGAAGAAAGTGATAAAAACGCTGGATATTACAAGTGATAATCCACCCGTTATGGGACAGAAACTAAAGATAACAGATAAAGCAGGTGAAGAAAGTACAAATGCTCTTCAACTGGATTGGTTGATGTTTGCTGCAGGCTGTTTTTTTACAGGTTTTGCTGCATTTTTTGCCGCCTTAATTTCTACCTACACTACGTCATATCCTATGAAAAAAAGAATAAACTGGTCTGTCCGGTTGGCACTATTACTGCTTTTCATTAATATTTCCTGTATAGTATTCATATATTTGAAATCATAATTTTTTTAAAAGAGAGTTTATCAAAAAGATAACGAGTTATAATAATCATCAAAATATAAAGTAGTATGAAAAAAGCAAGAGTGTTGGTATTGATTTTTGTAGTATTGATCAATATCTGTTGTGGAAATAAATCATTTGACCTGTCATCAGTTTCCTTAGGGGAGGATGCAAAGAAGTATGATTTTGAAAACAAAGACTTATTTCTGAAAGATGCCGCAAAAGACGATATCATTCAATATTATGCTGATGAAAATAAAGGAATAACCTATGGAAATATACCATTAGATAATACCATGGGAACAAGGATTACCGTATACAAAGGAAAAGTAGGAGCACTAGACACCAATGCTGCCGAAAAATATTCTTTGGAATTTGTAGAAAAAATAGTAAAAAAGAATGGAAATCCCACCGCTTCTATTACAGATAAAGCAACGGTAGATGCCAAACTGGTAAAACCTATTTTTGAAAAACTTAAAAAACTTTCTCCGGAAAAAGTGTCATGGAATCAAAATGAAAAAAATTCCTTTACATATCCTACTTCTTTCTTCTGGGATGACGGGAAAAATTATTCCATATTAAGTATCTCTATTGAAGATGATGGAAAAATAAGAAATAAATACATTTCTGTGACGAAAGATGCCTACCGTAATAATGCAGTTTTTGGATTGAAATATCCTACACCTCCTGCTTCTCCATGGTACAAGTATATGAACTAAAAATCTTTTCCACAGAAGAAGAAATGAGAAGTCATTGACAGAAAAAATACAGGGAGAAATATTCAAATATTTCTCCCTGGTTTTAGAATAAAATAGATGGAAATAAAAAAGGGTAAATCATACATTGCATATAGTATTGTAGGTATACAGAAGATGAAGGTATCATTGCAGAAGGAAAATTTAACGAAATTGTGCTTGATGTCATCAAAAGTCTCGAAGAACTTTTCGGATTCAGTGCCGATATTCCGTTAATAAGAAATTAGATAATATGAAAAAGATCGTTTTAATAATTTTGTATTTTATCATGTGTGTATCATGCCAGTCACAACAAAAGACAGACCTGGAAAAAGTAGATTTTGCTAAAGGGTATAAAGAAGTTTTGAAAGATACCAAGTATCAGACAGAGGCAAGGGAAATTGTAACCACACTCCCTATTGCGTATACCAAAGATGTAGCCGGATACAAATTCGGGAATATCTCCTTTCCGGAACATAAAGAAAATAACGTAAAAAGCTCTACAGTAGGATTATTAATAAACAATCCTGCGGAAAAACTTACAAAAGGAATAAAAATAGAATGGGAAGATACCGCTGCAGGGAACGATCTTTTGGCTTATATGAAATCACAATACAAAAATCCTAAGGTTCTTGCCGGAGTTCCTGCAAAGAATAATGAAGGTGAAATATTGGGAAATGCAGCCTATCTATGGGATCTGAAAGATAAAACCATGGTATTGGTACAATATTATGAATACACCAATAATAAACCCAATATTTCCTCTGTTCTCTATATTGTAGACAATCAGGTGAAGACTGCAGACGGACAGGAAACTGCTGCTGCACATCTTATAAAAACTTATACTCCATAGCAGACTCTTATATGTTTGTATGTGCAGAAAATAAAGTCGCTTTTTTAAAAAAGGCAAACGGAGAATCTGCTTTATATCTGGAAAACCCGGAATCAGAACAAGAACTGATGCTTGATATTTCATTTTATATTCCGGAAGGAAAGGAAGAATTTGAAATAATATAAGCGTTTTATACTCATGCAAAGAAATAGGAATTTGAAGTTAAAAATGAATAAAAAACGTTTTCCGGATACTTGAATCATTTTTTTTCTGTTCTATTATTGATAACTGCATGCTAACACTAACATTATGAAAAGATTGAAATATATAGTAATACCAATGGTCTGTTTGGCAATTGCTTCATGCGGCCATCAGAAAAATAAAGATACTGAGTCTTTAGTTGAAACACAAGGAAGTACTCAGACAGAGCCCTTCAATCTTGCTAAAATTGCTGTAGGACAAAATATCAATGAAATTTTAAAATCTGCCGGAGCAACGGCAAAGGATGCTGTACGTACCACTGATGTTACTCTGATCGGAAATGAAAAGCTGGCTTTTTCATCAAAAGAGTTATTACATTTCAATGGGATAGATTTAGAAGGAAAGAATAATAAAAATATCAACAAAGTCCTTCTGCATTTTGGAAAGGTAGATCAGGAAATTGGACCGCTTGCCAATGAAAAAGAAGATGAATTAGGAATGTATCAGCTGGATATCTATACAGAACAGGAAAAAACAGCACTCCTGGATAATCTGAATAAAACCCTTCAGAAACCTAGCTTTGATACCATCCGCGAAGGTTTTGAATCTGAAGTTAAAGACAATGAGATCATTCAGACTCATAATAAATTCAGACAGGAAGTGGCCATCTGGAGAAACAGAGATATGCTCTATTACTATTGCGAAACCAAAATAGATAATAAACCGGACGAATACCGTTGTAATCTTTTCGTATTCAAAAATAAAGAATGGAAAGACCTTCTGAAAGGGTCGGGATATCCGGACCTGGATAAAATCTCCTTGAACTAAAAGAATATAGCTAAGAAATTAAACCATTTGTTTAGTCAGATTAGCTTGCTGATTCCTCTTTGTCCTCTAAAATAAAACACTAGAAAAATAAAAGATCTGCTCAATCAGCAAAATCTGCGAAAGTTTAAAAAAAATAAATGCCGGTCCAAAAAGAACCGGCATTTTTATATCAAATCAGTATTTGAATTATTTTACAAGGAACTGCATCGTCACCTGATCCAGCTTCAAAATATAAACTCCCTGACCAAGATTTCTTGTTTTAATAGAGTTTCCATTTCTAAAAGGCTGATCAATCGTCTGAAGAGTTTTCCCCTGAAGGTTATAAATCTCCGCTTTTTTTACCTTCTGAAGATCTCCTTTTACAAAAATCTCCTGATTGGTAACAGGATTCGGAGAAATTTTAAAACTGTTAGAAGTTGTTTCAGCAGCTGTATTCTGAGCCATTCTTGCACTAGATCCGGAATAACATGTCCATGCAAGATCATCAATAGCTACTCTGTTACTTGCAGAATTATTAACCACACTTACCACTACATTTCCTGAAATGTTGATATTATTGATGGTTGTAGTTACAGCTGAAGTACTGTAAGGAATAGTTCCTACGGTATTTCCGTTTACTTTTACATCAAAAGTACCATTAGTTCCTGAGAATTTAAGCTGTGTAGTTACCGTTAAAGAGCCAATACCGTTTGCAGAGCTTCCGGAAGTTAAAGAACCGTTTCTTACCGTAATTGATTTATTGTTAATAGTTTGGTCTGTTCTTGCATCCGTTGCTGTCCAGGAAATACCTCCGTTGCTCCATGTTCTGGTTGTGTACGTAGAGCTGGCTGCAGGGATTGTTTCAAAATTTTCATTGGCACAGTTGGTACCCGGAGTAGTACCTCCTGAATTAGTAGTACCGGAAACTGTTGAGCTGTTTGATGAAGAATTTCCAGCCGCATCTTTCGCTACCACATAAAAGCTGTAAGTTGTGGAAGGAGTAAGCCCTGAAATTGTTGTAGAAGTTGAACTCGTAGTCGTTTGCAGACTTCCGTTCATGTAAACATTATAAGCTGTTACTCCCACATTATCGGTAGAAGCATTCCATGCCAGAGAAATGCTGCTTGAAGTTGTTCCTGAGACATTCAGACCTGTTGCTGCAGTAGGTGCCTGAGTGTCACCTGATGGTTGCTGAGAACCCCAGATAAGGTTTACATAATTGGGATTATCAATAAAAGGATTTCTGTTCCCCTGGAAAGTATATGAAGCATTATTTCTTTTGATCTCAGCCTGAGAAACAGGATCCTGATTATGCCATGCCAGTAGAACATTAAGTTCCCATGTCTGTAATCCCGGGAAAGTAGAACTTCCTAACATATTTCCAGATGAAAACGTTGAAAGTTTGCTTTGGTAACGGGTTACAAAATAGAAAATCATACGTGCCACATCTCCTTTAAACTCATCAATCGGCTCAAATACCGTTCCTGAATATCCTGAAGAAGCAGAAGTTCCAAGCTTGGAGCCATTCAGTGAAGTAAAAGTAGTACTTCCTACCTTTCCGAAAGGATAATTACTTCTCATCCCATTTACCTTTCCGTCTGTAGCTCTGATAAAGTGAATATCCGCAACCATTGGAGAAGCCTGATTAAAAAGACTTTGTGGAACAATATGTTCCCTGTTATAACAATTTCCTTCAGTAGAATACGTACCACATTGGTCAGATCCCGGAGTATAAGTGTAAGGATCACTACCCGCAGGCTTTTCAGAATAAATATCAAGGATAGTCCCGTCATTTTCGTAGTCCTTATCGATATCAGTAGTTTTATATGCTGTCCAAAGCCCACTATAACCTCTATCCAGATGTCCGTTAGAGATAATGCTGCTTAATTCAGTTTTCAGTGCTGCACCACTCAGTCCGTTGGCAGAGTTATAGTACCCTGCAGGAGCCTGAGCGTGGGCAAGTCCCGCAAATACAGAAAATAAAATGATTTTTTTCATAATTAATATTTAGTATAAAGTTTCAGCAAGAATACCACAATTTTTGTGAATAAAAAATTACAAAATTGTTAATTTTAAATGCACTGTATGCGATGCATAATGAGTGATGAATGATAAATATCTGTATCTGTATTCAATTCAATAGAGCCAGGCTTTGGCCCGGTTTAGAATAAAGCGTTTTTCATTTGGCTTTAGCCAAAACTTAAATAGTAGAAGTGGTTGTCTCAAAAGTCAAGTAATCTGACTTTGTCATTCTGACGTAGGAAGAATCTTATTGATAATCAAATAAAGGAGATTTTTCATTTCATTCGGAATGGCTCTTTTTAGTCAGCCTCATCTGTGCAAATCTGTGTTATCTGCGTGAAAAAACACAAAGCATAAAAAAGCCGATACAAAACGTACCGGCTTATATAATGGATGACTTAAATCTTATTTTCTTTGTGGCGGATAATTTTTCATTATCTCAGCCATAATCTCTGGAATCTGTCTCTGTTTCGCTTTTGGAGAATCTACAGAAATTCCGCTTCCGATACCCTGCCAAACCAATTTGTTGCTTCTTGCATCAATAAGGTCAACAATCAGAGCGCCTTCATTATAGTTCGTTGTCCATGTTCTGTTCATGCCAACACCCCATCCGAATGGTCCGCCCCATCCCCACATTCCGTAAGGAGAAGAGGAATTGATATCAGTGATTTTTTTATGATTTGCTTTTACGTTGATAATCAGATCAGGGTTTTCTCCGGACTGAAGTCCTTTGCTCTGAAGCTGCCTCGACAGTTCATTCAGCACTCTGTCTTTATCAATATCATTCAGTTTCAGATCATCAATTCTTATTTTATATGTTTTATAAGAATTGAAATTGGCGGTTTCAGCATAATCTGAACGTACCTGAAAAGGGCTACAAGAAGTTAAGCCTAAAGTAGCAGATGCCAACAAAATAAAAATATATTTTTTCATTTTATTTATTTTTTTTATCACTTTTAATGAATGTATCAGTCTTTTTATCGTACCCGTAAGGACAGTGTCTGCAGCCGCTTTTACAGCAATATCCTCTTTTCAGATGGAATTTTTCTGTAAAAACCTTGTACCCCTGTTCATTATAGTAGAAGTCTTCACCTTCTTTGATGTCATAATGGGCCATAAGTTAAATGCTAGTCAAAAAACTTTTTATATTTGTTACTATGATAATTGTATGCCAAAAGCCTTTAAAAAAATTAAAAATTAATGGCATTGCTCTCTTTCCCTTTATCTTCATTAGGAAACCCGAAGATAAGGAAAATAATGTATTGATCAATCACGAAAAAATCCATTTGCGGCAACAATTGGAAATGCTCATCATTTTCTTCTACATTTTCTATGTTATTGAATATTATTACTGGTTTTTCAAATTCAAGGACGGTTATCTGGCTTACAGAAGAATTTCATTTGAAAGAGAAGCCTACACTAATGAAAATAACCTGAATTACCTTAAAAAAAGAAAATTCTGGAACTTCAGGAAATACCTTTGAAATTATGAATTATAAATTATGAATGATGAGTTGCGTGTTTTCGGGATTCGAGGTTTGGGTTTGGGAATCTGGGTCTGGGATTTCGGTTAACGATCACAATATTCAATAGGAGCGGGCTATAATCCAGAGCATAACCAGAAAGGTTACGAACGTTAGTTCAAGAAGGAAGCCCGGTTTATAAAAAAACAACTTTCATCTGGCTTTAGCCTAAACCTAAAAATTAAAAAAAACATCTGTGAAAATCTGCGTTATCTGTGGAAAAAGAAAACCCTCACAACAATAAATCTTTTCCTAATTTTGCAAAGAATAAACCCTGAGTCGTAAAACTGAAATGTTATTAAAACTTCCCACAGAACCTGTTTCCATCCAGGAAATTCCAATTCATAAAAATGTAAAGCTTTTCATTAAAAGGGAAGATCAGATTCATCCGTTAATTTCAGGGAATAAATACTGGAAACTCTTTCACAATGTTAATCATTATCTGGAAAGAAATCCTGATAATCCTTATATCATCACTTTTGGAGGCGCTTTTTCCAATCATATTGCTGCGGTTTCTGCAGTAGGTAATATGGCAGATATTCCAACGCTGGGAATCATCAGAGGAGAAGAGCTTGCGAATAAATGGCGAGATAACCCCACATTACTCTTTGCCAAAAGAAATGGGATGAACCTGAAATTTGTCACCCGTGAAGAATACCGCCACAAAGAAAAACTCACGGAATTCCTTCAGCAGGAGTTCCCGGAGGCATTGATTGTTCCTGAAGGTGGAACCAATGAAGATGCAGTGGAAGGGGTGAAAATGATGCTCAACGAACAAACAAAAGATTTTGACTATCTTTGCACCGCAGTTGGAACCGGAGGTACCATTGCAGGAATTTCAAAATTTTGTGAAGAAAATCAGAAAGTTATAGGATTTAAAGCCGTTGACGATGCTTCACTGGAAAATAAAATTTTTGAATTAACTTTGAGACAGAATTTTAATCTAATAGATTCATGTTTTGGAGGTTATGGTAAAATAAGTGATGGAAACGTCCGTTTTATCAATGATTTCAAGGAGAGATACGGTATTCCTTTGGAACCGATTTATACAGGGAAAATGATGGAGAAGGTTTTTGAATTGATAGAAGAAGATTATTTTCCTGAAAACAGTAAGATTTTGTGCTTTCACACTGGTGGATTACAGGGAATTGAAGGTGCCAACCTACTGTTAGAAAAAAAGAATAGAAATTTAATTATATAAGTAAAATTGAAAAACATGAAAAGACTTTTTCTATCCATAAGCCTTTTAGTTTTATCAAAATTTTCAGCCCAAAATTGGGCAACCGAAGATCAGTATATTCAAAAGTTTGCTAAATATGCCGTAGAAGAAATGGAAAAATATAAAATTCCGGCTTCTATTACACTTGCTCAGGGATTATTGGAGACCGGGGGCGGGCAAAGCAGATTGGCACAGGAAGGTAAAAACCACTTCGGTATAAAATGTAAAGAAGACTGGACCGGTAGAACAATGAAACATACCGATGATGCACCTAATGAATGCTTCCGTGTGTACGACGATCCAAGACAGTCTTATGAAGACCATTCTATATTTTTATCCACAAGAAAATATTACGCCAACCTTTTCAAACTGGATATGAAAGATTACAGAGCGTGGGCAACCGGTTTAAAAAAGGCGGGTTATGCTACCAATCCACGTTATGCTTCCATTCTTATCACCAAAATTGAAAAGTATAAGCTATACGAATACGACAATACCAATTCTAATGAAGTATTGTATGCTGTTCTTAAAATGTATCCGGATCTGAAAGACGACAGAACTTTCATGGCACAGCTGGAGCCTTCAAAAGCCATCAGAAAAGTCAAAGATCCTGTTACAGTAGAAGTTCCTTATAAACAGACTTCTTACGCACAACAGCAAAAAAGAGTAGAGAGAATAAAAACAAAAGCTGAAATTCTGAATTCTATTCTTATCAAAAGTCACCCAAATGACGGGCTGAAATATATTATTATTCCTGAAGATACTGACGTGAAATTCATTGCCAACAAATTCAAAGTAAGCGAAAGCAGACTGATGAAGTGGAATGAACTGGAAAATGAGTCTTTAAAGAAAAATGATATCGTTTTCCTTGAATCAAAAAATTCTACAGGAAATACAGCAACCTACAAAGCGGTGTATGGAGAAGATATGCATGATATTGCACAAAAATTCGGAATCAAGTTAAATAAATTATATGCTAAAAACAGAATGGATGAAGGACAACAGCCATCTGCAGGACAGCTGATTTATTTAATAGACAAAAAACCACGAAACTAATTTAATTTTTTGTTGAGAGTCTACCGTTGACAGCTAAATGCCAACCAGCAACTGTCAACAGCAACTAAGTATATATGAAATATCAAAGAAGTTCGGCTTTATTTGATGAAGCCTACAAATACATTCCTGGAGGAGTAAACTCTCCGGTAAGAGCATTCAAATCCGTAGGAGGAGTGCCCGTTTTTATGAAATCGGCAAAAGGAGCTTACCTTACCGATGCAGATGACAATACTTACATCGATTATATCAACTCATGGGGGCCAGCCATTTTAGGACATACACATCCTGAAGTACTGGAAGAACTGAAAATACAGGCAGAGAAAGGATTCTCTTTCGGAGCACCTACAGAACTGGAAACAGAAATTGCAAAATTCATCATTGAAAATGTCCCGAATATTGACCAGATCAGAATGGTTTCTTCAGGAACAGAAGCATGTATGAGTGCAATCAGACTGGCAAGAGGATACACAGGAAGAGATAAGATAGTAAAATTTGAAGGCTGTTATCATGGGCATTCAGATTCATTCCTGATCAAAGCAGGAAGTGGTGCTGCTACATTCGGAAACCCAAACTCTCCGGGGGTAACAGCGGGTACGGCTAAGGATACTTTGTTAGCACGTTATAATGATTTCGAACAGGTTGAGGATTTATTCCGTCACAATCAGGGAGAAATTGCAGCGGTGATTATAGAACCGGTTGCAGGAAATATGGGCTGTGTGTTGCCAGAAAATGATTTCTTACAAAACCTGAGAAAAATCTGTGATGAAAACGGAGCTTTATTAATCTTTGATGAGGTAATGACCGGTTTCAGATTAGCTTTCGGTGGAGCGCAGGAACTTTTCAATGTAAAAGCAGACCTGGTGACTTACGGAAAAGTAATCGGAGGAGGGCTTCCGGTAGGAGCTTTCGCTGGTAGAAATGAAATTATGGATCACCTTGCACCGAAAGGCGGTGTTTATCAGGCGGGAACATTAAGTGGAAATCCTTTAGCAATGAGAGCGGGATTAAAGACCCTTCAACTTATTAAAAATGATTCTGAATTTTTCAACAGGTTGGAGAAAACAACGGAAACATTGGATTTTGAAATCGGAAAAATTCTTAATGAAAAAGGAATCGCTCACAGAATTAACAGAAAAGGTTCTATGATGTCGGTATTCTTCCATATCAGTAGTGTTTCCAACTTTGATGAAGCGCAGGAAGCTAACCATTCATTGTTCAATAATTTCTTCCATCAAATGTTGCAGAATGGAGTATATCTTCCGCCAAGTGGTTATGAAACTTACTTCATCAGTGATGCGATTAAGGATAAAGAAATTGATATGACACTGGAAGCAGTAAGAAAATTTGAATATTCAAATAAATAAAAATAAATGAAGCCGGATTTTTAAATCCGGTTTTTTTATGCAAAAGAAATTTGATTTGAAGAGTTTAGATTGAAAAAATTTCAACGCAGTCTCTGTCCTCCGTAGAAATCTCGACAGTGTAGAAGCGGTATAATCTGTATTCCTACGGAATGACAGGCGTTATGGATATTTTCTTTATTTGTAGTATAGAAAAGATAATTTTAATTTAAGAAAGTGATAAAGTATTCTCCCAAATAATTACCACAAAGCATAAATCATACAGATTTTGTAATAAACCATACACTTCGTTCAGAGTACTTCTTTCTAATTTTGTCTCAAATAGATTGGAAATGAAGACCTCAGACAATAATATCTCCCGTAAAGATTTTATCCGAAACTCAGCGTTGGCTGTAGCGGGACTCACTTTAATACCCAATATCATGACTGCATCACCTTTCGATGAGAAAAATCTTTCAGTAAAAGGAAAGATGAGCCTGAAAAATGTTCGTCTGGAAACTAGTTTTGAATACCAGGATGGGGAAGTGTCTTCTACCAAAACGGATCTGTTTTATGTTGAAGTTGAAAACGGAAAAATTATAAAGATTTCACCCAATCAACCGAATGCTAGAGCGGTAGATGCAAAAGGTCTGTTGATGCTTCCTGCATTTAAAGATATGCACATTCACCTTGATAAAACCTTCTATGGAGATCAATGGCAGGCCGTGAGAAAAAGAACCGGAGGAGTAAAAGGAATGATAGAACTGGAGCAAAAAATGCTTCCTGAGATGCTGAAGAATTCAACTTTCAAAGCCGAAAAACTGATTGAGTTATTACAGTCTAAGGGAACTTCCTATGCAAGAAGTCATGTGAATATTGAACCAACTTCCAAACTTCAGTCATTAAAAAATCTGCAGAAAGCGTTAGAAAATAAAAAGAAAGGCTTTGGAGCTGAGCTGGTAGCCTTTCCGCAACATGGTGTTTTCTATACGGATTCCGTACCCTATCTGAAAGAAGCAGCAAAGATGGATATTGATTTTATCGGTGGAGTAGATCCGTTCAACATCGATGGAGATATCGAAAAAGTGGTAGATTTTACGGTTCAGCTTGCTTTAGACAATAAAAAAGGAATAGATATTCACTTACACGAAACCGGAGATTCCGGATTGAAAACGGTAGAATATCTGATTAAAAAAGTGAATGAAAACCCTACTTTGAAAGGGAAAACCTATTTAAGCCACTGTTTTGTTCTTGGAAAATTAGAAGCGGCGAAACAGGAAGAAATTGCTGAAAAATTGGGCGATGCACAGATCGGAATTGTCTCTACAATCCCTTTTGGAAGGCTGATTATGCCTATTCCAACGCTTTACAAACATAACGTAACTGTCCTTACCGGGAATGACAGCATTGTAGACCACTGGAATACTTTCGGGACAGGAAGTGTGCTTCAGAAAGCCAATTTAATGGCACAACTATATGGATATTCAACAGAGTTTTTATTGTCAAGAAGTTTAAAACTGGCAACAGGAAATATTCTTCCGTTAGATGATAAAGGTGCTCAGCAATGGCCGAAATCCGGAGATAAAGCAGACTTTGTATTGATTAATGCAAGCTGTTCTGCAGAAGCAGTATCGAGAATTTCAGACGTGGAGTCTTTAGTTCACGATGGAAACGTTGTTTTTTAATTTAAAATAAAAAGGATTAAATAAATTAATATATAATCTAGTTGTGTTTTTTCGACCACAAAGGGTATGAAAGCTTTATGGAGAAAGCCTGCGAATCTGTTAAGATTTTCAGAGAGAGTCATTGAATGAAGATGGAAAACTGATGATAGAGTGATGCAGATAAAGCTTTTGTTTCTTTTGTGGTTGTTTTAGTTTTTTCTCTCATAAATTTTAGTAATTTTAGGAGAAAATCAGGCAGAGTGGCTTACCATACAGATCATTTTCCTATTTTGGGAATTCAGGAATTTAGTGATAATCAGCTGAAAGGCTGTAATCTGCTGTTCAATGAACTTTCCGGAGCGCGCTCCATTGATGATCCTCACAAACATGATTTTTTTATCATTAATCTTTTTGAGCAGGGAGTAGGCTCACATACCATAGACTTTACAGAATATCAGGTTAAAGACCATCAGATTCATCTTGTTTTTCCCGAACAGGTACACCAATGGGTGATTGAAAAGGAAACCATCGGATATCAGCTGATGATAAGCAGAGATTGGTTTGAAAGTTTTTTGCCCTCGTTAAGATTTTCTGCATCGTATTACCAGAATCATCCCGTGATCAATCTTTCCAAAGAAGTTTTTGAAACTTTTTTATATGAATTTCAGGCCATTCAGAAAGAACTGAGCGGAGAAAAAGTATTTTGGGAATTGATCCAAAAAAGAAGTGAATTGATTGGTTTGCTGGTGAGTCAATCTGTGGAAGGTGCTTTCAAAGATTTTGAAATCTACAACTCAAATCCTATTATTTCAAAATTCCTGCATCTTATTGATGAGCATTTCAAAACAGAAAGATCCGTTTCCTTTTATGCCGATAAATTGAATATTTCTGCCAATTATCTGAATATTGTCTGCAAGAAAAACCTCAATGCTTCAGCTTCATCCCTTATTCAGGACCGTATTTTACTGGAAGCAAAAAGGCTGTTGAAAGTTTCCGAAATGTCTGTGAAAGACATTGTATATGATCTCGGGTTTTATGATCATGCCAGCTTTTCCAAATTCTTTAAAGCCCAAACGGGAATGACACCTTCCCAGTTTAAAGAATAATCTATACAAAACAAGACATGATTGATACACCGGTTTTACCCTAAAGCCGGCTTAATTTTGTATTGTTAAATTTTAAATCATGCAATTTCCCTATCAATTAACTGCAAAAGGAAACTATTCCCTTAAAAATGTCCGCCTGGAAACAGGCTTTGAATACGAAAATGAAGAGGTTGTCGGAACAAAAACAGACCTTTTCAGTATTGAAATTGAAGACGGAAAAATAAAAGCTGTAAAAGCCAATGATCCAGCTTCCAAAGCGATAGATGTTAAAGGATATCTGATGCTTCCAGCTTTCAGAGATATGCACATCCATTTGGATAAAACATTATACGGACTTCCATGGCAGGCACTTTCTCCGAAAAGAAGAACCGTGAAAGATATGATTGCTTATGAACAGGAAATCATTCCTGAATTGCTGAAGACTTCTGTAAGCAGAGCAGAACAGTTGATCAGCCTGCAGCAGCATTACGGAACTCATTTTGCGAGAACCCATTTTAATATTGATCCTACATCTGGTTTAAAGTCTCTGGAACATCTTGAACAAGCTCTTGAGAATAAAAAAGATTCCTTCAAAGCGGAACTCGTGGCTTTCCCTCAGCATGGAGTGTATTATACGGAATCTGCTCCTCTGATGAAAGTAGCAGCCCAGCTGAAAAGCGTAGGATTTATTGGTGGATTGGATCCTTTGAGTATTGACGGAAGTATAGAGAAAATAATGGACTTTACGGTTCAGCTGGCTTTGGATCATAATAAAGGAATTGATATTCACCTGCATGAAGTAGGAGAGTCTGGAATGAAAACGATCAATTATCTGATTGATAAAGCGATTGAAAATCCGGTGCTGCAGGGAAAAACGTTTGTAAGCCATGCATTTGCTTTAGCCCATCTTTCTCCTAAAGAAACAGAGCAGATTGCAGAAAGACTGGCTGCTGGAAAAGTAGGAATTGTTTCTTCTGTACCTTTTAAAGGAAAAATAATGCCTATTCCAACGCTGAAAAAATATGGGGTTAATGTATTGATTGGAAATGATAATGTGCAGGATTACTGGAGTACCTTCGGATCCGGAAATATGCTGCAGAAAGCGAATCTTATTGCAGAGCTATATGGTTATGCTACGGAATATGCCTTATCAAGAGCTTTGCAGTTTGCTACTCAAAGTACTCTTCCTCTGGATGAAAAAGGAAATCAGCAATGGCCTAAGGCTGGTGATGAAGCAGCAGTTGTTTTAACGGATGCTTCATGTTCTGCAGAAGCTGTTTCCAGAATGTCTGAAATAAAAGCCTTGATGAATAACGGCAATTTATTTTGGAGAAATTAATGTGAAGTATATATATTTTTATACACTTGTTTTTTGTAATTGCCATCGGGAGTTTTCCTGGTGGCTTTTTTTTAATTATGAGTTATGAGTTATGAGTTATGAGTTATGAGTTTCGGGTTTCGGGGTTCTTCTTTATCAATAGGAACGGGCTTTAGCCCGTTTACACTTAATACATTCGTACGGCTTTAGTCGAAACCTACCAATAAAACCCCATGATCAATTTAAAAAATAACTGTTCATATTCCCTTTTTATGTTTTAGAATGTGAACATCTATTCATATTCAAAATCCCTAATATTTGTAATATCCCACAATAACGATAAAAAAAGCCCTCGGAAAAATATTTCCGAAGGCCTTTTATTTGAAATTAAATCTAGGTACTTATATGATGATATGTTATAAGTTGAAGTTAGTCCATCCTGCATACCAAGTATCAGTAGCATCTTTTACAGCACCTCTGTAAGTAACCTGTGTAAACCAAGTTGCTAATTTAGGGTTTGTAAATGCTCCACCTGTTAATAATGGAGAACCTGCATTAGGAGTAAAGTTTGGTGTAGTTCCTGCAGGAGCCCATGCACCAGCAAGTTTTACATCAACTGTAGAAGCAAGGATTGTATTTCCTTTAGCATTAAACCAAGTTGTAAGATCGTTTAATGTATATGACGTCGGTGTAGATGTAGATGGTCCGAATTTTAAAGGAGTTGTATTTCCTGCTAAAACATTGTTTTCAAAGAATAATTTGTTACCTACGATGTTATTATCCGTTGGAGATCCTTTAGTAGCATCAATGAATAAACCAACCGGGAATCCTGTAAATACAGAGTTGAATACAGAGATAGAAGAGTTTCTTCTGATCTGTAAAGCATTCTGGAATAAAGCATTGATTGTTCCAGGAGCTGCAGAGTTGATTGGCCCGATAATCGTCATGTTAGAGAACGTAGCTGAAGTCTGAGGCGTTAAAGTAGAACCGTTAGCATCATTATCAGATTCAAATGCGTTAGAACCAGAAACGTCGGCTACCTGAGAATCTCTTACTGCGATACCAAACTGTACATTTCCTGAGAAACCGTTATCAGTATCGAAATCGTCATCAAGACCTTTGTAAGAAATAAGGTGAGAACAGTTTACTGTTCCTCCGAACCACTCAAAACTGTCATCGTTAGCATAAGCAACTTCTACGTAGTCTACTTTAGTTCCGTTACCTACACCACCGAATGTAAGTCCGTTAATCTCTTTATCTGGTAAGAATGCATATCCTGCATATTCTATTCTTACATATTTTAATACACCACTGTTGTCAGCAGCATTATTTCCACCATAAAGTCCAAGACCTTCAGAGTTGTTAATACCTCCTTCAATTTCCCCAACTCCGTTTGTTCCTCCGAAAGATGCATTAGTAGGAGCGTTTCCTAAAATTACTACACCTGCCCAGTCTCCTCTTTTAGGGCTTGCTTTCTCAGAAGTGAAGATAATAGGATTAGCAGCAGTTCCTTCTGCCATGATTTTGCTTCCTCTTGTAATAATTAAAGCTCCGTTTTTATCAGCTTCACCTACAATCTTTGTACCTGGCTCGATAGTTAAAGTAGCTCCGTTAGTTACATATACTAGTCCTCTTAGCTTATAGATTTTATTTGCTTTAAGCGTAGTATTGGAAGTGATTTTTCCTGAAAGAATAAGGTTTTCAGTATCTCCGTTTCCATTACCTCCATTTTGAATAATGGTAGGTCCATCTTCTTCTATATTTCTACATGCGGTAGTTGATACTAGAGCGCCAAGCATTAAAGAATATAAAACGAACTTTTTCATGTTATAAAGAATTAAATTATTTATTAGATTATTTGTTGAGTGAATTAAAAATTGTATCCCAGTGTTAAACTGATATTGGTTCCTGTAAGTCTTTCAATAGCAAGAGCATCTTTGCTGTCATACTTACCATTGTCATTCAGGTCATGGTAGAATTTAGCACGACGGTTCAGGATATCTGAAACATTCAGCTTGATCTCTCCCTTGTTGCTCCATAGTTTTTTAGCAAGCTGGAAGTCAAGAAGAGGTCTAGGTGCTTCCCAGATTGGTGGAACCTGATCGTTTCCTACGTAAAGGATTCTTCTTCCGATCATGTTGAATAATAGCGTTGAAGACCAACCTGATTTTTCAGTATCATACTGAAGACTTAGGTTTACAGTATATGGAGATTGTCCCTGCATTGGTCTGTCAATATTAGTAGCTTCGTCTGTTACTCTGTTTTTGATTAATGCTACGTTTCCACCCAGGGTAAAGTTTTTAAGAGCACTTACAAAATCCAGTTTTTTTCTGGCTTCAACTTCCAATCCATAAGCATCAGCTTTATCTACGTTAAGGTAGTTGAAAGTGTTACTCGTTCCTACTCCTGATTGGTTGAAGTATAATTCGATCGGTTTTTTGAAGTTTTTATAGAAACCTGCCACGGATATAATTTCCCCGTTTCTTGGGTAGAATTCCCAACGAAGGTCGGCACTCGTGATTTTAGTTCTTTCGATAGATTTGTTACCGATTACAGTTGCTCCAAGGTCAAAATCATAGTATGCCAAAGGAGAAACCTCTCTGAATTCCGGTCTTACCACAGTTTGTGAACCTGCAAGACGAATATTCATTTTAGGATTTACTTTGAATGTTAAGTTAACAGCAGGTAAAAAGTCTGTAACACGTGTATTTACAAAACGGTCATCGCTTTTCTTTGTACTTCCTACCAACTGATCAAAGTTTTCAACTCTTAATCCCCAAACTGCTCTTAACCACGGTGTGAAGTTATTGTCAAACTGTAAATATCCTGCGTTAAGGATGGTGTTGGCAATATATCTGTACTGGTTTCCAGCAATTTCATCAAATGTAAATCCTCCGTTAGTTCCGAAATTGCCAGGATTGAAGATGGTTTCGAAAGGCTGAGAAAGTAATCCCTGATTAAAGTTTTCAAGCCTTACAGAGAATGGTCTTGAGTTGTATATTCTGTCTTTTACCTGAAATAAATACCCTCCTTTGATCGTTTGTTTTTGTCCAAACATGGTAAAGGTCTTGGATACGTCACCTCCTGCATTATATAGATAGTCGCTTAGCGTAGAGTAGAATACACTTCCTGATTTTTGAGAAAGACCATTAGAAATCAATGCTAAATAAGGACTTCCCGGCATGTTAGTATATTGATTGTACTGTAAACGCTGTAGCAAAGGAATATACTGATCAAGGATTCCGAAACTTCCGTACCAGTTTACGGTCAATCCACCAAGAACATCAATTTTATGATTACCGGAAAGGGTAGAGTTATAGAAAGTTGTTTCTTTGAATCCAATTTCCCTTGCCATGATATTTGTTCCGTTAATCGGATCAAATTCAAAATCCTTTCCTGTTCTGAAGGACATGTGGTTCACTGTATTATTAGTGATGATATTCTTTAGGGAAATTTTATTGTTGTTGTTCAGCTTTAAAGAAAGGTTTAACATCCCTCCTAAAATAATATCATTGCTGTATTTTTCTGTAAAATAATCGAAGTTGGTATCAGCAAGCTGGTTGTTGATGGTAAAGAAACGGTTGGTAGACTCGGTTCTTCTTTTGTTGTTACTATAGTTTAAAACAGCAATTACTCCTAAATCTTTTCCGAATAATTTCGTATTGAAACCTCCGTCAAGTTGTAAACTTAAGTTTTCAGGATAACCGATACTGTTGTATCCAAGATTCTTTGTATATCCTTTACCAATCTCTGTTTTTTGTGCTTCAGTCAGAATACTGAAAGCATTTTTTGCAGGCATATTGGTAGGAAGTTTTCTGTAACCGTCATCAATTCCTAAAAAGTCCCACTTTCCTCCTTTTTGCATATGGAATTCCTGTCCCATAGTAGCGGTGTTTCCACCTACACCTACCTGTACATTGAAGAAGTTTTTATTAGGAATATCTTTAGTATTTACCTGAATCAACGCACCTCCCCATTCACCTGTATATTCAGGAATGAACGTTTTGTTGATGACAAGGGTTTCGATAAC
Source organism: Chryseobacterium metallicongregator (assembly GCF_031324065.1). Taxonomy (NCBI): domain Bacteria; kingdom Pseudomonadati; phylum Bacteroidota; class Flavobacteriia; order Flavobacteriales; family Weeksellaceae; genus Chryseobacterium; species Chryseobacterium metallicongregator. The sequence goes on from NZ_JAVIXS010000006.1 coordinate 358,591, forward strand.
GTTAGCAGGGAAAAGGTCAAAAGAGAAAGTCTTTCTGTCAGGCTCCGTACTGGATAGCTGAATACCATTCAGCATCGCCTGGTTATAACGGTCTGATAATCCTCTTACTACAATATATTTTCCGTCAAATAAACTCACCCCGGAAACTCTTTTCAGAACTTCACCCGTGTTTCTGTCCGGACTTCTTTTGATAGCTTCAACACCAATAACCTGAGAAACTACACCCGCGTTCTTTTGTAAACCGATGGTAGAGGCTATGGTTTCTTTTCTTGCGTTTGATTTTATGACAACTCCCTCAATTTCTTTTTCTTTGGTAGATGGCTTATCCATAACGATATCAAGATGAGTGTTACCTTCATTCTTTATAATAACCTCACTGATCTCTTTTCTGTTATATCCGTTGGAACTTACCGTTACGATGTAATTGGCACCAGGAGAAAGGTTGATAGAGTAGTATCCGGAAATGTCAGTAGTTACTTCCTGACCATTTACTTTTACTTTTACCCCTTCTATAGGAGTATTGTCTTTCTCGTCCAATACCCTACCTTCCAAAATCTGACTTTGTGCAAAAGCATAGCCAGCAGAAAACAAGGCAAGTAGCATGATGCTCTTGTGGAGTTGTTTTTTCATTATTACTTCTTTTACTTCTTTTTCAAGGGCAAAATAAAGGCTAAGTTTTTAAGAAAACTTTAGGAGAATCTTAATTAATTATGAAGTTTGTATTAACAGGAGGAGGGGTTTTATACTTATCGATGTTTAATTTATATAATTATAATTTTTGTTTTAATGTTAATTATTATTCCTTATATTTGATTTGTGTATAATTATTTGTTAATTTTTTTATTGATTTTATAATTAATGTTTAAAATGTTGTTTTTTAATAATTAGTTAACATTTGGCAGATAGATGAAATCAATTGAAATAATTAATTTTGTGGGAATTCTTAAACTAGAAGATGAGCAAAAAAATTCTTTTAATAGACGATGAACTGGACATTTTAGAGATTCTGTCTTACAATTTGGAAAAGGAAGGGTATGATATCTATACAGCTACCAATGGGAACGAAGGTATAGAAAAAGCGAAGGAAATTGTTCCGGATCTTATCTTATTAGATGTCATGATGCCTGAAAAAGATGGTATAGAAACCTGTCAGGAACTTCGTAAAGTGAAAGAACTGCAAAAAACACTTATTGTGTTCCTTTCTGCAAGAAGCGAAGAATTTTCTCAGCTAGCAGGTTTTCAGGCGGGAGCCAATGATTACATCGTAAAACTGATCAAACCGAAAATCCTTATTTCTAAAGTGAATGCATTATTACAGCTAACCTCTCAGGTGTCTGACAATGCTAAACTCATTGAAATCGGAGACCTTGTTATTGATAAAGATAACTTCAGAGTTTCCAAAAGCGGACAGCAATTTCTTCTTCCTAAAAAAGAATTTGATTTGCTTTACCTTTTGGCTTCCAATACTGAAAAGGTTTTCAAAAGAGAAGAGATTTTGGAAAAGGTCTGGGGTAATGATGTGATTGTAGGTGAGAGAACCATTGATGTTCACATCAGAAGACTGAGAGAAAAACTGGGAATCAATACGATTCAGACTTTAAAAGGGATTGGGTATAAACTGATCGTTTAATTATTTAAAAATCTTAACTTTACGTTCAATCATTAAAATGTTGTAAAATTGAAATTTTACAGACTTACCCTCGTTGCCTCCTGTCTGCTGACACTGGTAATGCTCCTTTTAGTAGTCGTATTCGATTCGCTGAAAGATATCTATTATGAGACCCCTTTGTTCAAAACGGGTCTTTTCATCTGTATTGTCTTGATCTTCCTAATCAATTGTGTGGTACTGGAACTCCTTTTCAATTACTACAGCAGAAAACAGGTTAAAGGTCTTTCCGGATTTCTTCCTCAGGAAATAGTGCAGAATCATGATGAAAATATCACCATTAAAGAACTTGGTGAAAGATTCTCAGATCTCAATCAACAACAGGTATCAGAAATTGATATGATGAAAGAGATGGAAAGTTACCGTAAAGAATATATCGGAAATGTTTCCCATGAACTGAAGACTCCTTTATTTTCTATTCAGGGATATGTAGAAACTTTAAGAGATGGTGGAGTAGATAACCTTACCATCCGTGATAAATATCTCGAAAGAATTGATAAATCGGTAGAAAGACTGATTGCTATTGTCACAGATCTCGATATGATTAACAGGCTGGAAGCTGGTGAAATTAATCTTACTGTTTCAAAATTTGATGTTAATCTTCTGATCAAGGAAATCTTCGACCTTCTTGATCTTGAAGCTGAAAAACGAAATACCACCCTACAGATTCAGACGCTTCATCCACAGATTTTTGTGGAAGCTGATAAACAGAAAATTTCTCAGGTTTTCATTAATCTGATTTCCAATGCCATTCATTATGCCAACAGACAGGAAGCAAAAGTGATTGTAAAAACCAGTATACTGAAAAATAAGGTGCTGATAGAGGTGATAGACAACGGGATGGGAATCAAATCTGAAATTCTTCCAAGAATCTTCGAAAGATTCTATCGTGTGGAAACCAGCAGAAGTAGAAGAGAAGGCGGTTCCGGACTTGGTCTGGCTATTGTAAAACACATCCTTGAAGCACACAACGAAAACATTACTGTAGAAAGCGTTTACCTTGAAGGGACGAAATTCAGTTTTATGCTCGAAAAAAGTAAATAATTCCGGCAAAATGTAAGAAAAAAAAATATTTTAAAAAATCCTGAAATATTTTTTTGTCACATGTCATTTATTATATATTTGCAACAGAGATTTATCATAATTATAAAGGCAAAAAAGTAATTTAAGAAACTGATATGGTTTACAAAATCCGCGTAATATTAGATGCGAAAGAGGATATTTTCCGTGATATCGAAGTTAAGGGAAAACAAACGTTATGGAACTTACATTTAGGAATTAAAAGTGCATTCAGTCTGCAAGGAGATGAGCTTTCTACTTTTAATCTGTTAGAAGATGACGGAACAATCGTAAAAAGTGTCCCATTGGAAGATATGAGTGATGATGGTGACGGCGAAATTATGTCAGATGTTTACATTGATGAGGCTTTTGAAAATGTAGGTGACAAAGCACAGTTCCAGTATGGGCTTCTTGATCTTTGGGAATTCTTCTGTGAGCTTATTGAAGTGATCGAAGAAACAAAAGGTGTGAACTATCCAATCACAGTATACAGATTTGGAAATGTTCCATTAAAGGCTCCTAGCAAAAACGGAAGTGCAGGAGGTGGCAAAAAGAAATCAGCAATGCCGTTGGTAGATGATGAGTTTGGTTTTGAGGATGATTTCGGAGCAGGAGGAAATTTTTCAGATGAAGATGATGACAACTTTGATGATGAAGAAGAAGAAGACTACAATGACGATGTCTTTGATGAGGAAGATGACAATGACGATGAAAGATAGTCAATAAAAATACATGAACCCTGGGTTACAACCCAGGGTTTTTTATGTCGAAAAAAATCTGATCAGTCTTCCATACCTTTTCAATAAATATTTCCTCACTAATCTACCCTTTGATAATTTCGCCTTTTTATATTTTTACCTTCTTTACAATTTTGTTCTTTTACCTCTTCTCTCCAAAAACAATCCTTACTTTTGTTAAAAATAGTTTAATGAAAAAATTAATTTTGTTAGCTGTAATTGGTCTGGGAATTGTTTCCTGTACCACTCAAAAAAATATCCGGAAGATGACAGAACTGCCAAAAGATTGGAAACATACTACAAATATCTATGAAGTAAACATAAGACAATATACTCAGGAAGGAACTTTCAAAGCATTTGCAAAAGAAATGCCCCGCCTGAAATCGATGGGAATAAAAACCCTTTGGTTCATGCCCATTACACCAATTGCCCAACAAAATAAAAAAGGAAGTATGGGAAGTCCTTATGCCGCGGCAGATTATACCTCTGTCAATCCGGAATTCGGGACACTACAGGATTTTAAGGATATGGTGAATGAAGCACACAGACTTGGATTCAAAGTAATCATTGACTGGGTTGCTAATCATACAGGCTGGGATCATGTTTGGACAAAAGCTCACCCTGAATTTTATCTTAAAGACCCTGACGGAAAATTCCATATTGCTTCCGGAATGGACGATATTATTGAATTGGATTATAAAAACCAGGAAATGCGCCAGGCTATGATAGATGCCATGAAATTCTGGGTGCAGGAAACCGATATTGATGGTTTCCGATGTGACCTTGCTTCATGGGTAGAAGTTGATTTCTGGGAACAGGCACGTCCAGAAGTGGAAAAAGTGAAACCCCTTTTCTGGCTGGGAGAATTTGATGAATTGGAAAGCCCGGAATATGGAAAAGTTTTTGATGCCAGCTATTCCTGGAAATGGATGCACAAATCTGCCGACTATTACAAAAATAATGAACCTCTTCAGGAATTAAAAGATCTTTTGAGACAGTATTCCAATATCGGAGATGCCTCAATGAGAGCCTGGTTTACCACAAACCATGATGAAAACTCGTGGAACGGAACCGAATATGAGAAATATGGAGTGATTACAAAACCAATGGCAGTATTCTCGGCAACATGGAATGGGATACCATTATTATACTCAGGACAGGAACTTCCCAATATGAAAAGGTTGGAATTTTTCGAAAAAGATGTCATCAAATGGACCAATACCTATCAGGTTGCTGATTTCTATAAAACATTACTGGAGCTAAAGGCTTTTAATCCTGCCCTAAGAGGAGGAGATTCTAATGTGACAACATATCTTCTCAATACAACAGCAAACGACAAGATTCTTGCTTACGTAAGGAAAAATGGAAAAGATGAAGTATTGGTCGTTCTCAATATGTCTAAAGATGCTGTTAACTTTTCAATTGAAGATGAACATTTATCAGGAATATTTAGAAATGTTTTTGATAAAACAAAAAGAGATTTCAGCAACGGAAAAGATTTTAGTTTCAAAGTTTCTGATTATGCCGTATTTGAAAAATAAGGAGTAGTAAATCTTAACGCTTCATCTTTAAAGGTGCTCAATTCCCCTCCGGTGGAGGGGTGTCAAAATCTGTGATTTTGACGGGGTGGTTTTTACCACTCACAATAAAAAACAATCATCGAATGAACAAACAGGAAATAATCAATATCATTAAAGCAAAAGCAGCAGACAAAATTCAGTATTTTGAAAATCTTATTGCAGAAACAAGGGCTTCCAACAATGATACAAAAAGCTCAATGGGGGACAAATATGAAACCGGAAGAGAAATGCTTCAGCAGGAAATCAATAATTTGCAGAGACAGCTGAACGAAGTATTAAACCAGCAGGCTGTTTTGCAGAAAATAACATCCGATCCTTCAGAAAAAGTTCAGAACGGAGCATTGGTAAAAACTAATAAAGGATTGTTTTATATTTCAGTTTCAATGGGAGAAATTGTTTTTGAGAAACAGAAAATCATGACCGTTTCTGCAGAATCTCCTTTGGTGAAAATCATGTATGGAAAAAAAGCAGGAGAAAATTTCATTGTCAACACCATTCATCAGACTATTGAAAATATATGGTAAAATTACTGTCTGTTAGATTGCAGATATACAGTTGATTAATAGAAAATAAACATCATCCCTATAAAAAGCATTCATAAAAGTGAGTGCTTTTTTTGTTGGTTTTTACTAAATTTGAAACTTAAAATCTCATTCAAAATGCAAAACTACCTGGATCTTTTACAGCATATTTTAGACAACGGAACTGATAAAACCGATAGAACCGGCACTGGTACAAGAAGTGTTTTCGGATATCAGCTGAGATATGATCTGTCAAAAGGATTTCCTTTGGTAACCACCAAAAAAGTGCATTTGAAATCCATTATCTATGAGTTGCTTTGGTTTCTGAAAGGAGATACCAATATTAAATATCTTAAAGATAACGGAGTAAGTATCTGGGATGAATGGGCCAATGAAAATGGAGATCTTGGACCTGTTTATGGAGCACAGTGGAGAAGCTGGAGTGGAGCAGACGGAAAAGTGGTAGATCAGATTACCGAAGTAATCGATCAGATTAAAAAAAATCCGGATTCCAGAAGACTCATTGTATCAGCCTGGAATGTGGCAGAAATTCCTAATATGGCTTTAGCTCCTTGTCATGCTTTGTTCCAGTTTTACGTAGCTGATGGTAAATTATCTTTACAGCTGTATCAGAGAAGTGCTGATGTTTTCCTTGGTGTACCTTTCAATATTGCAAGTTATGCATTACTCTTGATGATGGTGGCACAGGTTTGTGATCTGGAAGTAGGAGATTATGTTCACAGTTTTGGAGATGTTCATATCTATAATAACCATTTCGAGCAGGTAAACAGACAACTTGGAAGAGAGCCAAGAGGGCTTCCGACAATGAAACTGAATCCTGAGGTTAAGGATATCTTTGATTTCGATTTCGAAGATTTTATTCTGGAAAATTATGATCCACATCCAGGGATCAAAGCTCCTGTAGCGATTTAATATTCTTAGATCACTTTTCTTTTTATTTACATCTATTATTTTTAACATTAGTAGGTGGCATTACCTATACCCATAAGTTGGGAAATCAGAATATAAATACTTCAGCATACTTTCTTTTGACAATTGTTTCTTACATTTGGAAGAATAACTTCTTCCGGTTTATTGTTTCATCCGAAAAGTGATCAACAGGCTGGTAGCGGATCGTATATTTCAAATGCTTAAAGATAAATTTATGAAGTATTTAAAAATTAATATAGAAGAAAATGCAGACATTGAAGCACTGAAAAATGCAGTACTTCAGTTGAAAGGAGTAGCATCCGCAGAAATAGTGGATGACGAAAATCCGGAAAGCGAACTCAAAAAAGCTTTTGCAAAAACGAAGGAACAGCTTAAAACAGGGGACTATGAAACATTAGTCAATGATATTTTCGACATCATCATAAAAAAATAATTCTAAAAATAATAAAGCAGACCGATGAGAAAGGCCATTTTATCAATTGCAATACTTGGAATCTTATTTTCCGCCAATGTATCAGCACAAACTGAAACTTCAGGAAGGGAAAAAGTGTACAGAGCTACCCACACTAAAGTAACGGAGCTTAAACACACTAAGCTAAAAGTAAATTTTGATTATCAGAAAGAACAGATGAATGGGGAAGAATGGCTCACCGCTTCACCTTACTTCTATGCAACAAATGAGCTTACTCTTGATGCAAAAGGAATGTTGATTCATGAAGTAGCTCTTGATAACAATGGCAAAAAGTCTCCTTTAAAATACGAATACAAAGACGATACTTTAAAAATTACTCTGGATAAGACCTATCAGAGAAATCAGGATTATACCGTTTACATTAAATATACATCCCGTCCGAATGAAGTGAAACAGGAAGGAAATATGGCAATCAATGATGCAAAAGGATTGTATTTTATTAATGCTCAGGGAACAGAACCGGATAAGCCTACGCAAATCTGGACACAGGGAGAAACAGAATCTTCTTCTGCCTGGTTTCCAACGATTGATAAACCTAATCAAAAGACAACACAGGAAATTTATATGACAGTTCCTGATAAATATGTTACCCTTTCCAATGGTCTTCTGAAAGATTCTAAACAAGAATCCAATGGGCTTAGAACCGATCATTGGGTGATGGATAAAAGACATTCTACCTATCTTTTCTTTATGGGAGTAGGAGAATATGCTGTGGTAAAAGACAAATGGAAAAGTATTCCGGTTGATTATTATATCGAAAAAGAATATGAACCGCATGCCAAGCAGATCTATGGAAATACTCCGGAAATGATCGACTTCTTCTCCAAAAAACTGAATTATGACTACCCTTGGGCAAAATATGCTCAGATTTCAGGAAGAGATTATGTAAGTGGTGCTATGGAGAATACAACCGCCACACTTCATGGAAGTGATATCCTTCAGAAACCTGGTCAGCTTATCGACGAAAATACATGGGAAGATACCATTGCTCACGAACTGTTCCACCATTGGTTTGGAGATCTTGTAACTGCAGAAAGCTGGAGTAATCTTACGGTCAATGAGTCCTTTGCGAACTATTCCGAATATCTTTGGAATGAATATAAATACGGAAAAGATCAGGCAGATTATCACCTGATGACTGATGTGAATAATTATCTTCACAATCCAACTGATTTTAATAAAAACCTGGTAAGGTTCAATTATGAATCCCGTGAGGATGTTTTTGATCTGGTAACCTATCAGAAAGGAGGAGGAATTTTAAATATGCTGAGAAATTATCTTGGAGATGATGCATTCTTTGCCGGAATGAATGATTATCTGAAAACCAACGAATATCAGAACGCAGAAGCACATCAGCTGAGACTGTCTTTTGAAAAAGTGTCAGGAAAAGACTTGAACTGGTTCTTTAATCAATGGTATTTTGGAAACGGAAACCCGAAGATAAATTATACGTCTACATTTGAACCTGTGAAAAAACAGGTTACTGTAACTATTAATCAGACTCAGGAAAAACCATTTGAATTTCCTCTGGCTATAGATGTATATGACAACGGAAAACCTAAAAGATACAATGTCTGGGTAAATGCAGAAGCTAAAAATACTTTCAATTTTGATGTTTCTAAGTCTCCGGATCTTATCAATGTTAATGCAGACGGAGTTTTACTGGCTGATATTACAGATACTAAAACCCCGGAACAGAACCTGATGCAGTTTACCAATTCCAAAGAATTCAAAAGCAGATATCTGGCTTTAAACGGAATTAAAGATCAGACTGGGAAAAGCCCTGCTGCTGTAAAATTACTGGCTGCGGCATTAAAAGATCCTTTCTTCAGAGTAAGAATAAAAGCTTTGAATTTAATGGACCTTACTAATCCTGAACAAATGAAAGCTTTGGGTGCTGAAGTTGAAAAACTGGCTTCCAATGATCCGAAAACATTGACTCAAGCTGCAGCTATTGCTGCTTTAGGAAAGACAAAAGATAAAAAATACCTTCCTTTATTTGAAAAAGGTGTAAATGCCGTTTCCAACGCGGTAAAAGGAAATTCTATGAGTGCGCTTCTTTCTATCGACCCGTCAAGAGCCAATAATCTGGCTGATAAAATTGACATGAAAGGAGCATCAGACGAACTCAGAGCACAATTGCTTCCAATTATTGTTAAAAACAAAATTACCTCTCAGATAGAAAATATTGCCCCTCTTGCTACTTTTTACCCATTCATTAAATTCCAGAATCCGGAATTGGGAAAAGCTGCAGAAGACGGTTTCAATTGGATCATGACTTCTGATAACCTGAAAGCTACAGAAAGCATTACAAAAGTAGCAGGATATGCCAAAAATCAAATGGCGGATAATCCTCAAGCTAAGATGATGATGTTACAGATGCTGAAAGATGGTTTGAGCAAAAAAATGGAACTGCTGAAACAGAATCCACAAAATGCAGCAAGTATCAACAAACAGATCGATGTCATTAATAAAGCCATTGAAAATTATAAGTAAAAAAATGAAGCCGGCAGATTTGCTGGCTTTCTTTTTATAGTTACGTATACCTAAATTGTTAGATTTTATTTTTAAATACATTGGTTTTTAACGATGTTGCAAAAATTAGCATTTTTTACGACTGTTTTTTGCATTATCTTTCATAAATTCGTTTAAAATTTAGACAATTATGAGTTTTGGAATTGAAGCAGCGGGTTATTATGTGCCTGGTTTATATTTGGAAATTAAGGATTTAGCAGAAAAAAGAGGAATAGAACCAGCAAAATTGGAAAAAGGCTTAGGTCTTCATAAAATGGGACTTTCTGATGTTCATGAAGATGCTGCTACTTTTGCAGCAGAAGCATTACTAAAGCTTATAAAAGACTATCAAATCAATCCTAAAGAAATAGCAAGAGTATACCTTGGAACAGAAAGCGCGGTGGATGCTGCAAAACCTACAGCTTCCTATGCTGTACAAATGGTAGAAAAAGTATTGGAAGAAGAATTTGGAACAAGATGTTTCAGAAACTGTGACGTATTGGATATGACTTTTGCCTGTGTAGGAGGAGTAGATGCATTGCATAACGCTCTGGACTTTGTAAGAGTAAATCCTGATAAAAAAGCAGTCGTTATTGCCAGTGACTATGCAAAATACGAATTGGCTTCATCAGGAGAATATACACAAGGAGGCGGTGCTGTTGCTCTTTTGATTTCCTCAAAACCGGATCTTCTTGAAATAGAAAATAATTGGGGAGTTGCCTCAGAAAGTGTCTTTGATTTTTTCAAACCGAGAAGATCATATAAGAAAGAAGACTTGAATGGAGCTCCGGAAGCATATCCTGACACCATTGAAATTTTTACAGATGAGCCTGTTTTTGACGGGCAATATTCTAACCAGTGCTATCAGGACAGAATAAAAGAAGCTTACAATCATTATAAAGAAATAACAGGGCAGGAAAAGCCGTATGAAAACTGGAAATACATTATTTTCCATCTTCCTTATGCCTTCCATGGGAAAAGGGTTTTTACAGAAATCTATAGCCTGGAGAATGGTCTTTCCTATGAAACCGCAGATGAACAAAAAGCAGTAGCTAAATCTGAAGACTATCTGAAGTTAATTAATGATAAGATAGAAAAGACCCAGAGAGCTTCTTCCGAGATCGGGAATATGTACACTGCTTCTATTTTTATGGCATTTCTTTCCGCATTACAGACTTCTTTTAATGAAAATGAAGAACTTACAGGAAAAGAAATTGGTTTTGTAGGTTATGGAAGCGGTTCAAAATCAAAGGTTTTTGCAGGTAAAGTGTCAGATGGCTGGAGAAAAGTAGTGGAGAAATGGAATTTATTCGAAAAACTAAACCAAAGAACTTCTGTTGATTTTGATACCTATGAGAAACTTCACAGAAAACAATTGAAGGAATCTGTAAATAATCAATATAAAGGTTTTGAACTTGTTTCTATTGAAACTGAAAATCCGGTTTTAATTGGAGCTAGGTATTATAGTTATCATAAGTAAGACTATCCTTTAGTAAATCGTAGAAAAGCATCTCATATTTTGAGATGCTTTTCTTTTTGGGAATATTTTTTATGGAATATTTTAATCATTTATATGCTTTTATGCGAATTTGTATTGTTTTATTTTGATTTTTTTTAAGATAAATTTTACATTCTGTTAATTTTTTGCACTGTTTTTTTTAATAAAGTTAAACCTTGTGATTTTTTTTTCACTTGTTAAAATAGAGTCAAATGTCTATTCTGATTTATTTTTTTAATTAATAAGAATAATTCCCGATCTGGGATGGTATTTATTAATCTTTATTAAGAATTAAATATTTTTAAGGTGTTGTTTTACAGTGTTTTGTGAGTTGAATCTGTTAAGGATTATTAACATATTTGTTTCTTTATTCTTAAAATATGTTAATATGAATGGAAAATTACATGTGCTCAGTGCAAGTGCTCTGTTTTTTTTAGGACAAGGTTTAATGGCACAAAAAGCAAAAAAGGATACCATTACCACACAACTAGAAGATGTTGTGGTAGTAGGATACGGAACGCAGAAGAAAAAAGAAGTTACAGGATCTGTAGCATCGATTAAAGCCTCCGATATTTCTACTATTGCGGCTCCGAGTTTTGAGCAGCAGTTGGCAGGTAAAGCAGCAGGTGTTCAGATCACAAGTACTACAGGTATTTTGGGGGAAGCGCCCAGAGTACGGATAAGAGGGGTTGGTTCAATTAATTCCGGGATCTCTCCTTTGTATATTGTTGATGGAATACCCATTTTCTCGGGTGATGTTGGTGGGCAGACTTCTACCAACGGTCTTGGAGATATTAATCCAAATGATATTGAATCTTTTGAAGTCTTAAAAGATGGTGCAGCAACGGCTATCTATGGATCCAGAGCGGCAAACGGAGTCATCCTGATTACCACCAAAAAAGGGAAAAGCGGGAAGCTAAACCTGAATTTTAATAATTATGCAGGATATGCAATGCCAATAGGTCTATACAATCTATTGCAGACCCCGGATTTTATTACTATTTCAAATGAGAAGAGAGCAAACGCAGGTCAATCAGCCATTGCAGTGGGTACACAGTATAATACAGATTGGCAAAAAGCAGTTTTAAGATCTGCGGCTTTTCAGACAGATAATCTTTTATCTGTTTCAGGAGCATTCGGAAAGTCAAGTTACTACACTTCTATAGGATATACCAAGCAGGAGGGGGTTGCTATTCCTAATGAAATGAAAAGATTTTCTACCAGAGCTAATATAGACCATCAGGCTTTTGATTGGTTAAAAATTGGAACTAACCTTAGCTTTACAAAAACTGATTATGTTGGATTAAATACCGGAGCATCTTCACTTTCTGGAAATATTTACAATGCCATCAAGCAATTGCCCAATACTCCGATTTATAACCCTGATCATCCTACAGGATACAATATTGATTTTTCTGATCCCAGAATAGTGGGGAGGTGGCAGAACTTATTGCCGGCCGGAGATAATATTACCAATATTATGTATGTGCTTGATAATAATAAGTTGCAATCCAGTGTAAACAGACTTATCGGATCTGTTTATTCAGAAGTGAGATTATATCCGTTTCTGAATTATAGATTTCAGGTAAGTGTTGACCAATCCCAGACCAAAGGATTTTACTATTATAATCCTGTACATGGAGATGGCCAGGGGACAAATGGAGAGATTAGAAATGATTTTTCTGATTATTTAAGAAATAATATTCAGAATATTCTGACATTCAATAAAACATTGGCAGAAAAACATCATGTTACTTTAGTAATGGTGCATGAATATCAGAAACAGAAGTTACAAAGTTTTTATGGAGGAGGAAAAAATTTATCTACTCCTTTTTTTAATAATGGAATTATTTCCGGATCTGTAGGTACACCACAATCCGGCGGAGGAATTACAGAGCAAGGAATTATATCATACGCTGGAAGGTTTAATTATAATTATGATGGTAAATATTTTTTACAGGCTTCTGTCAGAAGAGATGGACTGTCTTCATTGCCTTCCAGAAATAAGTGGGGTAGTTTTCCGGGAGTATCAGTAGGCTGGACAGTAAGTAAAGAAGATTTTATGGAAGGAGCTCGTAAAGTAATTTCAGATCTTAAATTAAGAGCTTCCTATGCGAAAGTTGGAAATACCGATATTGGTAACTATCCATATATGGGATTATATAGCAATTTCAAATATGCAGATTATAACGGTGTCGCTTATTCACAGATAAATAACCCAAATCTTATGTGGGAAACAAGTAATAAAATGGATTATGGAGTAGATTTTTCATTATTTAAAAACAAACTGAAACTGACATTTGATTACTTTGAGAATAAGATTACAGATATGATTTTGGATTCTCCTCTTGCATTATCCCTTGGAGTTCCTAATAACAGTATCTCTAAAAATATTGGGGATATGCGAAATCGTGGATTCGAGTTTTCTGCTGATTATAATATTGTCAATACTGAAAAGTTTGGTTTGGACATCAATGCTAACTTGACACTAATGAATAATAAAGTGCTGGCTTTAGCAAACAATAACGCTGATATATTTCCTACTGCCAATAATATCATTCGCGTAGGAGAGTCTTTAAAGTCCATTTATGGTTTTGAGTATTGGGGGGTAAATGCTGTAAATGGAAACCCTGTTTATTACAAAGCTGATGGAAGTTTGGTGCAGGGGCTTGTTGGAAAGGGTGTTTATGCTGTTTTCGACCCATCTAATCCTAATGACGTTAGTAAGTCTGCTTCTTTGAGTTTATCAGATAAGAAAATTCTTGGAGGTACATTACCAAAATATTTTGGAGCACTGAGTTTAAGATTCAGATTCTATGATTTTGATTTGGGAACAACAGTCAGATATAGTGGTGGAAATAAAATATTTAATGCGACCAGAAGAGATTTAATGACATTGAATTTCAATAATAATTCTGCTGAGATCCTGGGAAGATGGCAAAGTCCTTCAAATCCTGGTGACGGAATGACTCCCAAGTTGTATTTTGCTGATAATACATTTACCAATCAGACAAGTAATGCTTCATCAAGATTTTTAGAAGACGGAAGCTTCATCAAATTTGATATCATTAGCTTAGGATATAGCTTCCCAGAAAAGATTCTTAAACCAGTTGGAGTAAAAAAACTGAGAATTTATTTTCAGGCTCAGAATGCATTCATTATTACTAAATACAAAGGGTTAGATCCTGAAATGGAATCTGCAGGTGTAGATTTTAATGGAACACCTCGTCAGAGAGTATTCAGTATGGGCTTAAATATTTCATTATAAAATAAATAACAATGAAAAACAATATCATAAAAAAAAGAATATCCGTTTTCTTAATATTATTAACAGGATTTATCAACTCTTGCTCAGAGAGGGAAACTTTAGATTTGCAACCCTATAATAATATTTATGAGGATGCTGCTTTTGCTACATCCGTAAATGTTGATCTAGCAATTATGGGAGTATATAATGCTGCTCAGAATGGAATTTATAAAACAACTCCTGATGCTGCGAATACTCCCAGGGGATACGTTTTTGGAGCAGCCTATGTTGAGCAAAATGATGTACGTGGAGAAGATGTGGTAAATACAGCTACATTTTATCAACTTACCTATACTGCAACCTATGATGGAGGAACTCCCAACAATGTTCATTATTGGATGAATGCTTATGGTCTTATTAATAAAGCAAATATTGCGATAGAAGGTTTAGGGAAAGCAGAAAGTACCGGCGTCATTTCAACAGCAGTTCGGGATAATTATCTGGGTGAAATGTATTTTCTACGGGCGTTAGCACATTTGGAATTACTAAAGCATTTTTCACAGCCATATAATTTTACAACTGATGCCAGCCATCCTGGTATTCCATATAGAGTAACAGCAATTTCTACCCCTGCTGCAATTGAAGAAGGTTTAAAGGTGGGAAGAGGAACTGTGGCAGAAACCTATGCTAGAATTATTGCAGATTTAGATAAAGCAGAATCTTTGACCGCTAATAAAAGTGCAAGAACAGGAAATGCCAAAATTACCAGAGCAACTAAAGAAGCAGTGATCGCTTTAAAAGTAAGAGCCTATTTACATATGAGGAACTGGAACAAGGTTCTGGTAGAAGGTGCAAAATTGAATGGATTATATTCTCTTATGGATTCTCCTGAGCTGCCATTTGTATTAGCTAATAACTACAACAATTCGGAATCTATATTTAGTATAGAAAATTCTGCTAATACAAATCCCGGAAGTAATGCAGGATTAGCATCAATGTATAATAACAGATCATTGGTTTGTATCAGTCCTATTATTTGGCGAAACCCACGATGGATGGTTGATGATAAAAGAAGAATGGAAACCGGAATGGTGAGAACATCTTCTGCAGGGGTAAAGTTTATCAATAAATATAAAGATGTGACGAATTTATCAGATGGAAGTCCTATTATAAGATATCCTGAAGTGCTTTTATCTATGGCAGAAGCGAATGCAAGATTAGGTAATATTACCGATGCTATTACTCAACTGAATAAAGTAAGAAACAGATCCTTGGCTAATATAGCTGCTCAGCAGTATACTTCGGCATCATTTGCAAATATAAGTTCTCTGGTAGATGCTATTATTACTGAGAGAAGAATTGAATTTTTGGGAGAAGGAATGAGATGGGGAGATATTCAGAGATTACTTTATGATGATTTAGTTCCTACTCCGGGTATCCCGGCTAAAATGGCTAACAGTATGCCTGCAGGATCGGCATTTACATTGGGAACACCTTATACAGGACCACTTGGAGTAGCTATGATTCCAAAAACTGATTTCAGAATTTTATGGCCTATTCCGAACGATGAAGTAGTCAATAATCCATTGCTTGCCTCTCAACAAAACCCAGGTTGGTAGAATTTCATATAGGTATCTGATAAAGCAAATATATTTTTTTATGAATAATAATGAAATAGTTGGAAAACGTTGATAAATATTCTTGAAAAATTAAAAGCTATCAACAGATTGAGAGGTATAGTATGTTAACCTTTTTTTAATGTTAATTAAAGCGAGACCCTCTTTAGAATAGGGTCTTCTGCTTTTAAAGATGTATTTTTTACATAAAATTTAAGAAAAAAAGTCGTTTTTTCTCCATTTTCCTGAAAATTAAAAATTGATTTATTTTATTTTTTTCGTTGAAATAATTTTTTTACTTTATTTTTTTCATTGAAATTTAGTTTTTAATGTAAATTGATTTTAATTTTAGAATTTATTAAAATTCCGTTAATGTATAAATTGACTTATTTTTTGTTAATTTTTTAAATGTAATTAAAATAATTCTCTATCATTTTTCAAGTATGACTGTGAATTTCTCCTTTCTGGAAGCCTGTTTTCAGAGTTTAATGAATTGATGTTACAGATATTTATTGACATATTTGTCCCTTGAATATATTAAAATCTGTTAATATGAATGTGAAGTTACATGTATTAAGTGCAGGAGCTTTGTTTTTTTTAGGACAAGCTGCTTTTGCGCAAAAATCTAAGAATGATTCTGTTCTGAAGGAGAATAAGATCGATGAGGTAATCGTTACTGGATACCAGAAGAAAAAAGCAGATGAAATTACCCAGGCTCAGGCTGTTGTTGGTGGTGATGAAATCAGAAGAAACTCTCCTACAACATCTATTGGTAACTCTTTACAAGGTAGAGCTTCAGGGGTATTTGTACAAAGTACTACTGGGCAGCCAGGTGCTGCTGCTACCATTCAGGTAAGAGGTATTGCCGGTGTTGGTGGTTCTTCAGAGCCTACTTATGTAGTAAATGGAATGTATATGACTGCAAGACAGTTTAGTGCAATCAACCCTGCAGACGTAGAGTCTATTTCAATTCTTAAAGATGCTGCTGCTACAGCACAATATGGTGCAAGAGGAGCAAATGGGGTAGTTGTAGTAACTACTAAGGCCGGAAAAGCTGGGAAAACTCACTATTCATTTGAAACTAAATTTGGTTTCAGTGAAAAGATGAGAGACAAGAACTACACCATGATGAATTCTAGGGAGTTGATGGATTTCCAGAATCAATTAGGATACCTTGGATTTAAACCAAGATCTCAACAGGAAATAGATGCACTTGCTGCCTATGATCACAACTGGCAAAAAGACCTGTTAAAGCCTTCAAGCATTCAGTCTTACTTATTCAGTGCACAAGGAGGTTCTAGAGAAAGTACTTTCTATTACTCTTTAGGATATGATTCTGATAACGGGATTATCAGAGATATCGACGGGCTTAAGAGATATACAGGTAACTTTGGGTTTACAAATAAACTGAGTGAAAAACTAAACGTAGGGATTAACCTAGGTGTTCAGTATCAGGAAACTCAGAATTTCAGAGACAGAAATAATACGCAGAACCCATTTGGAGCAATGTATAAATATGCTCCATATGAGCCGGTTTATAATGCAGATGGAAGTTATAATCAGACAATGAGAGCTGGTTCTAACGTTGTTGAGCAGATCCGTAACTATAGATTAGATGATCAGAGACTGAGAATTCCGGTAACGTTATTCGCAGAATATAAAATCATCGATGGTCTGAAGTTTAAAACAAACTTTAACGGACTTTTCGATTGGTACATGGGAACTCAATGGTTGAAGAAAGGTTCAAACCTGGATATCACAGTTAACAAAGTTCCTACAGGTTCATTGAACAAAAACTCATTCTATACATTTAACTATACTTGGAATAACTCCATTAACTATAAAAAATCATACGGCAGCCACAACTTTGATTTCTTAGGATTTATCGAATATAACGATAACTACAACGAAACAATGAACGGTGGGGCTTACGGATTGAAATCTCCGGTAATCAATGTTCCGTCTATTACAACACCTTCTGACAGAAATACATTTACTGGAGTTAAGGTAAGAAATACATTATTCAGTTTAGCAGGTTTACTAAACTATGATTATGAAGGAAGATATTTGGTAACAGGATCATTGAGAAGAGATGCTTCATCAAGATTTGGTGCCAATAATCAAAGTGGTATTTTCTGGTCTGCAAGTGCAGCTTGGAATATCGCGAAGGAAGACTTCATGAAAGGTGGGTTTATCAATGATTTAAAGCTTAGAGGATCTTACGGTACAACAGGTAACGATGGTACTTTACCAGATTACTATAATGTCAATAATATCAGCTATGGTTTATATGGTGCTAATGGTACTTCATATCCTGGTACAGCTTCACAAGGGTATTATATTATTGGTAACAGCAATCTTAAATGGGAATCTAACGCGATTACCAACTTAGGGGTAGATTTTACGATGTGGAACAGAAGAGTTCGTGGATCGGTAGAAGTTTATCAAAATAAGAGAAAAGATTTCGTACAGCTTGTACCTTTGGACAAACAGGAAGGAGGATACTACCAGTATATCAATGCGGGAGATATGTCTCAGAAAGGTCTTGAAGTAGAGCTTAGCGTAGATGTAATCAAGAAGAAAGATTTCAACTGGAACTTACATGCTAATATCTCATTCCAGAAATCAGTTCTTGATAAATTAGCAGATGGTCAGACAGAAAGAAACTTAGGAGATACTTATCTAAAAGTAGGAGAGACTCCATATGTATTCTATAATGTTAGATTTGCAGGTGTAGATCCAAGTAACGGAAAAGCATTATATTATGATAAAGCAGGAAATGTTACTGATGTTTACAGTGCTTCTAATGCAGTTCCTCTTACTGATAAATCTCCATTTCCAAAAAGTTTTGGTGGATTCGGAACTACAGTTCAGTATAAAGGACTTGATTTCAGTGCTGACTTCGCATTTAAGTTAGGTGGATATACTTATAACAACATGTATGCTGCTGCTGTTGATCCAACATTGGCTGTTGCAGGTAGAAATATGGCTCAGGCTGCTGCTCAGGTTTGGCAAAACCCTGGAGATACAGGAGTATTCCAGAAAGTTGACTCAAACGGTATGCGTGATTCTGATCAGTGGATTGAAAAATCAGATTACCTAAGATTAAGATCACTTACACTAGGATATACATTTGATAAAGCGTTCCTTGGAGAAGGATCTCCAATCAATAAGCTTAGAGCATATGTACAGGGACAAAACCTATTTACAGTGACTAAATTCCACGGAGAACCTGAGGTTTCAGTAGGATCTGGTGAATCTACAGCGTTGTTCGTTCCAGGAGCATATAACCTTTATACTTACCCTGCTGTAAGAACAATCTTGGTAGGACTGCAATTAGAATTTTAATATTGAATAGCTTTATGAAAAAGAATATAATAAAAATAAGTTTAGCTGCGTTAACCATCTTTGTTTCGTTAACGTCTTGCGACAGAAATCTAGATCAAATCTCGTCAATCAATGAAGATCAGGAGCAGGCAATGACCAGACCTGAGACCTTCAGACAGGCTATGGATGGTGCCTATACAGCTCTTAAAGGAGCTGGATATTATACCAGTGATGTAGGAAACCAATTGATCATGGGAGATCTTACTACTGATAACCTAGTTCGTACAACTACAGGAAGAAATACGAATTTTGCAGCATCAAACTTCGAATTCTCATCAGATAATTCACAGACAACAGGATTGTATACTGCTGCTTATCTTGTGATCAGCAGAGCTAACTTTGTTTTGAAATATATCAATAACGGAGTATTATCTGGAACACAGAAAACAAATTTGGAAGCTGAAGCAAGAGCATTAAGAGCAATAGCTCATTTTGATATTGTAAGAGCATATTCTCAAATCCCAACTCAATCTGCAGGTGCTAAGAATACAATTGGAATTTATTATTCAGAGACCTATTCTCCTCTAAATAATACTTCATCCAGAAATCTTACTGTTGATCAGGTATATGATAAAGTGATAGCAGATTTATTATTTGCTGCTGATAATATTACTCAAAATGATGGTGATAAGGGAAGATTAAGCAAAGCTGCTGTATATGGATTATTGTCAAGAGTAAATCTTTACAGAGGAGACTATGCTAACACCATCAAATATGGTGAACTGGCATTGGGAATTTCTTCCAGCGTTACTCTAAAATCTAATTTCTATAAGATTTGGAAAGAAAAAGAAGGAGATGTTAATGATGGTGTTTTATTCCAGGTATCCAATTCTGCAGCTGAGCAAAACACAGTAGGAGTTGCTTACAATCAATCTGTTCCGGCGCTAAGATCAGAATTTGTTGTAGATTATGATTTATATACTGCATATACAGATAATGATGTAAGAAAGTCTGCTTATTTTACTACTGATGTATATAGTAAACAAAAGTATAATCATGTTACAAAATATGCAGGTATTACTGGTTTACCATCTAATATTGTTCCGGTAAGATATTTAAGAGGAGCAGAAGTGTTGCTAAACGTTGCTGAAGCCTATTACAGAACGGGTAATGGAGCACAGGCTTTAGTTTTATTAAATAAATTAAGAGCTGAAAGATACTCATCATTTACTCCTGGTACAGAAATAGGACAGGTTCTTTTAGATGCTATCCTGAAAGAAAGAAGACTGGAGCTTGCATTTGAAAATGACAGATGGTATACATTGAAGAGATTAAACCTTCCTGTTCAGAGATCAGGTAAAGGAGACCTTTTTGATGGTACTGGAACACCTTCTGTTGCACAGACTCTTGCAGCAGGAAGCTTCAAATGGCAGTGGCCAATTCCTATTTCTGCTATTCAGGCAAACCCGAACATTAAGCAGAATGATCAGTATTAATAATTAAGATTTAATTTTTAATAATATAGATGAAGAGCCCTATTGAATAGGGCTCTTTTTTGTTTCTGTGAAGTTATCTGATGAAGGTTCTATCCTGATAACTTTTCGGAGTGACTCCTTCCAGTTGCTTAAATACCCTTGTGAAATAGTTGGTATCTGAAAACCCGGTCTGAAAAGCAGTTTCTTTGATGCTGGTCTGGCTGGAAAGAAGTTCTTTCGCCCTGTTGATTCTTTCCTGCAAAATAAAATCATTTGGGGAAGTTCCCAGCTCGTCTTTGAACATTTTAAAGAAATTAGACTTGCTTACATAAGCCAGTTTAGAAATACTGTCAATGGACAATTTCTGGTGCAGATTTCTTTTAATATAATCTACCACAAAACCTATCCTGGATTTATTTTTAACAATATTCTTTTCCACCATGCCTCTTGCCTGGGTCTGCATCAATCTGATCAGAAGCTCTTTCAATGCAAAATCTGCCATGATATCCTTTTGAGAGTTATCATCCATCGCAATTCTCATGATATTGTTGGTAGCAGAAGCCAGCGCTTTATTATTAAACAGAAAATACTCATCCAGCTGAATATTCCATTGTGAAGTTTCATCCACCTTTGGAAGATGATAATTCAGATAATTAAGAGAATCCTCAATGAAATCAGGATTTAGACTTAAAGAAATACATTGTGTAGGAGTTTCATCTGCTTCAGGAAAATCAATGACCATAGTTTCTCCCGGTGCTACCAGAATACTTTCCCCCGGATAGTAATCGAAATAACTGGTTTTGTTATCCAGTTTCATATGTTTTTTACCTCTCAGCATCGCTGTAAATGCAATATTCTCAAAATGAAGTTTTACATCAAAAGCAGCCTTATGAGTTTCATAAATACTGAACTCACAATTATTTAGATTGAATTTCGTCTGGTTTTCAACAAGACTCAATAGTTGGTTTTCCTTACGTAATTCAGGAGTATTTAATAAAATCTTACTATTGTTATTCATTTCTAAAATTTTTTGAATCGGAGGTAACTCAAATATAGAAAATTTGAGAGTATGTTGCTGTTAATAAAATACTAAAATTGAGCCCCTTGCACTATTTTCCACTTTTTTTATACGATTGTGCTATACTCTTTTTGGCTTCTCAGTGTAATTTGGTAGTATCGAAAAAATAAAACAATACTAATATGAGCACTATTACAGAACCAAGATCAACGACACTTTTACAACGTCCGGAGTTCAAAAACAGATACGATAACTATATTGATGGAAAATTCACTCCACCTGTTAAAGGACAATATTTTGACGTAGTTTCCCCGGTTGATGGGAAAAAATTTACTCAGGTAGCACACTCGTCCAAAGAAGATTTGGAGTTAGCGGTAGATGCAGCTGAAAAAGCATTTCAGACATGGAAGAATACTTCCTCCACAGAAAGAAGCATCATTCTGAATAAAATTGCAGACAGAATAGAGCAGAATTTGGAATACCTTGCTACAGTAGAAACAATAGATAACGGAAAGGCTGTAAGAGAAACATTAGCAGCAGATTTACCTTTAGCCATTGATCATTTCAGATACTTTGCTTCTGTGATCCGTGCTGATGAAGGATCGCATAACGAATTGGATAAAGACACCGTTTCCTTAATCGTTCACGAACCTCTTGGAGTCATTGCGCAGATTATCCCATGGAATTTCCCAATATTAATGGCAGTTTGGAAACTGGCTCCCGCATTGGCTGCAGGAAACTGTGTCGTATTAAAACCGGCAGAAAGTACTCCTGTTTCCATTATGGTTTTAATGGAATTGATCGGTGACCTTTTACCGGCAGGAGTTATTAATATTGTCAACGGATTCGGAGCAGAACTTGGAAGAGCTCTCGTTACCAATCCGAAAGTAGCCAAAGCAGCATTTACCGGTTCTACCGCTACAGGAAGACTTGTAATGCAATACGCTACAGAAAATATTATTCCGGTAACGTTAGAATTAGGAGGGAAGTCGCCGAACGTATTCTTCAATTCAGTAATGGATGCTGATGATGAATTTTTAGACAAAGCAATAGAAGGTGCTGTGCTTTTTGCCCTGAATCAGGGAGAAATCTGTACATGTCCTTCAAGACTTCTTGTTCAGGAAGGTATTGCAGATGCCTTTATCGAAAGAGTAATCGAAAGAGTAAAAGCCATCAAAGTAGGAAATCCACTGGATAAAACCGTGATGATGGGAGCGCAGGCTTCACAGATTCAGAAAGATAAAATCCTTTCCTATATTCAGTTGGGAATAGAAGAAGGAGCGGAAGTGCTTGTAGGAGGAGCTGTAAATGACTTGGGAGAAGATCTTGGAGGCGGATACTATATCCAGCCTACGATCTTCAAAGGAAACAACAGAATGAGAATCTTCCAGGAAGAAATTTTCGGTCCCGTGTTAGCATTTACCACTTTCAAAGATGAAGAAGAAGCCGTAAAAATTGCCAATGATACCATCTATGGACTTGGGGCAGGAGTATGGACCAGAGATGCTCATCAGCTGTACAATATTCCACGCCAGATTGAAGCAGGTAGAGTATGGGTTAACCAATATCACTCTTATCCAGCCGGAGCACCTTTCGGAGGTTACAAACAATCAGGAATCGGAAGAGAAAATCATAAAATGATGCTCGATCATTACCGTCAAACCAAAAACATGCTGATTTCTTACAATAAGAATAAGTTAGGTTTCTTTTAATATTATTTAGGACGTGCCCGATTGCCTTGGCTTCTTCCAGGGCAAACCGGTCGGGCTATCCAGGGCTGCACTTCGTTTCGGTGCTCCATTGCATTCTGCACCGGCTCGTTCCTCGCCGCCCTTCCTATCCCTCACGCAGAGAAATTATTTGTTCAAACGTGGAGATAAAAACAAATAATCCCAAATAACTCAATCCAAAAAATAAGATATGATCCCAAAAACAATGAAAGCGGCAGTAGTTCAGAGCTACGGTCAACCTTTGAAAATAGAAGAAGTACCTGTAAGAGAACCCGGAAGATATGAAGTGCTTGTTAAAGTCATCGCTTGCGGAGTTTGCCATACAGATTTACATGCAATAGATGGCGATTGGCCTGCAAAACCCAAGATGCCTCTTATCCCTGGACATGAAGGAGTAGGTATCGTAGTGGCCTGCGGACCGGAAGCTTTTGTAAAAGAAGGAGATGCTGTAGGAGTTCCATGGCTGTACAGTGCATGTGGATGCTGCGATTATTGTATTACAGGATGGGAAACCCTTTGTGAAGCCCAGAAAAATGGAGGTTACAGTGTAGATGGCGGATTTGCAGAATATGTTATTGCAGATTCAAGATATGTAGGGCATTTGAAATCTGATGTCAACTTTCTTGAAATAGCGCCTATTTTATGTGCCGGAGTCACAGTTTATAAAGGATTGAAAGAAACAGAAACAAAACCTGGAGAATGGGTAGCCATTTCAGGAATCGGAGGGCTGGGGCACGTAGCAGTTCAATATGCAAAAGCAATGGGAATGCACGTAGCAGCAATTGATGTAGCAGACGATAAGCTTGAACTGGCAAAAAAATTAGGAGCAGACCTTGTAGTCAATGCAAAGAATACAGACCCTGGAGAATATTTACATAAAGAAGTCGGCGGAATGCACGGGGCTTTGATTACTGCTGTTTCACCTATTGCTTTCAAGCAGGGAATAGATGTTTTAAGAAGAAAAGGAACGATTGCTCTCAATGGACTTCCTCCCGGATCTTTTGAACTTCCGATTTTTGAAACAGTTTTAAAAAGAATCACCGTAAGAGGTTCTATTGTTGGAACAAGAAAAGATTTGCAGGAAGCATTGGATTTTGCCAATGAAGGATTGGTGAAAGCTACAGTCACCTCCGCAAAACTGGAAGATATCAATGATGTTTTTGATAAAATGAAAAAAGGACAAATTGACGGCAGAATCGTTTTAGATATTGCCGGCTCAAATTAATTTGATGATGTGTTGCTGATCCCGGTTAGAATTTATTTTACCGGGATCTTTTATCAGTGATGCCCTCTAAACTTTTAAGTGGCTAAAGTGTTTTAAAATGAAAACTTTTGTGACAGTTGTGGTTGTATAAAGTTTACATTAAACTAAAATAAAAACAATGGAAACAAAAATATCAAGACTTTCCGCAACGGAACAAGCGCTTGAAGTAATTGACAAGCTGGAAGAGCAATATGGGCCTCTAATGTTTTATCAGGCAGGAGGATGCTGTGAAGGTACTCAGCCACAATGCTTCGAAAAAGGAGGATTTTTCCCCAGAATGAATGATGCCATGATCGGTACTATTAACGGGCATGAGTTCTGGATAGACCGTGACCTTTTTGAATATTGGAAATATTCACATTTTACCTTGGACGTGAGTGATGGTTTCGGACCTGGCGGTTTCTCGTTGGAGACTCCTTTGGGAAAAACGTTCAGAGTTCATTACAGGCTTTTCACTCCTGAAGAATATGAAAATTTAGAGCCCGTGAAACGTAGTGAATAGGAACTTTGAAATCAAGTGATGTTGGTAAAGAATCAAGGCTTTTGTGCAATATAAATAAGCTCTCTTTCAAATTCATATTTCCCTCTCGAAATTCCTCTTTTTAAGATAAAATATTGAGTGATTGCTACTATGAAAGCGACTGCCCCGACCATAATACCTTGTTGACCTCCTGTAATACTTACGAATCCTATTAAAAAGCAAAAACACAGAATAAAAAACCAATTCAAAATCTGAAATGTTGATGGAAAAAATTCTATCACTACAGATGATATCCCATTTTTGTCAGAAATAGTTCCATGAAACACAGGATTACTTCTGTTCATATCAAATAGCCTTCCTCTTCTTTTGATTGTAAAACTGTTTGAATTGATCATTCCCCGGTATTCAAACCGAGTAGGAATTGTACTGTCTTTTTCTAATGATATGAAAGTGGTATTGGTTTTATAAGTTACTTTCATTACTCTCTGTACAAGTTCTGCACTATTGATGTTGAGATCAATAATGAGGCTATTGTATAAACCAATGCTTTTAAAAAATGAGTTCATGGGTTAAAAGAAAATAGTTAAACTGCAATCAGACTTTCACAAACCGGTTGACAAACATAGCGGCAACGATATCTCCTACAGCATTCAAAACAGTAGCCAATGGGTCTACTAAAGTTCCAATGATCATTACAGCAGGAATCGCTTCCTGAGGAAGTTTATAAACAGAGATCATCAGCATTTCACCAATATATCCGCCATTAGGAATACCACCAGCCACAATACTCACAAAGACTGTAATTCCTAAAGCTAAAAGCAGATTGGCAGGATCAAAGAAATCTTTTCCAATAATTAAAAATGCCACATAGATCTTGATAATAGAAGACATGGAAGATCCGTTTTTATGCAAAGTAGTCCCGATAGGAATCACCAGATTGGCAATAGAATTCGGAATCCCGATTTTGGAAGCAGCCTGTAAGTTGGCAGGCATTGTTGCAAAACTGCTGCATGTACTTATTGCGGTCAAAGTAGGGTAAATGGCATTCGTCCAGAAACTTTTAACTCCTTTCTGTCCATTCGCCATGAATGCGTAGATAGAAAAGAACACAAGGAAATAAATAACTCCTGCAATATAATATAACCCTAAAGGTTTAGCATAAAATCCAAAAAGCTGTGGTCCTAAAGTTGCTACCTGATAAGCAAAATAGGCTCCCAGACCAATAGGTGCCAATTTCATAACCAACAAAAGAAGCTCTTTCATCACTTCATATCCGGAAGCAATAAAAACCCTGAAAGGCTGTCCTTTTTCTCCTGTTTTTCGGGCTGCAAATCCTGTCAGAAATGCAAATACCAAAAGAGCCAGCATATTTCTTCTTGAGAAAAGCTCTGTGAACTCTCCCACGGTAAAGAAACTTACAATCCTGTTGCCCCATGTGTCTTCATTAGCTGCTTCTGCAATCATCTCAGAACTTCCTGAGACCCCGGAAACAGGGAAAAGATATACTGCACAGATTGTAAAGACTGCTGCCGTAAGAATAAAGAACAAAAAGGTAAGTGCCATTACAAGAATAATCCTTCCAAATTTAGACTGTTGTTCCAGAGAAGCAATAGAATTGGAAACGGCAAAAAACACTAAAGGAACTACACTTACAAAAAGAAGATTAAGGAAAATATCTCCCAAAGGTTTAATGTATTCCACAATACCGGGAGCAACAATTCCAATGATGCTTCCAATAGTGATTCCCAAAAGTAAAAATATGATTCCGGAGTAGTTTTTCAATACATCTTTCATGTATGGCTTTTTATCAAAGATAGGTTTATTTTTAACATTCTGTTATACAATTTTCAGACCTAAAATTCATAAATTTGGGTAAACCTCATTTCTATGGCTTATATAGATTACTATAAAATTTTAGGCGTAGATAAAAGCGCAACACAGGATGATATCAAAAAAGCCTACCGAAAATTGGCTAGAAAACATCATCCCGATCTCAATCCCGGAGATAAAGAAGCAGAAAAGAAATTCAAAGAACTGAATGAAGCGAATGAAGTTCTGAGTAATCCGGAAAACAGATCAAAATATGACAAGTACGGAGAAAACTGGAAGCACGGCGAAGAATACGAAAAAGCCCAGAAGCAACAGCAAAGACAGTATCAACAGCAAGGTTATAACGGAGGATATTCCGGGGCAGACTTTGGTGGAGGTGAAGATTTCTCAGATTTCTTCCAGGATATGTTTGGCGGAGCAGGCGGTGGATTTGGTAAAAGTTCGAGAGGAAGAGCTTCCGGAAAGTTCAAAGGGCAGGATATACAGGCTGAGCTTACTTTACATTTAAGAGAGGCTGCAATAACCCATCCGCAAACTTTTGACATCAATGGAAAGAAAGTAAGAATCAACATTCCTGCAGGGGTGTATGACGGACAGCAGATTAAATTAAAAGGACACGGGAATCCTGGAGTAAATGGAGGACCAAACGGAGATTTATATATCACCTTCAATATCCCGGTTGATCCGGATTTTGAAAGAATTGGTGATGATCTGAAAACCAAAGTAACCGTAGATTTGTATACAGCGGTTCTTGGTGGAGAAGTAAAAGTGCATACTCTTAATGGAAGTGTAAACCTTAAAGTGAAACCGGAAACCCAAACCGGAATGACGGTAAGACTCAAAGGAAAAGGTTTTCCTGTCTATAAAAAAGAAGGAGAACACGGAGATCTTTTTGTAACCTATGAAGTGAAACTGCCTACAAATCTTACTGAAAAGCAGAAAGAACTTTTTGAACAACTAAAAAATTCCTAAGCTATGAGTGAAAGAATATCGCGGGAAGAACTCGTAAAAATCTATAATATAGAAATCACTTTTTTTGATGAGCTTGTAGACTATGGGCTGCTGAATATTCAGATTGAAAACAATATTCATTATCTGATGTATGAAGATCTGCCCGATCTGGAAAAATTTGCCAACTGGCATTACGATCTTGAGATTAATCTGCCTGGTCTGGAAGTGATTCATAATATGCTGAAAAAACTGGATGCTCTGAATCGAAGAAACAGAGAACTGATGAATAAACTTTCTGCCATAAGTGATCAATATGAAGATATTTAGTTTAGTTTTGTAGCTTTTTAAAGCAAACTCTATAATTATGAATGAAGAAAAGGTGATTACACTAAAACCGGACAGTAAGATTTTTGAAGATATTTATTTTAGCGGTAATCAGGGAAGTCTGCTTTTTTCACCTACTACGAAAATTAAAACTATCGTTACCATAGCTGCTGCATTGATTGTTTTCATCGTTTTTCTATTAAAAGATTTTATGAGTAAAGAAAATGCAGGCGTTTTATACTTCCTGAGTTTTATATTTTTACTTTGTGCTGTTTTCTTATCTGTAAGCGTTAATAAAGTTTCAAGATGGAAAAAACAGGTGAATCATTATCTGAGCACACTTGAAAGATGTAAAGTATACGAGATAAGATTTGATGATAACTTTTTCACAGTGAATATCGATGGTGAAAAAGAAACCAGCGAATGGAAAGATTTTGAATATTTCGACAGCAATAATGAATTTATTTCTCTGGAAGGAAAATACAGCTATATGTTTCCCAGAAAATCAATGAATGAGAAAGAATACAGTTTTCTCAAAAATACATTGAAAGAGAAAGTTAAAATCGATTAATAATAAAAAAACGGAGCAAAATAATTTTGCTCCGTTTTTTTATTATGTACAATTTAGCTTATTTGCTCTCTTCCAACCAGCCCATTTCCTTCATCCACTCGTCATTGTAGATTTTTCCTACATATCTTGAACCATGGTCATGAAGTAAAACTACAATTACATCATCTTTCGTGAACTGATCTTTCATCTGAATCAAAGATGCAATAGCACTTCCTGCAGAATATCCACAGAAAATACCTTCTTCTTTCGCCAGTTTTCTGGCGTAGATGGCACCGTCTTTATCGGTTACTTTTTCAAAGTGATCAATCACAGACATATCATAGTTTTCAGGAATAATATCTTCCCCGATTCCTTCTGTAATGTACGTGTAAGCATGATCATAATGAAGCTCACCCGTTTCATGGAATTCCTTCAGAATAGAACCATAAGTATCTACTCCAATTACTTTAATATCTGAATTTTTTTCTTTAAAGAATGTTCCACATCCTGTGATTGTACCTCCTGTTCCGGCTCCTACCACAAAATGAGTTAGTTTCCCTTCAGTCTGTTCCCAGATTTCCGGAGCGGTAGATTCATAATGAGCCGCTCTGTTGGACAAGTTATCATATTGATTTACATACCATCCGTTTTCCGTTTCTTTTGCCAGTCTTTTGGAAACTGAATAATAAGAACGTGGGTCGGTAGGCTTTACATCAGTAGGACAAACAATTACTTCAGCACCTACAGCACGAAGAATATCACATTTTTCTTTTGACTGTTTAGAATTGGTTACAAAGATACATTTGTACCCTTTGATGATGGCAGCCAGTGCCAGTCCCATTCCTGTATTTCCGGAAGTTCCTTCGATAATAGTTCCTCCAGGTTTTAATCTGCCGTCTTTTTCGGCATCTTCTATCATTTTAAGAGCCATTCTGTCCTTTACTGAGTTTCCAGGATTGAAGGTCTCTACTTTTGCTAATACTAATGCCGGAAAATCTTCACCTAATACTTTGTTAAGCTTTACCAGCGGTGTGTTACCTATCGTTTCAAGGATATTTTTTGCGTATTTCATAAATGTTTTATAAGCGGCACAAAGATAAGGCTTTTAAAATTATCTGTGCTGTGGATAACGTGTGGATAAGTTATGGATAACGCCGAAATCAATTGAAATACACCTGATAACTTTCAATTATCAATTATCAATTATCAATTATCAATTATCAATTATCAATTATTGTGTTAGTTGTATTTAATCGCCTTCACCGGAGAAATCTTACTGATCAGGTAGCTTGGGATAATCAAAGCCAGCCCTGAGATAATAAGAATTCCTACTGAGATAGAAATGATTGCAATCGGATTAAGGTCTACAGGAACTGTACTTACATAATAATTTTCAGGATTAAGTTTGATGATTCCAAAGAATTTCTGGATTAAAATCAGTCCTAATCCGATAGCATTTCCATACAAAAGTCCAGGGATCATAATAATCAGGGTATAATTGATAAAAGTGGCTCTTATCTGTGAATTGCTTGCTCCTAATGTTTTCAGAAGACCAATAGAATTGGTTCGTTCAATAATAAGAATCAGAAGAACCATGATGATATTGATAACCACTACAATCAGCATGATAATAATGATCAAAGCAATATTGGTGTCAAAAATACTGATCCAGTCTGTAATCTGTGGAAATTTTTCTGTCGCTTTTTCAGCATAGTTTTTATAACCGATCAGTTTTTCAATTTCAGGAAAATCTTTGTCGATATCATTTACATTTTTCAGAAAAATATCTATTCCACCAATTTCATCAGGTTTCATATCCTGAATTTTTCTTGCATGGTTGATTCCTCCGATAACAAATTGTTCGTCAATCAGTTTGATGTCAGTTCTATAAATTCCGATAACTCTGAATTTACGGTAAAGTGGTTTTTGATCTGCTTTTAAAAATACAGTAACAATGCTGTCATTTACTTTAAGATGAAGATCTTTTGCGACTTTCTGGGAAATAGCTACATCATTGTTAAATCCTTTCTCTGTTACTTTTGGTGTTGTTCCGGCAATAAGGAATTTTTTAAATCTTAAACTGTCAAAATCTTTTCCTATTCCCTTAAATATAATGCCTGCGAAATTGTGCTCATTACGCATAATTCCGGTTACCGTCACATATTTTTGGGTACTTTCCACATCAGGAAGCTCTTTTATTTTGGCAATATTCAATCCCTGATTATCCAGTACAGAAGTATTGTATGAGGAATTCGATCGTGTAGATCTTACGGTAATATGTCCGCTGAAATCAGCCAGCCTCTCCTTGATAGCTTTTTTAGAACCAAAACCAGTGGCTACAGTAATTAAGGAAACAATAATTCCCAATGCTACGGAAAGCCTGCCAATGAAGATGATAACCCTTGAAAGGTTATTTTTGTTATCTTTGGAAAATGCTATTTTTCTAGAGAAATATAAAGGAAATTTCAAGCTTATGAATTTAGATTTCAAAATTAAAAATTTACTTCTGATTTGCCTAATTTTTTTAGGAGTATTCAACCAATATTATTCTCAGACTCAAGTTCAATCGGATTTTAAAACCGGTGCAGACCAGCCTGAAATCTACTTACCACTGTTAAAAAATAAAACGATAGGAGTGGTGACCAATCAGACAGGTTTAATGAGTGATAAAACCCATTTGGTTGATTTTCTTGTAAAAAACGGAATTAAAATCAAGTCTATTTTCGCTCCTGAACATGGCTTCAGAGGAGATGCAGATGCAGGTGCAAAAGTGAAAAATGGAGTAGATGTGAAAACAGGAATTCCAATTGTTTCTCTATATGGAAATAATAAAAAGCCAAAACCTGAACAACTTTCAGGAATTGACATCGTTGTTTTTGATATTCAGGATGTCGGAGTGAGATTTTACACCTATATTTCCACTTTGTCCTACCTGATGGAAGCCGGAGCTGAAAATAATGTGGAGATCATGGTACTGGACCGTCCCAATCCACATGACGGATATACTGACGGACCTGTCTTGAGAAAAAAATGGACAAGTTTTGTTGGACTTCACGAAGTTCCCGTAGTATATGGACTGACAATAGGAGAGTATGGAAAGATGGTGAATGGGGAGAAATGGCTGAAAAATGAAGTTCAGGCCAAATATACGCTTGTTCCCATGAAGAATTATCATAAAAAACAGCGTTACCCAATACTTGATAAACCTTCTCCTAATTTGCCTAATGACAAAGCAATCAATTTATATCCAAGTCTTTGCTTTTTTGAAGGAACTCAGGTTTCTGTAGGAAGAGGAACAGATCTTCCTTTTCAGATTTATGGTTCTCCATGGACGGAAAATCTGCCTTATCATTTTACGCCAAAGCCGAGCTATGGTGCTAAAGATCCTTTTCTAAACGGAAAACTATGCTATGGTGAAAACCTTTCCAATTATCCTAAAGATCTAAGAGCACTTAATCTGGAGTGGGTAATCAAAGCCTATCAGAATTATAAAAACCCTCAACAGGATTTCTTTCTGAAAAATCTATGGTTTGATACTTTATCCGGAACTGATGAATTGAGAAAAAAGATCATCGCAGGAAAATCAATTCCGGAAATTAAAGATTCATGGAAAAAAGATCTGGAAAATTTCGAAAAGATCAGAACCCGATATGTGGTGTACGAAGACTAATTAATCAAAATTTTGGGGCGGATTTTTATCATTTCTGCCCTTATTTAATATAAAGAGGCCCACAGTTAATCCGACAACTCCTGCAAGAGCCGTCATTAATGCCCTTTGTAATTTATCAGGCAGATCATTTCCGATATAGTTCATTAAAAAAAGAATCACAAAAGTGATCACTGAAATGATGATATGATTTCTTCCTAATAGTTTCATTGTATTATTTTAATTTATAAGAAATCATGACTCCTCCTCTGTATGGGATGATTTCACCACTTTTATTAAATTTTTCTGCAGAATCATAACGTTTTCCTGTAGACTTGTCATAGCCTTTATAAAATCCTTGTGATGTTCCAATAGTTCCATAAATGTCCAGATTCCAACGCTCAGATAATTGAAATTGATATCCTGCTGTAACACCCAGCATCACAGAAAATCCTTTCTGGTAGAGGTTGGAGTTTTTAAGGATTTCTCCATTCCAGTTTTCAAAAGTGCTGTCATTCCAATAACTCCATTTTGTTGCATTGTAAGCAGCTACGGATACGTTAGCTCCTACATACCAATGTTTGAAAGCCTCAGTAAAGTAATATCTTCCTTCTGCAGAAATAGAATAAAACTGTAGTTTATGCCCACCGAAAGATTTCCATGGGGAAATGAAAACATCTCCCTGAATTGTATATTTTGGACTTATCTGTTTTTCTATTCCAAGGTTTAAAATCCCGATCGGAGCAAATAAAGCATTCCCTTTTATGTATAAACTTTTATCCTGTCCTCCTTGTTCCTGTTCCTGAGCGCTCAACGTAGTTGCCGACAGGAAGGCTAGTATGCCCGCTGCTAATAATTTATATTTCATCCAGTATTAATGTTTATTTTATTTGCTTTAATAATTCATCTGCCAGTTGAGAATCCTTATTGCCCTGAACTGCCATATTTCTGGACATTTCAGCGTAGTTTTTTGCCATTTCTTTATTTCCCGTAAGGTGATAGAGTTTAGCAAGTATATAAGTGTTTTCAGAAGTTTCGCTTCTCATGACAGACTTTTCTGCCCATTCGGTAGCTTTCTTTAATGAAGCCGGTGTTTTCACATGATCTGCGAATATCCATGCTGCTCTCAGAAGCTCGTTAGGATCAAAGGCATCAGAATTTTTATAATAGTCTAAAGCCGCTTTTTCGTATTCAGGAAAATTACTGTTCTGTTCATAATAGCTGAGTTTCGTCTGATTCAGTTTTTTAGTTGCAGCTTCTTTTCCTACCAATGGTTCGGCAGTTTTCATAAAATAGTCATCGTTGATTTTTTTATTTTTATCATCAATCGACTGTTCTACTATTTTTCCTAACTTCAGCTGTGCGTCAAATTCGGTATAAGTTTCTTCAGGGAGATATTTAATGATCTCTGCCTTTCTGGATGCAAAAACATTATAGTTGGTATCTTCTGATGATTTTACGAAATAAAGAAGAAACCCAATTTCATCCTTTGTAAGCTCTTCAGTTTTCTTTTTATTCTGGAAATATCTTTCGGAAGCTTTTTTTGCGAATTCATAATCTGAATTAGCGTTAAGCTTCATAATGTTGATCAGGAATTCCGGATCTTTTTCACCACTAGCGAAACGGTCTTTAAGAGATCCCTTTTTATTTCCGGGTGAATTAATGTCCTGTGCCATTGCCACAAACAGACTTTCCTCCATATACCCTGTATTTCTGGAAACAATTTCACCTTCACCGTTCAGGAAAAGATAAGTAGGATAGGAACGTACTCCGAATTTTGAAGCAATGTCTCTTCCTTCTCCTTTCTCCATGTCAAATCTTGCATTAATGAAGTTCGTGTTGTAGTAATCACTTACAGCTTTCTGAGTGAATACATTTTTTTCCATCATTTTGCATGGACCACACCAGGAAGCATATGCATCAATAAAAACCAATTTCTTTTCTTTCTTGGCTTTTGCAATAATATCTTTGAATGGCAGCTCCTGAAACTGGATGGCTTCCTGAGCAGAGATTGCGATGGCACAAAAAATAGATATCCCGGAGATGATCTTCTTCATTTTCAAATAAGATTTGTAGGCGAAGATAATTAATTTTCAAAATATAGCGTGCTGAATCTGTGGTCTGAATGACGATATTAACTAACTTTAAGACTTAAGCTTATATAGTTTTTTGTTTTTTTAACCTAAAACATGAAAGAACCAATATGCTTTTATTACAGGTTTTATTTTCAATATACTGTATCAGTTTTTTAAAAAATCAAAATCTAAATTTAATTCACTTTTCAGTCCTGAAATCTTTGTTATATCTTTGCAAACGAATAATTTATATGTTGAGGAACCTACAATTTAGAGAATTTGATTATTAATTTTAAACACGCTTTATCCAAAAAGTCCATTTATATTACTGCTTTATCTGCCTGCCTGATTGCTGTGGCAGCATTTGCTGTTCTGAGTCTTCTGATCACTGAAGACAGCCGTAAAAATACCGATGATTTTGCAAAGAAAACCTTTTTCCGAAAATATGAATCCATAGAACATGAGTTCAGAAATATTGAAGATTATCAATATCTGCTTCGCGCACTGATTCAGAAAGACGGTCTGAAGAATTATAAGGATTATTCTTCGGTTTTAAATGATTTAAACAAAAAAAGGAATCTATTGCCTTATAGTTGGTATTATTATGAAAACAGTGATTCAGGAAAGTCTGAGAGCAATAATCCCTTATCCGATATTTTCAAGAAGACAGATCATAAAGAGAATTCTATTGTGATAAAAAATAACGGTCCTGGACATTTCAAAGACCTTTTGCTTACCAAAAAGGACAGCATGTATTGGATTAGTTACGATTCTTTGATACTGCCTGATAAAAACAAATTGTACTATGGTTCTACCGTGAGCCTGGATGATCTTCATCAATATTTTATTAACGTAGATAAAAGTTCCAATACTTACGCCTATGTTTTTACTAAAGAAGGAATCTGTATTACCCATCCGGAGAAAAAGTATATTGGAAAGAACATTTTTGATTTTACAGACATTAAACCTAATGATACCTTAACCAGTAAAACTGAAGCAGGATATACCAAAGGAACAGCAGTTTCAGAATATCTGGGAGTTGAAGTAACACGTTTCATAAAACCTTTAAAGACAGATAATTTTGAAGGATATACCGTAGTGAATCATGTGAATTTTATTATTGATGAAAATATCAGCAAGATAAAAGCTTATACCGTTTATATTTTCCTGGCAGCGCTTTTTCTCATCGTAACGGTTTTTATATTGTTCCAGAGAGCAACCAATCTCGCTTATCAGGAGAAAGAGAAAATACAGTCTGAGAAAAATTTATTATTGATAGAGAACGAAAAGATGCACAAAGCAGAAGTGATCAATCAGCTTCAGCAGCTTAAAAATAATATCAATCCACATTTTCTTTTCAATTCATTGAACTCCCTTTATATGCTGATCGGGATTAATAAAGAAAATGCACAGAAGTTTACCATGAACCTCTCTAAGATTTACCGGTATCTTATAGTGCCTCCGAAAGATAATATTGTTCCGGTCTCGCAGGAAATCAAATTTATTCAGCAATATATGGAACTTTTGAAAAGCAGGTTTGATGAAGAATTGAAGTTTGAATTGATTATTAATGCTCCTGAAAGTCTGGAAAAAAGAATTCCCTATTTATCCCTTCAGATTGTCACGGAAAATGCGACCAAACACAATATTGCAACCATAGATCAGCCTCTGGAAATCATCATTACCATTGATGAGGATGGGATCACGGTAAAGAACACATGGCAGCCTAAAGCAGAAACAGTGCAGGGAGAGAAATTTGGAATTGATTATTTGAACCAAATTTATGGATATTTTAAGAATAATCTTCTTCATATTTCCGTAGATGGTGAATATTTCGTATGTTTTTTACCTTTAATGGAGTAAAAATAAAATCCATTCACTCCCAAATTATCACCATTCACTCCCTAATATTATATATATGATTCACGTTACCTATAGCTTTGCGAGCTGAAACTAAGATATTTACTATTTGGAATGAATCGGACTATTTTAATGAAGAATTACAGGCTTGCCCTGTATCTCGG
This sequence comes from Chryseobacterium metallicongregator, assembly GCF_031324065.1. Lineage (NCBI taxonomy): Bacteria > Pseudomonadati > Bacteroidota > Flavobacteriia > Flavobacteriales > Weeksellaceae > Chryseobacterium > Chryseobacterium metallicongregator. The sequence goes on from NZ_JAVIXS010000006.1 coordinate 395,147, forward strand.
TCTTGCTATGGCTTCACCAATGGCAATAGCACAGAAAAAAGATAAAGATACGGTAAAGGTCAACAAAGAAAAAACGGATAAGACAGAGACATCTTCCTCAAAGAAAACCAAAAAAATTGAAGACCTGATTAAAAAAGGAACCTATAAAAAAGGACTCTTTAATACCATTCAGGTAAAGACGGATATTTATTTTGAAATTCCTGACAGTTTGATGGGACGTCAGTTTTTGGTGGTTAACAAACTTTCTCAGGTACCCATGCAGGTCAATGAGGCAGGTTTGAACAAGGGAATGAATTATGAAAATAAAGTCATTTCCTTTCACCGTGATCCTGTAGCTAAAAAAGTATGGGTGAAAACTGTGGTTCCTAAAGTGTCATCCCCAAAAAATGATGCCATTACAAAATCTGTGAAAGACAATTTTTCAGAATCTGTAATTGAGGTCTTTGATATTGAGGCACAAAACAGTGATTCTACAGCTGTGGCAATTAAAGTCAACAAAGTTTTTGATGGAAATCAGAAGAGCTTTAATGATGTTCTTGCCAATGTAGGATTGGGAGGATCTGTGAAATCAAGTCTTTCTTATATAGAAGGAGTGAAGACATTTCCTAAGAACCTTGTGGTGAAGTCTCAATTATCTACTTCTGTAAATGAAGGTGGAGTAGATCTTCCGGTAACTTTAGGCGTTACAACCAATCTGGTTCTGCTTTCTAAAATACCGATGAAACCAAGAGTATCGGATTCAAGAGTCGGATTTTTCTCCGAAAAACACTGGTCGTTTAATGACAATCAGCAAAAAATGGATGAAAAGTTTTTCATTACCAAATGGAATCTTGAACCCAAAGATGAAGATAAAGAAAAATATTTAAGAGGAGAGCTGGTAGAGCCTAAGAAACCAATCGTTTATTATATCGATCCGGCAACTCCAAAACAATGGCGTGAGAAAATCATTGCCGGAGTACATGACTGGCAGGCGGCGTTTGAGCAGGCAGGATTCAAAAATGCAGTGATTGCGAAAATGCCGGATGAGAAAGATGAAGATTTTGATATTGATGATGTAAGATATTCTGTGATTACTTACGCCGCTTCGCCAAAGTCAAATGCAATGGGACCATCAGTAGTAGACCCGAGAAGTGGGGAAATTATCGAAGCAGATATCATCTGGTGGCATAATGTAATGACTTCTCTTCATGACTGGATGAGAATTCAGACAGGACCTATTGATCCAAAAGCAAGAGGAAATAAATTCAGTGATGAACATATGGGGGAAGCCATCCGTTTTGTTTCATCTCATGAAGTAGGACACACTTTCGGACTGAAGCACAATATGGGAGCATCCTTTGCATTCCCGGTAGAGTCGCTTCGTTCCAAAGAATTTACAGATAAAATGGGCGGTACGGCACCTTCCATTATGGATTATGCACGTTACAATTACGTAGCTCAGCCGGAAGATGGCGTTACAGCAATCACTCCTAAAATTGGACTTTATGATAAATATGCCATCGAATGGGGGTACCGTTGGTATCCGGATGAATTTGTTGAGAAAAAAGCACTGAAAAACTTAATTGAAAAGCACGAGGATGACCCGATGTATTTCTATGGTGAGCAGCAGAGCTACCTGGAGACCATCGATCCGCGTTCGCAATCTGAAGATTTAGGGGATGATGCGATGAAAGCCAGCGAGTACGGAATGAAAAATCTGAAAGTGGTGATTAACAACCTCTTGAAATGGACGTATGAAGATGGTAAAGAATACACAGATGCCGGAAAACTGTATCTGGGAGTGATCGGGCAGTGGGATCTGTATACAGGTCATGTAATGGCGAATGTAGGAGGAATTTACCTGAACAATACTGTTTTTGGTAACAAAAAGAAAGCTTACGAAGCGGTACCTGCAGAAATTCAGAGAAGAGCAGTTGATTATCTTGTTAAAAATGCGATCAACCTTCCGGAATGGTTATTCTTTAATCCGATTACAGAAAAAACGTATCCGGTTAAGGATTCACCAATGGGACCATTCGAGCAGACGCCGTATACCCTGGCAAGAGGAATGCAATATGGAACTATCTATTCCTTATTGATGGATGACAGGTTGTTGAGGTTACTTGAAAATGAGATGAAACACCAGGTTTCAGGATCTAAAGAAGAGATCTACACGGTAGAGAATTTATTTGATCAGGTAAGAACGGCTATTTTCAGTAAAAAAGGAAGCCTGACGATGCTTGAGAAAATGACCCAGAAAAATTATGTGGATGCTCTGATCGTTTCTGTGAACAAATTATTTGAAAAAACAGCGGTAAAAGGATTGAAAGTAGATGATACTTTGAATATGCCGACCATCTGTAATTTCCATGAAGAGGATCACGGTTTGAGAAATATCAATTATTCATCCATGAAAAGAGTATCTGAAGTGACGACTTACAAGAGAGCAGAACTTCAGAAAGTTCTGGACTTACTGAACAGAACAAGGTACAGAGGTGATGATGCTTCCAGGGCTCATTACACAGATTTAATCATTCGTATACAAGAGGCTTTAAACAAATAAACGGCAATGAAAAAAACTCTAATACTTTTACCTCTTTTGGCTGCTAATATAGCAATGGCCCAGCAAAAGAAAACCATCACCGGGAAAATTGAAGATGCAAATACATCTAACATTATTACCGGTGCATCTATAAAAATAGAGACTCAGTCGGTCTCTACAAAAACAGAATTAGCAGGAATTATCGAAAGTGTATCAGTAGGTACAGTAACCGATAAGGACGGAAAATTCATTCTGGAAATTCCTGAAGATACAAAAACAGTCTTGGTAAGTTATCCAGGTTACGAATCCAGAGTTATTCAGCTTAATGAAGGACAAACCAACTATACCATCAGACTGACTTCTGAGATTTCAGATAAAAATAAAATCCAGGAAGTTATCATTACCGGATATCAGAAAATTGAAAAGCGTAAGCAGACCTCAGCGGTTTCTACAGTGAAAATGGACAACATCAGTCAGGCTGGTGTTGCCAGTGTAGATCAGATGCTGGCAGGGCAGATTGCCGGTGTGGCTGTAACTCCTGAAACGGGAGCTCCGGGAAGTCCGGCGAAGATCAGAATCAGAGGTACTGCTTCTCTTTCCGGCCCTCAGGACCCGTTATGGGTAATTGACGGTCTTCCGTTAGAAGGAAATGATGTTCCGAACTTTACCGATAAAGACAATATCGACCAGCTTCAGAACTTCTCTATCGCGGGCTTAAACCCGAATGATATTGAAGATATTACCATCCTTAAAGATGCTGCAGCAACAGCTATTTATGGAGCAAGAGCAGCAAACGGTGTTATCTCCATTACCACTAAAAAAGGAAAGAAAGGAAGTCTGAAACTGAATTTCTCAGCAGATACTTTCGTTACATCACGTCCTGACTTTGATAAACTAAACCTTTTAAATGCCTCTGAAAAAGTAGATCTGGAACTGATGCTTGCCAAGCGTGCAGATCTTACGTATCGTGCAGATAAAGGAGAAGTAATGAGAATTCTGACTCAGAACACCCAGCTTGATGCTTTCAGAAACGGAGGTTTTGATGCGTTGAATTCATTCACACGCCAGCAGATTAATGGTTTAAGAAATAACAACACAGACTGGGGCAAACTATTGTACAGAAATGCCATCAACAAACAATACGGATTAAGTGTCTCCGGAGGAAGTGATCGTGCAGATTATTATTTCTCTCTGGGATACTATGATGAAGAAGGAACAACTATCGGGACAGGTTTTAAACGTTATAACCTGACTTTAAAAAATAATTATAAATTAAGCGATAAGTTAAATGCAGGAATCTCTATTTTCGGAACGCAAAGTGAACGTACATCTTTTGTAACGGATGCTGATGCTTCAATAAACCCGGTTAACTATTCAAGAAATGCCAATCCATATCTTAGACCTTTTAATGCAGATGGAAGTTACAACTATGATAAAGATATGGATGGTTTTGAAGACCGTTATATTCCTTTCAATTTCCTTGAAGAAAGAGAGAATACAAACTATTCTCTCAAAAATAACTCTTTGAAAGCGATTTTAGATTTAGAATACAAAGCTTCAAAAAGTTTAAGATTTACCTCTCAGTTGGGTCTTCAGTATGATGCTAATAAAACAGAGAAATTTGCAGCAGAGAATACCTACTTCACCAGAAAAATGAGAGAAAATACCCGTTACTACAAAGACGGTAAATACAATTACTTTCTACCGGCTGGTGCGGTAAAGCAAAACTGGGATAATGATTTCTTCCAGTACAACTGGAAATTGCAGGCAGCGTACAGCACAAAGATCAATAAGCATGAAATTGATTTGATGGCAGGTACAGAAATCCGTAAAACAGAAGATAACACGACTATCACAAGGGCTTTCGGATACGATCCTGCAACAAGAAGAGCCACAGCAATCGTTTTCCCGAATTCAAGTTTTGCAGCGGACAAAAGATATGAAACCTACCGTGAAGCAGCTCCTATAGAGAATGCTTATGCGTCTATGTTTGCTACAGCTTCTTATACGTACGATCAGAAATATACATTCTTCGGAAGTGTAAGATATGATGGAACTAACCTTTTCGGGGTTAACAAAAAGTATAAATACCTTCCAATCTGGGCCGTTTCAGGATCATGGCTGGTAACGAAGGAAGACTTTATGAAAAATATTTCTGCAGTTTCCAACCTGAGACTGAGAGCATCTTATGGTCTTCAGGGAAATATTGACAGAAACACTTCACCATTCTTTATCGGTGAATATAACGATGCCACCATTCTTCCGGGAGGAAAAGAATCCATTATCAATGTTCTCAGCCCTCCAAACGATAAATTGAGATGGGAAAAAACTACCAATACCAACTTAGGACTTGATTTAGGATTGTTCAATAACCGTGTAAGCCTTACCGCTGATGTCTACAGCAGAAAAGGAACGGATATGATCAGTATGAAAGAAACTCCTTTGGAAACTGGTTTCGAATATACGATGATGAACTGGGGAAGCTTAACCAATAAAGGTTTTGAATTGGCCATATCTACCAGAAACATCAATCATGATAATTTCAAATGGACAACTACCATCAACTTTGCTCACAACAAGAGTAGAGTATTGAGCGAGCAGCCGCGTGATAATGCATTGCTTCCCTCAAGAGAAGGACTTCCTGTAAATGCTGTTTTTGCTTTGAAAACTGCAGGAATGGATGAACAGGGAAACCCATTATTCTGGAAAGGAGATCAGAAGATTTCAGCAGCAGAATTCTTTAAGTTATATGATGTATATGCAGATTTCCTACCAGGGCAGCTTGTTGATACCAAACTTTCAAATGCGGAGCTAAGAAGCTTGTTTACCTATGTGGGAGACAGAGATCCGAAATTTACCGGAGGTATTATCAACACATTTAAAGTAAGTAATTTTGACCTTACTATCTCTGCAACATTCAACCTGAAGCAGACGGTAATGAGAACTCCTTCTTACCGAGGTATGGAGTTAGACCGAGGAAGAAACTACACAAGAGATATTTATGAAGCTGGAGGTTCGCTTCCGGGAATTACAAGTCCTGATATGGAAGCTAACCCGGACGGATGGATGGCGAATAAATGGTTTACCGGAAACCGTTCAAATGCTTACAGCTTACTGGATGTATGGGCAAAAGAAATCAGCTATATCAGAATCAGCAGTATCCGTTTGGGTTATACACTTCCTAAAGAATTTACAAATCCGATGGGAATCACAAGTTTGAGACTGAGTGTTGAAGGGCGTAACCTGTTTGTATTCAGTAACGGATATAACGGATATTTTGATCCGGAAACGTATGGTAATATTTATGCACAGCCTATCACCAAGTCGGTGACCGTAGGATTTAATGTTTCTTTTTAAAACTTGAGAAAAATGAGAAAAATTACAGCAATCATAGCACTTGCAGCAATCAGCTTTAGCAGTATCGGATGCGACAGGTTTTTAGATATTCAGCCTGAAGGGAAAGTGATTCCTACGACTACTGAAGACTATAGAAAAGTCCTTACATCTGCGTATTCAAAATATCCTGTTCACAAATCACTGGTGGCACTTCGTACCGATGAGGTGAGTATTGATGATAATTCAACAGATTTTATTTCCTATCGTGAAATTGCGATGTGGAAAGACGCTAACAATGATCAGGCATCTACAGAATTTCCATGGGTAAGCTTTTATTCCGTGAACTTCTATCTGAATCAGATTATCAATGAAGGAAGCAAAACCATGCAGGACTCTCCTGAAAAGAACCAGATTTTAGCAGAAGCGTATGCTCTTCGTGCTTACCTTTATTTTGATATGGTGAATTTATATGGAAAACCGTACAATAGTGCTACAGCTTCTACTGACAGAGGAGTTCCTATCAATCTTGAAATTGATCTTGAGCAGGTATTGAAGCCATCTTCTGTACAGGAAGTATATACACAGGTTCATGCAGACCTTAAAAAGGCTGAGGATCTGATGGTGGAGCAGAAACAGGTACTGGGAGTCAATTATAGATTCTCAAAAACAGCATTGCTGGCATTTGAGGCAAGAGCCGCTCTATATGAAGGAGACTGGAATAAGGCTTTAAACTATGCAGATCAGGTATTGGCAGTAAAAGGAGATTTGAGCAATTTAAATACTGTCAACACACCACCCAACCATTATGCTTCTCCGGAGTCTATCATGGCTTTGGATAATACATGGGATAACTCTATAAAGAATTTATCTTTTGCATCTCCGGAATTGATTTCTTCATACAATTCTACGGCAGATAAAAGGTTTGGCATGTATTTTGAAAAAAATGGTAGTAAGTATAAAGTCACCAAAGGAGGAAGTTTAGAATTTAAAGTATCTTTCAGAACAGCTGAACAATACTTTATAAAATCTGAAGCATTATTAAAGTTGAATAAACTGGCAGAAGCTAAAGAAACACTTCTGAAAGTATTAAAAAACAGATATACTCCGGATGGATATACTTCAGTACAAAATGCAGTAAACTCAATGGATTCTGCAGCATTTATGACCTTTATTCTGGATGAGAGATTCAGAGAATTTGCTTTGGAAGGCCAAAGATGGTTCGACTTAAGAAGAGCAAATCAGAAAAAAATAAGCCACACCATTAGTGGTAATGAGTATATTCTTCAGCAGAATGATCCGCGATATACTATTGAATATCCAATGAGTGCGAAGAAGAATAACCCTAATTTATAGAACTTCATATCAAATTCAATACAGAGGAAGCCGCTTGAACTTAATTGTTTCAGCGGTTTTTTTGTACTTTTGCATCGTTATGAAAATTGCCATTATAGAAGATGAGCTGCTGGCTGTGAATTATCTGAAAAATCTTTTAGATACACAGAACATTGTCCCTGTTACAGAGACTGTTATTCTTCGTTCCAAAAAACAGGCAATTGATTTCTTTGAGAAAGATTCGGCAGATCTCATTTTTATGGATATTCATCTTGGAGATGGAATGAGCCTGGAAATTTTTGAACAGATAGAGCTTTTTACCCCGATTATTTTCATTACCGCATTTGACGAATATGCGATGAGGGTTTTCAGACATTTCACCATTGATTATCTTCTGAAGCCTTTCGAGGAAGAAGATTTGCATAAAGCTTTACAAAAATTTATTTCCATAAGAAATAATTTCGACCCTGAACCTGTACTTAAATCTATTTCATCACTGCGACAGGCAGGCGATGAGGTCATGAAACGTTTTATGGTAAGAGAGGGGAATAAACTCAAATCAATAGACGAACATAACACCGCTTATTTTTTTGCATCCGGGAAATACCTTTTCCTCACTACTAAAGATCATCAGACCTATATTTATGATGATACCATTAAAGATATTATTCAGAAGTTGAATCCCGAAATTTTCTTTAAAATAAACCGCAAGTTTATCATCAATAAAGACGCAGTTTCAGAAATTATCAAACATTCCAGCCAGAAAGTAGAACTTAGGCTCTCACCGGAACCGGAAGTGAATACTGAAATTTTTATCAGTAAAATGCAAATCGCTGAATGCTTAAGCTGGCTGAATAAGTAATTCTACTTTTGGGCTACAGAAATGAATGATCATTAATCAGTTATTTTACTGTGTAGTCAGAAAATACCCGAAACATTTCTTACCATTCGATTTTATCTGATTAATTGATCTCAAATGTGAAAATTATTAATCAAAATAATAAAAAAAGATCTACTACACCGGTACTGCTTTATTTATTTTTAAGTTTAATTTGTTGTTATTCAGTATTTTGAAAATTATTAATTGTTTGGGTACAATACACGAATTAATGAATTAATAATAATTTTTCAGCAAAATTTTTATTTGCAGTCTTTGCTTTCGTTTTTAAAACTTCACTCACTGCGAACAGCCCATAACTTTAAATTAAACCTTATTACTTCTTATTATTTTTACAAGATTCTGTGATTTTCTGGTCATAAAAAATTGGAACAAATTCATTATTATCATCATAATTATCTGTTTTTATAATGGTAAATTATTGTAAATCAATCGTGTAATATTGTGGTGTATCTCTGTAGTACCTGTTATTTTTGTTTTTTATTGAAAATATATAAGTTTTGTATAAGGTTTCATTTTATGAATTTGTAGTGATTTTTGTATGAAACTTTAAGATTGCATAAGAAAATCCCGGAATAGGGATTATAATTTTCAAGATACTTACTCAAAAATAAATTTATTAAAGAAATGAATACAAATCACCATCCTACACTCATCGTTTTAGCAGCCGGAATGGGCAGCAGATATGGAGGTCTTAAACAGTTAGATATATTTACTCCACAGGGAGATACAATTATAGATTTTTCTTTATATGATGCATTGCAGGCTGGTTTTAAGAAGTTTGTTTTCATTATTCGTAAAAGTTTTGAAATTGAATTTAAGTCATTAATAGAAAAAAAAATAAAAGGAAAAGCTGAGATAGAATATGTGTATCAGGAGATTGATAGTGTCCCTCTGAAATATCTAAATGCAGAACGTATCAAACCCTGGGGAACAGGGCATGCCTTACTGCTTACTAAAGATGTGGTACACGAAAACTTCGCCATTATTAATGCTGATGATTTTTATGGAAGAGATGCCTTTATGGTGATGTATGATTTTCTTAAAAAAACAGACATTAACTCTTATAATTTTAGTATGATAGGCTATTTACTGAAGAATACAGTTTCTGATCATGGTTATGTTTCCCGAGGAGTATGTGATGTAGATTGTAATGGAAACTTATTAAATGTAACTGAAAGAACATATATAGAGAAAAGTGAAAACGGGCTAAGGTACAAAGAAGAAGACGAGAGTTTTACAATAATTGAAGAGGAGGTAACAGTATCTATGAATTTTTGGGGGTTCACACCCAGGTGTTTTGAATTTGGCAATGATTCTTTTAAGCGTTTTTTAGAGAAAAATAAAGAGAGTTTAAAAGCAGAATACTATTTGCCAACTTTGGTTGCCGACAGTATAGCATCCGGAAAAGTTAACGTAAAATTATTGAAATCTAATGACAGGTGGTTTGGAGTTACCTATCCTGAAGATAAAGAAATTGTACAAAAAAGGATTTCAGAATTAAGAATGAAGAAGCTGTATCCAGAGAATTTATGGGAATAATCTGGCATTGTAACCAGTCCTTTTATCCTATTTCCTTAACGAGTACTTATTAGAAATGGCCTACGCTATCCTATACCAAAAACAGTTAGTTAAAACCTATAGATAGCTCAGAGCAATAATATAATGAAATGATTATTTGATTTATGAAAAAATATCTCATTACAGGTGGAGCAGGATTCATCGGAAGCCATATTGCTGAGGAACTATCAAAAAATGGGCATCATGTTATCGTATTAGATAATTTAAGAACAGGAATTAAAAAAAATCTGGAAGGATTAGATGTTGAATTTATCAATGGAGATATAAGAGATAAAAACCTTCTTTTTAAATGTGCACAGGAAACCACAGCTATTTTTCATCTTGCAGCATTAGTAAGCGTACCAGAGTCTTTAATCAATATTTCAGAGTGTATAGATATCAATACACATGGAACAATTAATGTTTTGGAAGCTGCTAAAAATAATTATGGCTGTAAGGTTATTTTATCAAGCTCTGCTGCTAATTATGGAGATGATCCTATTCTTCCTAAAATAGAAAGCATGGTTCCAAAACCTATGACTCCTTATGCCATTACTAAATTGGATGGAGAATATTACCTGGACATGTATCAAAAACAATGGCAAATACCCACTGTTTCATTGAGATATTTTAATGTTTTTGGTTCGAGACAAAACCCTGATTCTGCCTATGCAGCTGCCGTTCCCATTTTTATAAATAAAGCATTAAAAAATGAACCGATTATTATTTATGGAGATGGACATCAAACCAGAGATTTCATTTATGTAAAAGATATAGTTCGTGCTAATATTTTTGCATCAGAAAAAGGAGTTTCCGTTTATAATATTGCTTTAGGACAGAGTACTTCTATTATTGAGCTTGCTATAAAGATTATTGAAATTATTAATTCAAAATCACCAATTGTTTTTTTCGAAGAACGGGCAGGAGATATTAAGCATTCTACAGCTGATCCTTCCAAATTTCAACAATTAGGATTTAAACCTCTTTATTCTTTAGACCAGGCATTATTAGAAACAATAGAATATTATGATAGAAGAAATAGTGAAGGGTAAGAATAGTAGTCTTTTAACTAAAAAAAATAAATAATTGAAAATTTAGAAATAAAAATTCTATATAAAAATTTAATTTTAATACTTACCAAAACCAAATCAATATGTTGAAAAGCACAATAGATTTCTCCACAGGATTTGAAAAAAGATTTGAAAAGATAGAAACAGTTATCTTCACAGATTCGCTTTCTGCTTCAAAATCTGTAGCAAAAGAAATTTCTGACCTTATACGTGTAAAACAGTCTCAAAAGCAGCCTTGTATTTTAGGGTTGGCTACAGGTTCCTCACCCAAGAGTTTATACGCCGAACTGGTGCGAATGCACAGAGAAGAAGGTCTGAGTTTCAAAAACGTAATTACTTTCAACCTTGACGAATATTATCCTATGGAACCAGATTCTGTACATAGTTATGTTCGTTTTATGAAAGAGTTATTGTTTGATAAAGTAGATATTCTTCCTGAAAATTATCACATTCCTGACGGAATATTATCCAAAGAAGAAATAGCAGATTATTGTACAGAATATGAACTTAAAATAGAAGCCTTGGGAGGGATAGATTTGCAGATTCTGGGTATTGGTGGTAATGGTCATATTGGATTTAATGAATCGGGGTCCCTACAAAATTCCAAAACCCGTCTTGTAGCTTTAGACCATATCACAAGAGTAGCAGCAAGCAATGAATTTTTAGGACTGTCAAATACTCCCAGAACAGCTATTACATTGGGGGTGAAGAAAATAATGGAAGCGAAAAGAGTAATACTACTAGCCTGGGGTGAATCTAAATCAAATATTATAAAAGAGTCTGTAGAAGGCCCAGTTACCAATCTGGTACCAGCCTCTTATTTGCAGGAACACAAAAACGCTACTTTTGTATTAGATCAGGCAGCAGCTCATAAACTTACCCGAATTAATACTCCATGGCTGGTGGAAAAAATAGAATGGACTGATACATTAATCCGAAAAGCAGTTTTGGGGTTAGCCCAAAAAATAAAAAAACCAATATTGATGCTTACCGATTCGGATTATATAGAAAACGGAATGAGCGATCTGTTGGCAGATAAAGGACCAGCCTACAATATCAATATTCAAATTTTCAATAAATTACAACATACCATAACGGGATGGCCAGGAGGTAAACCAGGAGCAGATGATAGCAATAGGCCAGAAAGGAAAGCTCCGGCGAAGAAAAGAGTTCTTATATTCAGTCCACATCCGGATGATGATATTATTAGTATGGGCGGAACTTTCATAAGGCTGCATCAACAAGGGCACGAGGTTCACGTTGCTTATCAAACCTCCGGAAATATAGCCGTAGCAGATTCTGAAGCATTGCGGTTTGCAAATTTTGTATGTGATTACAACGAAATGTTTGGTATTGAAAATAATGCAGCCCAAAAGATTTTTGACAAAGCCATCAAGTTTTTGCAAAATAAGAAAAATAGTGATGTAGACATTCCTGAAGTAAGACATATAAAGGGGTTAATAAGAAAAGGAGAAGCAAAATCCACTTGTTATTACGTGGGAATACCAGACAGCCAGATTCATTTTTTGGAAATGCCCTTCTATGAGACAGGCAGAATAGAAAAAAAACCATTGAGTACAGAAGATATAGAAATTGTAACAGATATAATCGACCGGGTAAAACCACATCAAATATATGCAGCTGGTGATTTAGCAGATCCTCATGGAACACACAAAGTATGTTTAGATGCTGTTTTTGAATCTGTTAAAAATTTAAAATCAAAGGAATACATGAAAGATTGTTGGTTATGGCTATATAGAGGAGCATGGAAAGAATGGTCTATAGAAGAAATAGAAATGGCAGTTCCATTAAGCCCGGACCAGATTTTGGAGAAACGCTATGGAATTTTCAAGCATCAGTCTCAAAAAGACGGAGTTGTATTCCAGGGAACAGACATGAGAGAATTCTGGCAAAGAGCTGAAGAAAGAAACAAAGAAACAGCAGAGACCTATCATAAAATGGGGCTTGCTACTTATGCTGCCATGGAAGCTTTTGTAAGGTGGAAATTCTAAAAAATTAAAATTCAATAAACAGGGTAAACAGAAAAACACAAGTTCTGGTAAATACCGTAAATGATGCATAACAAGTTTCACTTCCTAAAGGTTTGTGAAAGGAGTCATTACGTCTATATTTCAAGGATATATTGCAGAAGTTTTAGACAATTTGCAAAGTTATTGGGTAGTTATAATCGAAATTCTTTGCACTCTATTCCATGCTTTGATAGGAAGTAATTCTTCACCAATACAAAATCTATAAATCTAATTTAGATACACCTTGTTGTATATCTTATTGAAGTAATTAATGATGGTCTTGGCCTTTCTAAACTTATTCACAATTCTTTTTCTTGCAATCCAAAAAAGTTGTAAAGCTACTGATGCTGAAGATATCCTTCAACGTTCTTTGGCGTATTATTCATTATTAAAACACAAAACAGAAGCTAGTAAAACATATTTTTTGCGTGAGAAATGTTGCCTGAAAAGTTTGAAAATTAATTCCAAAACTTGTTTAATGGACATTTTTTAACCTTTAAAAATTAGCATTAATATTTGATCGTTGATCTACTGAAAATAAAATAAGAACACTGTTATTGTTTAGGTTATCAATGTGTTGGGTTTGTTTTTTTTAAGTAAAAAGCAGGAATTAAGTTTGTCAACCATCATCAATTTACAGAAGTCTTTTTAACAAGACATATTCTAATCATTTCCAAACTGGTGGTAAAGGGTTAAAAACTGGTGGTTACCAGTATGGAGGTGTAAAGTAAAAATATACATTTGGGTAACAAATAGTTAATGTTTTAGTAACAGATGGTTTCCCTCATGCAAAGGAAAATAAAACAAACAACTAGTTAGAAAATAATTTCCCCTTAGATAGAATAATATTCCCATAAAAGTTAAAAACATGAAGAAAAAAAAGATTATTTTGAGTGCAGTCCTAATGTCCTCTGTATCATTAGTACATGCACAAGAAACTAAAAACAAACCTTCGGACACTATCATGAAGAAAGTAAAAAACGTGGAAGAAGTTGTTTTAGTAGGATATGGAAAACAGAAAAAAGGAACTGTTTCCGGATCTATAGCTTCTGTTGACAAAAGGATACTACAGGATCGCCCAACAACAAGTTTAACCGCCAGTATACAAGGTGCTTTACCCGGAGTTACAATTAAATCTTCTTTAGGAGATGTAGGGTCTGTTCCAAACTTAAATGTAAGGGGAAGGAGTGTTGCAGGTAATTCACCACTTTATATTATAGATGGTATTCTCTCAAGTGCTGCAGACTTTTCCAGGCTAAGTCCGGCTGATGTAGAAAATATAAGCATATTAAAAGATGCTTCAGCAGCTATCTATGGTACAAGAGCTGGCTACGGAGTAGTTCTTGTCGAGACCAAAAAAGGTGGTGGAGGTAAGATGAGTATAAGTTATAATATGTATAATGCCTATCAGACTCCCACTTATTTACCTAAATACGTAGATGCTGTTGGATATATGAAACTAAAAAATGAAGCATATTATAATGCTAATAATAATGTTGGTCATTTTTCTCAGTACAAGCAAGAGCAAATAGACCTTACAGCTGCAGGTACAGATTTAGACAGATACCCTAACACAGACTGGTATAAAGAAACTTACAGAAAAATGGCCAATGTGCTTAATAATGAGATTAATGTAGCTGGTGGAGATAAAACTCGTTATTTCGCAAGTTTAGGGTATTTGAAACAGGAATCTCTGTCCCCTACAAAAGGTATGGAGAGGTATTCTTTTAGAACAAATACATCCTCTAAATTAAGTGATAAACTTACAGTAAATTCTAATATATCATTTATTAAACAAATGATCAATGATCAGGGAGGTGGTATTAATACGATAGAATTGGCAAGGATATCCCCTACCATGGCGGTAAGACAATCCAATGGATGGTGGGGATCTATGAATGCGGGTAAAGTAGATAATACATTTGCAAATACCAACCCCGTAAGAAATAACATAGAAGGTGGAGATTCTAAATCAAATGATCAAAAATTTATGGGAGCATTATCTGCAAACTACGTTCCTGTAAAAGGATTAAATATAGATGCTCAAATCAGCTATTCCAACTGGAATTACCGCTCAGGTTCTTTTATAAATACACTAAACCCTGTGTACAATTTTTTAACGAAAGCTCCTATTAGTGCAACTGCGAGAGCAGTTAACAACTATCAAGAAAAATGGGAAACTGATGAATTACTCAATACTCAGGTCCTGATTAGCTATGAAAAAAATATATCATCACATTATTTTAAAGTTTTGGGAGGTGCTTCTTATGAGGACTATACCAATAGAACAATAGAAGGTAAAAAATCTAATATACCAAAAGATGGATTGCATTCTTTAAGTGCTCTAAGTACTCTTGACGGAACCTTAGATGAACTGAAATCTAATACTCAGCAATATGCTTTCCAGTCTGCTTTCGCCCGTATCAATTATAATTATCAGGAAAAATATTTTCTAGAAGGTATTATAAGGGCAGATGCATCTTCGCGTTTTGCTAAAGAAAACAGGTGGGGCTATTTTCCGGCAGTTATGGCTTCCTGGAGGTTAGATAAAGAAAATTTTATTAAAAGCCTGAATTTTATTAATACCCTGAAATTGAGAGGTTCTTATGGTAGTGCCGGATCTATTAATACTATTGGTTATTATGATAGTCAGACCTATATGAATAATGGTTCTTCAGTTCTGGGAAATGCTATAGTAGGGATAGTGGTACCAGGCAGACTTGGTTTTTCTGATATAGGTTGGGAAAAAATTGTTGCCAAAAATATAGGTCTGGACGGATCTTTATTCAGCAATACTTTCACTTTCTCAGTAGATTTATATAACCGCCTTACAAAAGGTGCTTTAATGAAAAATCAATTACCATATGAAACAGGTGTACTCATAGACAGTGATCCAGACAAAAACGAAACACCACCAATTAATGCGGGTGACGTACAAAATAAAGGGATAGAAGTTACTTTGGGTTACAATAAAAATTTTGAAAACGGAGACTTTTACATCAATGCTAATTTTGCTAAAAACCAAAATAATATCCTTTCTCTTGTCAATAGCAAACCTCTATACAATGACTATTGGATAGCACAGGTAGGAGGTTCAATTGGTGATTTCTACGGATATAAAACTGCTGGTCTCTTGACCCAGGAAGATATTAATAATAATTATCCCAAATTATACAGTTCCTCTCAGCCTGGCGATATAAAGTATGTAGATATTAATGGAGATGGAGTTGTTAATGAAAACGATAGAACGGTAATAGGAAATGATGTTCCCAGTTTTACGTATGGTTTAAGCATAGGAGGTAGATATAAAAATTTTGATCTCAGTGTAGTGGGGCAAGGGGTAGCGAATGTTCAGGTATATCTGGATAAAGAATCCTCTCAGGCATTTTTCAATGGTGCAGGGGTAAAGCAATATGTTTTAGATAACAGATGGACTCCTGAAAACCCAAACCCTAATGCTTTGTACCATAGAGTGTTGCCGGCTGGAGGAGGAACTCAGAATATAGGTGTTACTTCAGATTTTTGGCTTTTTAATGCAAGTTACTTCAGAATCAAGTCTGTTACTTTAGGATATTCTCTTCCTCAGGAAGTAGTTAACCGCATAGGATTGAAAAAATTCAGAATATATACAAACTTAGAAAATTACTTTACGCTGAGAGGAGACAAAAGGGTGAAAGATTTTGATCCTGAAATGGCTAGTGCCCGTGCCACATATCCGAATTTAAAAACCGTATCGTTTGGTATAAATGCAACCTTTTAACTTAACATGAAATATCTAAAAATGAAAAAAATAAAAATTATATTGCTATCAATTACTCTATCTATTGTTACTGGTTCTTGTAATTTAGATAGGTTTCCGGAAGACAAAATATCGCAAGATACCTTTTGGAAAACTGAAAAAGATGCTACCATGGCACTCAATGGTATTTATGCATACATGTCTTCCGCGGCTTTTAGCAGTTTGTACAACGATAGTTATACCGATAATTCATATGCTCAATATCCTTGGGAAACAACTGCAGTAAATGCTTCTGCAGGAGACATACTCCCTTCTACAGATTTCGGATATGATTTTACGACAATTAGAAGAGTAAATACCTTTTTAGAAAATATTGATAAAATTCCAATGGACAAAGATCTTGCTAAAAGATATATTGCAGAAGCAAGATTTATAAAAGCTTTTAATTATTTTGATTTATCTCAGCGTTTCGGAGCTCTTCCATTAGTGCAGAAATCAGGTGAACTGGATGGGGCTTCTCTTACACCAGTTTCTGAAACTGAAATTGATAATTTTGTAACCAGTGAATTAAATGCTATTGAAAATGATTTACCAGCTATCTATACCTCCGGTCAAGATAAAGGTAGAATAACAAAAGGAGCCGTATTAGCATTTAAGGCAAGGGTCTATTTATACACAGGAAAATATAAAGAAGCTTATGAAGCTGCTCAACTCATAATGAATTCTGGAACTTACGGGCTTTTCAATACAGCTTCAGTAGATACAAGTACAGACTACGATAGCTTTGTTACCTTTACTTCTACCACGGATAAAGATAATTTTTACAAAGGCTTAAGTAATTATCAGGCATTATTCTGGGCTAAAAATGAGGGCAGTATAGAATCAATTTTAGAAGCTCAGTATGTACCAGATTCAAAAGGAACATATAGCAACTACATGACCCTTTTTCTATTGCCCAATGAAGAAAGTGGATGGAGCTCTATCACTCCAACAATTGATTTGGTAAATGCATATTGGAAAAAAGATGGAACAACATTTACACCTCCTTCTAATGATACAAGAGCGGTAAACTATAACAATGGAAATCCAAATGGTACCTATCTGGACGAATTCAAAAACAGAGACACCCGTTTATATGCAAGTATTATGCACCCAAATGGTCCTTGGTCCTATCTAAAAGGCTTTGGAACGAACCATCTGTTCACATGGGGCAAGGGAGGAAACAATACATCAAAAATTGGCTATAACTATAAAAAAATGGCAGACTATAACTCATTAGATGAAAACTTATATGCAAGTAATAATTTTATGCTGATTCGCTATGCAGAAGTATTGCTTACTTATGCTGAAGCAAAAAATGAATTTTATGGGCCAGATGCCTCTATTTATGATGCATTAGACAAAATCAGAAATAGAGTGGGTATGACCGGAGTTAGCAGAACTCAGACAAAGGAGACATTGAGGAATATTATTAGAAATGAAAGAAGAATAGAATTAGCTAATGAGGGACATAGATTCTATGATATCAGAAGATGGAAAATTGCACCCAATGTAATGAAAACAGTTTATGATATAACAAATGCACAGGTTGCAACAAGAGTTTGGAATGATAAATTTTACAGATTCCCTTACCCTCAAACTGCGGTGGATTTAAATCCAAAATTAAAAGAAGCCCAAGCAGCAAAAGGATACTAACAACTCTAGAAACAGATACAGAAATAAGTTATTTATATTTTTTTTAAAGAGGCTGCCCTTTTGACACAAAACTATTTTTTGAAAGTCTTAATATTACAAAAGATTACAGCTTATTTTATCTTAAAATGTAAATTAATAATTAAAGTCGACGTAAATGAATACAGTTTTAAATTCAAAAATTCAAAAGATTTTACTCCTGAGTTCCTTTCTTTTTCTCCCGATTGGAAAAGCTCAGGCTCAAAATATTGAGAATGTTTCTAAGAAAGGAGGAACTTCTGTAGAAGTTTTGCTTTCCGGCAACAAAAAAATAATAATAGATTTTTATGGGGAAAATATTTTCAGATTGTTTTTAGATCCCAAAGGCGGAGAAATAAGAAATCCGGAAGCGATACCTCCTGCTCAGATTTTAGCAGATCAACCTAGAAAAAAAGTAAAAGAAATTGAAATCAATAATTTATCACAAACTGTTTCTGTTTCTACCCATAAAATTAAAATTGAAATTGAAAAAGCAACCTCTTTATTTAAAGTATTTGACCTGAACCTTAATAAAGAGATCTTTTCTTTTATTGCTCCTATTGAGGTTAACTCTAAAGAAGTAGTACTCACTTTATCTCAGGGAAAAAATGAATATTTCTATGGAGGAGGTGTACAGAATGGGAGATTCTCTCATAAAGGAAATACTATTTTTATCGTGAATCAAAATAACTGGACCGATGGTGGTGTAGCGTCTCCAAATCCTTATTATTGGTCTACAAATGGATATGGTTTTATGTGGCATACTTTCAAAAAAGGATATTATGATTTTGGTAAACAAAAAAAAGATGAGGTAAAATTGGCCCATGAGACTAATTATCTGGACGTTTTCTTTATGGTAGATGATAACCCTAAATCTTTGTTGAATGATTTTTACCAACTAACAGGAAATCCTGTACTTTTGCCCAAGTTTGGTTTTTATGAAGGACATCTTAATGCCTACAACAGAGATTATTGGAAGGAAGACGATAAAGGAATACCATTTGAAGACGGAAAAAGATATAAAGAGAGTCAAAAAGACAATGGAGGAGTTAAAGAATCGTTAAATGGCGAAAAAAACAATTATCAGTTTTCTGCCAGAGCTGTTATAGACCGGTATAAAGATACAGATATGCCGTTAGGATGGATATTGCCCAATGATGGTTATGGTGCAGGATATGGACAAACCGAAACTTTGGAAGGTAACATCGCCAATTTAAAATCATTTGGAGATTATGCCAGAAAAAATGGAGTAGAAATAGGATTGTGGACACAGTCAGATTTACATCCAAAAGAAGGAGTAGCTGCTCTTTTGCAGAGAGATATTATAAAAGAAGTGGGAGATGCAGGCGTAAGAGTACTAAAAACAGATGTTGCCTGGGTAGGCCCTGGATACTCATTCGGGCTGAATGGGATTTCAGATGTCGCTCAAATAATGCCACGCTATGGTAAGGGAAGTCGTCCTTTTATCATTTCACTGGACGGATGGGCGGGGTCACAACGATATGCAGGTATTTGGACAGGCGACCAAACAGGTGGAGAGTGGGAATACATAAGATTCCATATTCCTACTTATATAGGTTCTGGTTTGTCTGGCCAGCCTAACATTACTTCGGATATGGATGGCATTTTTGGTGGAGAAAAGCCAATTATCAATACCAGAGATTTTCAATGGAAAACCTTCACTCCTATGCAGCTCAATATGGATGGCTGGGGAGCCAATGAAAAATATCCTCAGGCTTTAGGTGAACCAGCTACTTCTATCAATAGGAATTATTTAAAATTAAAGTCGAGTTTACTTCCTTATACTTATAGTGTGGCTAATGAAGCTGTAGATGGATTGCCAATCATCAGAGCAATGTTTTTACAACAGGCTAATGATTATACCCTCGGAAAATCTACTCAGTACCAGTATTTGTATGGTCCCTATTTTTTAGTGGCACCCATATATCAAGCTACAAAAATGGATAAAGAAGGGAATGATATCAGAAATAATATTTACCTCCCAAAAGGAAATTGGATTGATTACTTCACAGGACAAACGTATGAAGGAGAAATTATTTTAAATCATTTCGATGCACCCATTTGGAAGCTTCCTCTATTTGTGAAACCAGGCGCTATTATTCCGATGGTAAATGCTAATAATAATGTTCATCAAATCAATAAAAAAATAAGAATTTATGAAGTGTATCCTTCAGAAAAATCCAGTTTTATAGAATATGATGACGATGGCGTAACCGAAAACTATAAGAAAAAAGAATCTGTAAACACTCTTATAGAAAGTAATGTTGTAAAAAATACTGCAACAATAAGCATTTCTCCTGTTCAAGGTAATTTTAATGGTTTTGAAAAAGAAAAAATGACAGAATTCAGAATTAATGTCACTAAAAAACCATCCGGTGTAAAACTTTCTATTGGAGGAAAAAATATGAAGCTGAAAACAGTAAATACGTTAGATGAATTCAATAGTGCCACAAACGTATATTTTTACAACACCCAACCGGAATTCAATAATTACTCTACAAAAGATTCTGGATTTTCAAAAGTTTCGATTACCCGAAACCCGCAACTTTGGGTAAAAACAGAAATTACAGATATAAGCAAAAACAAGGTAGAACTTGTCATTAAAGATTACCAATTTATCAGTTCTAATCAATTGAAAAACAATTCCGGAGCATTTGCAGAAACTTTAAAACCAGTCACTTCAGAAAATACAAACACCGCCTATTCAATAGTGCCATCGTGGAATAAAATACCTAATGCAGATTACTACGAAATACTATATAATAATATGGTATACAGTAATATAAAAGATAACTCTTTCTTGTTTGAAGGACTTATACCTGAAACAAAATATGATTTTAAATTAAGGGCTGTAAATAAAACCAATACTTCTGATTGGGTTTCTTTTTCCTCCCAAACCAATAAAAATCCTTATGAATTTGCAATTAAAGGTATAAAAGCCACCGCTACAATTCCAAGCCAGGAAGGAGAAGGCATCGAAAACCTTTTTGACCAGGATGTGAACACTAGCTGGTTTTCAGATTATGAAAAGAGTAAAGTCCCTTTTGAAATAATTCTAGATTTAGGCTCTATTAATACAATAAACAAACTAGAATATATCCCTAGAAGTAGTGGTTACAGCGGAATATGGCTGAAGGGTAAAATTGCGTATAGTGATAATAAAAAAGATTGGACAGAACTTGACTCTTTTACCTGGGATAGAAATAACAAAACCAAATCTTTAGATTTTACTACACATCCTACTACAAGATTCATTAAAATTGAAGTCAGCAGTGCTTTCAGAAACATTGCTTCTGGAAATGAGCTATACGTCTTTAAAGTACCAGGTTCTGTAAGCTTACTTCCTGGCGATATCAATAATGATCAGAAAATTGATAGGAATGATTTTACTTCGTATATGAATTATACAGGTCTGAAAAAGGGTGACTCTGATTTTGAAGGATATATTAGTAACGGAGATGTTAATAAAAACGGTTTTATTGATGCATTTGATATTTCTAACGTCGCTACAAAAATAGATGGAGGAGTAAGCGATGAAGAATTGAAACCACTGCAGGGAAGCATTACGGTCTCTGCTTCCAAACAGCAATATGCTAAGAATGATATTATAGAAGTAGTGGTAAAAGGTAGTAATCTGCAATCTGTAAATGCACTGAGTTTTGCCATTCCATATAACCAGCAGGAACTGGAATATATAGGCATTACACCATTACATTTTGAACAAATGGAAAACTTAACTTATGATAGATTACATACCAACAAAGAGAAGATATTATATCCTACGCTGGTTAATGTAGGACAAAAACGTCCTTTAGAAGGTACAACGGATTTGTTCATCATTAAATTTAAAGCAAAACGAAACGGATCATTTAATATAAAAGCTTCTAACGGTTTGCTGGTTGATAAAACACTGAATTCTATAGATTTCTAATTACGAAGTTTAAAGCTAAAAAATAAAGGCTCGGATTTTATAATCTGAGCCTTTGTTCAAAAATAATTATAGAGAATTCCTTATGATTAAATTAGAAGCATTTTCAATTCTCCCTTCTTTTGTATTAAGAACCATTTCTGCCAAAATCTTTCCCATTTGCCAAAAATCTGTAGAAATTGTAGTAATGCCATTTTCTACAATACCTTTAAGAGGTGTTTCGTTGTAGGAGATAATACCGAAATCCTTTCTGATCTTTAGTTTCTGCTTTTTAGATTGCTTAATGACGTTTACTAAATGCTTGTCATCCGGAATGATGAATACATCTCCATTCAGTATTTCCCCATCCGTGAAATTACAGATAATCTCATGCTTCATTTTATACTGTTCACAAAAACTGGTAAATCCTTCTACCATACCTACAGGCTCTTTTTGTCCTGGGAAGATAAGAATTAATCTGTGATAGGCTTCAAGCTTAGTTTTCGCTTTTAATAATCCGCTGTACATGTCCTTTGCGAAATTCTGATGTACTGATGAATATTCTCTTAAAGATATATTGGTTTGATCCAATATGTAAACATCCTTCTTTGGAAGCATCTTAATAATGGGAGCTGTATCATTCATATTCCCAGGCATAATTATATATTTTGTGTAATTTCCATTGTTTTCTTCTATTAATTTTTTGAAGACATCAATATTGAAGTAGTGGAAAAATACATGAACATTCGCTCTTTGCTGTATCTCCTCCAAAAAGGAATAATAAAGGTTTTCTTTGAAAGCATTCAGTTCATCAAACAGTAAAAAGATGCGCTCTTCAAAATTCCAATCAGTACTTTTTATATAGTATCCTTTGCCCAAAATAGCATTTACTATTCCTTTCTTTTTCAGTATTTCGTAGGCATATAAGACAGTATCTCTAGAAACACCGAATTCCATACACACTTTATTGATGGAAGGTAACTTGTCATTTTTTTTTAATAGTTGTTGGGCAAGAGCTTGTTCAATGGAATTTATAATCTGTTGGTATTTAGGAATAACTGAATCAGGGATTATTTTAATAATCTTCATAACATTGCCAATTTTTTAAACTAGTAGTAAATATACAAAAACTGGTAGGAACAAGTATGGTTGTGTTTTCTAAATTTATACATTTGATAATATAAGGGTTTCTTTTATGTGATTTTGGTGTAAAAAAACAAATTTCATTCTAAATGATATATCAGGATTACTAACCTGTTAAATACTTTATGGTACATGTAAGTGCTGAAAAAGTATAGAAATCTATGATAAACTTACTATAAAAATTTTTAAGCGTGGGAAAACTATCGACACTTGATTTTGTTATATTTCTAATTTATTTTTTTGTTGTAACAGTATATGGCCTATGGATATACAATCGGAAAAAATCAAAAACTACAGGAAGTAAAGATTATTTCCTTGCAGAAGGTTCACTAACATGGTGGGCAATCGGAGCGAGTTTGATCGCATCTAATATTTCAGCAGAACAATTTATTGGGATGAGTGGAGAAGGTTTTTTCACAGGAGTAGCTGTTGCCGCTTACGAATGGCTGGCTGCAATTGCACTTATAATTATTGCAGTATGGTTTATTCCTATTTATCTCAAAAATAAGATTTATACGATGCCTCAGTTTTTGGAAACAAGATATAATAAGGCTGTTTCTCTTATTATGGCAGTCTTTTGGCTATTTTTATATGTAATTGTTAATCTTACTTCCATTCTTTATTTAGGAGCTGTAGCTATTGATTCACTGCTTGGTGGAGGCCATCTGCATATCATTATGGTTGCCCTTTTACTAACGGCTTTGGTTATTGGATTAGGTGGAATGAAAGTCATTGGTTACACGGATGTTATTCAAGTGGCAGTTCTTATTATTGGTGGCTTTGCTACAGTTTATATGGCATTACAGGTTGTGGATCAAAGAATTAATGGTGCTGCTGTTGGAAATGCTTTAACGGGCTTAAATACCCTTTTGAAAGAAGCTCCGGAACATTTCAACCTCATTCTAAATAAACCACAAATTACCACAACTACTTTATCAATGTCAGAAAATTTAGCGGTACGGAAATATGTAGTTTTGCCAGGTTTAGCAATGTATTTTGCTGGACAATGGATTGTACAACTTAATTATTGGGGATGTAACCAATACATTACCCAAAGGGCATTAGGGGCAGATTTAAAAACAGCAAGAACAGGAATTTTATTTGCAGGATTTTTAAAACTTTTTATGCCAGTAATTGTTGTGCTTCCTGGGATTGCGGCTTATGTACTCTATACAAAAGGCCATTTGTCAAATTTTAATGGAGTAAAAGATGGTGCTTATTCTGCAATACTAGGCTTGCTGCCATCTGGACTTAAAGGTCTTGCGGTTGCGGCTTTAACAGCTGCAATAGTAGCATCACTTGCCGGAAAAGTAAACAGTATATCAACCATTTTTACTTTAGATATTTATAAAAAATATTTAAAAACGAATACATCTGAAACGCAATTGGTAAGAACAGGACGTTGGGCAATTATAGTGGCAATGCTTATTGCTTTGGTATTTACATGGACAGATATTTTGGGAATTGGTGGCGAAGGCGGTTTCACATTTATACAAAAATATACGGGTTTTATTAGTCCGGGTGTATTTGCTATGTTTATTTTAGGGATGTTTTGGAAAAGAACTACCGGAACCGCTGCTATAGTTGGAGTTATTCTTGGTTTTTTATTATCTATATTTTTTAACAGTTTTGCAGTTGAACTATTTGGAAAAGAAACATGGATGTATACAGCATTTACTTATGAAAAATTGGAAAATGGTGTGGTGAAAACCATTACAGAGATTCCTTTCCTGATCAATATGGGGTGGTCATTTTTCATTACTGTAGTTGTAATGGTTCTCTTAAGTGTCTTTGGTCCAAAAGTAAATCCAAAAGCTTTTGTTACAGACAAAAATATGTTCAATGTGGACAATAGAACATTATTCCTGATCGTCATTATTTTATTACTTCTGACTGCTGTTTATGTACGTTTTTGGTAATAGAAATAATTTTGAGTTTTGCATTTGAAAAATTTTAACAAGTTTCATAATATTTAAATATTTTTTCAACTGGTGGTAAAGTTGAAAAAACCGGTGGTAGCCAGTATGGCAGCATCAGGTAAATTTATAAATTTGTTTTAATACATAATTAACTTTAATAGCTAATACAACATATACAATGAAGTTTATTAAAAACATAATTTTAGCCTTTTTTTTAGTAGGAACAACTGTGGTAAATGCCCAGCAAAAACCTATTAAATATGAGTCTTTCAAAATTGAAAATGGAGAATTTAAATTGAACGGGCAGCCAATTAAATTGCATTCAGGAGAGATTCATTACGCCAGAATTCCTCAGGCTTATTGGAGACATCGGTTGAAAATGGTTAAAGCTATGGGTTTAAATACGATAGCGACTTATGTTTTTTGGAATTATCATGAAATAGCTCCTGGAAAATGGGATTTTCAAAATGGAAACAAAAACTTACCTGAATTTTTAAAAATAGCAAAAGAAGAAGGTTTAATGGTAATCCTTCGCCCTGGCCCTTATGTATGTGCAGAATGGGAGTTCGGAGGCTATCCCTGGTTTTTACAAAATGACAAGGATATGAAAATCAGAGAATATAATACTCCTTTTTTAAATTCGACAAAAGCATATTTCACAGAACTTTACAAGGTAGTAAAACCTTATCTGATTGTTAATGGAGGCCCGATTGTTATGGTTCAGGGAGAAAATGAATTCGGATCTTTTGTTAGTCAACGAGAAGACATTAAGCTGGAAGATCATAAAAAATACAGTTCTTCAGTATTTGATCAATTAAAAGAAGTTGGTTTCAAAGGAATGGAGTTTTTTACTTCAGATGGAGACTGGTTATTTGAAGGAGGCGCTTTGCCTGGTGCTTTGCCAACTGCAAATGGAGATGAAGACCCGGAAAATATTAAGAAAGAGGTGAAAAAATACCATAATGGGAAAGGTCCTTTTATGGTAGCAGAATACTATCCCGGATGGTTAGATCATTGGGCAGAACCTTTTCCCCGTAAAGCTGCGGAAAGAGTAAAAGGCCACATTGAAAAATTTATGAATAATGATATTTCCTTTAATATTTATATGGTGCATGGAGGAACTAACTTCGGATTTACCTCTGGAGCTAATTACGATAAAGATCACCATATACAGCCAAGTATGACCAGTTATGATTACGATGCTCCTATTACTGAGGCAGGTTGGGAAACCGAAAAGTATATGAAATTAAGAGAATTATTAAAAAATCCTTCTACACCTCCTGTTCCTTCAAGAATTCCAGTTATTAAGATTCCGGCTATTCAACTATCTCAGGCAATTGATTTGGAAGATTTAAAAAAGAATGTAAAACCAATAGTTAATGACAATCCTTTGACTTTTGAGCATTTAAATCAAGGGCATGGCTATGTTTGGTATAGCAAAAATTTTAATCAGCCAATTAAGGGGATCTTAAAAATTGATGGATTAAGAGATTATGCAATTGTGTATGTAAATGGAGAAAAAGTAGGAGAGCTTAACCGCTATTATAAAAAATATGAATGTAATGTTAACATACCCTTCAATGGAAAATTAGACATTATAGTAGAAAATATGGGGAGAATTAACTATGGCTCTGAGATTAATAAGAATACAAAAGGAATTATTTCTCCTGTATTTATTAATGACCGAAAAATAGCTGGAGATTGGGAAATGTATGGGCTTCCTTTTGAAAAGGCTCCGGTAATTGATACAAAACAAAAATCTGATGTAAAAGAGAACAGACCAGTTATCTATAAAGGAAATTTTAATGTATCACAGGTGGGAGACACTTTTTTAGATATGCGACCTTTCGGAAAAGGGATTGTATTTGTCAATGGAATTAATCTGGGAAGGTATTGGTCGGTAGGACCACAACAAACTCTGTATTTACCGGGATGTTACTTAAGAAAGGGTAATAATGAGATTGTTATTTTTGAACAGAAAAATAATAAACTTCAAAAAGAATTAAACACATTATCTGAACCTATTTTGGACAAATTAAACCCTGAAAACGGGTCAAACTGATATAAATAATAAGCTCAACATGAGTACTTCATTTAACAGCAAAAATCATCCACATAGAAGATTTAATCCTTTATTGGATGAATGGGTTTTGGTATCACCACAAAGGGCAAAACGGCCATGGCAAGGGCAACAGGAAGAACCATTAATAAGCGCTCAAAATCAATATGATCCGAAATGCTATTTATGTCCCGGAAATTCAAGAGCTAACGAGACCCAAAACCCTCGCTATGAAGGTGTATATGTATTCGATAATGATTTTGGAGCTTTATTGAAAGGAGAAATAGCCCCAGATAAAACGGAAGGTGAACTGGGTGAGTTATTTAAAATGGAACCTGAAAGAGGAATTAACCGGGTAATCTGTTTTTCACACGATCATTCATTGACTCTTCCTGAAATGTCTGTAGAAGCGATTACAAAAGTGGTGTCTGTCTGGAAAGATGAATATCAGAGTCTTGGGAAACTAGATTATATTAATCATGTTCAGATTTTTGAAAACAAAGGGTCTGTTATGGGCTGTAGTAATCCTCATCCTCATGGTCAGATTTGGGCGCAGGCATCCATTCCTTCTCAAGTGGTCAGAACACAGCAAAATTTGAAAAAATATTATTATCAACACGGAACAACTCTTTTGTATGATTATCTTCAGAAAGAAATTGAAAGTAAGGAGCGAATTGTTTTAGAAAATAAAGCTTTTGTGGCTTTGGTTCCATTTTGGGCAACCTGGCCCTATGAAACAATGATTATTAGTAAAAAACCTCTAAATAGTCTATTAGCCTTTTCAGATGAAGATCAGGTTTTATTTGCTCAAATGTTGAAAGATCTGACCACAAAATACGATAATATTTTCTCAATTTCTTTCCCTTATTCTGCCGGAATACATCAGGCTCCTACAGATTCAGAATCTCATGAAGAATGGCATTTTCATATGCATTTTTATCCTCCTTTGCTTCGTTCAGCTAGTGTGAAAAAATTCATGGTAGGATACGAAATGTTAGCAGAAGCCCAAAGAGATATTACTCCGGAACAAAGTGCCGAGATTCTTAAAAAAAGTTCAACAATTCATTATAAAAATAAATAAAATGGCTCTTAATAAAATAGGCTGTTTTATAAATTAGGTACCAATACATGTCAAATAATAAATATATTGATTCTTTAATTAATGAAGGTGATATTCCTCAATTTAGAGAGTTGTACGGACAAAATTCAGAATTATTACATCAGCAAGCAGTTCGGTATACCAAAGCATTATCTCGTTTCAGAGAAATTTTTGGAGAAAAAGAGGTTTCTGTTTTTAGTTCACCAGGACGAACCGAAATTGGAGGTAATCACACAGATCATAATCATGGTCGCGTATTAGCGAGTGCCATAAACTTAGATAATATAGCCGTTGCTGCTAAAAATAACTCCAATATAATCAGGATTGAATCTTCAGGTTATCAATCATTTGAAATAGATTTGGACCACCTTATTCCCAATGAGAAGGAATTTTTAACCTCAAATGCCCTTGTTCGTGGAATTAATGCTCGATTAAAAGAATTGGGCTATAAAATAGGAGGATTCGATGCTGTAATTGATGGGTGTGTTCCTAAAGGTTCCGGATTAAGTTCATCAGCATCATTTGAGGTTTTAATTGGTGCAATTGTAAGTCATTTATTCAATGATGGTAATATAGATCCCATATTAAATGCCCGGATTGGACAATATGCAGAAAATGTTTTCTTTGGAAAACCTTGCGGGTTAATGGATCAGGTAGCTTGTGCAGTAGGAGGTTTGGTAATCATTGACTTTGCAGACGTAACCAATCCTATTGTTAAAAAAGTAGATTTTGATTTTGAATCTACTGGTTTTTCTTTAGTGATTACAGATACTCGGGGTGATCATACCAATTTGAATGATGAATATGCTGTTTTACCTAAAGAGATGAAAGACGTTGCAGCCCATTTAGGATGTAGTGTACTGAGAGAAACGACTCTGGAAAAAGTAATGGATATTGCTCCTTCTATCCGTAAAAAAGTAGGAGATCGGGCTATTTTAAGAGCCATTCATTTTGAATGTGAAAATGAACGCGTAGTAGATGAAGTAACAGCATTAGAGAATAATGATTTCCAAAAATTTTTACACTTGGTAATAGATTCAGGACATAGTTCGTATATGTACAATCAAAATGTTTATGTATCAAATAATATACATGAACAAGCCGTTTCATTAGGGTTGGCTTACAGCGAATTAGTACTGAAAGGTGCTGGAGCATGGCGTGTGCATGGTGGAGGATTTGCAGGAACAATACAAGCTTTTGTCCCTGAAAATTTGCTTGAAAAATATACCACAACTTTAAATCATTTATTTGGAGTGGGTTCTTGTCATCCTTTATTCATAAGACAAAAAGGAGTTGTTAAATTAGACCTTTAAAAAATGGGTGTTATCAATGAAGTGACTTTTAATACAGTTCACAACCATCAAAAAGTCCGGTTATTCACGTTGAAAAATAATAATGGGATGATTGTACAAGTAACTAATTATGGGGCAATTATAGTGAGTATTAATGTTAAAGATAAAGACGGAAAACTGGCAGATGTAGTGCAGGGATATGAAACAGCACAAGAATACATAGACAATAATGAATTTTATCAAGGGGCCATTTGTGGGAGATGTGCTAATCGTATCAGGAAAGGAAAATTCACATTAAACAGAAAAGAATACTCATTAACAGTTAATAATGAGGATAATCATTTGCATGGTGGACTGAAGGGTTTTGATAAAAAAGTATGGGATGTTAAAGAGTCTTCTGCCTCGAAAGTGAGTTTTCAATACACTTCTCCTGACGGGGAAGAAGGCTACCCTGGTACTGTATCTGTAACGGTAACTTATTCCATTAGTGAAAATAATGAATTACAGTTAGATTATTCAGGGACAACAGACCAGGAAACTATACTCAATCTGGTGAACCATTCTTATTTTAACTTGGCAGGGGAGGGCAGTGGAACAATAAATAACCATCAATTGCAGATTGAGGCTGATTTTTATACTCCTCTTACAAAAAACCTTGAACCGACAGGTGAAATTTTAACTGTAAAAAATACCCCGTTTGATTTTACCTCCTTAACAGGTATTGGAGACAGAATTGATATGGATCATGATCAACTTACGATTGGAAAAGGATATGATCATAATTTTGTTTTAAAGCACCGTATGCATCATTTAGATTTAGTAGCTACTGTTATAGAGCCACGGTCCGGTAGAAAAATGGAAGTATTTACCACTATGCAGGGTTTGCAGTTATATACTGCCAATTGGATAAAAAATATAAAAGGAAAAGAAGATCACCTGTACCAGGAAAGAGAGGCATTTTGTTTGGAAACACAGAATTTTCCAGATGCAATTAACCAATCCCATTTTCCATCACCAATACTAACTCCTAAAGATGTATATAAACATTCAACTATATACAAATTCTCAGTTTATTAATATCCAATTAGGTATAACAGTTTATAAATCCCAGGCTTAGAAATTACTGAAAATAAGTTATGTATTAAAAACAAAAAAACCTCTAAAATAAATTAGAGGTTTTGAAGTGGTTTCTCCAGGAATATTCCTTTATTCTGATTTTCAATGATTTAAAACTTTGTTTACTTGTAGGAGGGACAAAGTAGAGACAGAAATTAATAAATAAAATCTTTTTTGCCGATATTTGTTTAACTCTGTTTAGTAAACTATGAAAGCAAAGATAAACAATTTTTACAATTTTCTTAATGAACTTCGATATAGGTTTCAAAACATTTTAATGTCAAATCCTGAAAGCCTCAATGAAGATATTTCTGTTCTGGAATCCATATATTCATTCAATAAAGAGCAATTTCCATTTGATATTAAAACCGTCTTTGAGGGATTATACACAGAAAATCCCGATAAAATGGAATTGATTTTTTGGGACAAACTCAAAGAATCTTACTACAATTACGAGCAGTTTATAGAATTAGATTATCAATATTTTAAAAATCCAGATTTCCCTGAAAAATTTCAAAACCTATTCTATCACAGTAAACTTCTATCATATAACTATTTTGCCTATGTTTCCCGTATCTACTATTGGTATTATGGTAGGAAAAATAAAAATAGGGGTGAAAAAGAAAAGATTACAGTAAGATTTTTAGATGATTATAGTAAGAGAATCCCCGACTTATCTGAAGATGGTGCTATGCAAAAAATTCAAAATTACTTTTCTCTTAATTTTGAAATGTTAGAAAATTATATGAAATACATTTACGCAAAAAATGATTTTCAACTTGAAGTTGTTGAACTCCAAATGTCTGATAATAGCATTGTAAATAAAGAATTGGAAAAGTTAGCTGGTGAATATTATTCAAAATTAGAAGAACTTGCAAACTACAAAGACAATATCACAAAATTGGTGATGAATCTGAGATTTGAATATCCTGATTTTTTACGTAGTGAAGGAATATTTGCGAAAAAAATTGTTAGAGGTCAAGAGCCTATAAAACTTCTCCATCCAGAAAATGTTTTTGATTCGCTCTCTCCATATATTCACGAAGAATTTAATGAATCCTTTAGAAAACTAATTTTTGGTGAATTGACTAATGTAGACAAAGAAATTGCTTTTAGAGGAAGTTCTAATATGCTTGTGTATTTTTTTAAACAACGTTATGATGATGGTCATCTAATTGCTGATAGTAAAGAGCAGGTTTCGGAATGGATAATCAAAAATTTTATGTTTTACGATGTAGAAGATTATAAAAAGTTTAAAAAAGATACTATTCAAAAAACTTTAATGAGAGATTGTAAGCCTCCCAAAAAAGAGATTAAGTATCTAATTTAATTTTTTGATGTCCCTTTTTTGTCCCTATTTAAGTACAGGCATTGATTGAGGATAATCGACTAAAGTATTTTTGTGCTATAATTTAAAAACGACAATATTATGCAACAACAAAAATTTTTAGAGATTATCACTCAATTAGCGAGTGCCTTTCCGTCAGAAAACAAAACAGATGAGAAATTAGATTTATTACTTTCAAAATTGGAAAGTAAAGACAAAAATTCTGTGGAATCAGAAAAAGACGAACATCTTTTAATTTCTGAGGTCTGCGAACTTACTAAAAAGAAAAGAACAACCATTTGGCTTTGGCGTAAAAAGGGGTTATTAACACCAGTTGGTCAATCTGGCAAAAGTCCTATTTACAGGAAAAGTGATGTCTTGAATTATATTTATAATTCTGAAAAAACAGAGTAAACAGTAATTTTATCAATTAAAAGAGAAAGAAAAAATGTAATATCTTGAAAGAAGATTTTCTTTTTCTGCACCTTCCTACAAATACCTAAAAATTTTATCGAACGATTTTAAGCATTGGCAACACCTGTGTCGGTTGTTGCTATTGCTTGAAGTCTATTTATTAACCTTTCCTTATTCCTGTAATGGTTTGAGGATTAAATCTATATAAATGATACATAGTATTAAAAAAGATGAAATGATGGCACTTTTGCCAAGCTCTGTCAACTATGAGCATATCGAAAACTCTGGAAGAGAGAAGATTGAAAAATTTGACATGAATATTATTAAATTTATTTTGCATTCAATTGTCTTTAAATCCGTTGCTTTTAAAGGTAATACGGAAGTTATTAATTATTTTGATCAAAGTTATCTATCCCGTGACTATTGGGTTGAAGCAATTGATACGGGTTATTCTAAATATATTAACCTTTTAAGAGACGAAAAAATAATCTATCGAACCCCTTATCAAGAAAATAAATGCTTTGGCTATGGTTTGATTGTTCCGTATCGTTATTCCAGAATCAATGTAGAAGTGATTCAAATAAAAGGTATTCATGAATATCAAAATAAAAAGTTCAATTCAAGTTACACGAAGAAATATGAAAAGCCGTTGAGCGATTTTTTTGTTAACACTGATTTTGCAATTGATAGCGATAAGACCGAAGCCGATTTGTTTGATAGGTATTTTGAGTTAGCTAATTATCCGCTTAAAAAGTCGCACGAAAAACCTATTGCGATTGATTTGAAGTCGTACAGCAGTTATCTTATGGCTTTGAAGAAGATGGCTCAATTCATGAATGGAGAATATATTTTTTCCAGAGGTACAACCAGCTTGAAAAACAAGAAAACAGGAAAAAAAGATTATAAAACAAAAGGTAGACTATATACTTCTTTTTCTTTTCTCAATAAGGAGATCAGGCAAAACCTTATCTACAAAGGGGGAAAACTAATTGAAATTGATTTGAAGAATTGTGTACCATACCTTCTCTCTAATCTTTTCAGTGTAACCAACATTAGGATGACCTCCAAGAGGGTTAACCGTTTACAAGATAGTCTTTCTATTTATATGTGTTCAGAAGACTTGAAAACCCTTATGGATAGGGAGGTTGAAGACTTCAAAATTTTATGCATTGAAGGCACTGTCTACAATGTATTTATTGAGCCTTTGAAGGAAAAATATTCTGAAAGATGGTGTGAAATGTTTATGATGTATTTTGGTAAAAGATATGTTGAAAGTTACGAGCATGACAGAGCTTTAGCTAAGCAATTGTTTATCATGATGCTATTTGGTAGAATTAGTCAATTTACAGAGGTTCAACAAGTATTTGCGGAGAGGTTTCCTATATTGTACGATATTGTGACCACAAAGAAAAGACAAAATTATAAAGCAGTGGCAAAATCACTTTTTGACTTAGAGGCTAGCCTTATGATTGACCAAGTGGCTAAACCGCTTGTCAAAAATTACAAAAGGAAGATACCTGTTTTTAGTGTCCACGACTGCATAGCTACCACGGAGGAAAATATTCCCGTTGTCATAGAGCAAATAGAGTCTGTGTTTTACAGTAATTTCGGGAATACGCCAAGAATTTCAGTTGATTAAAATATGTGCCTTTGCTTAGGAGGTTGTATTAAGTGTTTTAAGATGGTTTTTAGCGTGTTTTATTGTGTCAGGTGGTGTATTGTCATTCTGGAACTTTGGCATGATTTTTGATGTGTATTAAACAGCTTGAATAAACACTATCTCTGTTAGATGAGGTAGTGTTTTTCTTTAGTAAGAAAATCAAAGCATTAGAAACCAAATTAAAAATATTAAAAAATGAAAAATATAATCTTGTCTGCTATTTCAATTAATTCAGAATAGCTGTAATTGAAATAATCTCATAAATCATTTTGAGTATCCCCAAATACGTCGTAGGTAAAAACCTAGGGTGGTATTGTCACGTCTAAACTTTAACAAATAAATATTTTATCATGAAAGATTTTAACAACAACAAAATTAAAAACAACAACAAAAACATGAACACAGTTGATAACAAAAAACTTAAACAAGAGTTAATACTGGCTGAAATCGCCTATCAGCTTGAATTTGAGAAAAAGCAGAAGAGTGAAGCAAAAGACTTGTATTTTGAAATGGACTGCGAAGAGCAAATATGGGTATATAAAGACTCTAAAATAGTAGCTGATATTTATAATGATGGAGAATGGGAAAACAAAATTAATGTTACAATAAATATTAACCCTTATTCTAATGTTACATTTAAGAAAATTGAAAAGAAACTCCGTGATTTTCTATTCAATGAATGGACTAGAGAGCAATATGAAAAGCTTGAAATTAGTGAGTCATGCCTAAGTAAAGATCTTGAACACTGGAAAGATCAGCAATAAAAATATTAATCCACAATGGAAATTCCTTTTTTTTAGGTTATAGGGATTTCCATTGTTAAAAATGTGAGCATGTTTAAAATATACAATAATTCAGCTGATAAAAATGTGGTAGCAGAGTTTTCCGATGTAGGAGAATTGCTGGATTATATTCAGAATCCAGACAGAAGAAATGCGAAATTCATTGAAGAATTGAGGAAATGTGATTCAGAAGCAGTCTTACATAGGTTGCGTGATAAATTGGAAGTGTGTAATTTTAATTCCTTGAATCCAGTTTCAAACAAAAATGAGGGTGGCACATTTCTAAGCGGATACTTTTATTATGAGATAAAAGATAGCAATGATTTTGACTATGATGTTACCCATGTTAAAGCATTTTGGAGTACCATTAATGGAAAAGGATGCTGTATTTTGGTGGAAGTAGAGAATATCCCTGAAGAAGAACTGGAAAATGCATATAAATGGGTGGCGGGTAAGGTTGGAGTACCAGAAAAAGACTGTCTTGTCCTGAAATAGCTTTACATTAAGCTACTTAAAATGACAAAAAAATCAAAACTGACACCACGTTCCAGTCCATTAAGCAAGGAGCCTTATAAAAGACGGGAAGAATCGGAGATCATCAGGATACTTACAGAAATAGACAAAGGTCTTATCAGCAAACTTGGAGCCTGTAAAAAGTATGGGCTCAACAGGAATACATTACGCCTTTGGATCACCAAACTATCCATTCGTACCTTAGAGGGTAAAATCCCTAATACATTCTTTACTGAAATGGACGAAAACAGCAAGAATAAGGCTCTTGAGAAAAGGATTCATGAATTATCCAAATCTTTGGAATATGCAAAACTGAAAATTGCAGGTTTGGAAACAATGATTAAAGTTGCAGAAGAAGATTTGAAAATCAAAATAGGAAAAAAGTCTGGTACCAAACCGCCAAAAGATTAAGGCAAATTTATCCCAATAAGTCTCTCGGGGAGATTTGTGCGCTGTTTGGTGTCACACGACAAGCCTATTACGAGGCTCAGCAAAGAGAGAAACAAACCAGTATAGCCCATATGATTGTGCTATGTTTGGTGAAAGAATTTCGTGATGAGATGCCTATGCTGGGTACAAGAAAACTTTTATCTAAGCTTTCTCCTCATCTTGAAGAACACGGAATAAAAATGGGTCGGGATCAATTGTTTGCATTATTACGATTCCACGGTCTGCTCATTCGAAGACGTAAGAGGATGGTAAAAACAACAGATTCACACCATTGGCTAAAAAAGTATCCAAACCTAGTTAAAGACCTTGCTTTACAGGCTTCAGAACAATTATGGGTGAGTGATATAACTTACATCCGAACTTTGGAAGGATTTAGCTATTTAAGCTTAATTACAGATGCTTATTCCAGGAAAATTGTTGGTCATGCACTACATCCAACACTGGAAGCAGCAGGATGTATAGAAGCACTAATAATGGCTGTAGCAGAGAGAAAAATGGAATCTAACTTTACCCTTATCCATCATTCTGACAGGGGCATACAGTATTGTTCCAGTGGATATATTGAAATTCTTCAGAGTGAAAATATTGCCATCAGCATGACACAAACAGGAAGTCCTTATGAAAACGCTTTAGCAGAGAGAATGAATGGAATCATAAAAAATGAGTTTTTTCCCAAACGGATTTATCAGAATCATAAGGAAGCAAAGAAAGCTATTGACAGAATAGTATACATCTATAATAATAGCCGCCCACATTCAAGTTTGGATTATTTGACACCGAATAAAGCCCATGATGCTATTGGAGCGCTAAAAAAGCGATGGAAACAGTATAAAAGAAATCCAGCTGCAAAATAGTCGGAAAAAACATCATTTATTGCTTATTATTGTATAATGAATTTGCAAATAACTAAACAATACTGTAAAGTAAAAATAGAATTAATGTTAAATCTTGTAAGGTAAATTCAGGACGAGACAGACTATTTAAACACCAATTTGATGGAAGCAGTACCTGTTTGTCATGATATGCAGGCGCATTGCAATGATGATGCGACAGCATTATCTTTTGAAACAAAAAACCTCGAAGCTAAAATAGACTTGCAACCCAATTTTTTCCCCCAATTCGATGGACATAGTAATATATACTACCGAAATGGGGGAAAAAATAAGAGTCCATTCACTTATGTAGATGAAGTATGTGCTTTTATAAACTTTAATGATAAAGCAAATTGAGATTTGTATTTTAAAGGCGTCTTAAAGCGTTTTTTAAGGCTGTTTTTAAGACTTTTGGGGGCTTTGTAGTAATTTATACCTCGATTTGATTTAAAGCCATTTTTAAGGCATTTAAAAAGGTTTATTTGACGGCGTATTATATCAATAAACTCACATATAGCTTTTGAATTACTACATCATTATTTACAGAGCTATAACAATCAGTACTTTGCCACACCTCTAGGTGAGTGTGTGGTAGAAGAAATAGCAATGAAAAATTATAAGCTAAGAGGAACAATTGAGCCAGTAGAAAATAAATCGAGAAGATTTTATTTTGAAGATCCAAAAATGTCAGCTTCAGAAAAGAAAAGACTGGCTAATGAGGTTTTAGCAAATGAGAGAATTGAAAAAATACGTCAGGAGCTTTTAAAATACCTTGAAAATTGGAATTATGAAACCTATCCTAAAATTACCCAGGCTAGCTTACGGAAAAATCGCTTTAAAACGTCTTTTAAGGCTATTTTTAAGACTTTTAAGGGTTTTATGCTAACTTATATCCCGATTTAATTCAAAGTCATTTTTAAGGTGTTTAAAAAGGTTTATTTTATGGCGTTTGATTAATAATACCAGAATTTATCAATCTAATTACAGCAAAAAAAGAAATACATAACTTTTTTTATTAAAAATGTCAGTAATTTTTATTGAAAAAGTGAAAACAGCATTTTTTTTAGTAATAATTGCTATAAAACCAGATCTATAATTGATATAATAATTAATAATGTATAGTAATAATATATAAATGTATTAATAGTAAAATAGTAATTTATTCCTTTATGTTGCAGAAAATCTGGAAAAGCCTTTCTAGTAAGGGTTTGTGGTGATGTTAAATCAACTTGTAAAATCTTCAAAAAATGGGGCAGATTCGAAGTAAAAGGAGGCTTAAAGTTTTGATTAGTGCTTCTCTCTAGGAATTTATTGGCAAAATAATCAGCAAAGAGTGCAGGAGTGAGATTCTTAGTGGCGATATTATAGCTACAAACAGGCATTTAGAGGCTGTAAAGAGCTGTTTTAATAATGTTTATTGTTTGAATGGTATATGGGGTCATTTTCCGATAATTCTGTAAAATAAAGGACTTGTATGAGTCTTAATTTGCCAGAAGATATGATTGAAAAAAAGCGCTTATTGAATTGAAAAAAACACAAGCGTATTTTACTCATACCTGTATACTTTCATGTAGATTGTATAGAATATGTAGTATATGATGAAGTAGTACATAAGTTTGAATGAGTCCTTTATGTTGCAGAATTTGCCTTAAATCCTTTTCATTACAGAATCAGAAGGAGTTTTTGAATATACTAATCTTACCAATTTACACAATATCACTGGAATTTACAAAAAAACACTGAAATATTATTTTAAAGAATTTGTAATGGAGATATGAATATTTAGAATTACCTTAAATCGAGCATGAAATTTCAACAATAAGTCATAGGTGGTCAATTTCGTCAGGAATACAATTAGTAGTATCACTTTTGCAAGCTTCTGTACCTTGTTAAAAACACAAAACCCACCGCAATTGCGATGGGTATGTTATTGTTAGCTAAACTAAAGTCTTCTATGTTAGTGTTTTATTCAATATTTTCTCCTGAATTTATTACATAAGAAGAATCTCCTTTTATTTGATAGAGTTTTTTTGAATGTAGGCTACCATCAATATTATGAAATTCAAAATATCCAGTTTTTAGTTTACTTTGATAACATTCTTGTGGATCATAAGATTTTTTAAATCTATATACTCCTTTAGAAAAAAGTTTATGTGTTTTTTTCTCTTCTACAATTTCAGTACCATAAAAATAATTACTTTTTGAACTATCTATTATTATAAAGGTGTCAAAATGGTCATTATAAATATCGTTGTTTTTTTCTTTATAAACGTAAATTGTATCTATAAACTGATCTCTTTTAAACTTTCCATCTGCTTTAATAAAGCCATTTTTATCATAAATACTATAAGATAAATCGCTCTCTTTTGTGCAGGATTTTATAAGAAAAATAGAAAACATTAGTAATAAAAAACGTACTTGATAATTCATTCTACAATGCAATTTTAGTGTTATATACAGTATCATTTACAATAATATATTCTGTCTTTTCAATAATAGTTCCTGTCATATCAAAGGTATTATGAATACCGAATGGTTGTATGCTCTGTAATGCTTTTCTAAAATCCGAGTTTCTTTTATATCTATATGATCCCATAAGCTTAGCTCCTCTTTCAAAAATAATGTATTCTGTTCCATAAAAATAAGAACCTTTCATGCTGTCTATACTAATAGAATCTTTAAATGGAAGATTTGGATTTTTGTTATAAACAATAGCTCCTGTAAAATAATCTTTATAAAAATTCAAATTCATTACAGCCTTTTCATTTTTATCAAAAAACGTAATTTTAGTAGTATCTGTTTTTTTATTTAAAACATAATTAAGCTTTCCGTTTGGATAATATATTTTTTGAGATACTTCTTTTTTACACCCAAAAAAAATGAACAAACTACATAAAATAATATATTTCATAATCTATTTCCTTAATTGCTTATTCCAGTAATTATTAGAGTCTTTAATTGCTTTATTTAATGAATCTACTGTTCCTTTACTCAGTCCTTCTCCTCTTACATTTTTATATTTTAAACCAAATGGAGATCCATCATTATGACGTAAAACTCCAGTAGCTTGCCTATCCCAAATGCCAAATGTATCTGATTTTACAGGCTCTGATCCTGATAAAGTTCCAATAGGATTTCCAATGCCTTCTACATCAAGACCAAATTGGATAGCTGCATCTCCAAGACTTTTACGATCAAGCCTTGTATTTCTGCCATAAAACATAAATATCTGTTGGAACATATCGTTAGTTTCCAGCTTATCTCCAGGTAAAACTTTTTTCATAGTGTTAGGATCTGTTTCATTGGCACCACCTGTAAAAATCTGGAATGTCTCTTGAGTCCATGTTGTCCAGGAACCACCTATAGACATTGGCAGTGCATCTACAATTGCATTCATTGAAGCTAGATCATCTGCGCCAAGCTTTGTTATAGTACCACCCTCATTTAATTGTGCATAAGCAGATTCTGCTCCCCCGTCAACGCTCACAT
Organism: Chryseobacterium metallicongregator; assembly: GCF_031324065.1. Taxonomy (NCBI): domain Bacteria; kingdom Pseudomonadati; phylum Bacteroidota; class Flavobacteriia; order Flavobacteriales; family Weeksellaceae; genus Chryseobacterium; species Chryseobacterium metallicongregator. Next base: position 435,406 of record NZ_JAVIXS010000006.1, read on the forward strand.
TTGCAAGGACTGTCCCATTTTTAGCAAATCCATCTACACCTTTTATTTTTTGCGCCTGTTCTACAGTAGTTACATTTGCATCATATCTCCAGACTCCATCCTGTCTAATCCAATCAGTTGCCTGCCTTCCATCAGGATCTATAAAATTAACAGGGTTACTAAAGGCATAATTATAGGGGCTATGTCTTGTCATTTTTTCCGCCAGTGGATCAATTACTCCCCATCTACCAAGATCACTCATATACATTCTTGCTCCAAAATCGCTCCATCCAGTTTCCTGTAGTTCTTTACCTCCGAATTTATAGTTATAATAGCCTCCAAAGTTTGAACGTGAAGATCCTCCTATATGGTTTAATCCAAATGGATAATAATTATTGGTATCTATAGATTCCAGCACTCCTGCATTACTTTTAGCAAAACTTACTCTTACGTTTCCTAAATGATCCTTGTAGTTGTAAATATAGCGGTTTTCTGCGAAACTGTAAAATCCTTCTGCGGTAGGCACAAATTCTAATTTCCACTCAGCTGTAGGAGGAAACAGTGGTGGTCTTTTGGAATAAGCCTGTACTTCAAATGCAGTTTCTGTTTTACAGGTCAGACATGTTCCTCCGTTATCATCATATGAATATTGGAAGCCATCCAGATAGTCTGTCATACGGCTTGTAGGAAGTCCCATATAAAACTGCTGTAAAACTGTTTTACGAAGCTTTACCCCATCAGCACGGTACAGATGTGATATTCCTGTATTGATAGGTCTGTCCATATAATCGAAATTCTGGATTGAAATACTGTTAGGCAGATTAAGGTAATTGTAAGCAATGGATTGAATCCCTTTATCCTTCATATCAGTCATATTGCCATTAAGATCATAAGCAATGATATTGTTTCCTCCTTCATATCCAGCATTATTTTTTGAGTGTTCTATCACCTGGTTCAGACGGTTTCCTGTGTACTTGTATTCAAGATCATCTACCTGAGTGGCTGTAGTTCCTGATACAGGATAAGCATTTCTTTTCAGGGTCATGATATTTCCATTCAGATCATAAGTCAGATGTTCATTAAAGTTGTTATTAAACGGGGTGGTAGTTCCTGGTTCTGTATAAATAGCATCTTTCAGCCTGTTAAGAGGATCATAAGTGTAAGAATATCTTTTCAAAACATCTTCTGAAGCATTTCTCCAATCTACTTCTGCAATATTTCCATTATACCTTCCTGGAGCTAAGTTGGTGTACTGGGGGTTAGTATACCTGATTTCATACCCAAAGAGTTTTCCGTTTAAAGAAGCTGGATCATTGATTTTGGTAAGCCATCCACGGATATTGTACTTGTAATCTATAGATTGCAGAGGATTTGCCAGATCTGTTCCTCCCACTTTTTTATTGGTAATCTGGGAAATTTCGTTATATGTATTTTGCGTAAGAATTTCTGTTGGATTGCTATCTACCTGATGCTTATGAGAAAGTAGTCTGTTCTGGTGATCATACTCAAATGTTTCTGTAATTACTTTTTCCGTATCAGTATCTAATCTTTTATGTCTGGTAATAGCCAGCTTGGTAACCCCTGCAAAATCCAGTTTGGATTCTGTGTGGGTATATCCTCCCACATAATTGATAGAGTGGCTTCCAATAGCTCTTCCTTTCCTGTCATAATAGGTATAGTCTTTTGTCCAGCTGTCGTCTTCAATGTTTTTTACAAAACTCATGACGGGCATACCTTTGGTGCTCCTTCCGTCAGCTGTAGGAGTTTCAGTAAGTACAGGTTCTCCCTGAATAGCCAAAGGGAATGCAGGATTAAAGCTGTAGACAGGATAAGAGTCGTAATAATTTACAGATAATAAAGCCACCCATTTAGAGGCATGAGGATAAGAAACACCTGGATCATAAAAAACATCCATTCCCTGTCTGTTAAAGACCACAGAATTTGTCCGTGTCATATTTCCTGAATCATTAGCCAATAGCTGTTCTGTATTTCTTTCTCCTCCTGTAGAAAGTCCTGTCACAGCAACTCTTCCAAACTGATCATATTTGGTATACAGCCATTGTCCTTTTACTCTTAATTCAGCATCCTGAGTTCCAACCAGCCTGTCTGCTTTATCATACACCATGTATTCCCAGCCTTTACCTGGAATTTTTTTTTCTACCTGGCGGTTTTTGCCATCATATTTATACTGATAGCATAAGTCATTAAGTACAGTATTGGGATTAGTCTCTATTGATGCTTTAGGAGGAATAACAAATGCCAGCTGATCATATTCATTATAAAGGTAATAGGTATCTGCATTCTCTGTAGCACTCATTACTTTTCTTACCAACAGCAACTGTCCTTTACCATTTTTAAATTCTATGGTTTTATTGTTATCTTCATCAGTTAGTGTATTTTTATACAATTTGGCTTCTTCATACATTGTAATGTTACTGATCTCTGATAATGTAGCGTTATTGACCCAGGTTGTAGTAACGGTAAACTTTTTAACCTTGTCTAATGTAGAATTGACATCATATCCAAACTTTACAGATTTTCCATTCCACTCATTACCTACCTGTTTCTGTTCCAGAATCCTGTCCAAAGGTGAGTTTTCCAAGACTTTTTCAGAATAGATCTTTTCATTGCCATAAAGGCTACTGGATAGATTACTTAAAGGGTTAGGAGTAATAGCTCCGTTTAAAGTGCTCCCTTGTGGAACAGGAAGATAGTCTTTTACCTGTCTTCCAAAAGGGTCATATTCAATAGGAGTCACCACATCTTTTCCTAATGGTGATGCTTTTACATTGACTATTTGCTTAGCTCTTCCCAGCCCGTCAAAATACTGGACAGTTTCCATGGATTTTGTAGCGGTAGTGCCATTATAATCAAGATATGTTTTACTCTGGATATAGTTTTCTGTATTAGGAAGGGTTGTTAGCTGTGCCTGCAGAGTACTTGCTATAAACAAAGCACTTATTGGTATTATTATTTTTCTCATTGTGTTTAGTTTTTATAGTTATACTTCATTTCCTTCACTATCTGACCATTTACATCAACTACTTTCTGAAGCCTACCTGCAGAATCATAAATGTAGTTTTCTCTGATTCCTGACGGTGGGGTAATACTTCTTACTCCAATTAAAGGATCATAGGTATAGGTAGTAATCTGATAGTTTGGCAGAGCGTTTTTAAAGGTATTCAGCACTGATAAAAATGCGGACTCATCATTGTTAGCCATAGCAGAAGCATCTGTATTGGAAGCTGTAACAATGGAATCAATCAGCGACTGTGAAATATCTGTTAATTTAGCTCCTTCTATCTTGGCTATGGGCTGGGTATTTTTATAACCCCAGATAATGGACGTAGTTAATCCATTTTTATCTGTATACTGAGTTAGGTTTCCACTATCATACTGATCATATGTAATTTCAGTTGTGGCAATTCCTAGAAGATCCTCTTTTATAATTGAACTTGGATATAAGTGAGAAGGATTGTCATATTTTATTTCATGCTTACTGATGATCTTTCCATTTTTCTTCACTTGAGTTTCTACTGGCTCACTAATAATATTAGCAAGGATCAGTTTATTGATTTGTTTATCTGTAGGGTATTTAAAGTTAACCTCCATGAGTTCATTATCAGAATATTTTATATTCTTATTTGCCAGGAAACAAAGGCTGTTAAATGCATTGTTTTCCAGCGAACTTACTGTCGTGTTATTCATATAGTCCTTTACTGTCGAATCATTCATAAACACATAATCTCCAGTAAACTTGCTGACCTCATAGCTGATCTCACTAACTTCAGAGTTTTCTGCAAGGAATACATCTTTTGAATTAACTCCCAAAGAGTAGACAGTAGCAGGAGTAAATCCCGAAGGATTGATCTGGTAATGGTTATCTATTTCTTTTAGAAGTATTCCGTTATTATCTTTCTCTTTAACATTTAGAATAAGTCCTCTTAGATAACTTTTGTCTGGATGATGAATAGTAGGAGCAGACCATGTATCATATTTTGAAAAATATGGAGAAAAATACAGAGGATCGAGAGTAAAACCTCCATTACTTGTACCTGCATTTTTCCATGTTTTTCCTACTTTGTTATCATCAGGATGAGTGGAGAATGCACTTAATGTATATTCTTTTATACCTTTTCCATCAGTCTCAGCCACTACTCTTGAATATCTGATCAGATCATCTGTGTACATGTATTTGGGACTAGAATATATAACCATATATCGGCTTCTGTTCCCATTATTTTCATTTACTGTGATCTTTTGAATTTCAGACAGCCTTCCTGCTCCATTATTATTGAAGGATGCAGCTACTTGCAGAAGTTCTGGATGAATTTCTCCACTGGTCTGTCCATTAGCAAGGAGGTACTTATAAGTAGTAGTAATTGCTTGGGATTGGCTATTTTCTTTTTTAACGATATTCTTAATACGAAGTCCGCCTGTTTTATTATTGGTAATATAAGATGCTCCACCTGTATTAAAGTCGTTCAGTTCATATTCGTAAGATATACTGCCTTTTGTGGGATAAACAATCTTGGTTAATACTGCTGCTTTTGATCTGTTTTCAGAAGGTCTTCTATTGGCGCCAGCATAATTCCAGCCATAGGATGCGCTTATTACCTCGGGAACTAAGGTCATAGCAGTATTATCATTGAAGTATCCCCAGAAATCCTGCTGAAAAGCGTTTCGTGAAGGAAGGCTCTCTGTCATGTTGTATTCAAAATCTGTCGAAGCAATCTGATCATTTGACGTTCCGATAGATTTAAGACTACCAAGTTTTAATCTTTTACATTTATAATCATTGCATGATCCCGTAAAATAAGACTGAACAAATTCCATTTTTGAGATTCTATTGTTATTAAAATCATACTTTTCTACCGATGATAGACTTTTTCTCTTGCTGTTTCCATTCTGGCTTTGGTCAATATCCTGTCTTTCAAGACCATTGTAAAAAAGACTGATCTTATTTTGATCTGACGTTGTGATTACAGAAATTCTTTTTGGTGACTTGAGTCTAAAGTCTGTATTTCTTGGAACTTCACGTTCTGTAAAGCCTGGATCTCCTGAAAATATAAAATAGTTTGGGGGATTTGCTGTATAACTACCTCCAGGAAAGAATTTTTGCTTTATAAAAGATTTTTCATTGTAAATAAGATCTGGTAAAGTTTCATAGGCATAGTTCATATAATCTCCACTTATACCTTCCATTTTACTTACATACCATTTAGAAGTGTATTCATTAGCGTCAATCCCTTCATTTCTGTCAGGGGTATTTAGCCCCCAACTGTCATCATGTTCTGGGGTTGTTTCCGTTTCGCTATACAGCCTTTCTGTATATTCAGGGGTATTTGGAAGTGTGTAAACGATCCCTTCGGGGGTAGTGATCACCCATTTGTTGTCTGTAGAGCCAAAAGGTGCTTTTATTTTTAATCCTGGTATGTGTGGTATGGTAACGGGGTTTCTGTCTCCATCAAAAATAAATTTGCCTGAGTATTTTCCTACCTTAAAATAGAATTCATCAGGTTCACCATCAACATTAAGAATCTGCCAGCCTACTCCAAGCATAGCCGCTAAATCAGCAATAAGGTATCCATCTGATATATTGGGAGCAGGCCCACCAACGGGCTGAGCGAGAAGTGAACGGAATTTATCGACATTAATACCATTTTTAATATTTATAGCAAGCCCTTGCAATGCACCACCAAGTGATTGATTATTATAAGGCTTTTCAGCCATAATGAAAGTTCCGTTATAAGGTGTTGCAAAAATTTTAGGGTTCCAGTTGGCATAGTCCAGCCAGCCATTAATACTTTTCTGGTTATTGGGCATTGGAGTACTTATGGTGCCTGCGACCCCTACGGCTGCATTCGTGTATATAGTAATATCATCAGGAAAACCATTGACTTTACGGCTAATATATCCACCAGCTTCAATTTCCCATCCCAATCCTGCATCTGAAGCGATATCATTTACTCTTATTCCTTTACCTTTGTCATATATTAAGGATACATTTTCACTTAATGACTTTGTTGAGATATCAGCAATAGCTATTGATGGTCTTACAATTCCTGTACTCAAATCAACCTGCTGATCAGAAATTTTGAATTGAGTTAGTCCGCTGGTCTCTGGTTTGCTTACATTAGGTCTGTTAGCATTAATGGTTTGCATGTCAAGCCAATAGGTCTGCGCATTAAATTGGATAGTGCTTGCAGATAAAAATGATAAAATTAATGCAACTTTTATTTTTTCTTTCTTCATAGTTATTTCTTAATTAGTTTGGCATTGGCGGTTTTATTAGTATCAGTTTTAATGGTCACCAGATAAGCTCCCTGGACTAGGTTTTGGGTATTGATTTTGGTAACTCTGTTTTTAGTTGTAAGGCTTTGTAGCTGTCTTCCAGACATATCATACAATAGAATATCTGCATTTTTGAATTCATATCCTATTTCTACATAAGCATAATCAGATACTGGATTCGGATAGATCTTGATGTCAGACTTTTCAATCAGATCATTTACCTGCTTATCTCCAAGCTTTACAATCTTCCAGTTTTCTTTTCCCAGTTCTTCTGCGCTCGTACCTGCAATTAAAATCGAACCGTCTTTATTAAGCTTCAGGTCAGATAATCTCTCTTCTTTTTTTCTGGATTCTCCTGTTATATGCTTTCTCCACTGTTCATTTCCATTCTGGTCAAGGTATAGCATCCAGAAGGTTTCATCATCGGTTTGTATTCTGCCTTCAGCCTGAGTGTAGCCACCTAATAATACGCCTTTAGATAACTTATCATCCGAAGACTGAATCACGCTCATTCCCATCAGAATATCCCTGTTTCCAAAGCTGTAGGATTTCTGCCAGATTTCCTCACCTTTGTTATTTAAAGATATGAGCCATAGGTCTGTACCTTCTTCAATTCCTACCGTTTTATTACCTGATCTTTCGGATCTTGATTCTCCACCTATGAGGTATCCAGATGAAGTTAAAGCCAAAGTTCTTACATGATCATCGCCTTTGCCTCCGAAGTTTTTCTCCCACTGAACTTTTCCGTCTTTTGAGAGTTTTACGATCCAGTAATCTCCTTCACCGTAGTTTTCTGTTTTCTTAGAACCACTTATAGAACTTCTGGAATATATTCCCAATATTGCCCCGCCATCACGGGTTGGAATCATCTTCTCTACTTCGTCTTGCCCACGTCCTCCAAATGTTTGCTCGGACAGAACCTTTCCGTCTTTGTCTAGCCTTATGACAAGCACATCTTTAGAGCCGTAGCCTTTAGAATCCTGAGCCTGTCGAAGGGTCTGGATAGTCCCTGCTACAATAAATCCCTGGTCTGTTGTTTGAATCACTGCTCTTGCCTCTTCATCTGCTGAAGTTCCTATGGTCTTTTGAAAGAGCTCGTCTCCAAATTCGTTAATTCTTATGAGCCAAATGTCCGCACCGCCTTTGGAATCATCTTTTTTATCCAGTCCCTTGCCTGAATAGGAAGTGCCTGAAATAAGGAATCCTCCGTCCTGGGTGGTAACTGTTGAAGACAGGTAGTCGTGATTGTTTCCAGAAAAGTACTTTTCCCATATGGGGTTTCCTTCTTGGTTAAGTTTAATCAAGTGAAAATCATAGCCGTTGTTCTGCTTACTCCCTGCTTTGGGTGGCTGTATAGAGCTTCCTGTGATCAGGTACTGACCATCAATAGTGGTTGTAATCTGGCTTAAAAAATCCTGGGTGGTGGATTTGATGTCCCGTTGCCAGAGAGTTTGTTGGGCGGACATTGTGAGGGAGGTGCATAAGGTAAATGCACTGAAGTACAGTTTTGTCATCCTTTGTTGTTTAATGTTAATTTAAAAAATTGCGCAAATATAAAGATATTATTATTGATCTTTCTTTGTTTTCAAAGATATACTCTGAAAGCGTCAAAACTTGACGTGTTATAAATTATTTTTATTAAATAAGCTTTTAATTCTAGTTGTGAGAAGTTTTAAAATATACATGAAGTAATAGCTACTGCCTGCGTATAATATAAGCAGTGCGGACACTATCAATAAAAATAGGATATCATCCCAAATGCTGTATGGTTTAAATTTGATTGCTGGAAAACAAGTTGTTTGCGTATGTAATTGCAGTATCATTTTGCTACATCAAAAGGGTTTTCGTTATTTTTCATAAACACAGATCCCATCCTTTTATACTTCATGGGCTTACCGTTGGCACATAAATCGTAAATTCCATTTCCTTTCTGCTCTGAAATTCGCAAAAAAACAACATCACTTTCGTTACAATCATTGTCTATGGCAACGTGTTTTCTCAGGTCTTCGATTGTTGCATCAACTTTTTTCAAAAAAGATTGGATTTTTCTATCCGGTTGTGGTTCTTGATAGTTTGCGGGTAAATCACACTTTTTGTCTTTTTGTGTTTCCTGCGCAAAATAAAGTGTTGGTACTGCAAGCAGTACAGTAAAAATCAATTTTTTCATTGTAAATTATTTGATTGTTATTATTTAATAAATTCTTCTCTTTGTTTTGAGGCTTCGGCGTAAGAATCAAATACAAGAATCTTTCTTTTTCTTACGCTCATTCCTGAAGGAACTGCACCGTCCTTATAGAGTGTCTTCTCAAACTCATCCATTTTCCTGTACTTTGCATCTTCGCTTACATCCATCATTTCAATAATATCACTTCCTATACTTTGATATCGGGAAATATTCTCTCTAACAAGTGCTGAATCAGTATCGGGAGCTATTACTGCCAGTATAATGGCGTACTTTGGCTTTAATGAAATATTTGATACAGTGTCCTGAATGTGACTTGTGGAATCGCTAAAAGTAGGTGTGGAAGCCTTATAAGCAGTAGAATCTATGCTTGTAGAATCTATATCTGTATAAGTCCCCTGCAAAGTGTCTTGCCTTTTACAGCCAGTTACTGCGTAAAAAGCCATTAATAGGTAAATCCTTCTCATCGGCTATTTTTCAGACAGTAATGCTATGATTCCAAGTAGAATGAAGTGACCGATGTAGGAGAGAATCCCCCAAAGAATCATAAAGCCGATTGCTCCGACAAAAGATTCTGGTTCTGTCCAGTTCCATGAGAGAACTCCTGAACCGATAATTACGACTGCATAAAGAATAAATGCTAATACAGGTAGGCATCCGCCGTCATTTGTGTTGCTCATATTTTTATAAATTTTGTTTAGTTTTTGGCAACAAAAAAGCAAGTGGTTCTCACTTGCTTTTAGTCTTGAAGGCTCGGCAAAGCCTATACTACATAAAAACAGGATAAGCCACTTGCCCATATGACAAGTGCGCTAAACTGTTTGCATTTTGTAGTATTAAGAATTTTGCCGATTCACAAGACAAAAGCAAAAGTTTTACACTTTTATTTTTCCGTTGATGTCTGAGTCCAAAAATACAAAATTTGTGCCTATTATTTCAATAATTCAGTATCTAAGTTACTTGTATAATTTCCATCAAGTAATCTTCCATCTTTCAAATATGTGAAATAATCACTGTAATTGGAAGGACTTAAAAAATTAAAGAAATACTTTTGCCTAACTTTTTTTTCTTCCAATTGTTTATTAAGTTCATTGAAATGTTCTATAGCATATTTATTTTTTGCTTTATTCTCATCACTATTATCATTATCTGCCTTAACTTCGATAACTGAGACATAATCAAAATCATCTTTTCTCAATAAAATAAAAAAGTCTGGATTAAAAAAATGTGTGCTTGTATGACTACCTAAGGTATAGGAATATTCTAAAGAATAGAAGCTATGATTATTAGATTTAATCCAAGCACAGATCTGACTTGCATTGTCTTTTTTAACAAGCTCATTTATAAACTTTCTTTCAGGTTCTCTTGATGTAAACACTAAATCTATCGGAGTTTTAAATAGAAATTTATTAAGGCTATCAGAAAATGCAGAGCGAGGTAAAGACAGATCTTCCTTTATTTCTTCAAAAGCAATTAAAGAATCAGGAATTACAATTTCATTTTGATAATCATCAGAATAAAAAATTGTTGAATCATTTTTGAGACCTAAAACAGAGATGTTTTCATGTTCTTTACTTTCTGTTCTAATTTCAATAATTGAGTTGGGTACTTTTGAAAGGATAATGCTTTTAGGCTTTTTTCGCAGCAAAGTATTAAATGAAGAGAATATAGCTTGTCTGTTTTTTTTACCAAGATAATCACCTGTCATTCCCACTTTTTGCATTGAATTTCTTATGAGTTTTTCAATAATATCTTTATTTGGAAGATTGTCATTGGAATATTCACTTTCATCCATTTTCAAAATAATTCCTTCTAATTTTCTTATTTGAAATTCGTCGTGAATTTTGTTAGCAATATCATTGATTGAAAATCTTTCTTTTTCAATAGGGTAAGAAATCTTGTATTCTTTGTCACCAAATTTTACATATTTTGTTTCAGTAATGTGTTCAAATGTTTCTGAAACAAAATTAATATGATCTCTATAGTTAAAAATTTCAGTATTTTTTTCAATCTGAACCTCTTTTTTCTCTTTTGTATAATCTAAGTTGTAAATTGTAAAATTGAAACTTGATCTATCCCCTTGCGTTATTGAACTATTCTTAATTTTTGTTTCCATTTCAAGGATTTCTTCTACTAAATCCTTTATTCTTTCACTCCATTTATAATGATTGAATATTGTAACCTCCGCATTTGGATAATTATTAGGGATACGTAAACCTCTACCTAGTACTTGTGCAATTAATAGTTTAGAGTTAAATGCTTTTTCTTCCATTGGTACTATCTGAAAAACATTTTTAACATCCCATCCTTCTGTAAGCATAGCTACAGAAATTATCCATTCAACAGGTTCATCTCGATTATCTACATATGGAAGTTTTAACACATTATGTCTATGTTCTCGATCTGAAGTGACTAATAAAACTTTTTCATTACTAAGGTATTCTTCGCTTCCTTCTCCTTTTTCTGCTAAAAACTCTACTAATCGTGTTTTTAATTGCTTAGCTATCTTAATGTCTTTAGTAATAAGAATTGTCAAAGGCTTGATATTAGAATACAGAGCTTTATTATATTTATGATTATGAAGGATTTTTTGAAACTTTTCATTTTCATTACTGTCTTCATTTTCAATAATATAATTAACGCTTTTAACAAAGCGATGTTCGATTGCAGAACGTAAGGAGTATCTATAAATCACATCATTAAAATATTCATTATCAATATAAGAAGTACCCGTAAATCCTAGGATATACCTAAATTGACAAGAATTATCTAACAAAAACTCTTTCCATTTCTTTATACTTATATTTTCAGTTGTTCTTCCTTCCGATTTATTATAAGCATGATGAACCTCATCATTTAAAACTAAACATCTTTGTCCCATTCCAAAAGCTAGACTATCAAATATTGAAGATCCTGTTCTTGAATAAACAGCATTAATATTTTCAATACATATTACCCCATCAGTAATAGTTTGATTTGCATTAATAATAGAGGGGTTTCTTTTAACTGAACTATCTGGTATGGAGTTTATTAAATTTATATTTGCGGAAAGCTCTTCAAATTTTTTAGTGAGTTCCTTCTCAATTGTTAAACTTGGTGGACCTAACACCAAAACCTTGTCAATAATTCCCAACCCAAGAGCAATTTGAGCAATTCCATACATTACAAAGCTTTTCCCCGTACCTGTAGCTAAATCTAAACAAGCAGAAAGTTTATGAGGTATTTGGATTTTATTAAGATATTCTTGTTCGGTTTTATATCTTAATTTTAGTTGATCATTTAACTTATAGTTTTCTTTAACTAGATCATCAATAGTTTGATACTTGGTGGATATTAGATAATGAATAGCTGTTTTTATCGCTTCCTTTTGATAATGTCTATTACCACATAATATATTTAGAAATCTTTCCCAATCATCTAAGGGGAATTTTATAGGATCAAAATTTTTATCATTAACTTTTAAGACAAGATCCTGTGTATTAAATATTTTTTTTCCAGCCATTATTCTGTAGTGATAACTTGTTTAAATTCATTGCCATATACATCTATAAAAATTACGCAAACTTGTGAAGAATTAGTAAATAAAGGTATTGTAAGTATATTTTCTGAGCGTTTAATGTCCTCGCCGAACAAACATTGAGTCATTATGAAGTCTGATCCATCAAAGTTTTCATCAATAATAACCATACTTAAACTTTCAAAATTATCTAATTCTTTATTTGTCTCCTCTTCTCTAAAATTTGAAATAAATTTGCGAATAATAATTTTATTATCTTTATAGTCGACCTCTACTTCGGGTTGTAGACTAAAATAAAAGCCAATTGCATTATCAAGATCATTAACCTGGCTTTTACTTTTAGGTTGACGAATTTTAGCAAAACTTTTAGGATGAAGTTCTTTAATTATTTGATATGGTATTTTTAAAAAATAATATCTAATATCATCAATTTCATGGAAATCACTTATAAAGTCTACTGCATTTGCTGGGGCTATAATATATACTCTTTTAGAAATGCTCTTAGATAAATTTTTGTGTAAGTTTTCTAAGAAGAAAATATCAATATTACTTTCTTTATTGCTCCAATAATCCCAAACAATAACAGGATAACCGTCCTTACGTTCTCCATGAAATGTAAAGCCTTTTTTTACAGTTTTCTTAGGGGTTACTTCAAATAACTGTAACACGAATTCTATATATGTATCTTGATTAAGATCTTGCATTTTAGCAAGGTCATATATACCCGTATTTACAGTAGCAAATGTTTTTGCAAACTTACTGTATTTCTTTTTAGGGTTTTCATAATCTTTGCTATCCTGAATTGATAATAAGCGTTTTTGAATTGTGTAAAAACTATATTTTCCAATATCACAACTAATCCATCTGCGTCCTAATTTCTCAGCAACAGCTGCTGTTGTTCCACTTCCTGCAAAAAAATCTAAGACTATGTCTCCTGGTGCAGTTGTAGATTCAATTATTCTTTTAAGTAATTCTTCTGGTTTTTGCGTTGGATAATCTGTTCTTTCACTGGCAACTGGATTTATAAATGGAATTCTCCAAACATCACTCACAGGCTTACCCTTTTTTCCAGCATATACTACTTTGTATTTCCCAGATTGGATTAATTCTTTAACTTTTGGAGAATTTTCATCATAAACTACTAATCCTGTACTTCCGCCGCCGCCGCCTAAAGAATATCCTTTTTCATACTTTTCTTGTAAATTTTTTGTTATTTCAAGCTGTGGTACAAAGTAGTTTGTTGCGGATTTTGAATAATAAAATATTGTATCATGGTTTTTTTGGAATGATGATGATGATGGACTAGTCCATTTATCGTAATTCCAAATTATTTCATTTTTAAAGTTTTTTTCACCAAAAATTTCATCTAAAATTATTTTTATATAATGTGACTTTTTCCAATCTAAATGAACAAAAATAACACCATCGTCAGCCAAAATTTCTTTTGCAACAATTAATCTTTTCCTAATAAATTCAATAAATTCCGACCCCTTTGCTTTATCTGAATAAGCTTTTTGACCACTTTGTGTATTAAAATCATTTTCAGTTGCAAATGGTGGGTCTATATATATAAGTTTTACGTTTCTTTTAATTTTATCCTTTATTAGTGGATCCTCGTTTTTATATATAGTTTTTAAAAATTGCAAATTATCTCCGAATACAAGCAAGTTTCTCCAATCATCTTCAAACTTTTCTCTTTTTCCATTATAAATTTTTTCCACTTGTAATGGAACTGCAAAAGTACCATCCTGATCAGATAAAAGGTCTTCCTTCCTCATTTTCCCAGCATAACGCAATTCATATTCTTTATGAATAGTTGGAAATATTTTTTCTTTAAAATCATCAGGAATTGATGAGCCACTGGCTAAGCATTCCATTAAAAATTCCCGTTCTTGTATAGTTAAATTTTTCATTCTTCAATAATCAGTAGTGCAAAAATATAATTAAATTTTTTGAAAGTAGACCTATTTATATTGGATAATTAAGATATAAATGAAGTGAGTGTACATGTCTCTATAGAATAGGTATCTATACAAAAGTACCCCACCATAGGACATGTTTTTGGTAGTACCCCCACCACTTGAAAACTGGTCAAAAGTTTTCGGACGGTCTAAAAACCTCAGTACTTTTTTTGAACATTTTTAGACTACAATCCAAAGTTAGAACAGGTTTCAAGAGATTTTCTACGCATTCAAAATATTTTTGCTATTTCATTGATTATCAACCTATTTTTATAACATTTGGCATGGTTTTCGAGTGATAAAAACCAACAAAAAACCCCGTCAATACTACCAATATTGAACGGGGAGTGTAAAAAATTCTAACGCTAATTAAAACTTATTTACAATGGCAAAGTTAACAAATTGTCTTGATACTTTCAGTATCTATGTCGGAACGTACAAAAAGTACAATGAAGGGTCAATCTATGGTGCATGGTTAAACCTCTCAGATTATTCAGATTATGACGAGCTACTTACAGCAATGTATGAGCTTCATTCTGATGAACCCGAAGCAGAGATCATGTTTCAGGATTATGAATGTTCGGAGTTCTTTATCAAACAAAAGCTAATCAGTGAATGTCATCTTTCAGTAAAAATTTATGACATAGCCGAAGAGATTAATAATTCAGATTATGATTTCGAGGTTATAGAAGCCTATGCAGAGTGTATGAGTTATTATCATGAGGACGTAAGCGACCTATTAGACAGTCTTTCAGATTCTTATTATGGTGAGTACGATTCGGATGAAGATTTTGCTCAGATTACTTTAGAACAGGACGGCTCAATACCTGAAAACCTACCATCTTACATTTACATTGATTGGGAAGCAACTGCCAGACATTTAATGTACGACTATATGAGTTCTAACGGGTATTATTTCCGAAACTAATAAAGATAGCAACCTTTGCACCTTGCTTAAATGCAGGGTGCTTTATAACTATTTTAATGATGAAAGCAAGATATATTAGAGTTTCTACAGGGGCACAAAACACAGCAAGACAGGAGGAACGCCAAGCAAAAGACGAAAAGGTTTTTATTGATATTGTTAGCGGTTCTACATCTTTCAAAGATAGAGAACAAGGGAAGGAACTGATAAAAGCAATTGAAAATAATGAGTTTAATTACGTTTCTGTAAGTTCTATCGATAGGCTAGGAAGAAATCTGTATGACATTCTTACGACTCTGGAATTTTTCAAAGAAAAGGGCGTTATTCTCAAAGTAGATAATCTTGGAATAGAAAGCTTAATAAAAGGCAAAGAAAATCAAGCCTTCAAACTTATTATTTCTGTTATGGCTAACATAGCTGAAATGGAGCGAGAAACCATTTTAGAACGTCAACGAGAGGGAATTGCTCTTGCAAAGGCTCGTGGAACTTATAAAGGGCGTGAAAAAGGTTCTACGGAGAGCATAGACGACTTTCTATCCAAGTATAAAGAAGTGATTAAGAACCTGAAAAAAGGAAATTCAATCCGAGATACGGCAAAAATTTGTTCTGTCAGTATTGGAACTGTGCAGAAAGTCAAAAATAATATTAAATAGATTAATAAGAACTGTATTCCCTCATTTTTAAGACTTCTTCAAAATGATCACTATAAAAATGGGATGATGCAACCTTTTGACTATTGCAAAATTTTTTCCATTCAGAATCTGTAAAAGCTTTGTAAAATGGATTTGCAAGTTCCTTTTCATAATGTTCAGGTGTTCCATCACGTAACCAAGCAATAGGATAAAATTCTCGCCTTTTAATTTTATCTGTCAAATAGTCGAAGGATCTAATTTCAGCTCCAATTTCCTCGGCTATTTGATTTCTTTTTTCGACTTCATAATGGTTTGATAGTCTTCTACCTATTATTATCTTGAATTTAAAATGGGTTGGGTTTGATATTCTTGTATTGACAGTGGGCAAATATTTCCCCATCCAATTGCGATTATCCATTAACCATCTTTTCCAATCTCTTATTTGTTGTGTAGCTCTATTAAACTCTGCAGTCATTAATCCCTTATCCGTAAATAATTTGGCTGACGGTTGTTTGATTTCAATAAATTCAAAAATGTTTCCATTACTAAAACCATCTGATAAAGTTATAAAATCAGTTTCTAGCTCACTGCCAAGTTTTAGTTTGGAAATAACTAAATGACAATCATCATCGCTTAAAAAAATCCCTGCATTATCAGTCAAATACCTTTGATAATTATTTTCTAACAAATTTTTAGAGAGGAGATTTTCCCATTCTTGTATTTTATGGGATTTAAACCCTCTTCCATACCATTCTGAATGATTAATGTTTTCCAAAGTTTACTAATAAGATTTTAAAATTTCAATTAACTCATCATAAAGATCAAGTATAATAGCTTTTGCCTCAGCATTAACTAGGTTTCCTGTACTAATATCATGTGGTTCACGCAAACCAGCTAAAATCAACTGTATTTCTTTATAACGTTCTCCATGAATTTTATCTTTAGATTTGACAAGTCCTTCGATAATAACGGAAATTTTGTTTAGTAAATATCTGTTATATTGATTATTACGAGATGCTTCTAAATCTAGAATATTAGATTGGATTTTTTGAGGTTTTGAAATGGGCATATAAATAATGTATAAGTCCAAATATAAAGATATTTTTTTATTGGGTTTATAAGTTTTATATGTAAAATGAAACGAGGGTAGCCCACTCAAAGAAAATGAAATTATCACTATCGACAAATCAGAAAGCAGGTAAAAGGAGCTGTTTTTACTATAGGAGTTTTGGTAGTTGCTTTTATTATTCTATATAGTTAATATGGTCCTCTATTTAGCTACCTGTTGATCTTTCAAAATAATAACATTCAGCTATTTTTAAGGTTTTGAATACCCATAAAAAGAGCCTGATTTATGCAATTGCAAATAATCAGGCTTTTAAAATATCTATATGAATATTTTTGTTATTTGATTTTTTAGATAAAATGTTATTTTGTTAATAAAATACTGTTTTATTTCTTCCATGCAGAATGCAGACTATCAGCCACCATTTCACGGGAAAACTGAACGTATTTTTTAAAAGACTTATAATCTTTATGCCCAGTAATTTCTCGAATAAATTCTTCATTCATTCCGTTAATCAATGAGTTGGTAATGAAAAATACCCTACCGTAGTGCATTGTCAAATAATCGTGAGCATTTTTTTCTACTGTAATCTCATTTTTACCTGAATATTTTACAAATCGTATTTTATCGCCAAAACCAATCGCTTCAAAAAGTTTTTTGATTTCTCTATTGCAGAATTGATTAGTGGGGACTTTTAGCCTACCATAACGTTCTGTGTGAGCTTTGATTATTTCTTTTGGTACATCCAATAAAGGTATATCAAGCATTTCTTTAGCTTTTTTAATATGTAAGCGTAAGAAGTCTTCTGTAACGTCCTCTGGTCTCATATTTTGAATGTCAACAAACCTCAAACCTGTATAGGAACTAAAAATAAAAATATCCCTTACGACATTACTGTAATCATCTTCAAAATCAGTTGTTCTCAATTTTTCTACGATTTCAGGAGTAAGTTTTATTTTTTCAGAATCATCCTTGAAAACTAAAAATTTTTTAAATTCCATGTTATTATGAAACTTCCTTTCTCCTGCCCAATTCATAAATGTTTTAAGTATTGTTACATATTTCCCGATAGTAGAATTGTAGAAATTTTTTTCAATGAAGTATGCTAATAATTCATCATAGAAATTAAGTGTAATATTTTGAAATGACATATCAAATTTTATCTCATCTGAAAATGCTTTAAGATGGTTTTTACACGTTTTATATGTCTTTATGGTATTTTCTGACGCAGATTGTTTTCTAACGTCAATAAACTCATCAAAAACACTTAATACTCCTTTCTTCTTAGCGGTTGTTGTAGTGATAGGAGTGATTTTGTGTTCAAACTCTTTTTCTAAAATTTCTTTAGATAGGGGTTGTTCTTTCAATAAATAATCCCTTTCAATCTCTTTTAAGATTTTGACGGTGTTTTCTATTTTCAGATTTTTAGTTGCCGATTCGGGAGCGAGTTGTCTCACTTTTGTCCCTGTCCATTGTGAGGGTTTTACTTTTACCCCTGTGGAACGTTTCAATCTCTTACCTTTTAGGGTTGCCGAAACATATATCATTGTTTCGGTTGTCTTTTTGGGTTCTTTTAAAAAAAATGCGATGTTCATTGTTTAAATATTTGGTTCAAAATTAATCCTCGTTTAAACTGAAAATCTTTTTAAATTGTCCTCAGGGACAACATAGGGACAAAAAAGGACTAAATTTGACGAAACATTATTAAACATCATTAAAACAAAAATCCCTTCTAAACATTGTTTAAAAGGGATTTTCTTGATTGACTAAGTTAAGTTGTGTTTAACTTCTGTGGTTTCTCCAGGAATCGAACCAGGGACACATGGATTTTCAATCCATTGCTCTACCAACTGAGCTAAGAAACCATTTATGTTTTCGTTTATTACTTCGTTGTTTTAAAGTGATGCAAAAGTATAACATTTTATAATACCGCGCAAGTTTTTCAGTTAATTTTTTTGAATAAATATGTTGTTTCAGCTGGGTTATATCTTCAATGTCTTGTTCATCAGTGTTTTGATATGTTTTATTTTTTCCTGTTTTTTTTGAATATAATTTCCACAGGAGGTTATTGAAAGGTTTTCAGTCCTGATATTTAGAATTTTTCTCAAAAAAATGTTGTACTTCTAAAGGATGAAGCAGAAGATTTTCTGTAAGACTATTTTGGGAATAATATTATTGCTTCTTTAAACAATTTTAAACAGGCAATAAAATAATCCGATTTTTAGTCATGAAAAACAGCAAACACTTGATTTATAATGGATAATCAACCTAACGATTGTTAGTCGTACTATTACTACACTTTTTTAAATTTAATAATAAACGCTATTTGTTTTTTATAAATACATCTATATTTGGTGATATAGAAAACAAACAATCACAATACATTAACCATTAAAATTTACAATCATGGCAGAAAGAAATTCAAGAGGAATTTTAAAATTCAACAACGGAGAAGGACAAAAGCTATTAAAACTTAACTATAGCGTATCAAGAGCTACAGACGTATCAGGGCGTGTAGCATCAGACCCTTCCAACGCGCTTATCAAAATTACAGTGGAAGCTACTGATAAATCAGACATCCTGGAAAGTTTACTGAACGGAAAATATAAGCCTACTGTAGGAGAGATCACTTTCAACAAATCTCACGAAGAAGGAACATTAACAACATTAAAGTGGAACAATGGTTATGTAATCCAGCATGAGGTAGATTTCGATGCTGTGGATGAAAACAGTATGTATATCAGTTTTGTGGTAAGTGCAGAACAGATAGATCTGGGGAATTCTTCTTACTTCGGAGCATGGCCTTCTTAAGCATATTCAGAATTTAAATATCAGGCAGAATAGTACATCCTTCAAGGAAAGCTGTTCTGCCTTTTTTAACCTTATAGAACGATTGTTTATTCCAAATAAAGTTCTGAAAAAAACACCTAATCACTATGAATAAAAATGCCTCGAATTCCGATAAGATTTCAGAGAATCATATTCCCGGAATCAACCGTGTGGTGAAACTGGATATTGTGATTGAAGGCAAGATTATCAAACACTTCAAGCATTTTCGCCTACAGCAAAGTGCGAGACGCCATCACAATTTTGAACTTATTCTCGCCCATGATTCTCTTGGGGAAGCTCAAAACCACACCCTGGAACAAGCCCGCCAGTTTTTGGGAAAAAGGATTACTATTGTTTTCAAATATAAAGATTATGAAAGCGAAAGCCCGGAAAGAACCTTTGTAGGGGTAATCACCAAAGCCGCATTCAGCCAGGAAAAAATGAGCCTGGGAAATATAGTATTGCGGGGTCAAAGTCCTACTATTCTCATGGATGCCGCTCCCCATACCCAAAGTTTTGGAGGTGATCAGGCTGTGAATACAGGAATTATTGCAAACAAAATACTTAAAGAAGCCCTGGGAACAGAAAAATTTGATTTCAGAGTAGATACACAGAATAAAAGCTATATCAATTATAGTTCACAATATAACGAGACCCATTATAACTATCTTGCAAGAACAGCCGAAGCCTACGGAGAACAGTTTTACTATGATGGTGAAGTACTTCATTTTGGAAAACTTCCGCCTTCAGAAAAACCGATCAAGCTCGTCTATGGAAGCAACGCAACAGATGTTCAGGTAGAATTGAATGCCGTTCATACCAATCCTCAGTTTTTTGGATATAACAGCAGCAGCCACACTAAAATGGAGGGCTCGGAGAATAATATCAGACATCTGGGAGAAATCCCTTCGAAAGCTTATGAACTTAACAGTAATATCTTTAAAACACCTTCTTTGTCTCCCGTACCCATTAATGCCAATATGTTTGTTGATGTAAGCGATTCTCAGAAAAGTGCTGCAGGAAGTGCTGCTGTGGAAGTATTTACAGTTGCGGGAAATACCACCGTTCCGTTTCTGTATCCCGGATGCCTTGCTGATATTGAAATGAGGAAACCGGATACCAGTCAGACTTCTTACTTTACAAAAATTACAGTTACCGAAGTGACCCATGAAGTCAATGCCAGAGGTTATTATAGTGGTAGTTTTGAAGCGATTGCTGAAGGAACAGGCTTTATGCCAAAACCGGATTTTATACAACCCAAGGCCGAACCACAGGTTGCTACCGTCATTTCCAATACAGATCCCCTTAATCAGGGAAGAATACAGGTAAGATTTGACTGGCAGAAAAACCCGGATACCACCCATTTTATCAGAATGATGAGTCCTGATGCCGGAGGTACAGATATGATTACTCAAAACAGAGGTTTTGTTGCGGTACCTGAAGTTGGAGATCAGGTTATGGTTGGTTTTGAATATCATCATCCCGACTTTCCATTTGCTATGGGAGGAATGTTCCATGGACAGGTAGCATTGGGAGGAAGTATCAATAACCACCTTAAGTCTATTCAAACGAGAAGTGGTAATAAAGTGATTTTTAACGATCAGGAAGGAAGTATTTTTATTGAAGATCCTAGTGGAAATACTTACCTCATGGACGGAAAAGGAAATATTGTGGTGAATGCACCCAAAAATATAACCTTCACAGCCGGAGAAAATGTGCAGATTAATGCCGGAAAAAATATCATTGCCTCTGCCCAGAGAAATGTAAATATTATGGCAGGAGAAGATATCACGGAAACCGCCAATGATGATTACAATCTGACAGCAAGCAATATTATTGAAACTGCTGAGGCTGGAAGAAGCTCCAGGGCAAAGAATATTACGGAAAATATGGAAGCCGGTTCTTACATCAGTACCAAAGAAGCGATTAATGTAGAAAGTGCCAAAGAAGTGCTTATTAACAGCGGTAAACAGGTAAAAATGCAGTAATATGGCAGGTGAAGGAGGAAATATCGTACGGAATGTCTTTGGGAAATCTTACAAGGAAGCAGAACATATTATGAAAGATGCTTCCAAGGGGACTTTGGATTTTAAATCTCCTCAGGAAAATACCTTTTACGGGAAAAAAGGAGGCAAAAAATTCGATGAGTATCAGGCGAAAAAAGACAATACATTATTAGTAACAAAGGTAGAAGGCCCTTTAGATGATAATGGAGGGAAAATAGCAAAACCCAAAGAAGGCGAAAAATACTGGTTCAAAGCGACTTTTAACAGATCTGCAACGAAGAGCGAGTATAAAAAACTTCAATGGCAGGAAAAAATAAATGGAATTTCTATACCCTTTTTTTTCGATTACTCTTCAATCACCGGAAATACGGAGACCATTCAGGTGAAACTTCCCTGTTATGATATGCGTGTATATGCCTATTTTAAAACTCCGATAGACAAGGTCAGTGTTGAAGTCAAAATAACCAATCCATTACCTCTTTATATTGACCGATTTAAAATAAAAGGAAAAGACAGGAAAGGCGTTAACATGGCGGATGATCTGTGCTATGGTCTGGGAGTTTCCAATCAGTATCCTTCACGGTACACCTTGCAGGATGTGGAAAGCAAGGGAATTTGGATCAAATCAGAGATCAGAGATAAAACAGACGAAGAATTATGGGCAGGTTTCAAGCGTATGGTGGGAACACTTTTTTCAGTCGGAGAACTGGAAACGGTTGCCTTTGATATGATTGAAAAATTTAAACGAAGTGAAGGAGGTGAATATACCAATTCTATTCTCACAAAACATGTGCTGAACCATCCTTCAAATCAACGATTCTGCCTAAGTATGGAAGATGAAATTGCGGACAGAATTAAGAAAAACCATGGAAGCATTGCATCCATTGAAGATGATGAAATACACTTTACAGATGATGAGGTAGGAAAGTTTGGAAGAAGAGGATGGGGACATCCCCAGTTTTCAACGATGAAAGATACTTTTATGGGAGGGCTCACCATTTGTATGAATGATACCTGGGCATATGAAGTGAAGCTGACAAAATTCAATAAATCTGCTAACGGTACTTATGATGCAACCTATAAAGTTGTTTTATATGATCATTTTGGGTTGGATATGCCGGATATTGAAAAGAAATACTACTATCTGCTTGGTTTCAGATATTGGTTTATTTTGCAGCATATCAGAGGATATAAACCTTTTATCACTAAAGTTGAGTTTGAAAAAACATTTAAAGAAAGTATCACCATCGGCAAAGCGGAACGCCAAAGTAAAAGAAGAGCAGAAAAGGAAAGACAGGATCATCTTCGAAATATGGGAAGAAGAAGACCTGGAGAATATTAACAATGAATAGCCATTACATTTTAATGAGCCTTATTATAATTATAAAAAATGAAGTATTTACCATCTGTAAAAATTATCACTATTGTATGTTTTCTTTTAATAGCTATGAGCTGTGATAAGAAAAAGAATGACTTTATTCCACTTGATCATATGACTTTTACCAATGCTTATGATAAGAACGCAGTGAAAATTTCATACTATATTCTTATAGATCATCCTGAACCTACTGAAAGTAATCTGAAAAAAGAAATTACAAAATATGTAGAAAATAAATTGAAAAACAACAAGTTACTTGCAAAGCCGGAAACAGCTTCACTCAACTTTGTTTTTTATAGAAAAACGGACAATACTTCATATTTTATTACGAATAAAGAAAGTGCCGGCGAGCTGTTAGGTGAAGAAATATCACACTATCAGCAGGATTATATAGCCAATTATCTGGTAAGTAAATGTGAAAAAGGAACTGTAGAAAAAATTTATCTCTACAACCTGCCGGAAGAGACTGTAGCAAACAAAAACTGTGGTAAATAATACCATCTTGTTTTTATAAATAATAACAAAGTATGGTAGAAACAAGAGTAAAACCATTTCAGAAATATACATCGGGGATCCATGATTATCAGGTGGAAAATGCTCTTGAAATACAGTTCGGGGAAGAAAAAGGATTTTATTCATCCTTTAAAATTACTGTTCAGGAAAAGATAAATGAAGATCATTCCAAAAACTGGTTGATAGAAAAAGTAGAAGATTCCTCTTTTCCCTCCGAAAATAAATTTATGGAAATCCTGCATATCCTGGAACAAAGCTCTTATCCGCTGGAAATAAAAGTGGATGAAAAAGGAAGCTTTCTGGGAGCTGTAGATCATCAGAAAAATATAGAAAACTGGAAACTCAAAACAGCTGGGCTTCAGGAAAAGTATCAGAATGTAGATGTTTTCAGAAACCAATATTTGTCAGCTCTTGAAGATGAAACGGGCTTTTATAAAAATAAACTGAAAGAACCTTTCTGGAATCTTCTCTTGTTTGCTCCTTATTATGTAGATAACGGAGGAAAAAGTGATGAATCCGTTGTATGGAATATTAAAGGAATCGGAGATATTGAATGTCACGGAATTATCAGAGCCGAACAGAGAGAGTACGGATTTGAATCTTCTTTTATTTCCGAAATTAAAGTTCCTGCTATCATAAAAGAAGAATTGGAAAAAAAATATCTGTACCAGCCGGGACAGTACCAGGTAAGATTATATATAGAAATGGAATACAACTCCCGTAAAAAACAGTATTCCAAAAAGAAAGCTGACTTTATATTGTCAGACGGAGAAAAAACAGTATACCGGGAAACGATCACAATGACTTAAACTTTATGAACAAATGACATGGCGGATAAAGGATACATCATTATAGAAGGAGCTACTGCGTACTGCAGCAGTTCTGTAACCAATAACTCCAATGGAACCGCCGTTCCGATGGAAGTGAAAAGCCAGAAAAAAAAGCTGGGCAAAAACAAATATTTTGCACAGAACAAGCCTGTTGCTACCTATCTTGATGACAAAGCCGACAGCTTCGGAGGAGGCAACGGGTTTGGAAACTGTAAAGGCTCAGACGGGAAAACTTATCCATGTAAAGGTAAATGCAACATAAAATATAAAGACTATTATGAAAACGTAGAATTCAACAAGAGTATGAAAATACTGTTGGATGCTTCTACAGGAAATTGTCCGGGATATGGCGTTCCCGGAACTATTGCTTTTGCAACCACCGGGCAGGCCAACAATGTTTCACAGATTGATGTGAAAGAAGCCGATGAATTTTCTGTTGCCAATACTTCCCCACAGTGGCCTTCATCTTCTGCTTCTGAGGCAAGTATAGCAGTGACATCCATTTCAATGATAAGACCTATACCAACGGATAAACTTAATGGTACTTACTATTATATCAAAGGAATGAATGGCCCGCTTCTTCCTATTATGAATCCTTTTGGCGGAGATAATCTGGATCTGAAAGCTCTGTTCAAAGGCGATGAGAAAAAGATAATCTGGGCACTGTTTAAAGGAGAAGGAACAAAAGATAAAATAAAAACATTTATTGGATTGGGAAGCAATTTCAGCCAATCCATGAGTAAAATATTCGACAGACTTACAGAAGGAAAATACAGACTGGAAGCTTATGGTAAAAAAGCAGGTGATGCCAAATGCTCTCTCAATGTAGAGGTCATACAGGATTTTGTAAAGAAAATTGTCAGCCCGGGATCGTCAACCTTGATTAATATTCCTTTGCCATTATCTATTGAACGTAAGCTCAACAGTACAACAGATCAGGCAAAAATACTGAACCGAGGGTTTTTTATGCCTGTAAATACGGTTCAATGGACTGTGAAACAGGGAACAGCAGTGCTGTATAACAGTTCTTCCGGTGCATCTTCTTCACACCTTGTTTCTGTGGCAGGGGCTGGTGATCGTGTTATCCTCACCTTTAAAAATGCAGGTAAATATACCATAGAAGCATTTACAGATCCTACAGATCCAAAACCCCAGTCTGTAGAAGTGAAAATCGAGAATAGTCTGGGCGTAATGGGAGTCAAAGGCGAACCCGGTTTGGTGAGATTCAGTGATACGATTAAAGTACAGGCTTCCAGGTTCAATGTTAATTATATGCCTTCCGGGACATCTGTATATTGGTATCTTAAAAAAGAAGGAGTGGGAAGAGTTGCCTTATTTGAAAACTCTCCTTCGTTCAGAACTGGCGCAATCAATAAAAGAGTGGCAGAATTACTGTATAACGATGCAAAACTGGCCAGTAATCAGTATTTCGGGAAATATATACTTGAAGCCTATGCTAATCCGATAGGAGCAGGAAAGCAGCCCGGATTCTCAGGTTCAGACTGTTTTAATTTTGAGGTGATTCAAAATGTAATAGATAAATTCACTTTTCCGGCAGCCAATATTCCAAAAGGAACAAAAATAAAATATACAGCAACAGCAAGAATTGCTACGTTGTCCGGAAATGAAACCATAAAAATTGAAGTACCGGATAAAGTGACCAATAACGGAGACGGAACCATTACATTCAATGATCTTGGAGAATACACGATTTCAGCTTATTTAACAGGAGATTATACCGATGGGAAGAAAATAGAAGCGAAAGTAAAAGTTTCAGAACCTACGGTAAAAAGAGCACTTTGGGCGTACGGAACAGGAGTGAAGCGCACTGAAACAGGATTTGGAGAAGAAACCTATGGATTTATTGAACTGGATGGGCTTCAGAATCAGGCCTTAAAAGTAAAAGTCTGGGTAAAAGGAAAAGGCGATGATTTCTATAAAGAGAAAGATAAATATATGCTGGAGGAAAAAACAGTTACCCTTAATAATGAAGGTAAAGCGTCTTTCCTTATCACAACGAATGATGATTACAAGAAAAAATTGCTGGCAGCTATCCCCAAAACAACGGAAAATCCCAATCCATCATACCGAATAGTATTTACGGTAGAATTGCAGGCAAGCTCATCCGGAGATATTGTACTTCCGGGAAACATTACCATTCAGGGAACGAAACCTGTGGTGGTAGACAATACTACAACTTATCTGGAAGTTTTAGATTCCAATGAAGAACTGATCATTACTTCCGAACAGAAAATTGTTTCCATCATGTTCTCTACTGAAGATGGTAAAGATATTCAGCGGATGCAGACTTTCTATGGTAAAACCCACAAAATTTGGGTACACACCGTCAATATGACTGAAGAAATTCTGAAGATTGACGTTCTGAAGGAAATCCCTAAAGAAGGTTTAAACGAAACAGATCATATCACTTATACCCACGAAAGCAAACAAAGCTACAACGAAGAAAAAACAGGAAAAGACGGCTTACTGGAAGTTTCCTTCACAGCAAAAGAAGAATGGAAGAACCCACCGAAAAATTTTGATTACTATATAGCACAGGTTTCCCGTCAGGTGCAGGATCCTGCTGATCCTAAAAAGAAAGTCTGGAAAATAGAAAAAAGCCAGTTTACCATCAACAATACACTTCCTGCTGATCTGGTTCGAACAGAGGATATGGAAAAACTGGGAATCAAAGCCTACAAAAAAGACGGAACTCCTTTTACAAAAGAAGAAATACTGGAACTTAGGAAACAGTTTATTTTTTATGAAAGTGGCTGCCTTAAAGTATCTCAGAAAGAAACTCCTGAAGCTATTGAAAATGATGTGATGCCAGTGGTGGTGGAAATGGCGGAGGTGAAGAGGGATGGCGAAAGTGGTTGTCCACGATGTAAAGCAGAAATTACAATTGATATTCTCAAAAAAGTATACAAAAATGCAAAAAATGAGGATCTTCAGGAATTAGCGCTAACTTTAAATAAATACAGAAATATCTTTGAACTCAATACATGTGCAAGAAAAGCTCATTTTTTTGCGCAATCATTACAAGAAGCAGGAACCAATTTAGAGGGAGGTCTTCATGGGGAAAGTTTAGATTATGCTGCAGAAGATCTGCCAAAACACTTTAAAAAATTCAGGGCAAATCCTGAACTGGGTAAACAAAGCCCCCCAAATGATCTGGCTTATGAGTATGGTAGAAGTTCCAAAAACGGTTATAAATCTAATGAAAAAAAGATAGCGGAAATAGCATATGGAGGAAGACTTGGGAATGAATCAGTTGATGATACTTGGAACTTCAGGGGTAGAGGATTATTACAAATAACAGGAAAAGGTAATTATAAAGAAATTCAGAAGAAAATAGATGAAAAAGCTAGTGACTCTGGTGTTTCAATTGTTGATGGAGTAGATAGAGATTATACGCCTAAGGAAGCTGCAATAACTGGAATGGCAGATTGGTATAAGGATTCTATGTATTTGAAAGCTGATGATACAGGCAAATCAGCTGATGATGTGGTAGTAGATTCTATTATTGATATTTTAAATAAGCTTACACCATCAAGGCTGAACCGTAAAATCTGGTATCGTGGAGGTAAGCTAGGTAACTGGGAAGTTAAAGCTGGTGATTCTATGAAATCTGTATTTAAGGTAGAAGAATGTGGTAAAGGTACAGGATTAAATTTGGTAGGAGATGCTCCATGGTTCCAGGTTGCCTGGAAAGAATATGAAAAATATAAAGGATTAAGGGAAATAGATAGTCCTTTAAAAGAAAAGATCACAGAATATTTTGATGTGTCTTCTGCTGCGGGGCTAGATTATGATTATACAAATCCTTGGTGTGGGGCATTTCTAGCATGGTGTTTTGATCAAACTCAGGATTATAAAAGGATTAATACTGCCAAAAGTGCAGCAGCTTTTGGGTGGAAAGGAAGTACATGGGAAAATGGAGAAGATTGTGAAGCTTTTGTAGGAGCTTTAATAGTTTTTGATTTCTCACACGTGGCATTAATAGCCGGTGAAAATTTAGATGGAACAAGATATGTATATTTGGGGGGAAATCAGGGGAATGGCGAAAAAACAGCAGGGCATCAAAAAATAATTTTAGGCTCTGTTGATAAAAAGAGTAAATCAATTATTGCGATTACAAAACCTAAAAAATATACAATATCTGAAAAAGATAAAGAACTTCCAAAGTATGATGTAAGTGCTGAAAACTCTAAGGAAAGTTCCAGATAATAAAATACAATTTCTATGAATATTAAAAGTAAAATTAGATTAACAATATATTTCTTATTAATAATGAGCAGTTCAAGCTGCCAGGAAAAAAAACAAAATTCAGACAATAGTCAAAAAAACCTAAGTATGAATGATGATACCATAATACAAAAAGTTCTTAAGAAGCAGTTGCAGGAAGGTTCAAGTAAATCAATTGACGAGGCAGGAGCTGAATTAGCTAAAGTACCGTTTGAAATCGAAGAGCTTGAAGCATCTACTGAAACTGCAAAAAAAGTATTATTATCAAATGGATTTAAGGAACTATCTGTTGCCGAATTTAATGATAAAATTAAAGCTGTTTTTGGGAGAATAATTGATAATAGTTCAAGTAATCCATTTTTATATGTAAACTATTTTGATAAATGTGACAGAAGCTTTGTAACTTATAGTAATAATAGTGTTGATTATGAAGGAGGATATATTGACAAAAAAAGAAAACTTTTTACAGACTTCTATTACCTGCCCGAAATTATTGATTATCAAAAAGAATATCCTACACTAAATAACGTTGAGTCTGACAAAATTACTAGAAAATCAAGTTCACAAGTGGATGTTGAAATTCCCCATTGGAAAGATGTTACCAGTTTAAAAGAACAAAGAAAAGTAAATATTCAAAGAATTATTGCAAGGAACATGTATTTGTTCAATAATAATAAAACATATATTATTTGGCTGGTAACTCATGATAAAAACTTTATAAAATTGCTGGTTAAAAATTTTGGTTATGATAAAGAACCTAAATTTAATGAAATGCTTATTAATGAATATATTCAATCTAAAGATCAATATAAAATAGGTGAACTTGTATTTGCTAAAAATTGTAATAATGAATTAGAAGTACGGGAGGGAATATTGCAGAGTTTGACTGATGCTTATCGAAAAAGTTCAAATCCTAAAGATTTATATGGATTAATGGAGTTTGGTTCAAAATTATTAGAAACAGATGAATACAATAATTATTCAGAGAATGAAAAAATTAAAATGGTAGCTTATCTTGCAAATACTTATGATTTCCTGTTCAAAAAAAATCATAGGAATCAGGATGGCTGGGATCCTAGATGGAATATTTTAGGAGCATATTTTGAAGATGATTCAAGAAGTAAGATTAAATGGCCTAAGTTAAAAGAAGAAATGCAGAAAAATAATTATTATAATCTTTCAAATTTAAAAGAAGTAATTAGTTACGCAGAGGGATTTGATAGTGTAGGCGCTCCGGATTAAATTCATAATTAATGATACAAATTTCAAATGTTTTCACAATTATTCTACTATTGATTGCTTGTAACTATAAGGGACAAGACAATAATATGAGCACTGCAAATAGACAATATGCAAAATCAGAAAATTTAGATAGCAAAATTGATGTTGAAAACATTAAAAAACATATTAAACTACAAGAAAAAATTGAGTCTGATGAAGTGGAATATGATGATCCTTATAATTTGAATGTAGAAGATCTAAAATTAGCTTCTTCTATTATCTATGATGATTTGATCAGTAACAGTTATATTGAACCAAAAGCTGAATCCTTTAAAAATAAAATTGAAACTATTTTTTCAATCAGTCATAGTTCTAATAAATGCGTGAGTATCGATCAAACGAATGGGTACATAACAGTATTTGGTAATCATCTTGATGGCAATCCTATGACACTTGAACAAAATAAGTATGAACTTTATTCAACTACTCAGAATACTTTCATTAATACTAATAAACAATTTATTTTTCCAATGCTTTTATTAAAGGAACTAATAAATATTAATGGTGATAATTCTTTTAAAATTAAAGTTCCACGATATATTATTGCCCGTAATATATACCTTTTTAATGATAGTAAGCCACAATTCAAATGGCTTATTTTAAATGATCAAAATTTCATGGAGAGTTTAGTAAAAACTTTCGGGTATACACAAGATCCTGATTTATTAAAATGGGTTACTGAAAGAACAAAGTTTGATGAAAAGGATCCTCGGGATTTTGGTAAGCTTTTTTGGGTTAAAGTGTGTAATGGAAAATTCAAACTGCATGCAGATACCTTCAAGCTTTTACAAAAAATTCATATACCTAATGACCCATCTGAAAATAGATTTATTATTGATAATATCAAAAGCTATTTAGAATTTTTGGGACGTGATAAATCCACTGATCTTACAAGAAATGAAAAATTAAAACTAATGGCTAACTTGGCATATTTTGCTGAACAGTATAATTATGATAAAAAATTTGATGATGATAATAAGATGATGGCTAGACTTCGTTATTTTTTGAATGATGCTGATTTCAAGGTTATAAAAGAAAATAATTTTTTCAGTCTTCCAAAATTTAAAGAGTGGTGGGATAATGCAGATTATGATGCTTATTATGTAGGCGAGTGCGAATATGAAGGAAGCTGCGGTTCAGGATACCAACCTATGGACTATACAGAATGGAGAAAACAACATCCTAAAAAATAATATATAAAGCACAGTTAAATTTAACTGTGCTTTTATTTTAAAAACACAACAATGATAAAGAAGATTATAATTTCTCTGGCTATCTTAATATCGAGTGAATTTTATTCACAAAATATGTTATTGGGCATAAAAAACGCTTTTCTAACTGTTCTTAAATCACAGCTGTCAGCTGGAGTAAGTGGAGAAAAAAGTGAAACAGATTATCCAACCTATCAATTTACATTAAAAGATTTAGAAGCTACAGAATCTATCATATCAAAAGAATTAGAAGACAATGGATACAAAAAGCCAGGTAAAGAAGACTTTGCTAATATGGTCAATAAAGTATTCAATAGGATAATTGATCCGAGATCAGAGTCAAAGTATTTGCATATTAATTTTGAAGATAAATGTTCAAAAGACTTTAATCTTTTTAAAAACTCAAATAGTATTGATGTTAATCCATACAGTACGTATGTTTTTAAAAATGGACTTTTCATTTCAGATTTATACAGCATCCCTGAAATATTGGATTATACTAAATATCCTGAATTATTGCAATATGAAAAAGATGCTGAGAATAATAATCATATAACTGATGTCAAGATATATTATTGGAAAGATATAGCTGATTTAAAAAATATAAGAAAGCAAAATATTAAAACAATTATTGCTAGAAATATGTACCTGTTTAATGATAATAAATCTTATGTTGACTGGTTGATAAGTAATGATATAAGGTTTGTGAAATTAATGGTAAAAACTTTTGGATATACTAAAGAACCAAAGTTCAATGATTTGACGATGAATGACTATTTGAGTAATTTTCAAAATTCCTCTGATATTGGTGATATTATTTTTGTTAAAAATTGTAAGGGAGAATTAGAAATAAGAGTTGACTTGTTAAAGTATATAAAAGAGCACACAAAATCAGACGAAAATAGGCTTTTGAATGCTTTAGAGAATTTTGGATATGCATTGAAAGATAATACCAAGTTTACATCAGAAGAAAAATATAAAATTCTTGCTTATATTGGGAATACAGTTGATCCATTTTATTTGAATTTTGCTGGGGTTAATTCTGGGAATGCCGTATGGAATGCTGAAAGTTTACTTTATAATAGTGTTGTAAAAGATAAAAAAATCATCTTAGTATTTCATAAAAATAAATATTATGGACTTTCTGATTTAAAAGAAAGTTTACACCGAGTTCAGGCAAGTATAGACCATGAAACAGAATAATAAAAAAGCCAGCTCTTATTTAAAGTAGCTGGCTGATTATTTTTAGGATAAAATGTTAAGGAAGGGTTGAAAAATTGATATTAGGAGCTTGTGTAGGAGCAGTAACAGAGAACTGTGAGCCAGGCGCAACAGTTGTGTTAAAGAATCCTCCATTTTGTAAAAAGAAAGCATTATTGCTTGTTCCTCCCATTGCATCTATTCTTTGCTGTGCATTGTAGGTATTATCCACACTAAACTTTGCTCCTGAAATGGCAATCCAGTTACCAGCGGAAGTTCTTACCCATTGATTTTTAAATTCTGCTTTTCTGCCCTGATATCCATTCTCGGGATTGAAATTTTCAACGAAACTATAGAAGCTTTTAAGGTAAGTGCTGGTTTGGGGTCTCTTCCAGCTGGCGATTAGCTTCCATGTGGTAGTATCCGGAGATAAAAACCAGGCGGTGAAGTCTGTTTTTCCGCTGCCATCCGGTTCCCCTTTTAATAAGAATTTATAGGTTTGCCCGGCACTCCAGTTGTATTTATAATAGCTTTGTCCGCCCGAACCTTCATTGCCAAATTCTCCGATGGTTACTCCGGTACCTGATCTGTTGAGAATAATTTTGTGGTCAGGAGGAATATTATTGGGATCGTCAGTATCAAATGGGCTCCATACAGAGAATAAAATCCTTCTTTCTGTGGCAGAGTTCACCTGCATCCCAAAATAGCCCGCACTGAAGCCATTAGCCATAAAATAAGAGCCGATTTTGTCTTCTCCTGCAGGAACTGTTACTTCGTTGTAATAATAGCTAACATTATTGGTTGTTGGAACTACATAGTTCAGATGGCAGGAAGGTCCTCTGCGTGCCCAATAATAGTATGACGGATCATTGCTGTAAATATTGGCTCCTGTAGAAGCTGCTCCACTGAAAGTAATATCTGTAACATCTGCAAAATATCCTCCGGTTTTTGAAACTCCCTGAAGGTCAACTTTCACATAGCCTGGAGTAGAAACGGTAAAATCTCCAACAGCATACTCTTTATTCGAAGCTCCTGTTAGAGTCACATTTTTGGATGTATTTCCTACCGTTATTTTTACAACACTTGTTCCTGATGGGACAGAAGCTTTTAATCCAAGGTTTAATGTTCCTGTATTACTCACTCTGAAATAAGTACTGATAACAGTATTAGAGTTGGTCCAGTTCCCTAAGTTAGTAGAGGTGATCACTTCACTGGCTCCCGATGGTTTTACCGTTAAAAAAGAATTTCCTGCAACCGGAACGTTGAAGGATGATGTATTTTTTAAAGCTGATGTATTTTTTGTGCTGCAACGGTGTCCT
Organism: Chryseobacterium metallicongregator; assembly: GCF_031324065.1. NCBI lineage: Bacteria > Pseudomonadati > Bacteroidota > Flavobacteriia > Flavobacteriales > Weeksellaceae > Chryseobacterium > Chryseobacterium metallicongregator. The sequence goes on from NZ_JAVIXS010000006.1 coordinate 468,777, forward strand.
CTGTTGCCATAGGGGTTTCTGCACATGATTGAAAAATAAGCAGAGTGGCAATACCCAGAAAAGTATTGGCTAATAATTTTACTCTCATAATTGTATTTGTATTAGGTTTCTCCTACTAAATTAAGCTTTACTCATTAAATAGGAAAGAAATAATTCCCATAATTTTGATTAATTTTTTATTTTTTGAACAAATAGATAACGAAGTTTATATTTTACTAGAGCAGTAAGAGGGTAGACGTAAGAAAATAGGCATAGATAAAAAAAACAAAAAAACCTCTAAAATGAATTAGAGGTTTTAAAGTGGTTTCTCCAGGAATCGAACCAGGGACACATGGATTTTCAATCCATTGCTCTACCAACTGAGCTAAGAAACCATTATATTTTTGTTTGACTTACTTCGTTGTTTTAAAGTGATGCAAAAGTAGTAAGTTTTAGTATACAAAGCAAGTATTCATCGTACTTTTTTTGAATAAACTTAAAAACTTACTGATTATCAGTCGGATTATTTTCCTGCTCCTTTCTGATCTGTTCACTCATCTCTTCCAATACAGGTTTGATCGTGTTTTCCGGAAGATCACTGATTCGGATATACATCAATCCATCAATTGCATCATTAAAGTTGGGATCAACATTAAAAGCAATTACTTTAGCATTTTGTTTGATGTATTTTTTGATCAGAACAGGAAGTCTCAATTCTGGTTCAAGATCATCAATAATCTTGTCCAGTTTATTAAGGTCAGATTCCATTTCCTCAAAGAAAATGTTTTTATCCCTGTCACGAAGCTTTACTTTGTATTCATTCCTTGGAGTGATATATTGAGCTACTGCAGAATCAAAATAATTAGAACGCATAAATTCGATCATCAGTGATTTTGAAAATTCTGAGAATTTGTTGGAAATACTCACACCTCCCATAAGGAATTTATGATCAGGATTTCTCAGGCATACATGTACAATTCCTCTCCATAAAAGGAAAAGCGGAAGTGGTTTCTGCTGATATTCCTGACAGATGTAAGCACGACCCATTTCAATTACCTTTTTGAAGAAAGGATGAATGTCCTGCTCAAACTCAAATAAAGAGCTTGTATAGAAGCCTTTAATACCGTATTTCTTCATTACCTCTCTACCCAGTGCCATTCTGTAAGCTCCAGCCAGTTTTTTCTCCCCATTATCCCAAAGGAAAAGATGGTGGTAATGTTTATCATATTCATCCAGGTCAAACGGAAGATTACTTCCTTCACCTACCGCACGGAAAGTAAGCTCTCTCTGACGTCCTATTTCCCTCATAATAGAAGGAATTTCCTCATAAGTCGTAAAGTAGATCTCATAATTTCCGTTACTGAACAGCATTTTATCCGTTCCTCTCAATTTATCAACATCTTTAATAATGTCTTCAAGAGGAGTTTCATCTATGATATTCTGAACAATGTTTTCTTCCTTCAATAAAGGAAATTTGACAGATAAATTCTGGAGATTGATACTTTGAGCAAGGGATTTTCTCTTTTCATAGTAAGATTTCATCATATAAACCTTGCGTTTCAAAAACTCTCCCAACTCCTCAATCGTTTCCATTTCGTCCATTGCCTTTACGGTAATAGGACGCCCGATTCTGATTCTGATAGGTTTTTCCCTGTCATTCATCATTTCTGCTGGAAGCATAAGAGTCTGCAAATTCGGGTGAAGTTTAGCCACCTGATAAAAAAGTCGGCTGTTCTTAGCGTGGAAATACATAGGAACTACCGGCACTTTAGCCATTCTGATAAGCTTAAGTGCCGTTTTTTCCCATTCCTTATCTAAAATTTCTCCGTAAGGATTGTTCTTGTTGGAAACTTCTCCTGCCGGAAAAATACCTACGCAGCCTCCGTTTTGTAAATGCTTGAGTGTTTCACGCATTCCTGAAGAGCTGCTGTAAGCTTCTTTTCTGTTTTCAAAAGGATTTACAGCGATTACATACGGCTCCATAGGTTTGATCTTTTCCAAAAGGAAATTTCCCATTACCTTAAAATCCGGACGAACCTCTGATAAGACCTTGCACATCAGAATCCCGTCAATAGCACCCAGCGGGTGATTGGAAACCAAAACAAATGGTCCCGTTTTCGGAATCTTTGCCAGATCCTCTTCAAAAGCTACATAGCTTAGGTTTCTTTCTCTCACAAATGAGTCGAAAAAGTCTTTGCCTTCCTTGTCTTTTAATTTATCGTATAATTTATTTACTTCGTTTATTTTAGCAATGCTCATCACAGCAGATGCTACCGGGTTCTTGAGGAACCCAAGTTTACTTAAGCCGGAAGCTTTGATCAGATCGTTTTTCGAAATTAAACTCATGTGTGTTTAGTCGCAATTAATATTATTGTGTTACCATTTGAAGAGTATTCTTGGAGATTTGTTCCAATAATACATTTTTTTCATGGTAAAATTTATCAATGTGATCCTTCTTCGCATTTCTTACTGTGAATAAAGATACATTTTTAATTGCTTCGGTTTTAAAAATTTTTTGAAGCTCTTCGTTGAGCTCATCAAGATGGTTAAATTTATCCTCAAGGCACAATGCCAGAGAGATCGCAGAATTCTGCATCAGGGAAACTTTGATCTTATATTTAGATAAAAATCCGAAAATCAGGCTCATATGATCTTCTGCAATGAAAGAGAAGTCTCTTGTAGAGATTTTCAAAAGATCCTGGTTTTCTTTTAGAATATAAGATTCTTCCTGTTGGTTTTTTTCGGAAGCACCTACTTTTGTTCCTTCTTTAGTAGGATCTACAAAAGATTTTACATAAAAAGGAATATTTTTTTGTTGAAGTGGCTGTAATGTTTTTGGGTGAATAACACTTGCTCCATAGTAAGCCATCTCAATTGCTTCTTCGTAAGAAATATTGGAAAGAAGAGTTACATCACTGAACTTTCTCGGATCTCCGGTCATTACTCCAGGTACATCTTTCCAGATCGTCATTGCTTCAGCATTTAAGCAATATGCAAAAATAGCAGCTGAATAGTCAGATCCTTCTCTTCCTAACGTCACCGTAAAATTATTGTCGTCAGAACCGATGAATCCCTGAGTTACATAGCAGATTTCAGGATTAAGATGAGAAATAAATTCTTCTGTTCTTGTCCAGTCTACCGTACCTTCTCTGTAAGAATTATCCGTTTTTACATAATCTCTGGCATCCAGCCACTGATTCGTAAATTGGATCTCATTCAGATACTCACTCACGATTTTAGTAGAAATCATTTCTCCGCAGCTTACCACCTGATCATACACAAAGTTGTAATTAGGAGATTTATTTCTTCGTAAAAAAGAATCAATATCATCAAAAAAGAGATTGATTTCAGCAAAAACCGCATGATTTTCAGGAAATAGTCCTTCCGCAATCTCCATGTGTTTTCGTTTTATCTTTTCAATCTCAGTTTGATAGTTATCTTTTTTGAAATAAAGTTCTACAACTTTTTCCAACTCATTTGTCGTCTTGCCCATTGCTGAAATTACCAGCAAACATTTGGCAAATCCCTGGCTTTTTAGAACCATGGACACGTTTTTTACACTGTCAGCATCTTTTACCGATGCTCCACCAAACTTGAAAATTTTCATTAAATTGTTAAAAATAAAATTGTTAGATAAAAAATTACATGAGTTTTTTACGGACGTCAAAATTATAAATTTACAACGAGATATGAAATAGCCTAGTGAGGAGATAGAATTAAGATTTCCTTAAAATCAACAAATAATGAAATAATTTTAATTTTTCGCGAGTCTGATGTAACAAATTTGGAGACTTAATTTTCAATAAAGATCTGGTATTATGTTATGTTGTGTTTGTATTTAGTTGAAATACAGTGATTAACCTCTTTTTTAATTAAATTTTCTTAATGCGATAAATTTTCCGAAATTTGGGCAAAACGTAAAAAGAAAAATATGTCAAATCAACCATTACAGACTTTAGGAGAATTTCTTATAGATAAACAGGACGATTTTCAGTATTCTACAGGTGAATTTTCTCGTCTTCTAAGTGCAATAAGATTGGCTTCGAAAGTGGTAAACAGAGAAGTAAATAAAGCGGGAATTGTAGATATTACAGGAGCTGCGGGAAACCAAAACGTTCAGGGAGAAGAGCAGCAAAAACTGGATGTAATCGCTAATGAAATTTTTATTACGGCTTTGTCTCAAAGAGAGGTTGTTTGTGGTATTGCTTCTGAGGAAAATGATGATTTTATTGATATCAAATGCGGTGAAAATGGTCATTTAAGTAAATATGTTGTACTGATCGATCCTTTAGACGGATCTTCCAATATTGATGTAAATGTTTCCGTAGGAACTATTTTCTCTATCTACAGAAGAGTTACCGAACCTGGAACTCCAGTGCAGCTGGAAGACTTTTTACAGAAAGGAATCAATCAGATTGCAGCGGGATATGTTATTTACGGTTCATCTACCATGATTGTTTATACAACAGGAAATGGGGTAAACGGATTTACATTGGATCCATCCTTGGGAACATATTATCTTTCTCATCCTAACATGACTTTCCCAAAAACAGGAAAGATCTATTCTATTAACGAAGGAAACTATATCAAATTTCCTCAGGGAGTAAAAAACTACCTTAAGTACTGCCAGATGGAAGAAGGTGATCGTCCTTACACTTCAAGATATATCGGTTCATTAGTTGCAGATTTCCATAGAAATATGCTGAAAGGAGGGATTTATATTTATCCTTCTTATTCACAGGCTCCAAATGGTAAATTAAGACTCTTATACGAATGTAATCCAATGGCATTCCTTGCTGAACAAGCCGGAGCAAAAGCAACAGACGGATTCAGAAGAATTCTGGAAATAGAACCTACAGAACTTCACCAGAGAATTCCTTTCTTCTGCGGAAGCATTGAAATGGTGGAGAAAGCAGAAGAATTTATGCGTATCGACAGCGTAAAATAAATGGAAGCAACGTACTTACAATATTTATTACAATTTAAACGCCCGAGTGGAACATCTCGCGGCGTTTTGCTTGATAAAGAAACCTATATTCTTACAGTTTCGGAAAACGAAAAAAAAGGAGTAGGGGAATGTGCCATTTTCAGAGGACTGAGTTTTGATGACCGACCTGATTACGAAGAAAAACTGAAGTGGCTTTGTGAAAATATCAATCAGGATACAGCTTTTTTAAAAGAAGAACTGAAAGAGTTTCCTTCCATCTGGTTTGGATACGAGCAGGCAGTTCAGAATCTGAAATATGGAGACAGTCTTTATTTTCCTGGTGAATTTACCGAAGGAAAATCTGCTATTACCATCAACGGGCTGATATGGATGGGCGATGCTGGATATATGGAAGAACAGATTCAGGAGAAACTGGAAAAAGGTTTCCATTGTATCAAATTAAAAATTGGTGTCGATTGGAAATCTGAGCATGTTATTCTCCAGAAATTAAGAGAAAAGTTCTCCAAAGATCAGCTGGAACTTCGTGTGGATGCTAATGGTGGATTCAGTAAAGAGGAAGCGGTCATTGTGTTACAGCAGCTTGCTGATCTTCATATTCACTCTATTGAACAGCCTATTAAAGCCGGAAATTGGAATGATATGGCTGAACTATGTGCAAAAACACCTACTCCCATTGCATTGGATGAAGAACTGATCGGAATTATTGATCCTGAAAAAAAGAAACAACTTTTAGAAACGATAAATCCTCAGTATATTATTCTAAAACCTGCTTTAGTGGGAGGATTTTCTGGTTCAGATGAATGGATTTCTCTAGCAGAAAATCAGAATATAGGCTGGTGGATTACTTCAGCTTTGGAAAGTAATATCGGCTTAAATGCTATTGCTCAGTATACCTTTACTAAAAAAAATCCAATGCCTCAAGGTTTAGGCACTGGAGCTTTATTTGTCAATAATTTTGAATCCGATTTAGAACTCAGAAATGAGCTGCTGTGGTTCAAAATATAACTGTTAAAAATTAATTAGCATAATGGTGGAGGTGAATCTGGACAAGTAGTTTGCCCACAATAGTCAGGTGCCCATGATCTGCAGCACATAGCAACCGGATTCCAGCTGTTGCATCCAAGAGGTGGTCTTCCTCCTTTGATGGATTTTAATTCTCCTCTTTTGATTTTCTTTAGATTTTTCATGTTATTGATTTTATTTGATTGGTAAGTAAATGTCGATAACTTTTTTTAATTATACAACACATGGGGAATTATTTAGTAATATTTAACAATTTTACTAAAAAGCTTGTATTGTTTAAAATCTAAAGGTAATGGTTCCGGTTTTTCAATTTAGCAATCCCTTCCTATGCAGAATAGGTGAGGGATATTTTTAATCCGGTCTTTATGAGGATGTAGTAGTTGTGTATCGAATATTTTGTTGATTTAGAGGTTGTTACTCAGTTAAATCACATCTTTTACGAAGATGGCTTTCTTGATATAGTTTAATATATCAGAAAACCTTTTTTTAATCTGTCCCATAATAAAAAATTGTAATTCCCTAACGTTTGAATTAGCAATCTCTGTGCCATACTGTAAATTGAGGCTAATTTTAACACAGAGTTCATTTTTTAAGAATTATTTTAATTATTTGTTAAGAAATAATTGTGAAAATATTTTCGTTATCCTTTGATCTGTTGGTGATAAGATTTCTGTCAATTCCGTTTAAATTTTGAAAGATATCTTTCTGTACCTGCGAGCTGGAAAGGTATCCCCAATGATTTCCTACTTCATATTTAAGACTGTTGAGAAGATCATCCTTTACAAAGGTACAGTCAATGATAGACACAATATCTTTGTAATGAGCAATATCACTTGGTCCATTTTTACCAAGCCTTGGGGTAAGAATATTTTTGGTAAACTGAGAAGCCCCCAGAATAATATCCTGTCTGTTTAAGTAAATAGAAATCCGGTTGGCTAATAATGGCAGTTTATTGAATGAATCCTCAGAATCTTCAAACACTTTGTAACTCACATCCGCATTCAACAGGAGAACCTGGTCAATAACGCGCAGTATATTCTCTCTCTTAAGGCTGTATAACATACTTTGAAGGACTCTGTTTCCCATAGAGTGAGCCATAAGATGTATTCTTTGATTGCAGGGAGCAAGATCTCGGTTAGAAAAAATATCTTTTAAAAACTGAGTATAGAAATAAAACAATCTCACCAGAGAAGTTCCGGAATTGATGCTGGAAGCCTTATCATCAAAATAACTCAAAGGGATCATACTGCCGGAAGCGGGCCAACTGACAAATAAGATATGCTCTACAGGAGATGCCGGATTATCAATGAATATTTTTTTTAGATCAAGTATGGCCTTTAATTCATCATCAAAATCATACAAATAACCATGGATGAATATCAGTACATCACTTCTGTCTTTTGTAGAAGACATATTTTTGTACAATTCATAAAACATTCTTTGGGTTCCGCCAAGATTATTGGCTGTAAGAGAGGATTTTTTGATTCCTTTTTCATTTAACAGAACATCTAAGACTTCTTCATACCCTTGTTTTTCGGGTTCGGAAAAGAGCTTGTAATTCAGAATATTTCTGTTGGTATAATCTTTCTTCTTTTTGACCTGTGCGGTAGGTTCCTTATAATTGTCAAAATCGCACTTGGCGATCCTGAAATTAGGAATCGAGTATTCTTCATTGGAAAAAGAGTCTACTCTTTCGCCTTTGTGCCGGATAATTTTCCGGTTGCTTAAGATATAAACGGCCATGACGGTTAATTGGTTAAAATGGTATTAGCATCCCGAAATTAGTGAAAAATATTGAAATACAATACATAAGGCTTTTAAATTATCACTTTTACAAAAGCTTATTTTTCCGTAACTTTGTGAAACTTTTTTTGCGAAAAAATAAAAGCTACTTTAATGGAAGAAGAAAAAAAATCACTCAATTTTATTGAGCAAATTATAGAAGATGATTTGGCAAACGGTTTGAAAAGAGATCAGATCCGTTTCCGTTTTCCACCTGAACCTAATGGTTATCTGCATGTAGGGCATACAAAAGCGATCTGCATCAACTTTGGTCTGGGTGAAAAATACAATGCTCCCGTAAACCTTCGTTTCGATGATACGAACCCTGAAAAAGAAGAACAGGAATTCGTAGATTCTATCATGAAAGACGTTGAATGGTTAGGTTTCAAATGGGATAAAGTTTTGTACGCATCCGATTACTTCCAGCAGCTTTACGATTGGGCCGTTCAGTTAATTAAAGAAGAAAAAGCTTACGTAGACGAGCAGCCTTCTGAAGTAATTACTGAACAGAGAAAAAATCCTGCAGAACCGGGAATTGAATCTCCATACAGAAACCGTCCTGTTGAAGAATCTTTAGATTTATTCGAAAGGATGAAAAACGGAGAATTTGAAAGTGGTTCAATGTCTCTTCGTGCAAAAATTGACATGGTTTCACCCAACATGAATATGCGTGACCCTGTGATGTACAGAATTTTGAATAAGCCTCACCACAGAACCGGTACAGCATGGAAAATTTATCCAATGTACGACTGGGCTCATGGTGAATCTGATTATATCGAACAAATCTCGCATTCACTTTGTTCTTTGGAGTTTGAAAATCACAGACCTTTGTATAACTGGTATTTAGATCAGGTTTACGAAGAAGGAAATGTTAAAAACAAGCAGAGAGAATTTGCAAGGATGAATGTTTCCTATATGATTACTTCCAAAAGAAAGCTGCAAAGATTGGTAGCTGAGGGAGTAGTGACGGGATGGGATGATCCTAGAATGCCAACTATCTCAGGGATGAGAAGAAAAGGATTTACTCCTACTTCTATCAGAAACTTTATTGAGAAAGTAGGAGTAGCGAAAAGAGAAAATCTTATCGAAATCCAGTTGCTTGACTTCTGTGTACGTGAAGATCTGAATAAGGTTGCCAAGCGTGTAATGGCAGTGGTAGATCCTGTAAAATTGGTGATCGAAAACTACCCGGAAGACAAAGAAGAGTGGTTAGAAACTGAGAATAATCCTGAACAGGAAAATGCAGGAACAAGAGAAATACCATTCTCAAGAGAAATCTATATAGAACGTGAAGACTTCAAAGAAGAAGCTAACAATAAATTCTTCAGACTTAAATTAGGTGGCGAAGTTCGTTTGAAATCTGCTTACATCATAAAAGCTGAAAGAGTAGAGAAGGACGAAAATGGTGAGATTACTACCATTTATGCTACTTATGATGAGAAGAGTAAGTCAGGAAGCGGAACAGAAGAAAGTTTGAGAAAAGTAAAAGGAACTTTACATTGGGTATCTGCGAAGCATGCTATTCCTGTAGAAGTAAGAATCTACAACCAACTGTTTACAGTGGAACAGCCTGACGCTGAAAAAGATGTAGACTTCTTAAACTTCATCAATCCTGAATCTGTAGCAACGGTAAAAGGATTTGCTGAGCCAAGCCTGAAAGATGTTGCTGTTGGAGAGCCATTACAGTTCCAGAGAATCGGATACTTTACAAAAGATCAGGATTCTACAGAAGATACTTTGGTATTTAACCGTACAGTAACGTTAAAAGATTCTTTTAAACCGGAATAATTTTCGGAAATATATAATACATAAAGCAGGACTTCATTGAAGTTCTGCTTTTTTTGTTGGAAAACGCAAAGGCGCTAAGAATTTTATACATGGGTGAATATTTAAGGAGCAAGGAAACCGAAGATTTCCAGCAAGTGTAATACAATCTAGTCAATCAATATTTTTAACTTTAGAAATCAACAGTGTTCAATTTTATCGGAGATAAAATCCTTGCGCCTTAAAACGTTTCGGAAAAATTATTTTGCGCCTTTGCGTTTTCCAACAGATATTTTAGAAGAGAATCAATCTTAAACAAAAAGCAGAACCTATAATAAGGCCTGCTTTCTTAATAGTTTAAAATCTGAAGTATAAGATTCTATTTCAGAAAATCTTTGTCGCGATATGAAGGATTGGGATATTTATAAAATCCTTCCCCGGTCAGTACTCCCAGTTTTCCTTTGGCAATATAATCTTCTTTTAATTTTTCTACAGCTTTGATCTTTAATGGGTCCTGAGTTTCTTCAGCTTCCATTTTATTGATATTATATGCCGTTGTAATTCCCACAACATCCAGAATACCAAAAGGTCCTGCAGGTGCTCCTGTAGCTACCATCCATGTCTTATCAATTGTTTCTATATCTGATACTTCATCAACCCAAAGATTGACAGCTGCACCAAGCAAAGGAACCAATAGTGAATTGACAATATATCCAGGTTGTTCCTTCTGAATAGGTAATGCTACCATTCCAATATCTTTTGCAAATTGGATAACTGAATTAAATACTTCCTGCGAAGTTCCAGGGTGACGCATCACTTCTCCGGTATTATGCTTCCAGATTTCATTGGCAAAATGAAGGGCTACAAATTTCTCCGGTCTGCCTGTATCTTCAGCAAACTGGCTTGGAAGAAGCGTAGAAGAGTTCGTTGCGAATACTGTTTTTTCAGGGGCTGCCTGTGCCAGCTTATGGTAGAATTCCGTTTTGATAGTCGGATCTTCAGGAACTGCTTCTATCAAAAGATCGGCATCTTTCACCGCTTCAGCAAGGTCTGATGAATAATTGATATTTTTAAATGTGGCATCAAGTTGTTCCTTTGTTGCTCCCAAATCTTGCTGGTAAGCTTCACTTAACGCAGTGAATTTACCTTTGGCTTTTTCCAATACTTCATCATTGATATCATATACGGTAACGTTGAAACCGTGATAGGCAGTCTGGAAGGCGATCTGATATCCCAATACACCACTTCCTGCTATCGTTATATTTTTAAAATCCATGAGATTTATTTTTAGTCTTTTACTCCTTTTACCCATTCCTGAAATCTGGTTAAGAAAGACTCGTGTTCTTCTTTTTCTTCCGGACGGTTTACAAGGATGTGTTCAAAATAAGTTCCTTTTAATATTTTTCTTAAAATTCCTTCTCCTAAGAAAGGCTTATAGTCATTCAAAGCCTGGGTAGCTTTTAATAAATGTCGGATGTCATATTGTAACGGATTGATATCCGGAACTTGTTTGTTGAGATTAAGAAGGTTGTAAACAGCTATTCTCGCCGTTCTCACAGAGCTTTCCATAGTGAAGACAACATCATTATTGGTTTCTACAAACTGCCCTACAAGGCCTAAGTTGGTACATCCTTCAGGAACTACTCTCGGACGGTCTCCCATCGCTCTCGGCATAAACATAGAAGTGATGTAAGGCATGAATGCTGTACGTACAATGGTGTTTTCTATGACATTATCCAGTTGATCAGTCATTCCAAGGTGATAACACAGCTCGGCAAGAATCTCGTTTCCGGTACACTGAGGCATTGGTTTTTTAATATAATTACCTTCTTTGTCCATCAGTAAAGCATATACCCAAACAACAAGGATATCATCCGGCTGGGTAGGGAAGTGAGGCTGTCTGTTGCAGGTAAAGCTCATCACCCAATTAGAGTCTGTAATGGTAATAATACCACCTGTAGCTGTTCTTCCTGAATAAGGATCATTTACACACAGTTCTTTCAGTTTTTCTGTAAAAGCAGAAGGACGACAGGTTAATGTAGCAGATTCCCATGAAGATTTTTCAATATGGCTACAGAATTTTTCAGGTTTTCCGAATACTTCAGATTTTGCAGCCAGGTTTTTCCATAACTTCCATCCTGCACTTTGTCCGGCATTGCTGTTATCTATTGTCACTTCAGGAACGGTATTGTTGTCGCCGTAGAAAGTACTTTCAGTCATTGATCCGGTAGTCACGATAACGTAATCTTCTTTACCCACTGGAATTCTTACTTCCTCTCCGTTCTGTTCTGTAATAATACCTTCTACTGTTTTTCCTTCTGTATTGATGTGAATGTCAAGATCTTTTACCAAAGTATTAAACTGGATTTGTACCCCTTTTTCTACCAGGAAGTTTTTGAGTGGTGTTACATAGGTATCATATTGGTTGTATTTTGGGAAAACCAGGCATGAGAAGTCTTTCATTCCGTCAATAGCATGAAGGAATCTGTGCATGTACAGTTTCAATTCCAGTAAGCTGTGCCAGTTTTCGAAGGCAAACATAGAACGCCAGAAGAACCAGAAATTACTGTTGAGGAATGATTCAGAAAAATAATCTTCAATGGTAAGATCGTCCAGCTCTTCTTTTTTCTTTAACAGCAATTTTACAATTGCCAGCTGATCTTTTTTCTCCAAACCGAATTTGCTGAAATCTTTAATTTGTCCCTGGTTGTGGATTAGTCTTGCTTTAGAATAATTTGGGTCGTTGTCATTAACAAGGCGGTATTCATCCAAGACACTGTAGGGTGCAGGTAGCTCCAGAGCAGGAATATCCTGGAACATATCCCATAAATTTTCATAAGTCATATCCATTTCTCTACCCCCACGGATGATGTAACCATCTTTTGCATTACCGGCTCCATCCAGAGATCCGCCTTCAACATTCAGCTGGTCAAGGAAAATAATGTTTTTGCCCGGTACACGGCCGTCACGGATAAAATAATAAGCGGCAGACATGCCGGCAATTCCGCTTCCTACAATATAGATTTTACTGTTTTCGTAAGACTGTAAAGGAATTCCTTTATTACGTTGATAGTTTCCGATCTGGTCGGAGAAAGGCATAGTTTTTTCAGGAGTGTTAATCTGAACTTCTTTACTTGAATCCGGTTCGTGGTTCACTTTTCCAAACTGCTCAGAGGCATTTAAAACTTTGTCGAATTTTGAATTGATCGTACTCATTTTGTATTGTTTTTAATTAACAGTATAAAGGTAGCTCTATTCACAAAGCAATATATATCCCCAAGTTCAGAATTATTATCCCCAAATTCTCATGACTGAATATTTTCTTTAATCCTGTATTCTGAAGGGGAAAGCGTAGTATGTTTTTTAAAGAAACGGCCGAATGCCGAAGCGGAATTAAACTGTAGCTCAAATGCAATTTCAGAAATCGTTATATCAGGATTTCCGAGCATGACATAAGCTTCTTTCAGTAAGGCTTCATCAATCACTTCATGAGGTGTTTTTCCGCTTGCTTTTTTTATGATTTCTATTAGGTATTTATTGGAAACATGGAGCTGGTCTGCATAAAACTGAACGGTTCGTTCCCTGTTGATATTTTCTCTGATCAACTTACTGAACTTCAGATAAAGATCTTTTTTTCCTTCTTCTTTTGCCGGATTTGATGTGTTTTGATGTTCCATAATCTCAGCCGTCTCCAACAACAGATTGAAAATAATGGTACGGATAATTTCTTCTGTAAATTTTCCCTGTTTCTTCGATTTTTTATCAAGATAATCCAGAAGATTTTGCAGCTGCGAAGAATTTTTTGCAGACGTTTTTACAATGCTGTACGAACCTTTGGAAAAAAGATTCATTTTCTCGATGATGAAAGGATTAGAGATATTTTTAATCAGAAAATTCTTGTCAAAAAACAACAGTTTCATCGTAAAATCATCGCTGGTTTTTCCAAACTTTACAATGGTGGAAGGAGCCGCCATCAAAAAACTGTGAACATCCACTTTATATTTCTGACGGTCTATCTCAATATTGATTTCTCCTGCGGTACAAATGCAGAGTGCATAATAATCCATTCTGAAAGGCGCTTTGGGAAATTCAAAAATGGGTTTTCCTGAAGAAATATAATAAGATTGGCGGCAGTCAATACTGTAAAAAGATAGGGTATCATGCAAATTTTCGTAGGTTATCATTCTTACGTATTGGTTAAGTTTTTATTATGTTTTAGAGTCTTTTTTAGCTCAAAATACCTGTTGTTACTGCAATTTACGATTTTTATAAAGCTCTTAGAGTTTTATATAGTAAAAAAAAATGTTTTTTTAAGGATACAGATGATGATCTGTTTTTATAGACTTTATTTATAAAAACAGGGTTTAAACAAGGGTTTTTGGGTTATTTTTATCTAATTTTGCACTTTCGAATTTCCCCTCCAAAATATTATTGTGAAACTAATTAACGTATATACGAGTTCTTTTAAAGGACTCTCGCAAGAGAGTTGGATGCTGGCGTTGGTAATGCTCATCAACAGAGCCGGTTCTATGGTGCTTCCGTTTTTGGGAGTTTATATGACCAATCATTTACATTTCAGTATTGAAAATTCAGGAATTGTACTGAGCTTTTTCGGGATAGGTTCCGTTATCGGATCCTGGCTGGGAGGAATGATTACGGATAAAATAGGGGAATATAGGGTACAGAGTCTGAGTTTATTGCTCAGTGTTCCTTTATTTTGTTTAATTCCGCTTTTTACAACGGAAGCTGGCCTGGCAGGAATTATTTTAGCCCAAAGTATTGTAAGTGAAACTTTCCGTCCGGCAAACTCCGTGGCAATTACCAAATATGCAAAACCTGAAAATATCACCCGAGCTTTCTCTCTAAACCGTATGGCTGTAAATCTTGGGTTTTCAATTGGTCCTGCGCTGGGTGGTATTTTGTCAGCTATTTCTTATGAATTTCTGTTTTTCAGTAATGCACTAGCTGCTTTGCTGGCGGGATTGATGTATATCTGGTTCTTCAAAGACCGTGCAAGACTGGCGAAAGAGAAAGCGAAAAAAGTAAAAGAAGTTATCATTATTAAAAAAGAAAGTTCGCCTTACCGCGATGGTAAATTTTTGATTTACTGTGTATTCTGTATGTTGTTTTCCATATGTTTCTTCCAGTTGTTCAGTACTCTGACGATATTTTATAAGGATACAGCACATTTAAGTCAGCAAAACATTGGATATATCTTGGGATATAGCGGTTTTCTGATCGTACTGCTTGAAATGGGACTGGTACAAATCGCTGAGAAATATTTTACTTTAGCTTTTACAATGCTGTTCGGGACTTTCCTGTGTGGTATTTCCTATGCAATGCTGGCGTTTGATTACAGTATGATTACCCTTGTGCTGTCTATGACCTTACTTTGTGTAGGAGAAATATGGACACTTCCATTTATGTCTACAATTACAGCATTACGCTCGGGAGAGCACAATAAAGGGGCTTACATGGGATTGAACGGGATATCATTTTCCATTGCATTTATCATTACACCTTATATAGGAACACTCATTGCCGAAAAATTAGGATTCAATGTATTATGGATCGGAACCGGACTGCTTGCCGTATTTATTGCCATTGGTTTTTATTTTATCATTCCGTGGATGCTTAAAGATAAAAATAAAGCTGAAGAAGAGATGATATAATGGTTTTGATTGATGAATTTTAAAATAAAAGGCTTCGGGCAATTTCGTAGAAATTGCCCGAAGCCTTTTTAATATATCTTAGTCGTTTACGATTAAAATTTTGAAATAATCGAATTGATGATCATATTCGCATGAACCCTGGAATTTTCAATGAACCAGAGGTGAGTGTCTTTTCCTCCGCAAACTACTCCTGCAAGATAGAGATTAGAAATATTGGTTTCCATGGTTTCAGGATGGTAAAAAGGATTCATACAATCTCCATGAAGTTCAATCCCTGAATTTCTAAGAAAATCAAAATCCGGAAGATAACCCGTCATAGCCAGTACGAAATCATTTTCAACTTCGTGTGTTTCTCCTTTCTCATCTTTAAAAATCACAGAATTTTCTTTAATTTCGATCATTTCTGCATTAAAATGAGCCTTAATGCTGCCTTCTGCAATTCTGTTTTCTATATCTGGCTTTACCCAATATTTTACACTTTTTGAAATCTCAGCATGACGGACAATCATGGTTACTTCAGCTCCTTTTCTGTAGGTTTCTAATGCTGCATCTACAGCCGAATTGCTTGATCCTACAACAACAATTTTCTGTTTTGCATATGGATAAGGTTCTGTATAATAATGCTTAACTTTTGGAAGATTTTCGCCTCGGATATTCATGAGATTGGGAATATCATAGAATCCGGTAGCAATAACTACATTTTTAGCCTGATAGATTGCTTTGGTAGTTTTGATCTCAAATATTTCATCCTTTTTCAGGACATTCAAAACTCTTTCATAAAGATTGATATTCAGATTTTTTTGTCTTGTAATGCCCTGATAATATTCCAGAGCTTCCTGTCTTCCAGGCTTTGGAGCAGTAGAAATAAATGGCACTTCGTCAATTTCCAGTTTTTCTGCAGTAGAGAAGAAACGCATATATAAAGGGTAATTGTATAGTGAATTGACAATAGTTCCTTTTTCTATAATTATATGACTGAGATTGTTTTTTTGAGCTTCAAGGGCACAGTTCAAACCGATGGGGCCGGCCCCGATAATCAGAATATCCAACATTTCCA
Source organism: Chryseobacterium metallicongregator (assembly GCF_031324065.1). Lineage (NCBI taxonomy): Bacteria > Pseudomonadati > Bacteroidota > Flavobacteriia > Flavobacteriales > Weeksellaceae > Chryseobacterium > Chryseobacterium metallicongregator. The sequence goes on from NZ_JAVIXS010000006.1 coordinate 485,002, forward strand.
TCTAACAAATGTACGATGTAATTTTTAAAATGAGAAGGCAAAACCCATCAAGTCTCATAGTCTTTATCTCTTTACATCATTTACTGCTTGGCATCAGTTTTGGTGTTTTTTACCAATTTCAAAATGTAAAATATGAAAAAATTATTGATTGCGGTTTTCGCTATGAGTATTGTTGTTGCCTGTAAGAAAGAAGTAGGGAAACCTGTTCCCAGTGAAATAGATTCCATTGCACAAAATAAAACAGCCACTACAGACACCATTCAGAATAATCCTAATAAAGAAGCGGTTTTAAAGCAAACCAATGATGAGGTTTCGAAAGCGCTGAAAGCTAAAGATTATACAACTTTTGCATCCTTGATTCATCCGGAAAAAGGAATCCGGTTTTCAATGTATGCTTTTGTTAATCTGAAGGAAGATAAACATTTTTCTAAAGCAGATTTTGAAAAATATCAGCCTACCAAAACCTTGTTTACCTGGGGCGCACATGACGGTTCAGGGGATCCTTATAAAGCAACAATCAATGATTATCTTGGTAAGTGGGTGTTTTCTAAAGATTTTACAACATCACAATATTCACTGAATAAATTTATAGGTGGAGGGAATTCTCTGAATAATTTAAAAGAGATTTATCCTAAAGCTGATTTCACCGAAAATTATATCAAAGGAACCGAAAAATATAGCGAAATGGATTGGAAAACCGTTCGTTTTGTATTTGAAGAATTTCAGGGTAAATATTATCTGATTGCTGTTGTGAATGACCAATGGACAATATAAAAGCTAGAATTTAGAAGTTAGAAGCAGGGAAATGGAATAAACTTCCAGCTTCTAACTTCCTCTCTCTTTTTATTTCAAAACTTCAGTCAGTTGCTGAGTAAGATTTTTTCTTGAGAATTGTTCAATATGCTGGGTGTTTTCAAGAAGGCTGTCATTTTTCCACAGCTCATATTTTTCAAGAATAAACTTTTTGATAGTTTCTGCATCCTGATAATTAAAATGTTTTCCTGCCTGCGTTTCTTCCAGAATTTTTGCTGCATCCGCTTTATCCGGACCGAAAGACAGAATCTGTTTTCCTGAAGCCAGATATTCAAATATTTTTCCAGGGATGATACCTTTTGAAGAATCATTCGGGAAATTAGTGATAAGAAGAATATCTGAGTTTTGCATTTCTTCTACAGCTTTCCCATGAGCCAGATACCCAAGATTCAGAATATGATCTTTCAGACTTGAATTTTCTATAGTCTGAAGGATTTTATCATCTATTCTTCCTACAAATTTCAGCTTAAAATCAGCTGCAAATTCAGAATTTTCTTTCACCAATTCGTCGAGTACTTTCCATAGATTTTCAGGATTTCTCAACTGTTCCAAAACCCCGATATAGCTTAAGGTGAATTTGTTTTCACTCTTTTGTCTTTCCTCTTTTTTGCCTGAATCACTTTCATCAAATCCATTCGTGATACAAACTGCATTAGCTCCTGCTTTTCTGAAATTTTCAGCATCAGTATAACTTGTAGCCAAAGTGATATTTGCATTCTTAAATACAGAACTTTCCAATTGACGATGTTTTTTATCTGAACTTTTGGTTAATTTCAGATGCTTATAATAAGAAATTTCTGTCCATGGATCACGGAAATCGGCAATCCATTTCAGATCTGGCATTTTGCTTTTAAGTCCCAAACCAATCAGATGAAGTGAGTGAGGTGGGCCGGAAGTAACGATTGTATCTATTTTATTTTCTTTCAGGTATTTTTCCAGAAATGTAACGGATGGTTTTACCCAAAAAACTCTGGCATCAGGAATGAAAAAATTACCTCTTACCCAAATCGAAAGTTTGGATTTCCAGCTTTGATTTTTACCTACATCAAATTGTCCTGCTTTGAATTTTTTATTGCTTTTATTCAGTTTTTCAGCAAGCTGATAAGGTTCCCAGATTTTGGTTCTTACCATCTCGATGTTTTCCGGAACATCTTTCATCAATGTTTCGTCCAGCAATGGATAGCTTGGATTTTCCGGAGTATAGATGATCGGTTTCCAACCAAAATCAGGTAGATATTTTGCAAACTTCAGCCATCTTTGAACACCAGGACCTCCCGCAGGAGGCCAGTAATAGGTGATAATCAATATTTTCTTCTGTTCCATTTTTAATTGATTCCTATGTCATTCTGAACGAAGCAGAAGCGTAGTGAAGAATAACATTCGTAATATTATTTAAAAACCTTATTATACTATTTAAGCTTTTTGTTCTGCTACAATTTCTTTTTTCTTGTTTTTATTCATCCAGAAAATTCCAAATGCAGCCAACAGGATAAATAATCCGAATGAAAGAAGCGAAAGCCATTTTCCTTTTTCAATCACTTCAGGTTCAAAAACCATTCTGATATGGTGATTTCCTGCCGGAACATGTACTGCACGAAGTAAGTAATCTGCTTTGATGTACGGAACTTCTTTTTCGTCTACCAATACTTTCCATCCGTGAGGATAATACACTTCAGAGAATACAGCCAATTGAGGAGTCTTAGACTGAGATTTAAATTCAAGTTCGTTAGGCTGGTATTTTGTAAGAGTGATAAATGCTGTAGAATCTGCCTGAACAGGTTTGTTATCAAAATATGATTTGTCAGATGAAGCAATGACAGCCGTTTTTTTGTTGTCAATACTTCCGATAGCTTTAATTTCCTGATTAGGAGTATCTACAAATTTTAAATCACTTACAAACCATGCATTTCCGTTGGCTTTAGGATTAGGAACAACCTGTGGCTGCTCAGGACCTCCGAAAACCATGTATTTTGCATTCAGTAAATTTAATACATTAGGTGTTTTTACACTGTCAATACTATTGATGTACTCATTCAATACATCATCGTATCTTCTTAATTTTACAGCGTGATAGCCTCCAATGGAAGCCTTAAAGTATGAGGTATTGGTTTCGCTGGTTACTCCCAATGTCTGGTTGTAAATTCTGTAGTGCGTTTTATCTTTTTCAGCGATAGTTTCCAATGTTTTGTTGATGTTGACATTGGATAAAATAGACTCCAGATTTGGATTTTCCTGCACTTTTTCAGCCAACAGGTCTGAGCTTTCTGTCTGGAAAGGATTTTCTGCGAAGATTTTATCTACATAGTTTTCGTCATTCAGATAACGTTTGTTTACCGTCCAGAGGTCGAATAAACTTACAAGTCCAATCACTACCAAAGCAATATTCTGGTTCAGCTTTTTCTTTAAAGTTAAGAATAATGCAGCAGCAGTAATCGCCACATAAATGAATGCTTTTATGGCATCTATTCTGAATAGTTTATATCTTTCATCTACAAGATAATCAAGTAAGAAAGGAGGGAAGTAGGTCTTTTCACTTTCTGTAGCAAAGCCTAATAATGACTTTCCAAAGATTAAAAGAATCAATAAAAATCCTAACGTTCCACCTCCTACATAAAGAAGGGTCTTTTGTTTGTATTCTTCGGTCAGTTTCTCATCTGTAAAGAATCTGTATAATCCCAGAATGGCAATTAATGGGAATAACAATTCTATTACAACTAAGATTGAAGAAGGAGCTCTGAATTTATTATAGAACGGTACGTAATCAATAAAGAAATCGGATAACGGCATAAAGTTACTTCCCCAAGCCAGTAAAATAGTCAGGATGGAAGCTCCCAAAATCCAGTAACGATATTTTTTCGAAGCAAAAAAGAATCCTAATAAGGCAAGGAAACATACAATAGCTCCCTGATAAGCAGGTCCTGATGTACCCGGTTGGTCTCCCCAGTAGGTTACCCCGCTGAAACCTTTGGAAATTCTATCCATTTCAGCTTGTGAGCCTACATTTTCCTGAACCAGTTCCTGAACTCTGTTCATGATTTCTTTTCCTTCAGGTTCCTGGCTTCCTCCACCCATTAATCTCGGAATAAAAAGGTTTAAAGTTTCCAGTTGCCCATAGCTCCACATTAGCATACTCTCCTTGTCCATTCCGGATTTTCCTGAAGTATGGCTGTCGTTATTTAAAATTTGTTTTCCACGAACGGTTTCTTTTACATATTCAGAATTAGCCATGATTCTTTGTGAATTCATTCCAACTCCAATAATACATGATGCTGCGATAATTCCTGATGAAATAAGGAAATGCTTCATCGGTGTTTTTTTCTGGATAGCTCTGATCAGTTCAGAAAGGAATAAGAATCCTAACGCAATGAACAGATAATAGGTCATCTGTGGGTGGTTGGCAGCAATTTGAAGACCCATAAAAAGGGTAGTGACAATGAACCCCCAGATGTATTGTTTTCTGATATACACCAGTAAAATACCGGCCAGCAACGGGGCAAAATATTCAATGGTATTGACTTTACCATTATGTCCGGCTGCAATAATAATATAAAAATAGGTTGAAAGCCCGAAGAAAGTGGCCCCTAAAAGAGCATATTTCCAGTTTCTGACCACTACCATTCCCAAAAGGAAAAAACCTGCAAATAGCAGGAAGAGATAATTAACCGGCCTTGGCAGGAAATTCAGATTGCTGTCGATTTTTTTGATGATGTCACCTTTGAACTGGCTTCCCATCTGATAAGTCGGCATTCCTCCAAACATGGAATCACTCCAATAGGTTTCATTTCCGGTATTGGCTCTATAGTCGAGCAGTTCTTTTGCTCCTCCTCTGTACTGCACAATATCGTGCTGGAAAAGCTGTTTTCCTGAAAATACAGGAGTGGAATATAAAAATGCTAAAACTATAAATACTACTAATGAAGCTGCAATATAAATTAAGTTTTTATTTTTTGCCATGCTGGTTATTATCTTTTATTTCTTGGAATTTTTACCTTTTGTCCTTACTCTCTTTCACCTCTTCGTAGTCTACAGTTTCTGCATCCCACTTAAGGTTTTGTTGGTTATTCTTATTCGAGTTGTGTAGGTCCTGCTGTCTGTTATTCTGGTTATCATTATTGAAACGATAGCTGTAAAATGTCTTAAAGAAAATTCTTTTCAGAATATTCCAGACAAAGAAAATAATAATGGCAGTGAGTACTAACTCAAGAATGTACTTCATAATTTAAAAAATTTAAAGTTCAGGGTTTAAAGTATATTGTAAACCCTGAATGTTTACTTCAGTTATTTAGCAGATGGGTTTACCATTACCGAAGAATTGGAAACGCTTTTCATAGACTGAGATTGTTTTCCATCTGAAATGGTTTCTATCTGAGTTGTTTTTACGTTGATATTCTGGTTGGTAATCCATCCTGTGCTTTCATCAAACTTAATGGTTCCGTTCTGAACCAGTTCACTGCTCAGGCTGTGCGTGATTGGTCCCTGAGCTTTCTTTTCGGTTTTCTTAGGAATACCTCCGGTTACTGCAATTTCTGCAGCTCCGTTTCCTAGGCTTTTCAGTACATAATTAGATGTTACTTTTACGCTTCCGCTTGGGTCTGCATTCTCAGAAGTTGACCACTTTTCTCCCATTTTTACTCCTTTTTTAGGAATAATCATCAGATTTTTGTGGAACTGATCTTTCAATACCTTTTCGTTGAATGATTGTTTAAGACTTGCTACTACGCTTGCTTTTTCATTGGCATCTTTGATAAGCGTACCTACTGCATTACCTACTTTCGTGTAAACAGCATCAAATCCTGTAATAGAAATTACATTCCCTTTTGTATCCATCTTCATCTGAAGTTTGTTTCCGGTAAGTGCTTTGTTTACATTCCAGATCATTTTAAGATCGTCTTCTTTAGGAAGAGGAAGCTTGGTATCTACTACCACCGTTTTTCCCTGTGCAGACTGAGAATTTCTCTTTGCTACAAGGTTAAGGGTCATTTCATATACATTTCCTTTAATATCATCTACTACAAAATTCATTTCATCTGTAGACTCACTTGTTGCTGTGATAGATTTCCCCTGAGGATCCGTCATCGTTTTTACATCTCTCTGGTAAGTGGTAAGAGGATATGTTTTTCCTTTTTCAAGTTTAAAAGTCTGTGTAATCACACCCGCAGAATCTTTGATTGCAGGGTTTTCTGAAACTTTTGCTACAGAATCAGCAGGAACTTCTACAGTTACTGTTTTTCCGGTTTTAGGATCTACTTTCGTTATTTTTGCTGTTTCTTTTTTACAAGATACAAGGGCTATTGATGATATAAGCGCAAGCGCTGCAATGTTCTTCATTTGATTTTTTAACTTTATTTTTTACTACTATTTCTTAATAAATTATCTGCGATATCGTGCAGCTTCCCCTGAGATTCTCCATCAGATTCATTGGAAAGTACTACCACTCCCATGTTTTTTGACGGATAAATCTGAAGCACACTTGAAAAGCCAAATGTACCTCCAGTATGATAAATGGTTTGGGTACCATCTTCATAGGTGTACAATCTCCAATATAATCCAATAGCATCTCCTTTACTTTTTACAAAAGGAGTATGGGATGCTTTCACATATTTATTATTCTCATCCAGATGATACTGTATGTATTTCACCAGATCCTCCGTAGTGGACAAAATTCCTCCTGCAGGAGCAAAGATTGTAGTGAAATTTCTGGGCATTACCTTTCCTTTTTCGTTATAACGAGTCAATAGCTGTGCAGAATTCGTACCAATAATGGTATGATTCATTTTCAGTGGCTTTGTAATATACTCTGAAAGCAGGTTTTCATAGCTTTTATGATATACTTTTTCAAGGACATCCCCGGCAATCTGTGTTCCTACATTGGAATACTTATACTCTGTTCCGGGTACAAAATCCACTTTGGCCTGATGAAGATCTTCATAAAAGTTTTTCTTTGAATAGTTTTTATAAAAATCAGACAGTGCCATAGCAACAGAGTCCATTGTTTTTTTGAATGTTTCAGACTGATCCGGCAGAAACTGTGGCAATCCTGATGAATGATTGGTTAGATTACCGATCGTTATCGGGTGCTTTTCAAATTCAAGATTAGGATAATTTCCTATATATTTCCGGATATCATCATCCATTTTAATTTTTCCGTCTACTAAAGCTTGAGCCAGAAGTGTTCCGGTAAAAGTTTTGGTAATGGAAGCAATCTCGTACAGGCTTTTGGATGTTGGAAGTTCTGATTTTCCTATTTCCGTTGTACCATAATTATAGAAATAACTTTTACCATTTTTAAAAACACCTATTGAAAGTCCTACACGGGCAGGATTCTGCATATAAGCGAGAGCTTCTTTCTGAACCATCTTATCAAGATCAGTCGTAAGACGGTTGTCTGTAGCTACATTTTTCGTCTGTGCATTAAAAACTAACGGCACAAAAAATAATGGTAAAAGTGATTGTATTTTCATGGTTTATGGATTAGGTACCACGGACATTTTCTGTCTTACCGCTTCATACAAAATCGCTCCACATGCTACAGAAACATTCAGGGATTGAGTTTTTCCTTCAATAGGAAGTTTTATTTTTTCATCAGCATGATGTAATACTTCTTTAGAAATTCCGGTTTCTTCATTTCCCATAACGATAGCACATGGCTCAGTCATATTAACATCATAGATTAATTTCTGAGCTTTTTCACTGGCTGCATATACGGAAATTCCACTTTGCTGAAGAAAATCCACAGCATGAGCCAGGTTATTTTCCTTACATATTTTAATATTGTAAATAGCACCTGCAGAAGTTTTTATCGCATCAGAGTTAATAGGAGCCGCACCCTTTTCCGGAATGATTATAGCATCAACACCTACGCATTCTGCCGTTCTGCAGATGGCTCCGAAGTTTCTTACATCAGTAAGTCTGTCCAGAATCAAAAGAAAAGGTGTTTTTCCCTGTTCAAATAATTGTGGAACAATATCCTCCACTTTATGAAACGGTACATCCGAAATAAAAGCTACCACACCCTGATGGTTTTTTCTTGTAAAACGGTTCAGTTTTTCAACCGGAACATAGTTGGGACGGATTTTATTTTTCGCTAAAATGGCTTTTAATTCAGCATAAATAGGACCCTGAAGTGCATTTTGCACAAAGATCTTGTCAATCGTTTTTCCCGCTTCAATTGCTTCAATCACGGGACGCAGCCCGAAAATAAAATCGTCTTTCATTGAAAATTTATTATATAGTTATAGAGTGAATTGTCAATCGTGAATTTTACGCTGTAAGTCAATTCTGATGTGCATATATTCACATTTGACCATTGATTTGCACAGCAAGATTCACTATCTCCCTTTCTCTCCTAAAATTGCTCTTTTCTGCGCCATCACATATCCGTAGTGAAGGCTTTCGTGCATATTGTTAAAGATAATGGCATCCTGGATGCTTTTCAGATCCATTCCGAAACTTGTGGTGTAAGGAGTGTAATCTGAGAAGAAATCACTGTCATAATCCTTCATTAAAATCTTTGAAGTTTCTGTAAGCAAAAATTCTAAATCTTCCACTTCAGATTTTTGAACATCTAAGTTGGGTAAAGTTCCTTTCTTGTAAGTTTCAATCCAATATTTGTCGATACGGAACGGATTTCCGCTCAGGTAATAATGCAATAGCTGCTGTGTAGCAACGGTATGTGCAATATTCCAGTAAATATTGTTGTTGAAACCATCCGGAATCAGAATCAAATCTTCATGAGATGTATTCTGAAGGATATCTAAAAGGTTCTTTCTTACTTGTCTGTGTGCTTGAAAATGATAATTCATTTTGCAAAATTTTTAATCACCAAAAATAGTTTAATAAACTGAAAATGACAATTTTTTTGACTAGAGGATTAAAGTTAAAATTTTTTAACTATTGGAAAAAAGAGTGAATTAAGGTTGTTTTTTTAATTGGTTTTTATTGATATCAGAATGTTTTTTTACATTTAATTTTATATGATGATCAATAGAAAAACCCTCCTGAGTGAAGTTTCAGAGAGGGTTTTTATTGTTTTATTTCAAAGATGTGTCGAAGTTATTTTTTTATGATTTTGTGTTTAAAGGTAGTTCCGTCTTTTAAAACAATATGTAAAAAATAGACTCCTGTGCTGTATGAGGAAAGATCTATTCTGTTCTCTTTGTAAGTTTCGGAAAGTTTTCTTCCTTCTATATTGAAAAGACTTATTGAGCTGACCTCTACTTTTGATTTTACATTGGCAAAGTCAGAAGTAGGGTTGGGGTAAATATTCACATCTACTGTTTTGATCTCTTTTACATTCAAAGCTGTATTGCTTTTCCCCTGCATATAAACTGATAACATGACATATCCCTGCTGTTGATTGAAAACTGCTGTTGGAATTGTGTGTTTCAAAGTATGATTGCCTGCAGTTAAGTTGGGTAATGTAAATTCTCTGATAGGAACAGAATTTCCGGGACACCAGTTATTCCATGAGGTCCAGTCAGCAAAAGTTTTAGGAGTAGAACCATAGATTCCGTTTCCTTGAGTATTGTATACACGGTACGGTTCACATGAAATACCTCCGGGAGTATAGGTGAGTACTTGTACATCATCTATATAGGTGTAGTTTTGTCTTCTGATATATTCTTCACCGCCACTGTTGGCGCCATGAGGAGTAGATATTACAAAGAAGCGGGCATTGGTAATAGGGTTTGGAAGATTAAAAGTGACAATTCTAACGGTTTCTCCGGCAATATCGGTGCTGTTATAGTTATTAAGGGTGTTATAACTTAATATAGGTGCAATGCTGTTGGTGTCTGTAGGGGTTGCTCCTGTATCCGTTGAGAAAAAGGTAAGAGTTCCCGAAAAAACATCAATTCTGTTTGCACAGCCTGAAACCTGGGTTTGAGCTGCGTAAGGAACCCCGAAAACATCCAATTCCATATAAAGATCATACATGGCACGCAATGCTGTATCATGAAATATGCTGTATAAATTGCTGACATCATAAGTGTAAGGAACTTCTGAAGGAGTTCTGTTTTTATTCATGAAAGGAGTAATATATCTGCCTATTTCAATTCTTTTGACATTAGCGTCATTGATTGTATAAGTAGCTTGGTTTTTAGGAACCATAGCCAAAAAGACTTCCCCAAGACGGTCATAATTATCACACAATGGGGCAATGGTTACACGCATCGCAATTTTGGCTTTAAAAGCATCTAATTCTGCATCAGTGAGTTTTCTTGTATACCTGGCATTCGTCAGTCTGGTTAAACCTGCAGGAACAGGGTTGGATACTGTAGCTGCATAACCGTCATAATAGACAGCATCTGAAATTATATTTGTCATTGTCGTTTGGGCGAAAACGAGATGGGTAATGAAAAAACTGAAAAAGAGTAGTCTTTTATACATGTTATGGATGTTTAGTGTAAATATATGAAATGTATATCAAAATTACCTTTAGTTTATTTTATTTTTATGTTTTGTGGTTATTTTATTGTTGATTGTTGATTGTTTTTGGTTTTAATATATGTTTGTGTTAAATTGTATGATGAAATATTTTTTTTATTGCTAGAATCAAAGTATTTATTATTAAATTAGCATGATATACCAGATTAATGTTATTAATAATGAAAAGAATTTTACTTTTAGCTTTGTTTTTTGTAGTGGAGGTAATGAACGCCCAAATCAATATCAATATTGGGAGCCCAAATGTTGGTGTTGCTCCTGTAAGCAGTTTTTTTTCCTATTCTTATGTACAGCAGATATATCCTAAGCAGGAAGTTAATGCCAATGCTGCAGGCAATATTACTGGACTTACATTTTATGTGGATCCTTCCTCTACAATTACTGAATCTTCAAACTGGACCGTATATCTCGGACATACATCAAAAACAGCCTTTGCTTCCGGTACAGACTGGATTCCTACTGCACAGTTGACTCAGGTGTTCACAGGAGCTGTAACCAAGAACAATAATAAAGTTGAAGTTGTTTTTACAACACCATTTGCTTATAATAATGTTGATAATCTGGTTATTGCAGCAAAAGAGAATTCTCCGAATATCGATATCAATAATTTTGATGAAGCTTTTCATGTCTACCCTCATATCCCTTACTCAACGCTGTATTATAAAGGAGATCGTGCAGTAGTGGATATTGCATCTCCTCCGGGAGGAATCAGGGCGGATTATAAATCGTCGGTTACCATTTCAGGCCTTACACCAAGTGCCGGACCGGCATGTCCTTTTGTTGTTTATCCGGTAAATAATACTCAGAATATTTCTTTAACTCCCAATTTCAACTGGCTTCCGGCTTCAGGGGCTACATCCTATAAAGTTTCGTTGGGAACAAGTTCAGGAAGCTCTGATATTATTAATCAGCAGACCGTTTCAGGAAATAGCTTTACCCCTTCCACAGCACTTACAGCCGGAACAACTTATTATTTAAAAGTAACATCAGTTTCCGGGAATACAGAATCTTCAGGATGTTCTGAACTTGTTTTTAAAACTGTTCCCCCAATACCTGTAAACGATGCATGTGCGGGAGCGTTGACGGTATCCGTATTTCCTTACAGTTACACTCAGAATGACGCTGTATCTACAACCAATAACACAGGAAATATAAGTGTATGTACAAGTAATGGAGATACAGGAATGAATGATGGTACCTGGTTTAAGTTTACTGGTGATGGAAGTCAGTATACCATTAAAGCGACAATGCCTTCTGGTAGTAGCTATGATCCGCAGATAGGCGTGTATAGTGGCAGCTGTAGTAATTTGTCATGTACCGGAACCGTAGACAATGGTGGCGGAGGTGCTGCGGAAACGCTTACCATTACCACAGTATCTGGAACAGAATATTTTATAAATGTCGGAGCGTATGAAGATACTACTGATGCTCCTGAAAATATATTCACCATTACAATAACTAAGCTTTAAAATTAAATAATCAAGTTTCTGATTAAAATAAAAATGTTGCAAAAATAATTTTGTGACATTTTTTGTGAATGATAGTGAAAATAGAGATATAGCTTGCTTTAATTTGAATTTTTGAATTTGTTTATACATAAGAAATTCAGCGTTATAGCTTTAAATATCTTGTCAATGCCGGATTTTTAACAAACTTTAACTCAAAAATGGCATTTATTATGTTGATTAATGCAAGTATTTATCAGAAATTTACCACTTATTTTAAACCAAGCTATGTCAGAGATATATCAAGCTGAAGATATCCGCCAATTGACGGAAAAAGTAAAAGAAAAAAACTACTTATTTTCTCTTCTGAGACAGGAAATCAACAAAGTTATTATTGGACAGGAATACATGGTAGACCGTCTTTTGGTAGGGCTTTTGGGGAATGGTCACGTTCTTCTTGAAGGGGTACCAGGGTTGGCTAAAACCTTAGCGATAAAAACACTGGCTGATGCTGTTCATGGAGATTTCTCAAGGATTCAGTTTACACCGGATTTACTTCCTGCAGATGTAGTAGGAACTATGATCTTTAATATCAAAGACAATGATTTCTCTATAAAAAAAGGACCTGTATTTGCAAACTTTGTTTTGGCAGATGAGATCAACCGTGCACCGGCAAAAGTACAGTCAGCGCTTCTGGAGGTTATGCAGGAAAAACAGGTGACGATTGGTGATGAAACAATGAAGCTTCCAAAACCATTCCTGGTATTGGCAACACAAAACCCGATTGATCAGGAAGGAACTTATCTGCTACCTGAAGCACAAAGCGACCGCTTTATGTTGAAATGTACTATAGATTATCCTGCTTTTGAGGATGAAAGACAGGTGATGAGAATGGTTTCAACTTCGCATCAGCCAACGGTAAAACCTGTAATCTCTCTTCAGGATATTGTAGATGCAAAAGAACTGATCAATCAGATTTATCTCGACGAGAAAATTGAAAAATATATCCTGGATATGGTGTTTGCAACACGTTATCCGGAAAATTATGGGCTTTCTGAACTTAAAAGTTATATCAGTTTCGGAGCTTCTCCAAGAGCATCCATTAACCTTGCTATTGCTTCAAGAGCCTATGCGTTTTTAAAAGGAAGAGCATTTGTCATTCCGGAAGATGTAAAAGCATTGGCAAAAGATGTATTGAGGCACAGAATGGGCTTAACCTTTGAAGCTGAAGCAGAAGAGATTTCAACAGAAGAAATTATCAATAGAATTTTAGCAAAAATCCAGGCACCATAATGAGTGATGTAATCATAAGAAAAGCTGTTCTGGAAGACTGTTCTTCCATGCTTAATTTAATTAAAGAACTGGCGGAATATGAAAAGGCGCTGCACGAAGTAACCGTGACTTTGGATGATTTTATTCAGGATGGTTTCGGAACTTCTCCTGTGTGGGGAGCTTTCGTGGCAGAATATGAAGGTGAAATAGTTGGAATATCCCTGTATTATGACAGATATTCAACATGGAAAGGAAGAAGGCTATATCTTGAAGATCTTGTTGTAACAGAAAGATTGAGAGGAAAGCAGATTGGAAAGAAATTATTTGATGCAACACTGGAATATGGTAAAAGCAATAATTACAGTGGAATGGTATTCCAGGTATTAAACTGGAATGAGCCTGCCATCAATTTTTATAAAAAATACAACACAAAGTTTGACAATGAGTGGTCGAACGTATCCATTGAGTTTAAAGATTAACCAGAAACCCATACTCAACATTAAACTTTGAATTTTAAACCTTGAACTCGTCTATGCAGATAAAAGATATTGTAAAAAAAGTAAAGCAGATTGAAATCCGTACCAGAAAAAAGACGGAGGCTGCTTTAATGGGGCAATATCACAGCGCCTTTAAAGGGCAGGGTATGACTTTCTCGGAAGTTCGTCCCTATCAGTTTGGAGATGAGATAAGAAGAATCGATTGGAATAAAACCGCACGTTTCCGTGAGCCATTCGTAAAAGTAATGGAAGAAGAAAGGGAACTTACTATGATGATTCTTGTAGATATTTCTGCTTCCATGGATTATGGAACAAAAGTTCAGCTGAAAAGAGAATATGTAGCCGAGATTGCTGCCAGTTTAGGATTTTCAGCCGCTGGCAATAATGATAAAGTAGGATTGATCTTGTTTGCCGATAAAGTGTATAAAGTCATTCCTCCACAAAAAGGGAGAAAACATATTCTTTCTATTATCAGCAATATTCTCACAGCAGATTATGTTCCGGCAGAATCTAAAATAGATAAGGCAATGGAATATATGATGGGGATTTTCAAAAGGAAATCTCTGGTTTTTCTGTTTTCAGATTTTGAAGATGCATATGATTCCAAAATGCTGAGAGTAGCTTCAAAAAAACACCAGCTGTTGGGAATGAGGATTTATGATGAAAAAGATAATGAGATTCCTGATGTAGGCTATGCCCGTTTAATGGATGTGGAAACCGGAAAAGAAATATGGGCCAATACTTCCAGTGCAAGGTGGCGCTACACCTTCGCTGAAGCTCAAAAACAAAAACTGAGAGCTCTGGAAGAAGATTTTGCCAATAGCTCTGCCAGTTTTATGAATATTAATACAGGCTCAGATTATTCAAAATTATTGTATAATTACTTTCAGAAAAAATAACATCGGGCTGAGCTCGTAACTAAAAACATAAGGCGTTTTGCCTTTATTATTTTAACATTGAGAAAAATACTTTTAATATTATCTTTTCTGATCTGTGCAAATGCTTTTTCACAGATATTATCCTCTAACGTAGAAAAGAAAACCCTCGCTCTGGGAGAAATCAATCATCTTACCATAAAGATTGATAACCTTAATGAGCAGCAGGTTACTTCAGCAGCTAAGAATGAACTCTTACCTTTCCATTTTGAAGAAACGAAAGACAGTATCGGGCAAACGGCTAATACCTATGAAAGAAAGATAGAATTTGCTGTTTTTGAAGAGGGAAAATTTACCATTCCTGAACTGGAGTTTAGAGTAGGAGATAAAATTCTTAAAACAATTCCTTATGAAATAGATGTCATTAATACGGCTCAAAAAGCAGATCAGATCAATGACATTATGAATAATAAGCAGGTGAAACTTGAGCCTAAGGATTATTGGGAGCTTTACAAGTTTTATATTCTTGCAGCATTGGCTGGTATTGCACTGGTTATTGCCATTATTATGTTTGTAAAATGGGGAAGAAAATCAAAGAGTTCTCCTGTAGTGGCTACCAATCAGACATTAAAAGAGCTTGATTCTCTTAAAAAGAAAAAATATATTGAAGGAGGAAACTTCCGTTCGTTTTATGTGGAACTGATTGATATTTCCAGAACCTTTATTACAAAACAATATCGCCTTCCGGCAGATGTACTTCTTACTGATGATCTTATAGATGTCATGAAAAAAAATAATACAATCTCGCAGGACAACGAAAAAATAATAGAAGATGTTTTCCTTAGAGGAGACCTGGTGAAATTTGCCAAAACATTCCCGGATCAGGAAACAATGGAAAGAGATTTTGCCAATATCAGGGATTTTGTGAAAAGATCATCCAAAGATTTAGAATTCGAAAACTTAAGAAAGGATGTTTAATTTTGAGTTTTACAGCCCATGGTTTTTGCTGCTTTTTCTGCTGTTTATTCCACTTTTAATTAAAGATATTGGAAGAAATAAAAGAAAAGGTATAAAAGTTCCTACCATAAAAAACATGGATCACAGCGGGAGTATCCAAGGAATACTTTTTTTACTGAAAATATCAAAATATATCATTCTTTCTGCGTTGATTATTGCCATGGCAAGGCCGAGAACGTTTACTATTTCTCAGGACAGAGATGATACAAAGGGAGTGGATATTATGTTGTCTATCGACGTTTCTTTAAGTATGCTGGCGAAGGATCTGAGCCCGGACCGAATTACCGCCTTGAAAGATATTGCCGTAAAATTTGTTCAGAAACGCCCGAATGACAGGATAGGAGTGGTAGCATATGCTGCAGAAGCTTTTACTAAAGTTCCGGTAACCTCAGATCATCAGGTTGTTATTGATGAAATTAAAAATCTGAATTCTGCAGGTCTTGAACCCGGAACAGCTATCGGGGAAGGTCTTTCCGTAGCAGTGAATCATTTGATTAAAAGCAAAGCCAAAAGTAAAGTGGTCATCCTGATGACGGATGGAGTAAGCAATATTCAGAATGCAATTCCTCCACAGCTTGCTGCTGAACTGGCAAAAAATAATAATATAAAGGTATATTCAATCGGAATCGGTACCAATGGTTATGCGCTGATGCCTACATCGCAAGACATTTTTGGAGAGCTTATCTTTACCGAAACAGAGGTTACCATCGATGAAAATACCTTGAGAGAAATAGCACAAACAACGGGAGGTAAATATTTCAGAGCTACCTCAAACAGTAGTCTGGAAGAAGTATACAATGAAATCAACCAACTGGAAAAATCTGATGTGAAGGTTTCCAAGCTGTACAATTATGAAGAGTATTTCAAAATATTCCTTTGGATTGCGCTTGCTATGTTGGTGTTGGATGCATTGCTGAGATGGGTTTTTTATAAAATTTTAAGCTGATGAGTTGGTCTTTAGGAAATTATTGGTATTTATTTTTACTGTTGCTTCTGCCGCTGTTAGCTATCTTTTTGATCCGTTTTTTACAATGGAGAAATAAAAAAAGAGAAATTTTTGCCGCTAGCCAGTTTCATGAGAATTTATTTGAAAAAAGATCAGGATTTACAAAGTTTTTTCCTGCATTATACTTATTGGGAACATTATTTCTGATATTTTCTATCATTGACCTTTTGAACGGTTCAGAAGAAGTGAAAAGTACCCAGAAACTGAATAATGTAATCTTTATGCTGGATGTATCCAATTCTATGAATGTTGAGGATATAGAACCAAGCCGTTTGACGGAAGCCAAAAATCTGATGCTGGCTACCATGAAGAAAATGAATAATGATAAGGTAGGTATTGTGATTTTTGCTGGGAATGCAATGTCTATTATGCCTCTGACAACAGATTATAATTCTGCAGAAACTTATATCAGCGGTATTGAAACCAGTTCTATGCAGATTCAGGGAACAGATTTTCTGAAAGGAATGCAGGCTGCTGCTGAAAAATTTAAAAATGTAAGCAAAGGATCAAGAAAAGTGATTCTACTGAGTGATGGTGAGGATAACGAAGGAAATGATAACGCTGCCATCAGATTAGCTAATAAAGAAGGAATAAGCATTACTTCTGTAGGTGTAGGAACAGATGAAGGTGCTCCGGTTCCGGAATATGTGTTCGGACAATTGATGGGATATAAAACCGATGCCAACGGAGGTACGGTTATTTCAAAAAGACAGACGGAAGCATTAAAGAAAATGGCGGAATCTACAGACGGAACTTATATTGATGGAAATAATATCAATGAAGCTCCGGACAGGATTGTAGATGCTGTCAATAAAAAATCGGCAGGTGCTGAAACGATGGTGAAATCGCAGAATGCCAATCATTATTATCAATATTTTCTTGCGGTATCTCTTCTGTTTTTCTTTTTAATTTATATTTTTAATCCAAAAAAAGACTTTAATGTGTAGAATTCCTTTATTTATAGAAGAAATTCTACAAGTACTTTAACCGAATTTTAACAAATAAAACTCTGTTTCTTAACATATAAAGGAATAATTTTGCAAGTGATGAATACTAAAATTATATTTTTATCGTTTATTGTTGCCATTTCATTCTCAGGCTTCATGTTTGGGCAGGAAAGCTATAGGAATTTAGTGTATGAAGGCAATCAGAAATTTGACGGTAAAGATTATGATGGAGCCTCCTCAAAATACATGGAAGCGATTAAATCCAATGATAAAGATTTTACCGCTCACTACAATATGGGGAATGCGTTGTATAAAAGTAAAAAATATGAAGAGGCAAAAGCAGAGTTTGAAAAAGCGGAAAAACTTTCACAAACACTTCCGGACAAAACTGCTGCGCTTCATAATTTAGGGAATGCTTATATGCAGATGAATCAGCCGGAAAAAGCCGCTGACTACTACAAGAAAGCTTTGAAGCAGGATCCCCACAGTGAGGTAACCAGAAAAAATTATGAGATTGCCAAACTGAAAGAGAAAGAAAAACAACAGCAAAAAAACGAACAGAATAACTCAGGAAAAGGTGGCGGCGGAAATGATCAGAACAAGGGAGATGATCAGAAAGGCGACAAAGACAAAAAACAGGATCAGGGTAGCGGCCCTCAAAACCAAGGTAAAGGTGACCAGGGCGACAATCCTAAGCAGGATCAAAATAATGAAGGCAGAATGCCTAAGAATCTTGAAAATGCGATCTTAGATAAAATAAACGAAAAAGAAAAAGAAACCGCCAGAAGAATTTTAAACAAAAATTCTTATTCGATGCCTGAAAGCAACGAGAAAGATTGGTGATGCAGCACAAATTGATTTACATATTGCTTACTTTGACATCCGTAATTACTTACGGACAGGTAAATCTATCTATGGATGCAGATAAAACCGAATATGGGGGTAAGGATATCATCAATCTGACCATTGTTCTTGAACTTAACGGAAGTGACCTAGTACAGCAAACAGGTTTCCAGCTTCCGGATCTTTCAAAATTTAATATTATAGGAAGCGGATCTGTTACCAATACTGTAATTGATCCGGCTACCAATACTTTAATTACCCAGAAAGTTTCCAGAATTGCCCTTGAACCTAAGAAAAAAGGGAAAATAAAAATCGGTTCCGTTCTCGTTACCGTAAATAACAGAATCTATAAAACAGAACCTTTTGATGTCAATATCCGTGATATTGTAGACAGAAGATCTTTGGCTGCGAATACTTCCAATGATGTTTATCTGAATATGGAAATTGATGATCGGGATGTATATCAGGATCAGCCTACTATAGCCGTTCTGAGAGTGTATTCAAGAAATATGGATAACCTAAGAAAGGTGAAAAATATCCATCTTCCACAGCAGGATAATATCAACGTACATCCTATCAATTTTGATAAGTCTGAGATAGATCCTTCCGGATATGGAAATATGCCTTCACAGGTTCTGGCTATGTTTATGGTGTTTCCGAATGAAGCAGGATATGTGGAAGTTCCTGGTGTATCAGCTTCGGTAAATACCTATTCAAATAAAACAAAAATTGTTTCCAATAAAGTTAAAATCAACGTAAGAAAGCTTCCTGAAGGAGCTCCCGAATGTTTTAAAAATGCCGTTGGAAACTTTAATGTCAACGTATATAATGCTTCCAAGGAAAAACCGGAAGCAAAAAAACCTCTGAATGTGGTGGTAAAAGTTTCAGGAGAAGGTAACTTACCGGATATGGAACTTCCTAAAATTGCTGCCTCTCCGGATTATGAAGTTTTTGCCCCGAAAATTACCTCTAAAGTAGCTCCGGGAACTTCAGGAATGAAAGGAGAAATCCTGGCTAATTATGTGATTATTCCTAAAAAATCAGGTGCCATTTCAATTAAAACAGAACAATTTGCTTTCTTTGACCCTGAGAGTAAAGAATATGTAGACCTTGGACAGAAAACACTGGCTCTAAATGCATTTTCTCACGACCAGATTCTGGAGGCACGTTCTACCGTAGAAAAGGTAAACGAATACACCAATAATCTTCTGGAGACGGTAAATACTCCGGTATTAAAAACCACTTCATTTAAAGTAAAAGAAAAAAGCAAATTCCACTGGAATATTCTTTTGACCAATATAGCTATTCTGATCAGCTTATTTGTTGGGTATCTGCTATTTAAAAATTGGCAAAAAAAACGTACATTAGTTAGGGAAACTGTACCATCGAAACCTTTAGGTTCAGTAGCCGAAACAGAAAAAGAGATCAGAGAATCGATGAAAACGGATATCAATGATTATTTCGGATATCTGGAAAATCTTAAAGATAATGGAGAGTATGAAAAGTTCTTTATAACTCTGGAAGAATTGGATGAAGAAGTAAGAGGACAGTATTTTCAGAGCTCTACTCCGGAGTTTAAGACATTTCTTGAAAAGCACAAAGGTTCTTTGGTAGCAGAAGAATACAGCAAACTGCAGCAGAAAGTTCAAATGGAAAAATACAATCCTGTGAAATCTGCTGAAGCTCTTGAAGAACTTTTGAAAACTATTGTTAATTTATATTCACAAATTAGCAAATAATCAGTTTATTTTCATATTTTTGCGAAATTTTTAATTACAAATAGATGGAAATTTTTGATGGTTTTTCTTTTAAAGAGATTGTTACCAGCTTTATGGTTCTTTTTGCCGTTATCGATATCATCGGCTCAGTTCCTATTATAGTAAGCCTTCAGCAGAAGTTTGGACAGATTGAAGCCGGAAAGGCAGCCATTACTGCAGGAGCTATTATGATTGTTTTCCTGTTCGTAGGAAATAAGATTCTTAAGCTTATTGGAGTGGATGTAAATTCATTCGCGATTGCCGGAGCTTTTGTGATTTTTGTCATAGCACTGGAAATGATTTTAGGAATTGAAATTAATAAAACCACCGAGGCAAAGGCTGCATCCATTGTACCCATCGCATTTCCGCTGGTTGCAGGAGCTGGAACGTTAACCACTGCACTCTCTCTTAGAGCTGAATTTCATGATATTAATATTATTTGCGGAATTATTCTTAATACAATTTTCGTATATTTGGTGCTGAAATCAGCGAAATGGCTGGAGAAGAAAATTGGGGATGCTACTTTGATGATCCTTCAGAAAGTTTTCGGAATTATCCTTTTGGCAATTTCAATTAAATTATTCACCGCAAATTTTGCTCAACTGGTGCAGAATTATATTAATTTTTAAGAGTCATGAAGAAGTTTTATAAAGTATTTTTAGTACTGTTTATTGTATTCATCACCATCAATCTTTATGCTATCAACTGGCAAGCAACTGATATCCTAGGAGATGAAGATAACATTAGGTTTGCATTCTCAGCCGGAGCTGCAGCAATAGGCCTTATCCTGCTTTTTGTTATGGATACCTGGAGCAGAATCGGTGTAAAGAAATAAATTGATATTTCAATATAGATACAACCTCTTTCATTTTGAAGGAGGTTTTTGTTTTTTGTTAGGTAAGAGATGTTAGGTAGCAGGGAATAGGGATTAGGGATTAGGGGTTAGATTTGCTATCAATATCTATATCTGCTTTTCTTATTCAATAGGGAAGGGTTTTAGCCAAAACTTATGAATACAACGCAAAGCTCACAAAGTTTTATTCATAGCTTTAAAATCGTTCGCAAAGGCGTTGCACTCAGCAAAGAAAATATATACAACTATCTGTGCGAATCTAAAAGTATCAATCCATATATTACATAAATAATTGATCTGATTAATTCAGTAGGAGCGGGCTTTAGCCCGTTCAAAAAAAATAATAGATCAATTGGCTTTAGCCAAAACTTATGAATACAACGCAAAGCTCACAAAGTTTTATTCATAGCTTTAAAATCGTTCGCAAAGGCGTTGCACTCAGCAAAGAAAATATATACAACTATCTGTGCGAATCTAACAGTATCAATCCATATATTACATAAATAATTGATCTGATTAATTCAGTAGGAGCGGGCTTTAGCCCGTTCAAAAAAAATAATAGATCAATTGGCTTTAGCCAAAACTTATGAATACAACGCAAAGCTCACAAAGTTTTATTCATAGCTTTAAAATCGTTCGCAAAGGCGTTGCACTCAGCAAAGAAAATATACAACGATCTGTGCAAATCTGACAGTATCAATCCATATATTACATAAATAATTGATCTGATTAATTCAGTAGGAACGGGCTTTAGCCCGTTAAATAGAGTATAAAATTTAGCCAAAACCTACATTATTGTGCAAAGCTTGCAGAAAGATGATAAATGGCTTTAAAACCGGTTCGCAAAGGCATTGCCATTGAGCAAAGAAAAATGAGCATAAACACTTCTGAAAATCTGTGAAATGTGTTGGAAAATTCTCACATGTAAAACAATATCTTCTAAGAAATAACCAGGTTTTTCAATATAGCTTCAGACTTCAGTTCTGTTTCGGTCCATTCTTTTTCAGGATTGCTTTGCGATGTGATTCCGCCTCCTACAAAAACATGTACCGAGTCTTTATAAAGTCTTGCACAACGCAGATTGACAAAGTACAGAATACTCTCATCCGTTTCAACTTTGATATAACCGGCGTAAAATTCACGGGGAAATTTTTCATATTTACGGATATTCTCATTGCAAAAATCTTTAGGAATACCACAGACTGCAGGAGTAGGGTGCAGATCCTTGATAATTCTGTCAAGATCTTCAGGCTTTATAGTGGTTTTAAAATCTGTTCGTAAATGTTTGATATTACCGGAAATATGGTCATATGTTTCTGACTGGTCTATGTTGTCAGAATAATTTGTCAGAATATTCTGAATATAATTGGTAACCGGCTTTTGTTCTTCAATTTCTTTTTCAGACCATTCTTCAGATACCGGAAGAGTTCCGGCAAGGGCCATAGTTTCAAACTCGTGAGTAGTTTTATTAAACTTCCCTAATACTTCCGAGAAAGCTCCCATCCAGGCATTTTTTCCATCATTAAACAGATATCTGAAAGCATTGGGATAAGAATTACATAAGTTTTGAAAACTCTCTGTATAATTAACTGTATTAAAATCTGTAAAGATCTTCCTTCTTGAATAAACAAGCTTTGGCAGATTATTTTCTTTGATGATTTCAATGACCTGCTGTAAAGTGCGGCAATATTCTTCTTTTGTTTCAGCGGAAGAATTTGTGGTATCATTATTCAGTACTTCACTGGTAATCAAAGTTTGGTTAAATTCAGCGGGATTTATTTCAAAAATATCTCCGCTGAAGCTAATCTCATCTAAGCCATTATAAGAAAAAAAGTTAACTGCATTTTTATTATTTTTTTTGTCTGCAGACAATAATCTTTCGTCGAAAGGAAGTTTGAAATAAATCATGAGCTATGAAGGAATTTTGAAAATCAACAGCCGGAAATACTATAGGAAATTCCCAGTGTAACTTTCCTTTTTACAAAGGTATTACTAGTCTTAAAGATGTCAAAATAAAAAGAGCTTAAATTTATTTTAAGCTCTTTATTTTATGTTGTTGTAACTTACTATCTATTGATGATATTATTCGTCATCGTAGTATGGTTGATCAAAATTCCTTTTTCGTCACGAATTTCAATTTCAGAAACGTGCATTGTTTTACCTTTTCTGATAAAACGTGCTGTAGCAGTTACAATACCGTCTTTTTTGCTTCTTAAATGGTTAGAATTAATATTGGTTCCTACACCATAATATTTTTCGCCATCGATAAAAATATTAGACAGGCTTGACCCTAAGGTTTCAGCTAAAACACAACTTGCTCCTCCATGCATGATTCCAAAAGGCTGATGAGTTCTTGGAAGAACGGGCATTGTTGCGGTAAGGGTTTCATTTTCGAGATCAATATCGATAAATTTGATTTCAAGTGTTTTGGCAAGAGTTACATCTCCCCAGTTATTGATGAATGCTAATATTTCTTCTTTTGTCTGACCTTTCATTTTAATAATTGATAAATGATGATTGATTAATCTTGTTTTAAGCTGTCCGTTTCATTTCCGGTTCCCATAATATTAGGATTCCAGTTTTCCGGTACTTTAGGAACAATATCATTTTTTACATAATAGTCCTGAATTTCCTGCATGATTTCTGAAAAAGGAACTGATGCTATTCTTTCATAAGGAATGGTGTAGCCCAGGTACACAATTTGTCTTTTAAAATCACCTGCTGCCAGAACGATAGGAACTTTTGCTGCCAAAGCCATATGATAGAATCCTTTTCTCCATTTCGGTACCCAGCTTCTGGTTCCTTCCGGAGTAATCACAAGACTGAAATCTTCTTTGGAGAACTGATTGGCTACGAAATTTACAAGATCGTTTTTCTGGCTTCTGTCGATCCCAATACCACCAAGTCCTTTTACGATACTTCCATACCAGGCTTTGGTGTGGGCATCTTTAATGATGATTTTTAAAGGTTTCTCCAAAGACCAATAGGCGAAATTTCCTAAAATGTATTCCATATTATGGGTATGTGGGGCTACCACTAGGATACACCTGTTTAGATTGTTGACATCGCCCTGAAGAACGACTTTCCAACCTAATACTTTTAACATTGCTTTGCCTAACAGCTTTTTCATAGATTTCTTGAATTAAAAACAAAAAAGTATAACCAAACTTTGGTTATACTTTACAAATATATTGAAATATTATTGCTCTTAAAACAAACCGCTAATTAAATCTACGATTTTCATTACGAATTCCATTGCAAATTGTATCATGATATGGCTGTGTTTTTGATTGTTTGGTTATTAAATTTTAGCTTTACGAAATTAAAACTTTTTTTTCACATAAGAAACTAAATGTAGTTTTATTTTCACTTTTCTGAGAGAAGAAGGGTGTGAATTTCAAACGGTTGCCATCCACCCACACCTTCTACCACTCTCTGAAGTTAATTATTTAGTTTGTATGGAAATTTCGTTTTTTCCGTCTTTGATTTTGATGTCCATATCTTTATTTGATTTTTTGATAGTAGACACTGCAGAATCAATAACTTTCTTTGCCTGGTTGTTCGGAACTTTTTTACCGTTTACAATGATGCTGTCTTTGTCATCAGAGTTGTATTCGATACTGGAACCGTTTACCGTTATTTTATTTTTTTCAATTCGGACATTGTTATGGTCTTCATCTCTGTCCTGATCATCGTCATTGATGCCATCTCCGTCTAAATCTCCGTCCATGTGAATGCGGTCTTTATTCATAGAGATAACCACTGCTTTTTGCGGAACCACAAGTTCATAATCAAGGCTGTAATCTCTGAATCTGTGCTCGTACGGATATTTGATGTAGTTGGGAAGTAATACTTTGTTGTTCACAATTTCTACAGGAACTGTCATCTGGATAGGGAAGTTATATCCTTTTCCTTCTTTTTTAATGATCAGATAAGGTGTTTTAATATCTGGTTTTCTGGTTACATCTACAGAAATATAATCTTCTTCATACACTGTTCTTTTATCTGAATAAATATCATTGTTGTAACCTTTGAAATTCTGTGGAATGTTGATCTGTTTTATATCTACATACACTGTATCTGAAGTGGTGTTGATAGCAACATTTTCTACATCTTCCTTGCTTCCTCTGTAGATCATATCTTTCTTAGCCATGCTGATTCCGAAGTAAGTTCCCAGTCCGATTAAAAGAAGGAATAAACCACCTACAACCCATCCGATATTTCTCAGTTTTGTTTTTGGTGAGAATATTTTGATGCTTAATAAGCTGAAAAGGATTGCCGGGATTAAACTTCCGATCACCATCATGGCAGCCAGTACTTTATCAAGTCCCTGATCGTCCATGTAGAATCTGATTTCATTAGCTCCCGGGAAGTCTGTATCCATTGCGAAAAGGGCAAATAATACAAATACTCCGATAATGCTACTTACAGCCATCAATACAAAGAATCCTCCTACAATATACTTGAATACATTCCAAACTCCGCTGCTCGCGTTGCTGATGTAAGGTTTGTTTTCGTTATAGATTTCTCCGACCCTCTGAGTAGATTCATTGGCAAATTGTACCAATTTATTAGACTCGTTCTTAAGATTGTCGAAGTTCATAGGCTTTCCCTGCATTTTCAGGAAATCTGCTGCTGTTTCAGCTTTTGGAAGTACGATCCAAAGGATTACATATAAAAGACCTATTAATGAAGAGGAAATGGCTGCGGTAAAAATTCCTAATACGAAGATTCCCAGCCAGATTGCTCTCATGGTAGTAATATCCATTCCTACATATTGAGCTAAACCTGCGCAAACCCCTGCTACTTTTTGTTTTTCCGGATCACGGAACAGTTGCTTTTTATCGGTATAATTGGATCCTGAATATTCTTTTCTGGTAGATGTTTTTTCAGAAAAATAAGCTTCTTCCTGTTCTTCGATTTTTTCAGGGCTTCCGATTTGTGCGATTACCTTTTCTACATCGGTATCGTTAATCACTTCACGTTTTCCTAAAGAATCTTTGAAGATCTCTACCATTCTTATTTCTATGTCATGCATTACTTCATCAGCCTCAGAAGCATCCAGAGAGCTTCTCAGTGCATTCAGGTAATCGCTGAGCTTTATATATGCGTGTTCTTCTATGGTAAAAGAAAAACCTGCGAGTCCTATTGAGAGTGTCTTGTTCATAGCTTTGTTTTTTAATTTTGTTGGGTGATTTGGTTTACTGAGGCTGTCAGTTCATTCCATGTATTGAGAAGTTCATCCAGGAAAAGTTTTCCTTTTTCTGTAATCTGATAATATTTTCTGGGTGGTCCTCCTGTAGATTCTTCCCATCTGTAAGAGAGAAACTCTCCGTTTTTAAGTCTTGTAAGAAGAGGGTAGAGGGTTCCTTCTACTACATCCAGTTTTCCTTTTTTCAGTTCGTCAATAAGATCAGAAACATACATTTCACGGTTATTGATGAGACTTAGAATACAGAATTCCAGAATTCCTTTTCGCATTTGCGCTTTGGTATTTTCGGTATTCATCTTTGATAAGTTTTGTTAATTAGTTATATAATTTTCGAAGTTCGGAACCTAGCTAGTTGTACCTATTTCGATTTTACATTACAAAGATATGTAAATAAAATGGTATTATGCAATACAAAGTAGTGAAATTTTTAAAATAAATTATTCAAAGTATTGATAATCAGTATAATAATTTTAATTATGAATTTTGAGTAAAACGGATTTTAGAAGAAAATGTCTGAAAATTTTTAAATAGAATTTTGAAAATTGGACAGAAAAAAAGATCTTTTATCACTTATCACTTATCACTTATCACTCATGCTCTAGCCCCGATAGCAGCGGTTACCCCACAGCAGCCATGGCTTTGGGGCAGGAGCGAGGAGTATGAGCGGATAGCGGGAGACAGCTTCTTATTTATGAATACACTCTTATTGAAAAGGTAATTCTGACAGATAATGATACCGGGATTTTGAGATTGCTATTATGATTCGTATTTTTGTTAGAAATAAAAAAACACCTAAATCATTTACTATTACCATGAATATTTTGAATAAGTACAAGCATTTATCGGTATTTCTTTTATTGGGTCCTTTAAGTTTCGGGCAATATCAATTTGAGGTTAAAAATGTATCAAAAAGCTATGATGCCGTCATCCAGATAGAAAATTGTTATGATGACAGATGTGGAGGAAAGGGAACGGTGGAATTGTTTGATCATAAGAATAGCAAGGTACAGACTTTTATTTCTGATGATCTGGTTTTATATACAGAACAAGGTAAAAAACCTATTCAGGGGAAATTGATTCCACTTTTGAAAGATCAACGTGCTGTGATCCTAGATGACTTTAACTTCGATGGAACGGAAGATGTTGCCATAAGAAACGGAAATATGGGAAATTATAGCGGGGCATCTTATGATGTATATGTCTTCAACAAAACAAGAATGGTGTTTGTAAAAAGCGAGGAACTTACAGAGCTGGGGTCAAACGGTCTTGATATTTTTGATGTCGATGCCCAGCGTAAACGTCTTATTTCTTATGGAAAGTCCGGCTGTTGTGATATTTTTACAACAGAATATGCCGTAATTCCGAATAAAGGACTTGATAAAGTTTTTGAAAAAGAAGAGGATATGAGTGTTGAAGGCTCTGTAAAAGTGACCACTAAAGAAAAGATAAATAATAAATGGATTACCAAAACAAAGGTATATCCATCAGATCAATATAACAGAAATAAGAAGTAAGATGAAAATTCAGAAAGAGATCGATTTTATCCTGGCAGTAGATGCGCTTAAAAATGTACAACGAAGAAATTATAATGCAGATGATTCCCGAAGAGAGAATACGGCGGAACATTCCTGGCAGATTATTATTCTGGCTCAGATTCTTTATCCCTATGCTAAAAACCGTGCGGATATTGATTTGTTGAGAGTAATAAGAATGCTTTCCATTCATGATCTTGTGGAGATTGAAGCCGGAGATACTTTTATTTTTGATGAAAAAGCAATGGTAGGAAAGTTTGAAAGAGAGAAAGCTTCTGCTCAGAAAATCTTTGGAATTCTGGATGAACCTTTGCGCACAGAATTTTTTAATTTATGGCTTGAATTTGAGGATGAGAAAACTCCTGATGCTATTTTTGCGTGTGGGATCGACAGAATCATGCCGTTTATCTTAAATTCTCATACTTCCGGAAAGAGCTGGACTGAGGCTGGAGTGACTGAAAGACAAATCCGAAATATGCTTGAAAATGCGATCAGCAGAGCATCAGATGAAATGGGAGAGGCTTTTGAGCTTTTATTGAGTAAAAGCCTGGAAACAGAAAAAGTATTGAAATAATTTAAAAAGACACTGCCCGGTTACTGAGCAGTGTCTTTTTATAGATCATCTGAAACGTTTTAAGAGGATAGTAATAAGTAATTGTCGGGATTTAATAAAATTCCTTTTTTAGAATAAAACCCCGTCATATTGTTCGGTACATAAAATCCCAGTACAAAATTCTTATAAGAAGTATCCAGTTTGAATTTTACTTCTTTTCCATCTTTAGACCAGACCGGATTTTTAACGATAATGATTGTATTGCGGGTTTCTTTTCCATCAATGTATTCATATAATTTGAGCTGAAGAGTCTTTGTTTTTTTCATAGGCTCTGTGAATTTTACCACGATATTATTGAGATCAGCTTTCTCAAAGTCTTTGTTATTGGAATTGAGAACGGAAGGCTGGGAAATTTGGTTTTCTATTTTCTTCGTCCATTTTAATAATGGAACATATAATTTTTCCAGGTTCTTTTCTTTTTTATAAAGTTCTATAAGCTTCTCAGAAAATAAATTCTGAGCAATAAAACCGCGTCGGATATTCACTTTATGGTAGATTGCTGAAAGGCTGTCTGTTTTTTCCTTTGGAAAATTTTCTTTAATGAATAAATCGTAAACAGCCCATGTCATATATTCATTGAATGAATTTATTCCCACGTATCCTGATTTTTTATCCCAATTCGTAAGGTTGAAGCTTTCCGTTATCTCCTTTGAATAGTGTTCTGAAATAGGATTTACATATCCATGATCGATTTCTGAAAATACAGTGTGATTATCAAGAATTCTCCTGGCAATATTATTTTTTAAATTTCCAAGAATAAGATCTTTTCCGATATCAGGAAAATCAACGGTTAATGAGCTATTGATTTCTCTGTGGCAATTTTGTCCGCCTACTAAAGGAGAAATGGCGATAACATAGGATTTAGTATTTTTATTTTTAGGTTGTCCGGCAATTTTATCCAGGAATGCATAGGTATCATTGATGTAATAATACTCTTTGTAATTAGCAATTAAAGTATTATAAAACTGTTGATGATTTTTATAAAAGGCTCTGTAATTCGATTTCTTTACAAAATCATTGATAAGCTCCAGATTTTCATCTACTTCTTTAGGACCAAAGGAATTGAAAGGAAAGTCTCTTTTAAGTAAACCTTTTTCATCAAAAGAAAATGCATAGAAATCAGTTCGGAAGCCTAAGAATTTTTTCCAGTCTTTTCTTGAATAATTGACTTGTTTCAGCAGAGGATGATCTTTTACAGGTTCAAAATATGTAATAATTTCATCGTAATACGGTGGGATTTTCTGAACATCATAAGGATCTGTTCTGCCATATTCAGTGAGGGCCAGAATAATATTTCCCAATTCGTAACTTTCCGAAAGTTCAATTTTTACGTCTTTTTGTGCTCTTAATGAAATTGAAAGGATAAGGGTAATGATTAAAATAATCTTTTTCATGAAATATCGGTTCTTCTATAGTTTTTAGTGACAGCAATGTAAAAATAATTTTTTTGCCATGCTAAAAGTAAATAAAAAACAAATGAATTTCAATCAATTTTTGGCTGAGAAATAATATGTTGTTTTTGAAGGTGAAAATTTCGGGCGGCCAATGGCCGCCCGAAGCTTTATTATTTATAGTATCTGAATTGGTTTCTTGAATTCGTCAATCGCTACAAAAGTAAAATCACCTATAATTGCTTTTTCTCTTTCATAGGAATACATCTGCTCTGTGTAAATTTCAACGTTTACTTTCATACTGGTTTTTCCAACATATGAAACTTTTCCGATCAGCTCAACGATGGTTCCGGCAGGAATAGGTTTTTTGAAATCAATCTTATCACTGCTTACCGTTACCACTCTTTTTCTGGCAAAACGGGTTGCTGTGATAAAAGCTACTTCGTCCATCAGCTGCATCGCTGTACCTCCAAAAAGAGTATCATAATGATTGGTTGTATTAGGGAAAACCGCTTTAAAGATTCTGGTTTCGGATGCTTCAATTCTTTCTTCTGTAGTCATATATCATTATTAATTAAAGCGATAAGAAATGATATTAAAACAACAGAATAATGACAGGAACTTACAGAACTCCTGAAACAATCCATCAGATCAATACAACTTCAAATCGCGAAAGTTACATGTTTAAGAAAAAGGCAGGTCTCCTGACTTGTAGCATCATTTATCTCCTTCCCATGCCTCGCACAGTGGATCTTTGATAAAGATTTCAGCTACTTACAGTTGCGCGACAGTCCGTGATTTTCACACGGTTCCCTTTTAATCTGCAGTGATGCAGAACCAATTTCTGTGATGAATAAGTGTAAAACTTTTTCGGGTGCAAAAATAATGAATTTATTCCGGATTATGATAAATAATCTGGCTGATTACTCTTCCTTTCTTAATCGTCCAGAGTGTAGTGTATCTGTTTTCTCCTGAACCGTTTATCATATAAAGGAAAATATTATCGTTGTCAAGGGAAGTTACTCCAATGTTCTCAAAATCCATGGTAGGCTGGAACATGTTTTTAATGGCTTCTCTTACAAAAACAGAACCTCTTCCGGGTTGCTGGACTCTAATAGATTTGATTTCGGTCATTCCTTCAGGAAGATCATTCCCGATTCCCCATGGTTTCACTTTATCAATGGTGAGAATTTTTCCATCGGCATCTTTTTCCTTTTTACGGTATCCGGCATTGGAAGGATAAATATCAATCACTACTTTGCTTCTTTGGGCAGTAGGAATCTTAGGGTCAGAATTGTCAGTGAAAATAAGGGATTTTCCATTTTTAGATTTAGAAGGAGTGTAGGCAGGAAGCTGGTCCACATAGGCAATACGTCCTTTATTCACCATTCCTTCTTTATCAAGAGTTTCATAACGTACAAAAGGCTTGTCATCATCCTGTTTCTCCGGATATTTGATCCAGATCCACTCTGTTTCTCCTGGAGCAGGTTTTACATAAACAAAAACATCTCCTTTACGCATACGGATCTTGTCTACAATTTTTCGGTAGTCGTCTTTATGTACACGTACGTTGGCATATCCTTCTTCAGCTTTTACAACTCCAAAAGGAACTTTTGTCTGCCCTTTTACAAAAGCTATAGATAAAATACTGAATGCAGATAAATAGAATGCTTTATTTATAAAAGTCATCATGAAATTTTTTTTGATCCCCAAATATATAAATTAAATACTTTTCGGGAGATAATTATACCGCTGCAGTTCTTTAAAATCTTGTATTTGTTTTAGATGGCCGTCAGAAAGCAGATATAGGTGGTCTGAAATATCAAGAACTTCCTGATAATTATGATCAGAAATAATGAATCCCTTATTCGCAGAATGTTCAATGATCGCTGTTTTCAATGCTGCAGAGATTTTCGGAGAAAGGCTATGGAAGGGTTCATCCAGTAAAACAAAATCTGCTTCAGAATAAATAATCATTAAAGCTTCAATAACCCTTTGCTCACCTCTGGAAAGATTTTTAGGTTTCTCTGACAAAAAAGGACGGATCAGATCTGAAGTGAATAATAGATCTGTATTTTTCTTATTACAAAAAAGAGGAATTAAGCTTTTAACGGTATTGTATTTCGGCAAGAAAATGTCCTGTGGCAGGTAAGCAATTCTGTTTTTTCTATCGGAAATACTTTTCAGAACTTTGTCATTGTATCTTATAAACTGAGTATCACTACTGACAGTTCCAAAAATAATTTTTAATAATGTTGATTTTCCAACACCATTTCTGCCCAGAATTCCAATAATCTGCCCGGTTTCACATCCTAAATAAATATCTTGCAGGATATTATGATCTTTAAAAGACTTGGTTATGCTGTCAATATGAAGCTTACTCATAAAATTCCTGTTATTATTTTGACCATTACACAGACAAATACCGTGAATCCCCAAAGGAAACTTCTGGAAAATCCTAAATTGGCATAAAAGTAATATTCGTTTTTAAACCGGAGTTCATATATAAAGTAATGAAGGACAGGAGATATTAAAAGAAAACTCAATCCAAAATTCTCAATACTGAAAGAGGATAAACAAGAAGCTAATAAAGAAAATATCAAGGTGGGAATTATTATTTTTTTATAAAAAATCCAGAGAGTAGAAATACTTTTGAACATATTAAAAGCATGAAGTTTCTGTGTGTTTTACACTTTATTATCAAATATATTAAAAAATACAATGCTATATGAAGAAAGTCTAAGCTATATTTGAAAAAATACCCTATTTTTCAAGAAAATTTTAAAACTAATAAACATGACCAAAAAACTACTTTTTGTATTCTCTTTTATTTTGGGAATATCCAACTTTCAGGCAACTCACAAAATAGAAGAAGAACGCCAATCTTTATTTTACTGTGATACCAATGCTCCCACCGGCGTGCAGGTGTCTACTACAACTCTTACCTCAGGAACTGTTACCTGGACTGCTGATCCCAATACTCCGAATAATTTTATCAGATATAGAATACCTGGAACCATTATCTGGATGGTTGCTACTCCTGTAGCTGGGCAAAATTCTTATACTATTACTAATCTGCAGCCTTGTACAACTTATGAAGTGCAGGTGGTAAAATTGTGTACTGTACAGGGAACATGGTCTAATCCCGTATTTTTTACAACAACACTTAATTATTGTGCAAGTGCATCTACAGATACCAGCCTGATGCATATTTCCAATGTGACCGTAAATTCTGCCGGAATTACCACTCCAATGGTCAGCAATTCCGGACCTTCCAATTATACAGATTACAGAAGTGATGTAAGCCGTAAGGTCAAATTTTTTATAGGAAGTACAGGAAATATACTTTCAGTAACCAATACGTGGATGGGGACACCAGGGACAACAACAGTAACAGCGTGGATAGATCTTAATGCCAACGGAATTTTTGAATCCTCCGAAAGAGTTATGGTGGCGAATAATATCACCCAGGCTGCTCCGGCAGTGTCTGTTTTTACAATTCCAAGTTTGGCAGCAGTGACACTGTGTGGTGTAACCATGAGGATTGTTTCCAGTCAAATAATGCCTGCAGATGGTTGTAGTACGTTTACCTACGGAGAAGTTGAAGATTATGGCGTAGATTTACTCAATCTCACCCTTGGAGTGGAAGAATCAGGAAAGTCTGTAAAACCTGAAATTTATCCTAATCCCGCCTCTGATGTTTTAAATATTTCAGGAATTTCAGAAGCAGCAGATTATGAAATTTATAATGCGGTGGGGCAGAAAACGGGAGAAGGAAAAGCTTCTGACCATAAAGTAAACCTTAGTAATTTGTCCAAAGGAATTTATTTTATCCAGCTGAAAGATAAAGAAAAGGTAACTCGATTAAAATTCATTAAGAAATAAAAAAAAGAGAGAGCACCAGAAGGTACTCTCTCTTTGTATTTGCGTTAATTTAATTTGTTATTCATTAAATTCTTTCAAGTTCATCCGCATCAATCGTAGTCTTGAAAGTTCCGTAATTGACAATCACTTTATTTCTGGAAATTTTTTCAATGGTTCCTACACTGGTGCTTCCGGTAATACGAACACGCTGCCCGATTTTCATCCATACAGCACGGTCGGTTTTACGTTTTTCTTCCAGCTTTTCATTGGTTTCAGCAATTTTTTCAATAACATCCTCCTTTTTCAGCTGTTGAGCGATTTTTCTCTTAACAACCTGCAGGCGTTTGGTTTCATCCTTGTCACTGCCCAGTTTTCTGAATTTCTCCTGTTCAAGAAGCTTCACAAAATCTTTTACCACATCCTTTCTGGATTTTCCTTTGGTATAGCTGTCGATGAATGTTTCAATCTTATTCCCGAACTGTAGTTTACGGTGTTCTTCCTCATACAGCTTCTGGAAATTGAATAGTTTCTGCTGAAGCTGCTCATTCAGTTTTTGAAGGTTATCACGTTTATCTTCTACAGACTCTTTTCTTTCTGCAAGATCAGATTTTAGTTTTTCAACCTCAAATTTTTCCTGCTGCAGTTTTACAATTGTTTTGTCAAGATTAACAATATCATGTTCTACTTTTTTCTTGGCAGAATGGATAATGAATCTCGGAATTTTATTCTTTTCTGCAACTTCAAAAGTAAATGAACTTCCTGCCTGTCCTACTTCCAGTTTATACATCGGTTCCAGTGTTTCTTCATTGAAAAGCATGGCTGCATTCTGGGCGTTAGGAAGCTGTTCTATTACCAGTTTAATGTTGGTGTAGTGCGTTGTGATAATCGCAAAACTTTTTTTGTCATAGAAAAACTCCATGAAACTTTCTGCCAGTGCACCTCCAAGCTCCGGATCAGAACCAGTGCCGAACTCATCAATAAGCAGAAGGGTATTGGCATCTGCCTCACGAATGATTCCTGACATTTTCTTCAACCTCGATGAATAGGTGGATAAGTGGTTTTCAATGGACTGGTTGTCCCCAATATCAGTCATGATTTTCTCAAAGAAAAACATTTCAGACTTAGGATGAACCGGAACCAGAATACCACTCTGAATCATCAGCTGTAATAGTCCAACTGTTTTCAGGGTAATTGATTTTCCACCAGCATTCGGACCGGAAATACAGATAATCCTGTTATGATCTGTTAAAGTAAGGGTCTGAGGGTGAATAATTTTATTTTCAACTTTGTTTCTTAACCATAAAAGAGGATGATAAGCATCTTTTAATCTCAGCGTTTTATGATGGTTGATTTTCGGAAGAACTCCGTTGATCACTTCACCAAATTTCGCTTTAGCCCTGGTAAGGTCAAGGTCAAAAATATAAACCTGATATCTCCAAAGCTGAGGTTGAAATTCGGCCAGTTCTGCAGTAAGTTTACGGAGAACTTTATCAATTTCTTTTTTCTCTTCCTCTTCATTTTCACGCAGCTTGAAATAGTGCTTTACCACACTGTCCGGCTGAATATACGTGATGGAACCTGTTTTGGAAATTCCTAATGTTCTTCCTGCAACCCTTTTTTTGAATCCTGATTTTACAGCCAGAACCCTTTGGTCGTCAATAATCGTTTCCCTGATATCATCCAGAAAATCACTCTGTCCATAAGTGGTAAGCGCACGGTTGAAGTTTTCCTGAATGGCCTTTTTAGCAAGCTGAATTTCAGTTCTTATCCCTTTCAGAGCTGGAGAAGCTTCATTTTTCACTTCACCAAAACGGTTAAAAACCTTATCTACTTTCTCAATGATCTCTTTTCTGAATTCCAGTACAGAAACCTCTTCCAATAAAGTAGGAAACGTTTCCGGCATGGTAGGGAAGAATTTCTGAAGCCTTCCGATCTGTTCCGTGATGGTTTTTATTTTGATGAAAGCAGCATTTTCCAGACGGTAGTTCTCAATCTGCATCAATTTCAGCTCACTTTCAATATCTTCATATTCATCAAACGGAATCGCATTTGAACTTTCAAAACTCGACAGATATTCTGAGGTTTTTTTTAATGAAAGTTCCGCCTCGTCAATTTCCATCGGACGAAGTTGAAGAATTTTTTCTCTTGTTTTCGGAGAATACGCAAATGGGGAGATTTCCGCGAGCAATTGCGGAAACTCTAATTCGTCTAAATCTTCTTTATCTATATACACAGTGCAAATTTAGTGAGAATTTTGATTATTCCGTATATCTGAGAGATTTACAGAATAAATTACCTGTGAATTTGAACTTTATGGTGTTACTTTTTTCTGAAAAAGATGGGAATGTTAAAAATAAGATGATATTCTTTTATTACATTTGAAATGTGAAACTGGAAACCCAAAGATTATTACTGAGAGATATCAACGAAAGCGACGTTGAGGATATTTTACGGATTCGAAGCAATGAAGTGATCAATCAGTTCGTTTTAAGAAAATCGCCCAAAAATAATTATGATGCCCTTCAGTTTATTTTAACCATTAAAGAAAGAATTCACAATAACGAAACTGTCTATTTAGGAATTTCTTTAAAAGATCAGTCTCATCTTATCGGAACCATCTGTCTCTGGAATTTTTCTGAAGACCGGAAAACAGCAGAAGTTGGCTATGAGCTATTACCAGAGTATCACAGGCAGGGAATTATGTCTGAAGCATTGAATGCGGTAGTAGAGTATGGGTTTAACGAACTCCATTTACAGGAAATTGTAGCCATTACCAATACATTCAATGAAAATTCAAAAGGACTTCTTTTAAAACATCATTTTATTTTGCAGGAAGGAAAAAAAGATGAAGGCTTTCCGGATAATATTATTTTCAGTTTGAAAAGGCTATCCGGAAATCGTCCGTAGGAAATCTAACAGGTTTTTCTCTATCTTTATCACCGATTGAAATTACATATGAAAAATGAAATAAAATCTTTAACGGGACTTAGAGGGATTGTTGCATTATGGGTAGCGTTTTTTCATTTTAGCTTTTTTAGGAATGAATTCATTCAGGATATAGTAGGAAAGGGGTATGTAGCGGTTGATATTTTTTTTGTATTAAGTGCTTTTTTGCTTACGGTTTCTTATTCCGGGAAGCTTAAGAATCTGAATTATAAAATAATAGAGGTTTTTTATAAAAAAAGAATCAATAGAATTTATCCTGTATACATTGTATCGGTTATTTTTATTGCATTGTTTTTGGTGAAGACTTCTATAGCGGGATTTCTGATTAATGCTACATTATTACAATGTTTTTTTGATCCTGATTATCTGCTGAATGTAGTCTATTGGTCGCTAAGTACAGAATGGGTTTGTTACTTAATATTCCCTTTTATGCTATGGCTTGTCCTGCATTATAAAATACGTAGCGAAATTTTAATTATTGCCAGTTTGGTTTTGAGGTTTGCACTTCCTTATATTCCCGATCATTTCTATATAGGTTCTGAACATCCAATGCAAGTAGGGGAATCACCAAGATATCTTGATCTTCCTTACGGACTGGTTTCTCTGCTAAGAACGGTTTCTTCCTATTTTCTTGGAATTGGAATTGCCCTTCTGCCACCATTTAAAATAAAAAAGGAAAACCTGTTCCTTTATATCATTCTCCTATTGTTTGTATCCATGCTGTTTATTGAAAAAGGACTTTTGTTTATTCCTTTATTATCAGCATTGATGATCAAATATCTGTATGAAGGAAAGTCAAATTATCTGAAAGCATTTTTAGAAACTAAAGTGGTGTATTTTTTAGGAAATATTTCCTACTCTTTATACATCATCCATTATATGGTGAAGAAACAGAATTTCGTTATTGTAAATTCTTATCATCTTAATAATCTGTTATTAATTTCCCTTTCATTATTGCTGTCCTATTTTTCATATATGCTGATAGAAAGAAAAGTGAAGATATTTAAGGTATAACTGAAGCTCTTATTTTAATATTATTATTTTTGCACTATGACCTGGACAGAAATTTTAGCCCCGATAAAAAGTACGGAATACTTTACCACCCTTTGGGAGAAAGTGAAGAATGAATATGCAACAACCAAAGTTTTTCCACCAAAAAATCAGATTTTCAGAGCATTGGAGCTTACGGCTTTTGATGATGTGGAAGTTGTGATTATTGGCCAGGATCCTTACCATAATGACTATCAGGCGAACGGATTATGTTTTTCTGTATCTGAGCAGGTGGCAGCACCACCGTCACTTAAGAATATTTTTATTGAATTAAAAGATGATCTGGGAGTGGTAAGAACCTCTAAAGAGCTTGATGACTGGGGAAAGCAGGGCGTTTTATTGCTGAATGCTACTTTAACGGTTCGTGCACATACACCTAATTCTCATAAAGACCTTGGCTGGGAAAAGTTCACGAATTTTATTATTAAGGAAATTTCAGATAAAAAAGAGAATGTGGTTTTTGTTTTATGGGGTGCTTTTGCACAAAAAAAAGCCGAACTTATAGATCCGGCTAAACATTTTATTATTAAATCGGCACACCCTTCTCCTTTTTCTGTGTACAGAGGTTTTTTTGGAAGCAAGCCTTTCTCAAAAATTAATGAATATCTTGTTTCCAAAGGGAAGAATCCTATTTCCTGGTAGAATCAGCAGATTGATCTGCTTTTTTTATCCTAATTCCGATTTTATATTTTCCGGCTAATGCTTTTGTTCCATCCTGTGATTTTGGATAAGGAGCAATGTCCTGTAATGTGATAGTATATCCGTTGAATTCTGTCGACTGGTGATAATTTCTTGCCGGGTAATCTGCACTGGCTAGGTTCAGAGTCATCGGTCGGGTAGATGTTCCCATTACTTCCACCTGAGCAAGAGCAACACCCGCCCATATACATTGAGCTCCTTCCGGACAACGGCTGTCTTCAGAAACTCCTTTGAATGTCACATTCATCTGGTATTCTCGTAAAAACTTATTTTCTCCTTCAGTCAGATAAATAACACCGTCTTTCTGATGATCAGAGCTTGTTGTTTTTGTACCTGTGGACATTTCAGTAGCTTTTGTATTAATCCTGGATTTCTTTTGGGCATCGCATCCTGTTAATGCAAATATTCCCAGACTGAGTATGACAATTTTATGGAACATAGTTTCTTATATTTAATTAAATGACGTTAAACATATTAAGTAATACTACCAAAAACATTGCCACTCCTACCACAAAACTGAATCCGGTTCCATAAATGAATCCAATCAGCGCTCCTTTAGTAGATCGTAGGGCTTTGTTCATATCCTTACTGTCGTGAAGTAATTCACCAATAAATACACCTGCAAACATTCCTATCAGAAAACCTAATGGAATAGGAATAAATATCCCAACAATAGTTCCAATGACAGAACCGATACTTCCCCAACGCGTACCTCCATATTTTCTGTTGGTTTTTGCCGGAATTACATAACTTAACACCACAGAAGCAAGCGTAAGAATTCCGAATGCCCATATATAAATCATGGAAAGATTAGCATCCGTCCCGAATTTATAGATCAACAGTCCGCAGATACTCAGCAAAAGACCAGGCAATACCGGAAGAAAAGTTCCCAATATTCCAATAAATAAGAGAATAAGGCAGAAAATATTAATAATCGTTGTATCCATTCTTTTAAAAATATACATGCAATATAAAAAAAGTGGCCTTATAAAAGACCACTTTGAGAACTGAGTTATAAAATTTTATTACAAATTTAAGATTACGTATTCCAGAATCGGTCCTGATTTACCAATATTTCCACTGGCGTGGTTATGGAATGTGGTATAGTAGATATTTCCGCTGCTGGTAGTTGCTGAGCATGATCCTACATAATCACCATGCGCCTGGTGAGCGTTCCATGCATTCTGATTAATGGTAATGGTAATATTGTTGCCATTTGCCGTTTGATGGCAGATGGTCATCTGATTATTGTTTAGCGATGTCCCCACAGGTGTTTTAGGAGCTGTTGTATTGACGTACTTATTGGTTCTTATCATCAATGGTTCATTACCTTTCTGTACCAATACTTCCCAGAACGAAGGATCATAATGCTGGATTTTTTGCCACAAAGGCTGATCATACTGAATATCTAATGTGCTAAATCCTATTGCTGAAGCCATAGCAGCATTGGAAACGCTGCAGTTGTTATACATTGCACTATTACCATTGGTATTAAAGCATATCTTTGTAAGATCCAGAAAACCTCCATAAACACCACAGTACGGAGCATTTTTATCTCCACCTACCAGATAGGCAGCTGCCCAGTCTGAAGTATAAATGCTTCCGCCATTCGTGATAAAAGTAGAGAGATTACTGAAAATGGAAAGGTCGTTACTCGGTGTGTTGGTTCCTGAGTAAGTGAAGTTACGGGAACCGCAGTTCAGAAAAATAATATCGTACTGAGAAATGGTGTTGAAATTTTTTAAATCCTGATAGCTAATTTCGGTTGCTGTATAACCAAGACTTGTAATTATACTTTCTATTTCGTCATAACTGCCTTCTACATAAGCTATTTTTGCAATCTGATTCAGTTTTGAATCTTTGTCGGCCACACTGGTGGTTTCATTTTTTTTAACGGTAACAGGAACTTCTGTTCTGAAGTTTAAACCATTCCCTGTCTGAATGTGAAGGGTAGAGTTTCCTTCAGGTGCCGTTAGGCTGAATGTTCCGTCAGCATTGGAATAGGTATGGTAAACCTGATTTTTACTGTCAATAGTGAATACAATAGCCCCGCCAATAGGTTTTGTTCCGTTTTTAGCAAATACTTTACCTTCTATTGTTCCGGTGGGTATTGTTTTGGAATCTTCGGGATTGATTGGGTCATCACCGCCTTTACAGTTTACTAACAGAACAAGGCTACACAGCATGATGAACAAGTAATTTTGTTTCATATTTAATTGGTTTTGATGGGTTTAGTTTTAATCAAATGTAATAATTTTTTAATATTAAAACATTAAAATTGTAATTTATTTTAATATTTTTTACTTAAATTGATTATTTGTA
This sequence comes from Chryseobacterium metallicongregator, assembly GCF_031324065.1. Classification (NCBI taxonomy): domain Bacteria; kingdom Pseudomonadati; phylum Bacteroidota; class Flavobacteriia; order Flavobacteriales; family Weeksellaceae; genus Chryseobacterium; species Chryseobacterium metallicongregator. The sequence goes on from NZ_JAVIXS010000006.1 coordinate 525,400, forward strand.
GTTGATTTTTCATTTATAATTAAGGGTTGTCGAAGATTTGATATTTTAAAAATTGATTCACAATATTTTTCGTTTACTGCTTTTTGGGATGAAAATTGATTATGAATAGTAAAATGATGATTCTTAATTTCATAAATTTGCTGTAATGAATGACCAGTTACAAGAAACTAAAAACTTTATACAGGAGCTGAGCGAACAGCTTTACATTTATATTACCCAGATATCACCTTCCGGGCTGGACTGGGTTTTCCATATTATTGTAAAATTAAGTTTACTTCTTGTCCTGTTTTTTATTACTGATTTTATTTTTAAATTCATCATTAATTCTGTCTTCAGGTTATTTCATAATGAACAGAAGTTTCCCATTTTAAAATCTATTTATCAGGCCAAAATCACCAACTCCGTAGCACATTTTGCAGCTTTGATTGCTGTTGCCGGCATACAGGGATCCATATTTCCGGAAAATGCATTGCCAAAAACAACCATTTTTATTATACGATGTATCAATCTGGGATTGGTACTCATGTTAGCAGGAATGCTGTACAGATCATTGACTGCTTTCAGAAATTATTTCAGCATCAAACAGGATTTCTATAAAATAATGGCACTGAATGCCATTTCAGAAACCGTAAAAATCTTAGGACTTTTTATATTTACTGTAGTAGGACTTTGTGTGATTTTCGGAATCAAGGGAACCACTATTGTAGGAAGTCTTGGGGCCATTACAGCGGTGCTGGTATTAGTTTTCAGAGATACTATTCTGGGGTTTGTAACCGGTCTGCATGTAGCTACTTCTAAAAATTTAAAAGTAGGAGATTGGGTAAGCATTCCTAAATACAGCATCGAAGGAAATATTACGGAAATCAATCTTCTGACTACCAAAATCACCAATTTTGATAAAACCGTTTCAACGATTCCCACTTATGATCTGATGACCACTGAGATCAAAAATATGCAGGTGATGTCTGAATCCAATACAAGGAGAATAAAAAAATCAATCTACTTTAACATCAATTCTTTTAAATTTCTGACGGACGAAGATGTGGAGCGTTTAAAGGAGATTAATTTAATTTCAGATTATCTCGAAGAAAGAGCTTCAGAGATCAAAAAAGAAAAAGAAAGGCTTGAACATAAAGATAAAATCGTGAATGGAAGACAGCTTACCAATATCGGTGTTTTCAGATATTATGCACAGAAATATATTGAAAATGATCCTGATATAGATAAAAACGGAACCAGAATGGTTCGTCAGCTGGAGATTACCCCACAAGGGCTGCCTCTTGAGGTTTACTGTTTTGCCAATGATTCCAAATGGGAGCGTTTTGAGCAGATTCAGGCCGATATTTTTGACCATTTATTGGTGGCTTCAAAAGAATTTGAACTTCAGGTGATGCAGGTAAGCGTGAAAGTATAAAGCTGGAAGGCTCAGCCCGTTTAAATAAATTTATAATAAACTTTTAAATGATAACGAATTAGAAGACCAAAAGAAGTGTAAAGTCTGGATTTTAGTCCAACCCCAAGCTTCTGACTTCTAACATCTCATATCTAACATCTAAAATAAAAAATGACAAAACTAAGCGTAAACATTAATAAAATTGCGACGTTAAGAAATGCAAGAGGAGGTGAAACCCCAAGTGTTACAGAAGCTGCTGTAAAAATTCAGGAATTCGGAGGACAGGGGATTACCATCCATCCAAGACCTGATGAAAGGCACATCACAAGAAAAGATGTCTATGATCTGAAGCCATTGGTTACGACTGAGTTTAATATTGAAGGAAATCCTCATCAGGATTTTATTGACATGGTATTGGAAGTGAAGCCTGAACAGGTGACTCTGGTACCGGATGCTGATGATGCTATTACATCCAATGCAGGTTGGGATACAAAAAAACATCTTGATTACCTTACAGAGATCATTGCTGAATTTAAAAAAGCAGGAATCCGTACTTCTGTTTTCCTGGATCCTTTACCTGAGCTTGTAGAATATGCAGCTAAAACAGGAGCAGACAGAATTGAACTGTATACCGAAGCTTACGCAAAAAATTATCTTATCAATAAAGAACAGGCCATAAAACCTTATTACGATACGGCTGTTGAAGCCAGCAAATTAGGATTGGGAATCAATGCCGGACATGATCTGAGTTTAGAAAATCTGAAGTACTTTGCAGATACCATTCCCAACCTTTTGGAAGTATCTATTGGGCATGCTTTGGTTTCAGAAGCACTTTACATGGGATTGGAAAACACTGTTCAGGCTTATCTGAAGAGACTGGCAAAATGGTAATAAATAAGAAATTAGAAGCTAGATACTAGAAGTTAGTACAACTTTGTTTCTGATCTCTTATATTATCTAACTTCTGATTTCTCACATCTAACTTCTAAAAATATGGAAATTTTAAATTCAAAAATATTCGGCGAAAATGTAACGAATACGCCACTTCTTGTATTTCACGGATTGTTCGGAATGCTTGACAACTGGGGAAGTTTCGGAAAAGATCTTGGAGAATATCTTCCGGTACACTTGATCGATCTTAGAAACCATGGAAGAAGCTTTCATTCAGAGAGCATGTCTCATGATGATCTGGCAGATGATATAGCTCGTTATATGGATTATTATGGCATTCAGAAAGCACATGTTTTAGGGCATTCTTTAGGCGGAAAAGCAGTAATGCAGTTTGCTGTAAAATATCCTGAACGTGTTGAAAAACTGATTGTTGTAGATATTTCACCTAAAGCATATCCACCACATCATCAGGGAATTATCAAAGCGCTGGAAACAGTAGACTTTGATACAGTATCTTCAAGAAATGAAGTAGAAGCTGTTTTGAACCAATATATTCCGGAAAGATCTACCGTGCAGTTTTTAACGAAAAACCTGTATTGGGATGACAATAAAAAACTGGGTTGGAGATTCAATCTTAATACTTTATCTGAAAAATATACTGAATTTGTTTCCAATGCGATTAAATTCGGAGTTTTTGAAGGTGAAACCTTGTTTATAGCAGGGGCAAAATCCAATTATATCCTGCCACAGGACGAATTCGGAATCAAGCAGCAATTCCCTAAAGCTAAAATAGTAACGGTGAAGAATGCAGGACATTGGGTACAAGCGGAAAACCCGGTTGATTTTGCAAATGTAGTGAAGGATTTTCTGGGTTTGAATTAATTTTATTCTTTGAATTGTGATATTATGTTAAATTTTTATTAAAACGTAATATTATTTCTCCATGATTTGAATTTTTTGTACTTTGGATTTTCAAAAAACAATAAAAATATTAACTTATGGAAAACAAAAATTCAAAAAAGAAGCCATTTTTTGCATCATTCTTAGAAAAACAGGTTAAAGACCCTGAAACAGTAAAAGGAGGGGGTATTACTTCTGTATTGGCAGATCAGATTACTACATCTCTTCAGGATCAGATTACTACTCCTATTAAGGATAATGTTACAAAACCTGACAATGACAATGTAACGATGAAATATCCTTCTGACGGTGATGAGGATGTTTTAGAAGCATAGAAATATACTAAAGCTTAAGCTAAATTATATATCAAACCAAAACTAAAACATTATGGAAAGCAACAACTCAAAGAAGAAGCCGTTTTTCGCATCATTCTTAGAAAAACAGGTTAAAGATCCGGAAACGGTAAAAGGAGGAAGTGACATTACACTTGCTGAAAGAGATTTGATCACAAAACCGACAATAGATACGGTAACTTCTCCAAAAGATGATATGATGCACACGCTGAAATATCCTTCTGATGGTGATGATGATACAATCACTCTTCCACTGTAAGATCAGAACGAATTTTAAATAAAATAGTAGGGGAAACTTAAATAGTAAGTTTCCCTTTTTAATACAACCGGCAAATGATTCTCTGCATCACCCATTCACAGGATTTTTATAATATTGATCTTTTTTTCGAATATCTGAACTCCCAAAATATTCCTTATTTCAGATTGAATTCCGATCGTCTGAATCACCTTCAGAAAATTAGTATTCATGAAAATTCATTTGAACTGACGGATGAATCGGGAAATACGATCCATTCTGACACTATAAAAGGCGTATGGCACAGAAAAGCCTGGAGGATCAGTGCTCCCGAAGAACTGGATCTGGATTATGAAAAAATTTTTCTCAATGAATATGGAAGCCTGAGGTATAATCTGATGACTGCTTTAGAACATATTCCCTGGATCAACCCTTATGAAAATGAAAAAAAAATAGATGGAAATAAGATATTTCAGCTGAAAATAGCACAAAGAAATAACTTAACCATTCCCAAAACCATTTTTTCCAATGATGAAGAAAAAATAACGACATTTTTCTATCAATACTGCCGGGGAAAAGCCATTGCGAAGCTTCACGGAGTTACTGCCAAAACAATGTCAGGGGAAAACATGATTTCCACTACAGTTATTGAGGAAGAATCTTTAGAACACCTTTCAGATATTGCTTACTGTCCGATGATTTTTCAACCCTACATTGACAAAGAATATGAATTAAGAATAGTATATGTAGATGGTGAGTTCTTCACAGGAAAAATCAATAACAGTGAAAATGCAGACTGGAGAGTAGCCCGTGATGGCTATTTCTGGGAAGCATATGAATTACCTGATGCTGTTAAAGCCAATCTCACTTCCATGATGAAAGAAATGGGACTTTATATAGGAGCGATCGATATGATCAAGGGAAGAGACAGTATTTATTACTTCCTTGAAGTCAATCCTCAGGGAGAGTGGGGAATGCTTCAGAAAGAGCTGGGATTTCCTATTGCAGAAAGAATTGCCGACAATCTTATCAAAAGAATCAATTTCCATGAATAAAATTTTAATAATTACCCATACCGCAGATAATTTTTCCATTGAAAAAGTAACAGAATACATTGAAAAAAATAATTGTGAAGTCATTCGCTTTGATGTAGACGTTTATCCATTACAAAACAAACTATCCACTATTTTCCAGGATGGAGAATGGGTAAGTATTCTTGAAACCCCTGAAGCAAAACACAGACTGGATGATATTTCTGCAATCTGGTACAGAAGAGCATACAACATAGGAAAAGGTCTGCGAGAAGAAATGGATACTAAATTTTACGGTGCCGCAATGGGAGAAATCCGTAATACCCTTTTCGGTTTCTTCGAATCTGTAGATGCCTATTCCTTAGGTAAACCAAGTGTGTACAGAAGACTCGACAGTAAAGAAGAACAATTGAAAATTGCAGATAAATTAGGTCTGACAATTCCTGCAACCTGTCTTACCAATAATCCGGATGAAGCAAGGAAATTTATTGTAAAACATCAAAATGTGGTGGCCAAAATGCAGACCGGTTTTGCCATTTATGAAGAAGGAGTAGAAAATGTAGTGTTTACGAACGTTGTTGGCGAAGATAAACTGGAAGAACTGGATTCATTGTTGTACTGTCCAATGCAGTTTCAGCAGATGATTCAAAAGAAAAAAGAACTTCGTATTACCATTGTGGGAAGAGATGTTTTTGCATTCGAAATAGATTCTCAGCAGTCTGAAGATGCTAAAGTAGACTGGAGAAAAGATGGTGTGAATCTTATCGATAAATGGAACAGAACAGAACTTCCGGCAGATGTGGAAGCAAAACTCCTAGAACTGCTTGATATTTATAATGTTGATTACGGAGCAATAGACATGATTGTTTCTCCTGAAGATGAATATTACTTCATAGAGATCAATGCTGCAGGAGAATTCTTCTGGCTGGATAATCTTACAGAAGGAAACCTTATTTCAAAGAGTATTGCAGATGTTCTTTGCGATAAAGCTCCAAGAAGAAATAATGAAGTAATGGCTTAAAAACAAAGTGTTTTTTAACCATAAAAGTCCTGAAAGTTGTCAATTCTTTCAGGACTTTTAAATTTAATACCCTGATGTTGTTAAAATTTTCCGGTTTGTTGTTCTGTGAATGATAATATTGGTTAAATTAACTTGAATTATGCTTTAAAAATCGCAAATTTGCAAAAGCATTTTTTCGGGGTAATTTTTACAGAAACCTGAAGAATTGCCGGATAGAAAATATTGTTATATTTTAGTCAGCAATCAAGAAAATAATTAATGATTTTTGTAACAGGTGCTACCGGAATTCTGGGAAGAATAATTGTACTGGAACTTCTTAAAAGAGGGGAAAACGTACGTGCTTCCAAACGACCGGGCAGTAATTTAAACGAAGTAAAGCATTCATATAGCTTTTATACGGAGAATCCTGATGATTTTTTCAATAAAATTGAATGGATCAACGTAGATTTTGATGATCTCGATTCTTTAAAAACTGCACTGCAAGGTGTAGATGAGGTGTATCACTGTGCTGCAAAAGTAAGCTTTCATCCCAAAGATGAAAAAGAAATGTACCATACCAATATCAAGGGTACAGAAAATCTATTGTTTGCCTGCGAAGGATCAAACGTTAAAAAATTCCTCCATGTAAGTTCTGTTGCTGTTCTCGATAATTTCAATGAAAAAGGAGAACTGGACGAAGATTCTGACTTTAATCCGAAATTGGAACATTCTGCATACTCCATTTCTAAGCATTTATCAGAAATGGAAGCATGGAGAGCATCAGCAGAAGGCCTGAATGTAGTGATCATCAACCCTGGAATGATTGTAGGAAGCGGAAACTGGAGCCAAAGCAGCGGTGAGCTTTTCTCAACCTTTGAAGACAATAGCTTTACTTTTTCAGGAGGTTCTGCCTATGTTGACGTAAGAGACGTTGCCAATACAGCTATTGGATTAATGGAAAATAACCTTTTCGGAGAACGTTTTATTATTGTTGCTGAAAATAACAGATATGCAGACCTTGCCAAACAGGTAAGAACCCGCTTGGGGCTTAAAGATGCAAGAATTCTTTCCCAATCTGTACTCAATATCGGAAGAATAGCCAACACTCTATTCGGATGGCTGATTCCAAAACTCAAAATGGTCACCAAATCAAATATTGAGGCCATCTCTTCATTCAACACCATTTCCAATCACAAAGTCAAAGAAAAACTGAACTATCAGTTTATTCCCGTAAAAGAAAGTATTGACTTTCACCTGAATAATTATATTAACGACAAAAAGCTGAAGAAATGAATCTTGCAGAGGCAATTATCCTTAAAAATGTAGAAAAACATCCTATAAAAGCGGCCATCGGATTTAAAAAGAAAGATGCGGCCTGGAAAGAGCTGAGCTGGAAAAAATTCAGTGAAATTATTTTTAAAACAGCCAATGCCTTACAAGAATCCGGAGTTCAGGAGAATGACAGAGTGGCAATTTATTCAGATAATTCATCAGAATGGATGATCATGGATCTGGCATCAATGGCTATCGGTGCAGTCACAGTACCAATTTATTCAACCAATAATGCTGAACAGGCAGAACATATCATCAACGATTCCGGAGCTAAAGCAGTTTTAGTAGGAAATCAGATGCAGTACGATGCCTGTCTTGAGTTTTTACATAAAGAAGACAATCATCTGGAAACGATTATTGTTTCCAAAAAAGCAGTATGGATCAAGAAAGAATTCAACAGTTTTTATCTTGAAGATTTCATTGCAAAAGCTTCACCGGAGCTGGAGATCTGTAAGAAAGAAAATGATGATATCGCTACATTAATCTATACCTCCGGAACTACCGGAATCCCAAAAGGAGTAATGCTTACCCATGGGAATTTCATCAAAGCATTCGACTCACACTTTGAATTTTTTAAGTTTAAAAACTTTGAAGAAGAGCTCTCACTGGCATTCTTACCGTTAAGCCATGTTTTTGAAAGAAGCTGGAGTTTATTATGCTTATATGGTGGTGCCCGCGTGTATTTCCTTGAAGACCCGAAAAATGTTGCCAAAGCACTGGAAGAAGTAAAACCTACTATGATGTGTGCGGTACCAAGATTTTTCCAGAAAGTATATGCAGGAGTTCTGGAAAAAGCAGAAGAAGGTTCATCATTAAAGAAGAAAATCTTCGACTGGGCGCTTAAAACCGGATGGGAGACTGCCGAATTAAGAAGAAATGAACAACCAGTTCCTTTTGGATTAAAATTCAAAGAAGCTATAGCAGACCGATTGGTTTTCAGTAAAATAAAAGAAAAAATGGGTGGCAGACTTTGGTTCTTACCTTGTGGTGGAGCATCATTGTCACCGGAAGTGACTCGTTTCTTTGAATCGGTAGGAATTCATGTGACGGTTGGGTACGGATTAACGGAAACTACTGCTACATTAACTCTTTTTCCTCTTACTCATTTTGAACATGGGACGAGTGGAAAACCTCTTCCGGGAGTAGAAATGCGTATCGGAGAAAATGATGAGATCCAGGCCAGAGGGAACGGAATCATGAAAGGATACTACAATAAACCTGACGAAACTGAGAAAGTATTCACAGAAGACGGATGGTTCAAAACCGGTGATGCTGGAAAGTTTGATGATAAAGGAAACCTGATCATCACAGACAGAATCAAAGACCTGATGAAAACTTCCAACGGAAAATACATCGCTCCACAACAAATTGAAAACCTTTTGACCAACAATAATTTTATTCAGCAGATTATGCTGATTGCGGAAGGAAGACAGTTTGTTTCAGCATTGATTGTTCCTAATTTTGAATTTTTACAGGATTATATCAAAAAGAATAATATTCCTTTTACCAATTGGGAAGAGGCTGCAAAAAATGAAAAGATAGTTCATCTTTACAAAGAAAAAATAAAAGAATTACAGGACCATCTGGCAGACTATGAAAAAGTGAAGAAATTTACTTTAATGCCGGCAGAATTTGATATCAATACAGGAGAAATAACTCCTACACTGAAAGTCAAAAGAAATGTGGTTATTAAAAAATATGCAGATATTATAGAGAAGATGTACTAAAATTTTTTTGACCCCCTGTTTTCACATCAATTACAACTGAAGATGTGAAAATTCCCCTTCCTTGGAGAGCTAGCGAAAATTCAAAAAAATTTTTGACAGGGTGGTTCAAAATAATGATTTAAATTAAACTATGACGACACAAGATTTTATAGGAAAAGAAAATTTCACCATTCATACCCAAACGGTTTCAGAAAGCTGTCCGTCTAATATTGCCCTGATTAAATACTGGGGAAAATATGCTGATCAGATTCCTGCAAACCCAAGTGTCAGCTATACTTTAAACCATTGTAAAACCAATACTTCAATGGAATTTATAGCCAATGAAACTTTTTCAGTACAGACTTTCCTGGCTGGAAACGAAGAAGTGAAATTTGCCGAAAAAATTGAAAAATATTTCAGAAATATAGAACAGTATCTTCCGTGGATTTTAAAAGGGAAATATATCATCAGAACAGAGAATACATTTCCACACAGTTCCGGTATTGCCAGCTCAGCTTCAGGATTTGGAGCCATTGCAAAATGTCTGATGGCGTTGGATGCTTCCTTTACAGAAAAAACTTTTGAAGAAGAATCTTTGAGAAAAGCTTCATTTTTAGCAAGATTAGGAAGTGGAAGTGCATGCCGAAGCTTATATAATGGTCTTGTTGTATGGGGAAAAACTGATGAGGTAGCAGGAAGTTCAGATTTGTTCGGAGTACAGTATCCCGATACCGAAATTCATGAAGTTTTCAAAAATTTTAATGATTGGGTATTGCTGATTCATGAAGGTCAGAAAAGTGTTTCTTCAACCGTAGGACACGGCTTGATGAATACGAATCCTTATGCAGAAAGAAGATTCCAGGAAGCAAGAGAAAACTTTGTTCCGATGAAAGAAATCCTTAAAAGCGGTGACATGGAAAGCTTTATCAAGCTGGTAGAGCATGAAGCACTTACGCTACATGCAATGATGATGATGAGCGATCCGGCTTTTATCCTGATGAAAACAGGAACATTGGAAGTCATCAATAAAATCTGGGATTTCAGAAGAGAAACCGGACTTCCTTTATTCTTTACATTGGATGCCGGAGCGAATGTTCACCTTCTGTTTCCAAGTAATGGTTCTGAAGAACAGATCAAAACTTTCATTGAAACTGAATTATTAAAATACACTCAAAAGAATGGAGTAGTGAAGGATATAATGAAATTTTAAATAAGAATAAATATTCAATAGGAGTGGGCTTTAGCCCACTTTTTTAATCTTCAGTAACAACAGTTTCCCGGTCTCCATCTTCTTTCTTCCCTTCTTCTATCATGATTTCAGCCTCTGTTTTTTCTTCAGCAGTTGCTGTTTCTATAAGCTTTTCCTGTTCATCATTGTGATGATCTATGAAAAACTCGCAATATACCGGAAGGTGGTCTGAACCAAAATTTTCCAAGGTTTTCAGCTGTTTAATAAAAATATCTTCACTGTGAAACATCAGATCAATAGGAAACCTTAAAAGGCGGTATTTTGCATGGAAAGTAGAAACAAAAGAATGCCCGATTCTGGGATCTATAAGATGACTCGTTTTTCTGAAAAGTACAGATGATCTCGACCATGCAACATTATTGAAGTCTCCTACCACTATAACAGGTTTTTTGATGTCTTTCACACATTTGGCTGTGCTTAGAAGATCGCCGTCTCTTTCCTTTGAGGTTTCTTCTTCTGTAGGACTTGGCGGTGGCGGGTGTACCCCAAAGAAAACAAAAGAAAAGCCATCAGCTGTTTTCATATGGATCTCAATACTCGGAATATCATCAGCCACAAAATAATGAGTCTTTGCTTCTTTGATTTCAATCCTGGAATAAAAATGCATGCCGTAGGTATTTTCAAGAGTTACCTTATGCTGATAAGTATATTCTTTTTCTAAAGATCTCATGGCCTTTTCCCAATCACCATTGCTTTCCATGGTCATGAAAAAATCAGGATTATGCTTTTTAACAAGTCCGATGAATTTCTCATACTCTTTATTGAACTGATAAACATTGGCAGAAATAAAATGCAGCCTATCAGAAGACTTATGACGTTGTCTGTATTTTTTTACAGGATAAAAACGGGTATATTTGATGAGGGTATGACTGTGATGAACAAATAAGACCAGAAGAAGTCCCTGATAATACCATAAATATTCTTTAGAATCAGTAAAAAAGCCTAATGTAAAAGTGAAAAAGGTAAGATAAGTAATCTGTATTTTAGCAAATTCCGGAACCCTGAATATCCAGTGAGAATGCTGAATTTTTGGTAATAATGTCATGACCAGAAGAAGTATGGCCAAAGTCAGATAAATAATCCACATATAAAAGCTCTGAAATAATTTTGACCACAATTTAAGGAAAATGAATTTTAAAATTTGTTAATCAATTTAAATTTTATTTTATCTATTTTTATTTCTTAAAATTCATCATATGAAAAAAATTGCCGGCATTCTTCTGCTCGTCAGTATTTCAGGTTTCGGGCAGCAGAATAAAGAGATTGAAAAACCTATCCGTAACTTATTCCTTGGTATGAAAAATGCAGATCCGGAATTAGTAAAATCAGCTTTTGCGGAGAATGCAGTGCTCCAAACCATCACAAAAGACGGTTCTGTGAAAAGTGATAGTATTACGGATTTCATTACCTCGGTTTCCAAATTTTCAAAAGGAGATCTGGAAGAAAGAATTACAGTAGAAGCCATTCATACGGATGATAATCTGGCAAGTGTATTTACGCCTTACTCTTTTTATTTAAAAGGAAAATTATCACATTGTGGAGCTAATAGTTTTCAACTGGTGAAGCAGAATAATGAATGGAAAATTCAGTATATTATTGACACAAGAAGAAAAGATAACTGTAAAGAAATACAATAGTAGAATTAAGAAATAGATTAAAATTAAAAAAATGAAGATCCATCATATTGCCATCATCTGTTCAGATTATGCTGTTTCAAAGAAATTTTACACGGAAATTTTAGAGCTGAATATCATCCGTGAAGTATACCGTGAAGAAAGACAGTCTTATAAACTTGATCTGGCAATCGGGGAGCATTATGTAATAGAACTATTCTCTTTTCCTGATCCGCCGCAACGTCCGTCACGCCCCGAAGCATGTGGATTAAGGCATCTTGCTTTCTCGGTGGAGAATATTACAGAAAAACGAAATGAACTGGTAGCAAAAGGATTAATCTGTGAAGAAATCCGCATAGATGAATTTACCGGAAAAGAATTTTTCTTTACCCAGGACCCCGACCAGCTGCCGTTAGAGTTCTATGAAATGTAAAAATTAGTGTGCGTAACCTGCAAAGAAACTCACTGCCATAATTGCTAAAACAATAGAAGAAATGATTACATATACGTAATCTTTTTCTTTTAAATAGCCTATTAAAGCGAAAACAATTCTCATCAGGGGCGTGAAAATCAACAAAAGAATACCTAGCTGAATAATAGCTGTACCTTCTCCTTTACATAGAGAGTCCCAAAAATGTCCCCATACCTTTTCAGAAGAAGTACCTACAACAAGGCTGGTATATTTTTCGGGCATTTTAAAGCCTTCAAAAAATAACTTGATAAAACCAATAAGCGATGTAGCCACAGAAAGAATAACACCCAATCTCAGAAGGTTTCCTACCGAACGGTTCAGATCTACATCTGTAAAATTCTTTTTCATTATCTGAAGCTTTTGTTGATACCGTTATACATCATATAAATTGAAAGAATGGTAATCACAATGGCAAAAAATACTTTTAATTTTTTGGTCTTTGATACCATCAGGGTTTTTGAACCGATAAAACTTCCGATGACAACACCAATCAATACCGGTGCTACAATTACCGGAATAATCTCACCTCTCTGGAAATAGATCAGGGCACTGGCTACTGCCGTTACTCCAATCATGAAATTACTGGTAGTTGTAGATACTTTGAAAGGAAGCTTCATCATATTGTCCATCGCCAAGACCTTCAACGCACCGGAACCAATTCCTAAAAGTCCGGACATTGCCCCTGCAAACATCATCATCAAAAATCCGGGAATGGTATTTCTTGCAGAATAGCTTTTCAAAACTCCTTTATCAGGGAACGTTCCATACAGTTTCAGTTTCTCTTCAAGACTTCCTTTCACCAAAGGTTCCTGATGATCTGGTTTTCCTTTAAGGTTTAAAATAACCGTTAAAAGAAGAATACTTGCGAAAATAATTCCAATTGTATTTGGGTTAAGCATTCCTGAAACCAGAGCACCCACAATAGCTCCTGCGGTGGTGGCTATTTCGAGAAACATCCCGATTCTCATATTGGTAAAACCTTCTTTTACGAAAGCTACAGCCGCACCGGAAGAGGTTCCGATCACAGAAATGAGCGAAGCACCGATAGCATAATGCATTGGAACGCCAAAACCTAGCGTTAATAAAGGAATGATGATAACTCCTCCTCCTAAACCCGTAAGTGAACCTAAAAGACCCGCGGAAATTGCGCCAAGGAAGAGTATGATGATTTCTGACATACTACAAATAATACTACAAATATAAAATTATTGTAGTAGTCTGCCAAACATTTGAAAAAGATAAATTTAACGTATTTTTGTATGCATGAAAAATGAATTGAAATTATTTTATGTCATCCTCGGGGCAACACCCAAAGGCAGAAATATAGAGCAGCACGATGTTTTCTTCGGAATAGCGGAGAATCTGAAAGATCTGATTCCTGATATGAAAGAATTTTGGAAGGAAGCAGAAGGAAAAATTCACCTGGATTGTTATCAGGAAGTGAGATTTGCAGACGGCTACAAGGTGGAAATTGCAGAAAAAGGTGAAAAAACATCAGAAAACCAATTGTTTTTTCTGAATCTAGGAGGTTATAAACCAGGCTTCTTTGAAGAATTTCATGAGCAGCACTTAATGGTAGGACAGTCTATGGGAGAGATTATAAAAAGAGCAAAAGCTACGGAATTTTATCAGACCATGGGGTTTGAAGGTGCAGTAAGTCATATTGATGATAAGCATGGAGTGGATATTGATGATATTTTCAATGTAAGTGATATCCTTCCGGCCTATATGAAAGAAAAATATACTATCATTCTTCAAAAGTCTGATGAAGAAAATCAGGAGAACCCAATGGGACTGGGCTATTTAAAAATTGATAAAATTCAATAAGAGTAAATCTAATAAAAATAAAAAATGAAAATAGGAATTCTGGGAGGCGGACAGCTGGGAAGAATGTTGATACAAAGTGCACTGAAGTATGATGATGAGTTTTATACTCTGGATCCGGCTTCTGATGCACCATGCCATAATATCTCGTATTTTACGCAGGGAAATTTCAATGATTATGAAACGGTTTTGAACTTCGGAAAAGATAAAGATGTTGTCACCATTGAAATTGAGCACGTAAATGCTGATGCATTGGCAGAACTTGAAAAACAAGGAATAAAAGTGGTTCCGAATGCCAATATCATCAAAACAATTCAGCAAAAGATCCTTCAGAAAGAATTTTATAAAGCTCATGATATTCCAAGCCCGGAATTTCAGGTGGTATGGAACAGTGATGAAAAGATCATCATGCCGCTGCCATTTGTTCAGAAGATGAATACGGGAGGCTATGATGGAAAAGGAGTACAGGTAATCAAAACGGAAGAAGACTATCAGCATCTGTGGACGGAAGCATCTGTTATCGAAAGTCTTGTAGATATTGAAAAAGAACTTTCTGTTATCGTAGCAAGAAACGAGAAAGGAGAAACCAATATTTTCCCTGTAACAGAAATGGTAGCCGATCCAAAGCTGAATCTTTTAGACTTCAATGTATGTCCGGTTCTTTTAACAGAAGATGTTCAGAACCAGATTGATTCTATTACTGAGAAATTCTTAGCTGCGGTGAATTCTCCGGGATTATTTGCCATCGAATTGTTCCTTGATAAAGAAGGAAAAGTATGGGTGAATGAAACTGCTCCAAGACTGCACAATTCAGGACATCAGAGCCAGGAAGGAAATACGAATTCCCAGTTTGAACAAATGTACCGTGTCGTTAAAAACTTACCTTTAGCTGATACCGATGCCATCACTTACAGCGGAATGCTGAATCTGGTAGGAGCAGAAGGATATGCCGGAAAAGTAGTGTATGAAGGAATGGATGATGTTCTTAAGCTTCCTGAAACGTACATTCACTTATACGGAAAAACAGAGACCAAGCCGGGAAGAAAAATGGGGCACATCAACGTTCTTGCAGATTCCAGAGAAGAGCTTATGGAAAAGCTTATACAGGTGAAAGGAATGGTAAGAGTGATTGCTGAATAATATCAGTTTACAATAAATAAGGGAGCTGTTTTTTATCTTTAAAACAGCTCCCTTTTTGTTATGTTTTTATTCAATAGGAACGGGCTTTAGCCCGTTTATCAATAATTATCTATTCAATTGGCTTTAGCCAAAACTTAATTTTAGGTTTCGGCTAAAGCCAATTTTATTTCGATTGTTCACATCGGGCTAAAGCCCGACGCTATTGATGGTTTAAATATTTTTATAATTAAGGCTTCTTAACCACCTCAATATTGTCTTTTTTATAATTGTATTTCATATAACTTCCTAAAGCTGTTGACAAAACAGAAAATTCTTCCAGCGTTGTAAGCGGTGCATAGAGTTTAAACGTGCAAATGTCCGTTGCTGAAATAAAAGGATTGGTTACCAAATGGCTGTGAGTAGACATTGTTACTGTTCCTCCATTTTCCAATATTGTAGAGGTTGGAATAAGTCTTGAATGAAATTTTTTATGGGAAATAATATTCCCTTTTTTATCAGAAACAAAAAGATAATCATTTCCGAAAGGAATGACTCCGGACTGTGCCGTACCTGGTATTAAATAAACTTTATAGTTTTCATTAAACGGGATAATAATCATATTAAGACTATAGCCTTGTGGTACCGTTACCGCATATTTTGGATCAGACAGCTGAGGAATAACAGTTGAACGGATATTTTTTAAAGTGTTTTCAGTTTCATTAATTACCCTTTCTTTAAAATTTTCTTTTACAGGTTTTGCTTGGTTATTTTTGAAAGAAAGTTCTGCGATCACCATATTACCGGCTTTATTAAGAAAGGAAGTTTTGATGGTGTCATTTTTCTGGTATGTGATATAGCTTCCGGTATTTTCAGCAAGCCTTTTATTGCTGCCTACAAGATCTCCTGCATGCCATGATGCATTTTCGTAAGAATAGAGTAGATTTCCTTCAGTTTTGATAGAATCCAATTTCTTTTTCAGTTCTTTATCCGAAAGAGTGAGGCTTTGTGCAGAAAGAATGATGGACAGAAAAAAGAAGAGAAATCCGATAGTTTGTTTCATAGGTTATTTTTTTGACCAAAATACGAAATTCAATAAGAATTGGCTTTAGCTGAAACTTAATTTTAGGTTTCGGCTAAAGCCAATTTTATTTATGTTATTCTTATTTATATCGGGCTCCCTTCGACTGCGCTTAGGATAATAACCCATTCATATTGATGACTGAATGGTTTGATGATTTAATAAAAATGATTATTCATATATCAATAACCTTCATCATCCCTCTTCCAGCTTCCAATCTCTTATTTAAATATCTTCTGAATCACATTTCCAATCTCCACAAAATCTCCATGATTTCCTACCGAACGTATTTCCGGACTGTTTTTATCATATTCTGAGAAAGGGAAAATCAGCAGATAATTATTATCGCTTAAATTCCTGTTCAGAAGTTCAGGGATCAGCCTCATTCTTGGAATATAAGATTTCATTCCACGTTTTGCCATCAGAATAATTAAAGCTTCATCATCTTTAAGCTGTGCCGCTGTTCTTTCACCATCCTGCCATGTGCTCATGATAATGAATTCTGCTTCTATATTGGCTTTTTTAATGATTTTCTGAAGAATATCAATAATGTTTTCAGGAGCATAAAAAACAACCGTAGCACCGGAATTTCGGGCAATGTTCCATACTCTCAGCAATGCATGGAAGAATCCTGCCTCCTGATGAGCGTTTTCAGGAATCATCACTGCATATTTTTTAATGGTGGAAAGCGGTTGTGCAGCGTGATATACCAGTACATTCACATCATCATTCTGCAGATAACCGTTGTAAAGGTTATACACAAAGGAAGGGGAGAACCCTTTTTCATCTTCCAGTCCGATAATAAGGTCTGTAATTTTCTGTTCTTTAATCACGTTATTGACTCCATTGATGACATCATTATCATATCTTTTTAAAGCCTGTAATTTCACATCTGCCGCTGCCGCCGCATCTGCTGCCTGATGGAGTAGTTTTTCAGCATTCTTCACTGAAGACTCATTTTTATCTTCATTGATGACATTCAACGCAAACAAATCTTCAGTATTGGAGTGTGCTTTGATCAGAATTCCTAAGTTGACCATTCTCTCAACAGTTGCCTCATGATTAATAGCTAAGAGAATGTTTTCTTCCTCATGGGTATTTCCGGAAACGGTATCTTCATTATCACTTTCCGCAATTTTCTGAGCACTTGCCATAGAAATGAAAGAGGAGATGGTACAGGAAATAAGAATCAGTAAAATACTTCCGTTCAAGACATGTTCATTCAATAATCTTACAGGTTCTCCGGTTTCGGTTTCAGAAAGGATGATGTTGTATCCTACCATTACGGAAGCCAGTGTTGCTGCTGCGGAAGCAGAACTTAATCCGAAAATTAGTTTTCCTTCCTCTTTGGTCAGCCTGAAGGTCTTTTGAGTCGCCACTGCAGAGAGATATTTCCCTCCGATAGAGGCTACCAGCATAATTCCGGCAACTTCCAGTGTTTCCCAGCTTTTAAAGAATACCTTGAAATCAATCAGCATTCCTACACTGATCAGGAAAAAAGGAATAAAGATGGCATTTCCTACAAACTCAACCCTGTTCATCAGAGAAGACGTGTGAGGAATAAGTCTGTTTAAAGCTAATCCGGCAAAGAATGCCCCGATGATGGCTTCTACACCGGCCAGTTCAGCAAGCATAGCCGCCAGGTAAATCATGACCAGTACAAAAATATACTGAGAGATTTTATCATCCACTCTTTTAAAAAACCAACGTCCGATGATGGGGAATACAATAAGTACAATCAGGGCAAAAACTACAAATGAAACTGATAGTTTAACCCAGAATTCAGTTCCTACATCTCCCTGAGACATCCCCACAATCACAGCAAGCACCAATAACGCAAGAATATCTGTGATCATTGTTCCTCCAACGGTAATATTAACTGCCTTATTTTTCGCAATTCCCAACTTACTCACTAACGGATATGCAATAAGAGTGTGAGAAGAAAAAAGACTGGCAAACAGAATGGAAGTCAGCATGGAGAAATGTAAAAGATAATATCCTCCCAGATATCCCAATATAAAGGGAACCGTAAAGGTATAAATACCAAAGGTGAGGCTTTTCCATTTATTCTTTTTAAAGTCACCCATATCAATCTCCAGCCCTGCCAGAAACATGATGTAAAGAAGTCCGGTAGTTCCGGTTACTACAATACTGCTGTCTCTGGATAATACATTGAATCCGTTTGGACCAATGATGGCTCCGGCGATGATAAGCCCCAAAAGGTGGGGAACTTTAATTTTATTTAGCAGCAATGGTGCTGCCAGGATGATGACCAGTACCAACAGGAACTTCAGTACCGGATCTTCTATAGGAAGACTCAGGTTGTGTATACTCAGTAAAATCATAGGTGTTTATTTTGTGGAACGTACTAATTCAACAGAGAACTTGGCGGTACAGCCATCCGATGTGATGGTTCTGGTTCCTTTGATCTTGTTGTCCGAAATATCATTAAGAAGAACGCTCATTTCTACATTCTTTTTGGCTGTAGAATCGGTTTTGAAAGACAGTCTGATCTCATTGTTTTCAAACTTGCCTGTGTATAGCCTTACCAGATTATTATTGTTGATGATTTTGGTAATAGGCTGGGTAGAATCATTATCAAACTCCCAGATGTCAGTACGTTGGTCGCCTACCGCATATTCGCTGCAGTTGGACTCTGTACAGATTACTTTACCATTCCATGGGCCGGAAATTTCCGTAGGCCATGAAGAAGTAATAACTACAGAATCTTTTTTGGAAAAAATACTGTCCCTCATTTTCAGAAGTGACTGATATTCGGATTCTTTCTTCGCAAATAGTTTCTCTTTGTCTAAAAGTTGTTTCTCCCTGTCTGTCAGGTTTTTCTCTTTCTCTTTGTAGTCACAACTTATCAAAAGGAAAGAGGCGGTAAGAAATAAAAAAAATGTGTTTTTCAGCATATTGTATCGGTTGGAGTATACAATATAAGGAAAATAGAACGAATATGAAAATGCTCCCTGACGATAATCCTTAGTATTCTAAAGGAATAAAGACAATTCCCGACACGTCAACCCCTTGTATATTGGTCTTCCAGACAGGAGATGTTTTTACGATATCGGTGAGTTGTTTTTTGATGGTATCAGAAATATTCAAATTTTTTATTTCTACAAAAGTTGGAATTCCGTTTGGTTCTATATCTAAAACAAGAACAGAATTCCCTTTCTCTTTTTTCTTATATTTCTTTTCCAGGACCGGATATATGTTTTTTTCAACCCATTGATATAAGGCTGCTTCTCCACCTGCGAATTCAGGATGCGGAGGTTTATTATCTTTAAATTTTGGCGGAAGATCCTTTGAGTAAGAGGTCAGATTTGAATTTTCTTTGACTAATGTTAGCACTCCCTTTTTATTGGGACTATAGATTTTATGGTTGATTTTTTCTGTGGTAAGATCAATATCTACAAAATGAATTTCTGTATTGTTAATTCTGTACATACCTCTGTGAGTTTCTTCCCCTGATATTTTTTTAACAAGAGCATTTTCTCTGATAGTATCGCCTTTATTAGGAATCAGATATAATTCCTGATCGGTTTCTTTGTCTTTTTTGTTTTGAATATAGATTTTATACTCAAAGCTTTTCAGTTTGATATCTTCCCTGGGCTCTGCTTTTTGAGAAAAATAAAATGCAGGAAGAAGTAAAACCGCAATGATGGATAGTTTTTGCTTCATGGTTATAATTAGTTGTGTTTGGGCAAATGTAAAGAAATTCTGATACTTACCTGTAAATTTTAACCGAATTTAATGGATGGAAATACAATAGAGCAAATGAAAAAATAAGGAAGTTTTCACGTATTATAATGCTTTCTGCCTCCTGAACATCTCCGGTTTGTAGTTAATAATAAAAACACCACAAATGATCATGACAGCTGCAAGAATAAATTTGAAAGTCACCTTTTCATCCATAATCAGCCAGCCTAAAAATATAGCAATAATGGTATTGATATAAGCAAGAATAGAAACCTGAACGGGTGAAATTTTTGTCAGTGCATAATGGAAGGCAAAAAAAGCCGCTACAGAACCAAAGACCGCAAGATATAACATAGCTGAAATACTTTTAATACTCCAGTTTCCAAAGTTATAATTTTCAGAAAACAGAAATGCAAGGATAACCTGAACTACTCCTGCAAACAGGAACTGATAGAATAAATTCAATGTTATATTTCCACTCTGAATATTGAGTTTTTTGGTGAAAATAGTTCCCGAAGCCCAACCTGCAATGGCACAGAACAGGAAAATCATTCCCATTCTGTAATCAGGATTGGCAAGATCTTTAAGTCCGTCCCAGAAGATAAAAAGAATTCCGCTGAAGCAAAGCAGAACACCGCTAAGCGCCCGTAAACTAAATTTCTGAAGTCCTACCGCCACACTTCCCAGGAACACGAGAATAGGTGAGCATGCACTGATTAACGAGGCAAGGCTGCTTGAAACCGTTTCTTCAGCCACAGTGGTCATTCCATTGGCAACGACCAGCATCAGGGATGCGAAAATAATCTGGTATCCTAAACTCTTCCAGCCAATCCACTTGAATTCCTTTCTCGAAAGAAGAACGACAAGCATGATAACAGAAGCCAGAAACTGTCGGATTCCGGCAACAAACCATGCAGGAATTGTTTCCACAGCAACACGGATGGCCAAAAAAGTCGTTCCCCAGACAATGGCAACAGTGAGAACAGCAAAAATAAGTTTATAATCTTTCAACGTAAATAAAGTGTAACAAACAAATGTAGAGGTTTTAAAATGATTATAATGGGTACAGTTGTTTTGTTTTTTACTGGTACAGATTAGCAAGGAAAAGTTGCTAGTTGAATGGTTGATGTTAGTATAGACTTAAGTATTTGATGATGTTCAAAAAGAACTTCCAGTCTCCTTCTTCCAACTTCCATCTTTATTTTTTATCTTTGAACATCTAATAAAATTGAAGATGGTAGGAATTATTATGGGCAGTCAGAGTGATCTGCCGATCATGGAACAGGCTGCAAATTTTCTTAAAAGCCTTGATATCCCTTATGAATTAACTGTAGTTTCAGCACACAGAACACCGGAAAGAATGTTCGATTATGCAAAGACTGCTCAGGAAAGAGGGCTTAAGGTCATTGTAGCTGGAGCAGGTGGAGCAGCACATCTTCCGGGAATGGTGGCAAGCTGTACAACACTTCCGGTGATTGGAGTTCCGATTTTGTCCAGTAATTCCATAGACGGATGGGATTCTGTGTTGTCTATTCTTCAGATGCCTGGTGGAATTCCGGTAGCGACTGTAGCTTTGAACGGTGCTTTGAATGCAGGAATTTTAGCAGCAAAAATCTTAGGAAGTGGTAATGAAGAAGTAGCAGCTAAGCTTCAGAAATATCAGGATTCTTTAAAAGATAAAGTGTTGGGAACGGTAGATGATATCAAAGCCCAGCATCCTAATCATTTTGATAAATAGTTGAGTTTTAAACTCAAAATAAAAGCCTCACTTTTCAGCGAGGCTTCTTTGTTTTATTTCTTAATGAATTTTGAAGAGAGGGTAGTATCTTTCAGAATGAGCTGTAAAATGTAATTTCCTTTGGGTAAAGATCCTACATTAATCATATCCTTATTGGGGTTTCCTTCCAGTACAAGTCTTCCGCTTGCATCAAAAATTCTATACTTTTTAATGTCACTTAGTCCTTCAATATGAATATCATCCACAGCGGGATTGGGATATAGTGAAAGTTTTTTATTCAGTTTTACATCCGATGAAGAGAGTAAACAATTTCCTACTGTATCACCAGACATTGTCCATCCTTTACTGATGAGAATATTCCTTTTATCTGCTGCATTGGAAGCATAAGCTAAAGGTGTTACAATATCTAAATCAACATTATTGGCAGTATTAGGATTATCTGCCCATGCGGCAAGGGTCTTACTGAAATTTTCACAATCCATTCCTGTCTGCATCAAAGCCTGGGCTCCATTATTAACGCTGGCAAGATTCCAGCTTGCAAGGGATTGATTAAAGTTCGGCGTTTCCTTCAGAATCTGGTCTATTTTGGTAACCTTGGTCATGTCCCAATTTTCCAAAGAATGGTTAAAAGCTGTGCAGCCATGAATAGCATGGGCCATATTGGTAATTTTAGACGTATTCCAATTATTTAAAGATTGATTGAAACCAGAATCAAAATGGAACATAAACCGAATGTCTTCAAGGTTTGACGTATCCCAGTTATCCATAGGTTGATTATAGTTTGGGCAGAGAGCAAACATCCATTTCATATCAGTGACATTTGAAACGTCCCAGTTGTTTAATGTCTGGTTAAAGATCCCTCTCCCTGCAAACATAAAGCTAAGATCAGTTGCTAATGACATATTCCAGCTGTTGAAATATGGAGGATTGAACTGATCGGGAAGTGAGTTATTGATACTATCAAAGATAATAGCAAACATAAATCTGAACTTCTTAATTCTGGAAGTGTCCCAGTTTTGCATGGAGCTTGCGCCTGTAAAGGTTTTTGCACCATAAAACATATAAGAAGCATCTTCAACATTACTAAGATCCGGAATGTCTGGAGCAGTAAGCTGAACAAGTTTACATTGGCTGAAAGCACTGTTCATTGTTGTCCAGGTAATGTTTCCCCATTGCTCTATTTCCAGTATCTTATCCGCACTTCCGTTGATCTGCCACACCGGGAAGATCTGATCCGGAAGCTGAACCTCCTGTGCATCTCCAAATTTTATGTGTTGAAAAATCCCATTTCCGTTACTTACTTTTACCCTATATTTTGCATCATTCTTTTCTGCGATTGATGTACCAAAATCAATAAGAACCTGTTTTGTAGAGGTTATATTAGTAAGCGAACCGTTGTGCTGGGGATAATCTACTTCTTCCCAATAAATATCATAGTTTTCACCAATTCCGGGAAACCATATTTGTTGAGTACTTGCCTGATAAGGAGCACTTACAGTGATTGGCTGAACTACAGTAGAAGCAGGTTTCCAGATGGTGATAAATTCATTCTGGGCTTTCACAATGAATGCCAGCAAAATAAAAAAGCCGACCAAAAATCTTTTGAGTACCATAGACAAATTTTATAGTTATTTCTTAATGAATTTTGAAGTGAAGGTGTTTTCTTTCATGATCAGTTGTATCATATAATTTCCTTTAGGCAGGGAGCTTACATTGATGATGTCATTATTGGGATTTCCTTCTTTTACCAATCTTCCGCTGGCATCATAAATTTTATAAATTTTTATATCACTTAAACCTTCAACGTGAATGTCATCCACAGCGGGATTAGGATATAGCGAAAGTTTTTTATTCAGCTTTATATCTGATGAAGATAATAGGCAGCTTCCAGGAGCATCACCTACTATTGACCAGCTTTTATTAATGAGAATATCCCTTTTGTCTGATACATTGGAAGCATATTTTAATCCTTGTACAGAACCTAATGAAACATTGTTGGCTGTATTGGGATTGTCTGCCCATCCCAGAAGGGTTTTGCTGTAATTTTCACAATTAAGACCAGACATTGTTAAAGCAGCATTACCATTGGTAAGAGAAACTAAGTTCCAGTTTCCTAATGACTGATTGAAACCTGAAGCAAAATTAAGGATCTGGTCTATTCTGGTCACTTTTGTCATATCCCAATTGTCTAAAGACTGATTAAAGGTTGTACAGCCATGAAATACATGGGCCATATTGGTCACTTTGGAAGTATTCCAGTTTAATGGCTGATTAAAAACAGGAATCATATGAAACATAAAATGCATGTCTTCTAAGCTTGAAGTATCCCAGTTATCCAGACGCTGATTGAAGCTTAAACATTGTCCAAACATCCAGCTCATATCCGTCACCTTTGAGACATCCCAGCTATTGAGAGTCTGGTTAAAAACGGTTCTGTTTCCCAACATATAGCTGAGGTTGGTTGCTGAAGACATATTCCAGCTGTCCAGATAAGGTGAGTTGAACTGCTCTGTTAATGCAGTAGAAGGATTCACATCAAATAAAAGAGAGAGCATAAAACTAAAATTCTTAATTTTCGAAGTATCCCAGTTTTGCATAGAGCTGGCACCCATAAAACTGGTTGTGCCATAAAACATGAAAGAAGCATCCTCCACGTTATTAAGATTAGGAGTATCTGTTGCTGTAAGTTGCATAAGTCTGCATAGGCTGAAGGCACTCTCCATGGTAGTCCATGAAATATTTCCCCATTGTTCTATTTCCAGTATTTTATCTGAACTTCCATTGATCTGCCAGATAGGAAAAACTTGCTCAGGGCCAGGAAATAGTTGAGGCGTTCCAAATTTTATTTGCCTGAAAATTCCGTTACCATTCGTAACTTTTACCCTGTATTTGGCATCATTTTTTTCTGCGATTGACGTCCCGAAGTCGATAAGAACCTGTTTTGTGGAAGTTACATCGAGAAGGGAACCATTGTGCTGCGGATAGCCTACTTCCTCCCAGTAAATATCATAATTATCACCAATTCCGGGAAACCATATCTGCTGAGTTGTTGCCTGGTAGGGAGCGTCTACATTTACTGCTGGTAATACGGTAGATGCGGGTTTCCAGATGGTAATGAATTCATCCTGAGCTTTCGCAACGAAGGCCAGCATTAGAAAAATAAGTGTAGGAATCTTTTTTAAAATCATGTCTATTATTTATAGGTATTAGTTGTATAGTTATTTTTTGATGAATTTCAGGTTTTGGATATCTTCTTTTGAATAAAGCTGTAGAATATAATTCCCGGAAGTTAAAGTCTGGATGTTGATCTGTGCATCTGTCAAATTCCCGCTTAAAACAATTCTGCCGCTCATATCAATAATTTTGAAGTCTTTAGCTTTGGAATTCTTTACATAAATAATATGACTGGCAGGATTCGGGTAAATGCTTAGTTCGCCTTTTACTTTTACATCAGAAGTTCCAAGGAAAGATTGACATTCTGCGTTATATGTATCTCCACTGATTGTCCAGCCTTTGTTGTTAATCAGATAGTTTCTGGCCGTTACTGCTGCACTATGGGAATACGTAAGTGGTGAAACTGAGGACAGATTGATATTATCTGCGGTTAAAGGATTCTGGCTCCAGCCGTAAAGAGTACTATCATAATTCTGACAGTTCAGCGCAGAGTTTTTAAACATATTGGAAGCGTTCAATAAAGAACTCAAATTCCAGCTTCCTAAATTTTGGTTGAAAAGAATGGCATTACTGAACATGTTATTCATGTTTTTTACTAAAGCTACATTCCATTTTGCTATATTCTGATTAAAACTTTTGGCACCGTTGAACATATCCTGCATCCATTCTACTTTTCTTGTATCCCAATTGGAAATATTGCTGTTAAAACTCTCAGCATTATAAAACATACCACTCATAATGGTGACACTGCTTGTATCCCAAATAGATAAATCCTGATTGAAGGCCTTTGCTCCATTAAACATGTGATTCATTTCTATGATTTTTGAAGTATTCCAGTCTTTAAGTGGATAATTAAATTTCGTAGCCCCGGAAAACATAAATTCTGAATCAAGATTATTAGACATATCCCAATTTCCAATAGGTCGGTTGAACTCAGCAGCTCCATTAAACATGGCTGTAGTAGAAGTTACTTTAGAAGTATCCCAATTGTCTAATGGCTGATTGAAAAGTTTAGCTACATTGAATGTGATTCCCATCATAGTCACATTGGAAGTATTCCAGTTTCCAACCGGCTGATTAAAAACAAAACATCCTGTAAATGTTCCAAGCAATGTTGTTACGTTAGATGTATTCCAGTTGTTGATTGTTGGGTTTCCTATTAAACCATAACATCCTGAAAACATATAGGACAAATCTGTTACCTCCTTCAGATCAGGAATATCTGTTGCCGTAAAATCTAAAATTTTGCATGCCTGAAATGCCTGTTCCATAGAAGACCACTGAATATTTCCCCATTGTTCTATTAATTGTATTTTATGTACATCACCTACAATTCCGTTATCATTGTACATGTCCCAGTCGGCAAACCTTATCTGGTGAAAATTTCCGTTTCCATTGCTTACTTTCAACCGGTAAGTAGCATCTGCTGGATTGGGATTTTGTGGAACTCCGAAATCGATCAGAAGCTGAGAGGTAGAAGTTATATTCGTTAAAGTGGCATTGTGTGAAGGGTAGCCAATTTCTTCCCAATAGATCTGATAATTCGTTCCTCTTCCGGGAAACCAGATCTGATTATTGTTTGAGTTAACAGGAATTCCTGCATAAGGATAGGAAGGTGGGGTAAGACTGGGTTTCCATACCGTGATAAATTCATTTTGTGCCTTTGCCATGAATATCAGCAAAAGAAAAATGAGTATTGGAATTTTTTTTAAAATCATGTTCATAGTTTATGGTTATTAGTTTTATGACTATTTCTTGATGAATGGAAAAGAATGAGCCGTAGTCTTTGTCATAATCTGTAAGATATAATTCCCCGGAGTTAAAACATGAACAGGAATTTTATCGTTTTTCAGGTTCTCTTTGATAATAGTTCTTCCACTTATATCGGTGATGATAAAGCTTACCGGATGTGGAATGTTTTTCAGATAAATCATATCCTTTGCCGGATTGGGATAAATGGCGGCTTTGTTGTTTATATCCTTTTCAGAAGTTGAAAGGGTCTGGTTGCAGAGTCCGTTGTAAACATCGCCCGATATAGTCCAGCCTTTATTATTCATTAAATAATTTCTGGCAGTTACTGCATCAGCATGAGAGTAAATTAATGGAGAAGCACTTGATAAATCAATATTATTAGGTGTTGAAGAACTCTGGCTCCATCCAAAAAGTGTTTTATCATAATTCAGGCAGCTCATAGCAGAATTGAGAAACATATTGGTAGCTGCTGTTAATGAACTTAGATTCCACCTTCCTATATTTTGGTTAAAAGCGGTGTCACGGAACATTTCGTTCATATTGGTGACACTCCCTGTATTCCAGTTCTGAATATCCTGGTTGAAATTTTCTGAATCATGAAACATGTGTTCCATGGTGGTCACCTTT
This sequence comes from Chryseobacterium metallicongregator, assembly GCF_031324065.1. Classification (NCBI taxonomy): domain Bacteria; kingdom Pseudomonadati; phylum Bacteroidota; class Flavobacteriia; order Flavobacteriales; family Weeksellaceae; genus Chryseobacterium; species Chryseobacterium metallicongregator. The sequence goes on from NZ_JAVIXS010000006.1 coordinate 552,592, forward strand.
GCAGTGTTCCATTTACTCAAAGATTGGTTGAATCCTGTATAGTCAAACATGTAAGACATATCTGTAACATTCGAAGTATCCCAATCTCCCAGAGGCTGGTTAAAGAGATTATCGTCACCAAACATATAATACATATCTGTAATGGTAGAGGTGTTCCATGTATTAAAAGAAGAATTGCCGATGAGTGAAGTACATAAATAAAACATCTGACGCATACTGGTGGCCATGCTGAGGTCCGGGACATCCGTGGCTGTTACGTCCATATTATCACAGTACACAAAAGCATTGTCAAAGCTCTTCCATTTTATATTTCCCCATTGGGTAATCTGAGTAATTTTTGAACGGTCTGAAGCATTATAAGCTGGAACTAATGTATTGTCAAAGAATCTCACCTGATCAAAACTTCCGTTGCCGTCACTGATTTTAATTCTGTAGCTGGTTTGAGATGGAGTAGGATTGAAAGGTGTTCCTACGTTGATGGTAAATTCAGTAGTGGAAGTTACATTATTGATTGTCCCGTTATGCTGAGGATATCCTACTTCCTCCCAGTAGACTTTGAAATTAGTTCCTCTCCCGGGAAATTTAATGAGTTGTGCATTCTGGGTTTTCCAAATGGTGATAAATTCGTTTTGTGCTTTTGAAAGCTGAAATAATAGAATACATAGAGAAGAAGTTAATAGTTTTTTGTACATGTCATTAGTTTGTGAAATAAGCACTACTAAAATAGCAAAAAACTTAATATATTTTTAACTTAAATGTAAAGTTTGTAGTAATTTATAAATTTTAATGAAATTATTTAAATAAAAAACTCTCCGTTTTGGAGAGTTTACTTTATTCCTGAAGCATATTATCACGGGTGTTTTTCTGAACTGCGATGGCTCCAAAGAGGGCCAGTAGAAAGGCAAAGGCATAAAAACCTTTTTCGCTTGGAAGGATGGTGGCATTCCAAAGTCCGATGGCCAGTAATACAATAGATGATAATGTGGCAAACCAGCAGATTCCATAATAAATATCTGTTACCTGAATGTTTTCTAACTTGTCACGTACTGCTTTCTGTAAAGACACCACGGCAAATAAACCATAAAGAAGGATGGTGAAATAATATCCCTTCTCATTCAGCAGCATTTCTGCTCTTGCAAGACCAACAATAAAGCCAATCATTCCCGCTCCCAATGCTACCCACGACGCAGCGACGAATGCATTCGATACTCTTTGTTTTTTCATAGTTTAATGTTTTATTTAAGAGGGCTAAGATATTCATTTTTTATAAATAGAGCTCTGACAAAGGGAAAATATGGGAAAAATACTGAATAGAAGGATGAAGCAGGTTTATGTTTCGGCTAAAGCCGATGGATGTTATTTTTATTTTATATAAACGGGCTAAAGCCCGTTCCTATTGAATGATTGGGCTGGCGTGAGGAGTATGAGCGGATAGCGGGAATCAGCTCATAAAAAAACTCCCCAAAATGGAGAGCTTTGTTTTATTGAGTGATGTATTCGTAAGTATATTTTGCATAATCATTATTATCCACTTTTACCATGACCTGAGTTGGCAATTGATTACTATTATATTCTATCTGATAGGTAAAATTCATAATTTGGCTCCAGTTTCCAGTGCCATCTTTGCCACTTATTTTTACTGTGGTATAATTATTTTGACTTAAAAACTCTGCTCCTCCCATAATCATTCTAAAATATTTGCCCATCAAAGAATAGGGATTTACTTTATTATCATATGAAAATTCTTTTTTATTAGTATGCGGACCGCCAATACCATCACCGACCGAGATTTCTTCCGAAACATTATCACCACTATAAGTATATGACATGGTAGACGGGATTGGACAATTGGAAGACTCACAAGTAGAAGTGGCAGTAACTTTACCATTGGTATAAGTCATTGTTGTGTTATCGTGAGTATCTGTACCTATTTTCTTAATCATCGTAAGCTGATCACCATTATAGGTAAAGGTTTTATAATAAGCTACGGTACCATCTGCTTTATGGTAAGTAATTTTTGAAGGTTTTCCGGCACCGTCATATTCCAGAACGGAGGTTGTAGTTTCTGATGTAATTTTTATTAACTGTTTCTGACTGTTATAATCTAATTTTGTAATGCTGGTTTGTGGACCGGAGGGACTTGTATAAAAAACTGTAGTGACTTTACTTAATAATATTTGAGAGTCAGAAGGATTGGGTTCATTATTTTCGTCATTATTGCTACTGCAGTTGAGGAATAAAAATGAGCTCATCAACCCGATAAATAATTGGTTTTTCATGTATTAAAAGTTTTTATTAAATAAAGGCTAAATATATTAATTATTGGTAAAAACAGCCATAAGAATGGGGACAAAAATACTGGATAGAAGGATGAAGCAGGTTTATGTTTCGGCTAAAGCCGATGGATGTTATTTTTATTTTATATAAACGGGCTAAAGCCCGTTCCTATTGAATGATAGGACTGGCGTGAGGAATATGAGCGGATAGCGGGAATCAGCCCAAAAAAAACTCCCCAAAATGGAGAGCTTTGTATTATTGAGTGATGTATTCGTAGTTATATTGAGCGGAAAGGTTTCCGTTGGCTTCTTTTGAGATCACCTGAGTAGGAAAACCGGCGCTGTTATATTGAATGGTGGAAGTTCGGGTTTGGTTTTGTGTCCAGGTTCCATTACTTTTAAAGCTTATCTTTTCTACAAGATAATTGTTTGGGCTTACAGCATAAGCTCCTCCCATCATAATTTTTAAGTATTTGTTGATATTCACGTATGGGTTCAGTTTATCATCATAAGAATAAACAATTTTAGTGCTGTAGCTGGATCCTCCACCTTCTGAAATTTCTGTTGAAATATTGTTTCCATCATAAGTATAAGTATCCACAATAGGATTGGAACAGGCTGGTGACTGGCAAAGAGATGAAGAAATTACCTGTCCGTTGGTATTATAAGCATAAGTAATCGTTCTGTTATAATCCGGGTTACTAGTATAGATGGCCTGAACCTTGGTAAGCAGATCACCATTGTAAGTATAAGCTGAATAATAGTCTACCGTACCATCTGGTTTATAATAAGTAGTTTTAACAGGTTTTCCGTTACTGTATTCAAACTTGGAAGTTCCTAAAGCTGTCGATGTTTTGATAAGTTCACCCTGATTATTGTATTCCAGAGTCTGTATGCTTGTCTGCGGCTGAGCCGGATTGTCATAATAAACTATAGTAACTTTGCTCAATAATACCTTAGAAGAGGTATTGTTTCCCTCATTATCATCATTACTGCTGCAGCTGTTAAAGAATACAACAGAACTCATGAGTCCCAGAAATAAGAATTTTTTCATGTTATTTTTTTAGGGGACAAAAATAACGAATGCTTTATTTTTCCCCATAAAAAAATCCCACTATCTTAGAAATAGTGGGATCATATCATGTTTTGTTGAGATCTTAGTATCTGTAGTACTCAGGCTTGAATGGTCCTTTTACGTCTACTCCGATATATTCAGCCTGCTCAGGAGAAAGAGTTTCCAGCTCTACGCTTAATTTCTTAAGGTGTAAAGCAGCTACTTTCTCATCTAAGTGCTTAGGAAGCATGTATACTTCGTTTCCATAAGCAGCAGAATTGTTCCATAATTCGATCTGAGCCAATGTCTGGTTAGAGAAAGAGTTAGACATTACGAAACTTGGGTGACCTGTAGCACATCCTAAGTTTACCAATCTACCTTCTGCAAGGATGATTACTTCTTTTCCTTCAATTGTATAGATATCTACCTGAGGCTTCACTTCAGATTTAGTCTGACCGTAGTTTTTGTTTAACCAAGCCATATCGATTTCATTATCAAAGTGACCAATGTTACAAACGATAGCTTTATCTTTCATTTTAAGGAAGTGTTCTCCTCTAACGATGTTGAAGTTACCTGTTGTAGTGATGATGATATCAGCATTGTCTACCACAGTGTCTAATCTTTTTACTTCATAACCGTCCATTGCAGCCTGAAGTGCACAGATTGGATCAATTTCTGTAACCGTAACGATAGAACCTGCTCCTCTGAATGAAGCTGCAGTACCTTTACCTACGTCTCCGTATCCGCAAACTACCACTCTTTTTCCAGCTAACATTACATCTGTAGCTCTTCTTACTGCATCTACAGCAGATTCCTTACATCCGTATTTGTTGTCGAATTTAGACTTAGTTACTGAATCATTTACGTTGATGGCAGGCATTACTAAAGTTCCGTTCTTCATTCTTTCGTAAAGTCTGTGTACTCCTGTAGTTGTTTCTTCAGAAAGACCTTTGATATCTTTTGTAAATTCAGGGTATTTATCAAAAACCATGTTTGTTAAATCTCCACCATCATCCAAAATCATGTTTAATGGTTTTCTGTCTTCACCAAAGAATAAAGTCTGCTCAATACACCAGTCAAATTCTTCTTCATTCAAACCTTTCCAAGCATACACCGGAATTCCAGCAGCAGCAATAGCAGCAGCAGCGTGGTCCTGTGTAGAGAAAATATTACAAGATGACCAAGTAACTTCAGCTCCTAAAGCTACCAGAGTCTCGATAAGCACAGCCGTTTGGATTGTCATGTGAAGACATCCAGCGATTCTTGCTCCTTTCAGTGGCTGAGATGGTCCGTATTCTTCACGGATAGCCATCAAACCTGGCATTTCTGCTTCTGCAAGGGTAATTTCTTTTCTACCCCATTCTGCAAGGGAGATATCCTTAACTTTATAAGGAACGTATTGTGTTGTAGTACTCATATGTAATGAATAGTTTTTAAATTCAATTGATAACGAAAGGCAAAATTACGATTTATAATTAAGATATAAAAACGACAAACCAAGATCAGTTTTATGAGATTAAACATGAGTTAATATTATTTAGTCTTAATATAAATAGTTAATTTTAGCTGATAAATAAATATATTATGAATCAAACTCATACAGAAAAGAAATCCAAACCAGTTACTCCTAAAGTAAAAGAATTAATCAATGCATCTAAGAGCATCATTCTGGCTACTGTGGATGCAGAAGGAAATCCTAACTCAAGTTATGCTCCTTTTGTACAGGTAGATCAGACTTTTTATATTCTGGTATCTTTCATGGCAAAACATACTAAAAACCTTGCGGACGGAAGAAAAACATCCATTATGTTTATTGAAGATGAATCAGCAACCAAGCAGATTTATGCCCGTGAACGTTTAACAATTGAAGCAGCTACTTCTCAGATTGAAAGAGATTCTGAAGTATGGAATACTGTAGTTGCTAAACTTAAAGAAAATCACGGCAAAGTGGTAGATGTAATTTCCGAAATGGGAGATTTTATTTTAATTGCTCTTCAGCCTGTAAAAGGGTCGTATGTCAACGGATTCGGAAGCGCTTATTTTGTAGATTCGAATCTGGAAATTATAGAGCATAGAAATGATGTGAATCATCAGTCTAAATAATTAAGCTGGATGCTGGAAGCTTGTAAAGATTAAGGAAACAAAGAATCCGTTTTTCATGAACATTTTTTTATTTAATCTTTAATTTATTCTTATAACGAATAGTAACTTCCGCCTTCCCGCATCCATCTTCCATTCTTTTTTTCATCAATGAATTCTTCTAACTTTATTGATCTGTTATTTTTATAACAAATAGTAACTTCCATCCTCTAGCTCCCATCTTCAAGCTTTTTTTAGTATTTTTGTCCAATAAAAAAAGAATGCCCCTCTACAGAGATTTTTCAGATGATAACGCCACAATTCTGGTTTGGAAGTACGATGAAAGTGAAGAACTTGATATCAACCAACTTCTGGAGCCTGAAAATGCCGAGAAGGTAAAAGATTATCATCCTAAAAAATTATTGGAAGTCCTTATGGTACGCAAGCTCCTGAAAGGGTTGAAGCCGAATTCTAAAATTTTATACAAAGAAAGAGAACCTTTTCTTTCTCCCAATGATGCGGAAATTTCTATTACGCATTCTTTTCCCTTTGCAGCGATTGCTATATCTAAAAATAAAATAGGAATCGATGTTGAAAAATTCAATCCTAAAATTTTAAGGGTAATTGATAAATTCACCTATGAAAATGAGCGTGGATTTATTCCTGAGGATAAAGCTGATACTTTCTATACTATTATATGGAGTGTAAAGGAAAGTATGTACAAAATCCATCACTCTAAATACTGGTCTTTAAAAAAGAATTATGAAGTAAAGCCTTTTGAACTGAAGCACCTTCATAAAATAAGCTGTCGTGTATATGATGATGAGTTTTCAGACGAGTTCAAAGCGAGGGTAGAGTTTTTTGACGATTACTGCTTTACGATTGTGGAGGAGTAGGCTCAGTTTCGTTTTTATATTTTTCGATCACTTTTCTCTGTTCCTTTGCGACATCATAGATCAGCTCCAGAATATCGTGGATGTTTTTAAGCTCTGTTAAATGTGATATTTTATCAGGATCTCTCCGGTCTACAATTTCGTTTTCCTCAATCTCAGTCTTTCTTTTCAGAAGCATATCTTCAATGGAGGAATCTTCCGGCTCAAGACGGCTTTCCATTTTCAATGTTTCGTTGACATCATTTCCGTTGAGAAGGGTAGAGGTCTGCTGCATTTCTGCTTCAATCTTTCTACTCCAGCTTTCAGCATCTATTTCAGGATATTGCTCATTACTTTTGGAGTATTGAGACAGGGAAGCGGTATATGCCGTAATCAGATGTGATGTAGCCACAAATTGGTGCACAACTTCCAGTTTTTTCTGCTGGTTTTTAGGATCGGAAATCATTCTCTGGAAATTATCGGAAAGATTAGCCAGTGAAATAATGGCATTTTTTCGCTTTACCTTATAATCTTCAAGATCGAATTTTCCTTCTAAAAATTTAGAAATCACACTCTGGAAATAAATAAGGTTGTCCGCGGCAGACTTTTTCATCAGATCCAGATTTTGGGTATGTTCCCAAACAGGCAATACGATATAAGATACTACAAAAGCTATGATTCCGGCAATAGCAGTATCAAAGATTCTATCTTTAAATATAATATTGACTTTCCCGGGATTTAAAAAATTAAAGCTGAGGAAAACATAGATCGTCATGAATAATACTGCCCAGAAATACCGTCCTTTCAAAAAGCTGAAACACATGATCATACTAATGAGCAGAATAGCAAATAAAACTCCGTTAATATGTATAAAATAGAGAATGCCATAAGCAATACTTGCTCCTGCAATTGTCCCATAGAGACGGAGAAGGTTTCTCTGTTTAGTGATGGAATAAGCAGGTTTTAAGATTGCTGTAATGGTAATTAATATCCAATAGGTGTGTCCCAGTCCAAGAAAATCGAACATAGAAAAAACATATCCCAGCAATAATGCTGTTGTAATTCTTATGGCATGGCGGAAATGGGATGATGATAATGATATATTATTTCTTAGAACCTTAGCATTAAGTTTAGGTTCATTAGGCATAAATTTCTTAAGATCCAACCCTGTAGATAAACTTTTCGCCAGCTTTATATCCTGCGAAAATACTTTATAGATCTCGTTAATTTCTTTTGTGATTTCATAGATACGCATCAGGATCTGGCGCAGGATCATGAAATTTTCCAGGTTGTCAGGTGAAAGTTGTTTATTTCTGAGTTCGAAATAATTGTAGTTTAAGTTCTTTAATTCCAGTTCCAGATTGGACATAGGTTTTGCTCTGGTACCGCTTTGTAATGCAATTCCGATATTGGTAATCTCTTCTGCCAAAAGGTTAAGATAATCATGGATATTTACCAGGATCATACTGTCTTCAAAACTCTGCTGTAACTTTTGATAATCACTTTCAGAAGTCATCAGCTTTTCATGAAGGTCCATTGAGTTCAGAAACATCAGCATTAATAAACGGCTGGTGGTTGTAGATTCATTGACGATGGTTCTGGTTTTAAAAACCGTTTCCCTGGTATCCTCCTGAAGGTTTTTTATTTCAATCTGTTTGGCAATAACCTGAGTTGTCAGCTTATTAAAATCAGGATTTTTCTGATAATAATTAGCTTTGATCTTTAAAAACTCTGCCAGCTGAAGATAATTTTCTCCAATCATCTGGCTTGCCAGTTTATAAGGACGAATGGTGGTTACAATAAGGAATATAAGCAAAAACCATATACAGCCGGAAGCGAAAATCAATAAACTTTTAAAGATATTACTTCCTGTAAGGTGGCCGTCAATAAAGATCGCGAGTACTACAAGTGATAGTGAACCTACAGCGGCCAATCTCTGCCCATAAACGCCAATGAGGGAGAAAAACATCCCGAAAACAATGACTTCCAGCAATACCAGTACTTTGATATTCATCACAAGACTTGCAATGAGCGCTACAAATACAAAACAGCAGATGGCAAAAGTAAGGGCATTTCTTCTTCGGATAAAAGGTCCGGGTTGGTCCGTAAGGGCTACAAAGCTGGTTCCCAGTGGAAAAAGAAAATATTCTTTCAAAATCCCGAAGTGGGCGAGGACTAAACAAGGCAGAACAGTAGCTAATGTAATTCTGATGGCAGAATATACATACTGACTGGTTACAAATTTTTTTAGTTCTGCCGAATAGTTCATACTACAAAAATAGCTATTGAATTTAAGAAAATTGCCATAAAAAAGAGACTTTTCACAACTTAAATGTTATATTTTTTTTAATTGAGCTGTATGCTATTTAAAATAAACTGGCAGAGGAAACATAGGAATGATTCACAATTCACAATCGATCACTTTTAACACAACAGCTAACAAATCTTGTTCCATGAATTCTTACTTTAGCTTATCAATCTTAAATAATTGTTTCATGAAGATCATTATTAAAAATATACTTGTCATTTTGTGCTCTTTTATTATTCTAAGTTGTACTTCGCAGAGCAAAGATCATTTTAAAGCAAAGAAAATTTATGAATCAAAAAACCTGATCATTACTCAGATTTCGGAAAATTCTTTTATTCATACTTCCTTTAAACAGACGAATGATTTCGGGAATGTACCCTGTAATGGATTAATTGTGAAAGACCATCACGAAACGATTGTTTTTGATACACCTACTAATGACAAAAGTTCAGAAGAACTGATACAATGGATTAATGAAAAGCTCGATGCAAAAATTAAGGCTATTATTCCAACCCATTTTCATGATGACAGTTTAGGAGGATTGATGGCTTTTCATAAACATAATATTCCCTCTTATGCTTATACTAAAACCATCGAATTAGCCAAAGAAAATAATTTTGTTATCCCTGAAAATAGTTTCAATGATGCTGTAAAGCTAAAAGTAGGAGACAAAGATGTTATCGCAAAATTTTTTGGTGAAGGACATACAAAAGATAATGTTGTAGGGTATTTCCCGGTTGAGAATGTTTTATTTGGAGGCTGTTTATTAAAAGAGCAGGAGGCGGGTAAAGGATATTTAGGTGATGCTAATGTTTCTGCCTGGTCCAATACTGTCGAAAAAGTAAAAAAAGAATATCCGGATGTGAAAATTGTAGTTCCCGGACATGGAGAATATGGCGACGGAAAGCTCCTTGATTATACCATTAATTTGTTCAAAGGTCAATAGTGAATTTTTGCTCCGCAAAGTGAATGCTTACAATAAGTAAAAGAAATTGACAAGCGAAGCGAACTGACCATTGACCATTGACGAATCTTTTAACAGTGAATTTCTGCTTTGTAAAATGAATGGTGAATGCTTGCAGTGAGTAAAATAAATTGACAAGCGAAGCGAATTGACCATTGACCATTGACATAAAAAAAGCCTCAATACAGTGTATGAGGCTTTTTTTATAGAGCTGTTGCTTTTATTAACGATCGTTGTTGGATGTTTCTTCTCCAATGTTCCAGGTAAGACCGAAACGAAGTGTATTATCCAAAGCACTGTTGATCTTAGACATGTTGATCAGATAAGAAAGATCAAGTCCGAAAGAACGGTATCTTAAACCAACCCCTGCAGTAGCAAACTGTCTTGCTCCCTGCTCTTCACTTTCATGGAAGTAACCTCCTCTTACAGAAAATGCATTGTCATAAGAATATTCTAAAGCACCACTGTACATGATACTGTTTTTATTTTTGAAAGATTTTCCGATACCAGCCATTGGTCCTACATTCGGGATCTGATAAATAGGCTGTCTTGTATTCGGGTCTATTCCTGCATACTCAGATCCAGGAACCAATAGTTTTGAACCTTCCACAGAAATTCCCACTCTGTTCATGTCATCCAGGTACATATCGTATCCAACCCCTAATCTTGCCATAGTAGGAAGATAAGATCTTGACTCTTCATTTCCTGTATAATCCAGTTTCGGACCTAAGTTCTGAATAGCCAGACCTGCATTCACTTTACCATCATATCCACCAATACTGGAGAATCTTGGAGAGGTATAGTATCCTGAAACGTCTACTGCAAAACTGTTTGCAGCCTTAAGTGTTGTATCTGTGTTGAATCCTCCGGCTAAGTCTGAACGGATAAATCTACCGGTAACAGCTCCGGAGAATGAATCAGAAAGTTTCAAAGCGTAGGCAACGTCAATGGAGAATTCGTTTGGTTTTGATGTACCCATAGACGCGATTTCTGTACCCACCAATTGAGTCAGGTCTACCTGTCCCATATTGAAATAATAGATACTCGCGGAGATTGTAGATCTTTCTTCCTGCCCTAAAAACTTATGGAACGAAGCATATAATAAGAATACATCATTGGTAAGTTTTCCCATGTAAGGCGTATAGTTAAGACCTACGGAAGAACTTGTCCTGCTGAAAGGGTATTTAGCCGCATTCCAGAATTGTGAAAATGCATCCGGAGAGGTTACCACCCCTTGATCTCCCATACCTCCCGATCTTGCATCAGGTGCAATTCTTAAGAAAGGAGCTCCGGTAAGAACTGGGTTTACTTTACCTAAATCTTGCGAATAGCCTAAAAAACCAGCACTCAAACCAAATCCTAATAGCAGTTTAGTAGTTAAATTCATATGTTGTCTTTTATATATTATCAGTTTTTTATTAATATTATTATCTATTGTTCTGTTTTATTATTTCAAAAGTACCATTTTTTCTACAGCTGTAGCACTTCCTTTGCATTTTTCTTGATTTTGACTTTTTGCAAATATCTTAAAAATATACGTACCTTTTGCTACTGTAGATCCAAAATCATCTCTTCCATCCCATTCTATTGCCTGGCGAGGGGTTCTAAAGCCCTGTAGGAACGGTTCTGCAACCACTGGCTGCGATAAAGTTCTTACCAATCTTCCGGTTATTGTATAAATTTGTACGTTTACATCCAGAATATCATCACAGTTGTGTTCAAACTGAATATAGGTTTTATTGGTGAATGGATTTGGCCAGTTCAACGGACGGTTGATCGTCAGGTGTTGGTCAGACTCATCTTTAACTTCAAAATTTAACGTAGCAGTTGTCGAATTATTGTTTATATCCCAAACTTTAAATGATAATTGATGTTGCCCTATGGAAAGATTTCTGAAAGGGTAGGTTACATTCCCTTTCTGATATTCGGCAAGACTTGGGTTTAAGCATCCGTTTCCTTCTCCCGGAGCATAAAAATCATTTAAGACCACGGTATTGATAATCTGTCCGTCAAGATATACTGTAATATCATGTCCTACGCCGGATCCTGTTGAGTTGATTCCTGTATCGTCGGTAAGACAGGCAAGAAGCATAGGATTCTGATTGGTGATTCCACCATCTGCAAAGTTGGTGTTGTTCATATACAGTTTTACTTTTGGAGGTTGATTATCATTGATTCCATTAGGATTGATATCTCCCACCTGTACGGCCTGGTTGTTAAAAACATCCGTTGATTTGTTGTCAGCATAGGCTAGTATTCTTCCTTGTCCTACAGCATAGTTAATATCTTTAGGAACATAGAATTCAGCAGTGAAGACTCCGTTTACCGCAGTTCCGGCAGATTTTACAATCGCACTTCCTTCTTCAGTATAATCTAAAACCGGAGTTAAAATTCCACTGTTGTTAAGTGTTTTCTTGTTTAATCTCTTATCAAAAATATTAATGCTGACTTTTCCGTTGAAGGTATTGTTCAGTGTTCCGTTCGGATTATTGATGTGTCCTTTAATTTTTACAAAATCCAAACCTCTGATCAATCCTGGAACCGGAGTTTCAATATTATCAATAACCAAAAGTCTTTGAGGTCTGCTTAATTTCATAGCAGGATCACCCAGGAAGTTTACTTTTAAATGGTTGCTGTTTGGTCCTTTTTGTTTTTTGGCAATTAAGTGGGCATTTCCTAAAGAATTAAAATCGTCATTGGTTAATTTAAAAATATTCTGAGTAAATGTATTGGTAAAATCACGTCCGTAATCTACCCCAATAGCACGGCTGGAAGTAATCATGGTAGAAACACCTCCCTGCTTCATTTTTATAAACTGTTCTCCAACAGAATTGGTAGCAGGTTCGTCCCATAATGTGAATTCACAAGTGATGGTAGAGACAAAAGGGAATCTGCTGTATACATTAGAGAAGTTGTTGGCATTTTGAACCTCTGTGCTGGTAAGCACTCTTTCCTGTGCCCAACCATTGATTCCTCCATGCCCGAAATAGAATAAATATAAACTGTTTCCGATCGCATTGGAAATAGCCTGGTTTACCTGTGGATATCTTCGCCCTCCAGATGTACTCTGAGCGGTAAAGGCATCCATATATAATTTTTTAACATTATATTCTTTAAGATCCAGCTGGCCTGGCTGTTCAAAAATATTCACCAGTGAATTGTTCATTACATTATGAAAAGGACCTCCTCCTTCCTCATTATCATCCACTACAAAGTCAAGTCGCATACGCCAGTCTCCGAAAGGAGATGACTGCCCTTGAAGAGAATTGTTATAAGCCAGTGTTTTATTGATCATATCCCCGGCTTCACTTACATTAGCTGCCGGAATTCTACCCACGGGCACATCCGGTAAATTGTTTTCAATTAATAATGTAGTCTGTGGCTTGGTCATGACAATATAATCATCCGTAACAAATGATGATACGTAATCAGAAGATTGCTCACTCTGGTAGCTGGCAACAACGTTTGAATTATTCGGAACCCTGTTTTTATAATCGTATGAAGCATCCCCAAGAATAAATACATACTGAAGTCTGCCCAGAGGAGTATTGAGTTTGCTTACGAAATCTCTTATCGCGGTAAGGTCTTTACTTCCGCTGCCATATTCCTCATAGATTTTGTTAATGTCAACAATTTCTACTTTGTAGTTATGAGTGGTCTGATGATAGCTGGCAATTCTTTGTGCCTGCCCCATCATTTCAGGTACAGTAAGGATAAGATAATCTACGTTTTGTATTGCGGAAAGATTCTGATTCGAAATTCTTCCTACAAATTGTGGACTAAAAGCAGCATCAGCACGGAACGCTACAAATTCATTATTGAAATTCTGATCAGCAGCAGTGTAGGCAAAGTTGAAAGAACCACCTCCTGCTTTATTCACTCTTCTGTTAACGTTGGTAATATCCGTTACATCCCATACCTGTTCTATATTAGCTGCATTAGTGATACTGAAACCGTAGTCTGTATTGCTTCCACTTAGAATTGAATAATCCCTGAAGTTCATTTGTGAACCATTGAATGCAAGGTTTTCTTTATACTGAACTTCCAGATAATCAAAATAGAAAGTTCCATTTGGATTTTTGGAAATATCAGGATTATAAACCAATGTAAACTGGTTTCCGGTAAGATTGGTTAATGTTCCGGTATATGTTACAGGATAGAAGGTATACTGATAGGAAGGAGTATCCATAGGAATTACCTGCTGTGGGTGTGGATTTAAATTATTGATTTTAAAATCCATCGTATTCTGCTGAGAATTATACGCCACCACCTGCGTTCTGTATCGTACTACATCATTCGCCTGTATAGGTGAATTGGTAGTCAATGTTATGGTCTTTTCATTGGAGAAAGGAGTATCCTCTACCCATGTTCTTCCTACTTTTAAAAGGTTTTTCTGATCTTTGTTAATTACCTGGTAACTGTCATATCTTGTAATCAGCTGGGCAGGAAGATTTCCGTCTACAGTAGGAACTCTTTTTCCCGCACCTTTGTCAAAATTGATATAATAATAAGAGAAATCTTCATAAATATTTTTGACATTATTACTTCTTTCGCTGAATCGGGTATCATGTCTTTTAAAACCATTTCCATTGCCCGTGTCATAAAGGTTATACCCATCAGGCCCTTGCGCATAGAAAAGAGCATAGTCGTTATCATTCCATACTCCATCATCTTCACCTACTACCTGAATGGAGTTTTCCTGTAAAGCTCCGTATCTTGGATCCTGGTTGTATTCAGGAAGCATTACTCCTCCATTTCCATAAATCCTGAAGTTTTTAGGATTTACAGAACTCGGATTAATTCCGTTATCTTTTAAAAACTGGGAAGTGATTTTGAATACTCCGGACTTGTCTACCTTTATCTTATAAAAATTTCCACTTGATAAAGGATTACCGGTAGTACCTATTTTATTAACGGTTCCTGTTGTATTGATAAAAGAAGAGGCTTCTGAAACATTAAATGAAGATAATCTCTGAACGCGCCCTTTTACATTTTTAAATAAAGCAATACTAATGCTGGCATAGCTTTCACCCTCTAAAGTATAATAGGAAACATCTGCTACATCATAATCAGGAAGCCTGCCTTTATCCAACTCAAACAATTCCTGGTTAGAAACGTTTTCCCAAACAAGGTCTGAGATTTTTAATTGCTTTTCTCCGATTTTTTGCTTGCTTACTATAAAAACATTATTTTGGCTGAAAGAAAAACCTTCATTTTTAAAATTGGGAAGATTTAATTTTGTGTCACCAAAATCCTGAATTTTAGAACCATTCCATTCAATGGTGTTTCTTTGGGCGTAAAGTGTTGATGCAAAAGCGATTAAAGATAAAATCGTAATTTTTCGTTTCATGTTTACTATTGAAATTGCTAAATTACAAAATAAATGAAAATTTTAGAATTAAATTGTGATACAATAAAATTAATTTGTTAACGTTTTTCAAAAAAATCAAATGTTTACTTGATTTATTGAATAATT
Organism: Chryseobacterium metallicongregator; assembly: GCF_031324065.1. Lineage (NCBI taxonomy): Bacteria > Pseudomonadati > Bacteroidota > Flavobacteriia > Flavobacteriales > Weeksellaceae > Chryseobacterium > Chryseobacterium metallicongregator. The sequence goes on from NZ_JAVIXS010000006.1 coordinate 567,621, forward strand.
TATTTTTTCTTTGTACTTTGAAAATATTTATATCGACTATGAAAAAACTAAAGTTGTTTTCATTAATAGCATTAAGTTCTACACTTGCATTAACCAGCTGTGGCGGATCAGGAACCAGCAAAGGTGGCGGTACCAAAAAATTTGTCAGCAAAACAGGTTGGAAACCAAACGAAAAACAGGGTTGGTTTTTTGCAGGAAAGCAACAGAAGCAGAAGGGTTGGCCTGGGATGGTATATGTAGAAGGTGGAACTTTTACAATGGGATTAGTGAAAGATGATGTTATGCACGATTGGAATAATACACCTCGCAGAATGCAGGTAAGTTCATTCTTTATCGGTGAAACTGAAATTACTAACTACGAATACCGCGAATACCTTACATGGTTGAAGTATGTATTCCCACCAAGTGACCCGAGTTTTAAGGAGATCTATAACGGTGCTTTACCGGATACCTTATTATGGGACAACAAATTAGCAAGAAACGATTATAACGAAACGTACTTACGTTCTCCGGAATTTGATTACTATCCGGTAGTAGGAGTTTCCTGGACTCAGGCAAACAGATACTGTGAATGGCTGTCAGACAGAGCGAACGAAAAAGCTTTGATGCAGGCTGGTATTATTGCTAAAGATTTGTATATCAACGAATCCAACAACCAGGGAGGTACTGCTTTCAACATGGATAAATTCAAAGCGAATGATCCTGAAATGCAAGGATACATTAATGAGAAAAGAATGCAGCAAAAAACTGGTATGAAAACAACCAACCAGAGATTGCTTGCAGCTAACAGAGCTCCAAATTCTGCCATGGTACAGAAGTTCAGACTTCCTACTGAAGTAGAATGGGAATATGCAGCTCTTGGTATGGCTAAAACCAGAGAATATAACCAATATCTGGGTAAAAAACCTGAAATCGAAAGATTAAGAGGTACTAAAGGAAGAGACAGAGGAATGTTCCTTGAAAACTTCAAAATGGGTAAAGGTGACTATTCTGGTATCGCTGGATGGAAGAATGACGGATCTGCTCAGACTTCTGATGTAAGACAATATCCATCAAATGATTTGGGTATCTATGGAATGTACGGAAACGTTTCTGAATGGACGGCTGACGTTTATAGACCAATCATCGATGAAGATTACAACGATTTCAACTACTATAGAGGAAATATGCCTCAGGCGATCGTAAGAAACGGTGACGGTACTTACAAAATGATCGACGAAGGTACTATCAAATATGACACTTTAGCTGACGGAAGATTAGTATATAAAGGTCTTCCTGGACAGTTCGAAAGACAAACTATCGCTGACTACAGAAATTACAGAGATGGTGACAGACAGTCTTCTTTAGAATATTACAGAGCTTCTGATTCTGCTGCAGGATTCGATATGTACAATGCTCCTAAGAAAAGCTTTGTTGTAGATGGAACGGGTAGAGTGAAGTTACAGAAGGATACTAAAGACAGAACTTCCGGAATTTCTAACGAGGTTAGAGTAGTAAAAGGTGGTTCTTGGCAGGATACAGCTTACTGGCTGGATCCGGGACAAAGAAGATATAAAAATCAAAACAGAGCTTATGGTTGGGTAGGATTCCGTGTTGCACAGGATGCTAAAGCCAGCGATAAGAGTAGAACTAGAAGATAATATTTATCAAAAAATACTTATAAAAAACCTTCCGAACTTTCGGAAGGTTTTTTTATTTTTGAACCATGAAATCGCTTGGGCTAAAAAGCCTAAAACACTCGTATAGATTGAACGATTTCTTATGACTTCTAAAAATATATATATTTCCAAATGAATATAGAACAGTTTTATCCTTTATTTCTGCAGGCGGCAAAAGTAACTATTGACAGCAGAAAAATAGCAGAGAATGATATTTTCTTTGCCTTTTCCGGTGAGAATTTCAATGCAGCTACGCTGGCGGAAAAAGCCATTGATGACGGAGCTTTGGCAGCGATTGTTGAACTTCCGGAATTTGAAAACAGAGATAAAAATATTTTCTATGTTCCATCTACTCTTGCGTTTTTACAACAGCTGGCCATTTATCACAGAAGCAAGCTTGCTATTCCTTTTATAGGACTTACGGGAAGTAATGGAAAGACAACCTCCAAAGAGTTGATTCACGCAGTTCTTTCTGAAAAATTTAATGTTCAGTATACTGCAGGAAATCTGAATAACCATATCGGAGTTCCGTTGACTATTCTTTCCATTAAACCGGAACATGAAATGGCTGTGATTGAAATGGGAGCTAATCATCAGAAAGAAATTGAATTTCTGTGTACTATTTCACAACCTGATTTCGGATATATTACCAATTTTGGAAAAGCTCATTTGGAAGGGTTCGGAGGTTTTGAAGGTGTCATCAAAGGAAAGTCTGAGCTCTATGATTATCTTAAAAACAATAACAGAACTATTGTAGTTAATGAAAACGATCCTATCCAGGTAGAGAAAACTGAAAACTATTCCCCTAAAATAACTTTTGGAGCAGAAACCTCTGATTATCATTTTGAATCTTTTTCAGAAGAACATTTTGTAGGATTGACCTATCAGGGAGTGAAAGCGGTTTCAAAATTGACAGGAGAGTACAATTTTACCAATCTTTGTGCTGCCGCAAGTTTAGGACTTCATTTTGGAATCAGCTTTGAAAAAATAAAACATGCGTTGGAACTCTACACCCCAACGAATATGAGATCTCAGGTAGTGAAAAAAGAGGGGAGAACTTTGGTTCTGGATACGTATAATGCCAATCCAAGTTCTATGACTGCTTCTTTGAATAACTTTATCAGCTTTGAAGGCAGTAAAACCATTATTATCGGAGATATGCTGGAATTGGGTGATGAAAGTGAGAAAGAGCATCAGAACATCTTAAAATTAGCTCAGGACCTTCATTTCAATGAGATTATTACTGTTGGAAAACATTTTAAAGCAGTTAATTCTTCAGACCTTGCGTTTGAAAATACAGCAGAATTAACAGACTATTTAAAACAGAATACAATTCAGTCCGAAAATATATTGTTGAAAGGATCCAGAGGAATTGCTCTGGAGAAAGTGATTGACTTTATTTAAAATAAGGAAGCTGGAAGCTGGGAGAGGGAAGTTTTTGAAGGCAATTGAAGAGTGTTCTCTTTTTTATTCAACTTTATAAAATTTCATTGTTAAATAATTATCTGAAAAAGTAAATAGCCGGATACAAACTTCCGGCTTCACTCTTCTAGCTCTGTTATTTATTTCTTCGAATCCCAGAATTCTTTTACAATCAGTTTGATGTTTTTAAAAGTACTCGGGAACACTTCATTTTCAATTTCTGATGTCGTTTTCCATGCAACTTCGGTAATACCTTCTTCTATTTGCGGTTTGGAAGTATCTTCGCCGTTAAAGTTCATTTCAAACCAATGCGTACATTTTAAGATTTTTTCACCATTTCTTTCTACATAGATATGGTAAGTAGTATTAATAAATTGTACAAGTTCAACATCACTCAAACCTGTTTCTTCTTCTATTTCCCTTACTGCAGACTCTTCTCTGGATTCTCCTTTTTCCATTTTACCCTTAGGAAGATCCCATTTGCCGAGTCTTTTGATGAAAAGAATTTTACCTTCAGGATTATTAACAAGACCTCCTGCAGCCTCTATAATTCTGAAAAGCTTTTGAAACTCCTGCCAGATTTCTTCCAAATTCTCTCCATACACATTCAGTTCCTGCACAGAAGTATTCTCCAAAAGATCCAATGCGATCTCTAAAGTTGTATAATTTTCGTATCCAAGCTTTTTTTCAAGTTCTTCAGGATGCTTAGACAGTAATAATTTTTTTTCGTTGACAAAAACTTTATACATTTGTAATAGTTAAGAATTTAAATACAAAAATAAAAAATGAATTTAGAAGGACGAAAGATTATTGTCAATAAATCATCCAAAGAACTTACCGAGTTGCTGAAATCACCTGAAAATTATAAAGATTTTATGCCGGATGGTCTTCAGAAATTTGAAACAAGAGATAACGGATTTAAATTTGGATTACAGGGTATGCCTGAAATCGCATTAAAAATTGATGAAGTAGACGATCAGAAAGCTATTTTAAGATCTGCAAGTTCAAGCTTAGACTTCTCATTAACTGCTACATTGAACCCAATCAGTGAAAACCAGACTGAAGTTCAGATGTTATTTGAAGGAAAATTCAATCCATTCATCAAAATGATGGTGGAAAAGCCTTTACAGAACTTTATCAATACGCTTACCGATAAAATAGAAGCCTATAAATAATAAAAACCTTCAAAATGAAGGTTTTTTTATTTTTATATGAGAGATCTTATACGATAACTCCTGAGCTGTGGTCATTAGAACTTCCTGTGGCAGAAGACAACACATTGATCTCATTATTCATTTTTAAAACACCCATAAAGGCAAAAATCAGGGCTTCTTTATAATTGATGATCTCTTTTTCGGGGATGATCACTTCGGCTTGTGTTTTCGCTCTTATTTTTTCAATTAAAAACGTGTTGTAAGCACCTCCTCCGGTGATAAGGATGTCTTTTATACTATACTCATTGATGACATTGGCAATCTGCTGGGCAGCATGTTCTGTAAAAGTAGCCAGTGCATCCAATGTTTCAATATTTTCAAGAAGCGGAAATATATGTTGATGGCACCATTCTATTCCCAAAGATTTTGGATGTGAAATTTGATAGAAATCCAGAGTGTTAAGCTGATTCAGCAAAGTTTCATCTATTTTCCCTTTTGCTGCCAATGCTCCGTTTTCATCAAAATTTTTATGAAGCTGTTGGGCTAAATAGTTCAAAACAATATTTACCGGGGCGATATCAAAGGCAATTCTTTTTCCTTCCGAACGTAAAGAAATATTGGAAAAACCTCCCAGGTTCAGGCAAGCGCTGTATGCAGAGAAAAGCAATTCATCACCTATAGGAACCAGAGGAGCTCCATTTCCTTTCATCAATACGTCCTGACTTCTGAAATCATAGATAACAGGGAGTCCGGTTTCCAGTTTTATAGCCTTACCATCACCAATCTGTAGGGTAAATTTTCTCTTAGGCTGATGAAAAACGGTATGTCCATGAGAAGCAATCAGGTCAATATTTTCAAGCTGATGTTGATGAATAAACTTTTTAACCTGTTGTCCAAGATAAAAACCATATTCTGAATGCAGTTCCAATAAATCTTCAGAGGAAAGGTGAATAGAATTTCTAAGTCGAATTTCCCAGTCCTCAGAATAGGAGAGTGTCTCAGCTTTAAGGATTTGAAAGGTCCATATGTCCTTCTTTTCAAATTCAGCAAGACAGATATCCAAACCATCCAGACTTGTCCCGGACATCAATCCAATAGCCAGAGCTTTCATTGTTTTTGAAATTATTTTTTATTCTCAGAAATTCTTTTAGAACTGAAATCTCCGGAGTTGTTATAGAATGTGTATTCGGAAAAGTCATCCTTGGCGGTCATTCCGTTGGCACCTACCAGTGTAGAACCGTCTTCCATGGTAACATAAACTGTATCTTTGGTATAGATTCTGTTTTTTTTCTGATCCCAATAGATACTCTGCATGGCAAATCTCTGTCCTTCATTGGTTTTTATCCTTACATCACCTTTAGCTTCATAGAATTTTTTATATTCAAAAATACGGGCATATTTGGCGGTAATCCTTCCAGGAACTTTAGGTTTCTTTTTATCAAAAAACTCAATGTCAATTCCTTTTCTGGCTACCACGTATGGGCTGTCAATCAGCTCGTATTTTTCAATAATGGGCGCTTTGGCTTTTAACGTAATAAAGCCGGAATCACGCTGTATAATATTGGCATTGTTGATGATCTGTGAAGGAAAGTTTTTGCTTTGGCTGCCATTTCTTTTGGTAAGATCTTCCTCACAGGATGTCAATATAAAAAATATAGCACAACTAAAAAGGCATGCTATATTTTTATATGATATTTTTTTTGAAAAGTTCATTTTAGTTATAAAGAGTCTTTCTGAACCACTTATCAGCAAAATTAAAGCCGATTCTCAGGTTGACGAAATTCTGGTTGATCAGGTTGTTTTGAAGAGTTCCTCTCTTACCAACTTCTAATCCGATTTCAAGACCACTCATTCTGGTGATACTACTATTCTTAAATGGTAACATTACTCCGGCAGAAATACCGAATTTGTTAATACTGTTCCCTTCCAGGTTTAGATTTCCTCTTTCATAGAATGCTCCATATCTATAGATTACTCTTGAGAAGTAATTTCTAAAGTTGTTATAATTTGGAAGGTACCAACCCCCTGCAGAAATTCTGTAAGTATCCTGGTAACTGAAATCTTTACCAAAATAAGAGATATCTTCTCCTTTTTTATAGTCTACCTGTCCTGATACAAACCAATGGTTCTCACTTCCGTATCCAACCCCTAGTGAAGCCTGTAATGGAAGAAGGTTTTTAGATTTTGTTTCTTTTTGTTCGATGATTGTTTCTGAACCAGAAAGTTTAGTGGTTTCCTGAGCATCAGAATATCTGTACGTACTGTTGGTGTACTGAGTAGTCATATTACTTGTATTCCCAAAAGTAGCAGTAGCACCTACTGTAAACTTCTTATCAGTACGCGTATTTAAAGTCTGGTAGCTTGTACCCAGTGTAAAGTTAAAGTTTCGGACTCTGTTTTTAGTTTCATAACCATTAACATATTCACCGGCATACGTACCAAGATTGTTGTTGTAAGCACGGAATTCATTAAGGTCATTAAGGTCTCCAAAATAAAGGTTAGCTTTTGCCCCTACAGATAATTCCTGATTAATTTTATAAGAAACCGCAAGCTGTGCCGTGTTCAAAGTTCCGCTTCCCTTAAAGTTATTTCTGTAAAGAGGAGTCGTGTTATCACTGGCAAGCTGTTCTGTTACGATGTCGTAGCTTTTAGAACTGTATGGCTGATAAGAGATTCCCATTTTCACTTTTGAAGATAATGGAAATGCAATCGAAATATTGGAAAGATACGTAGAATGCTTTGTAGATTTCATATCGTTATAGTTCGATTTGAAATAATTGTTTTCGTTGGTAGCTTCCAGTCTGATACTCGTAAGTTCAAAATTGGCGTTGTTTGCCGGGTTGGCAAAATTGAAACTACTGGTAAAATCACTAATAAAAGCAGTAGATATACCTCCCATAGAAGTAGTTTCGATCGTATTATCATATTTCACATCTCCAATTCCATACGTTGCATAAGGAGAGTTGCTTAGACTCTGTGCATTCAGAAAATATCCAACTGATATGAATGATATTACAAAGATTTTTTTCATTCTTTATTTTTAAAACAATGCGCAAATATCTTAAATATTAATGAATTGTAAAAATTATATGTGGTTAAAGTTTGTTAAGGGCTTTTCTTTACAAGAAAAATGCAAATTTTCTGCAATAAAAATATCAATTCTGTTTTGCCAAAAAAAGGACTGTTCCAAGATGAACAGTCCTGATTTATAACATTTATACTCTTATTTTACCTGAAGAACAGAACGGCTGTGGCTGAAACACTCAAAACTGAATTTTCCGTGATATTTTCCCATTCCCGAAGTTCCTACTCCTCCAAAAGGTAAATAGTGTGAACCCACGTGGATAATAGCACTGTTAATCTCAGCATCTCCACTTGTGGTATGGACTAAAACATAATCGGCAAATTCCTGATCTTCTGTGAAAATATATAATGCCAACGGCTTAGGACGGCTATTGATTTCTTCCAATGCTTCCTCAATATCATTATAGGTCATAACAGGAAGAATAGGGCCGAAAATCTCCTGCTGCATTACCTGATCATCCCAGTTCACATTATCCATTAAAGTGGCTTCAAAGTGACGGTTCTCAAGATCGTAATTTCCTCCGTAGATTACTTTTTCAGGAGCTGCCTCCAGATAACCTGCCAGATGTTTAATCTGGTTCGGGCTAACAATCTTTCCGATTTTTCCCAGAGAATTGCCTTCATACGCTGTATTTAAATACGCTTTGAATTTTTCTATAAAAGAATCTTTTACAGATTCATGGATATAAATATAGTCAGGAGCCACACAGGTTTGTCCGCAATTAATCCATTTTCCGTAAGATATTCTGGCTACAGCTTTATCCAGATCTGCATCCTTATGAACAATCGTAGGTGATTTCCCTCCAAGTTCCAGAGTAACCGGAATTAACTGTTCTGCAGCGGCTTTCATGACAATTTTACCAACATTGGGACTTCCTGTAAAGAAAATATAATCAAAAGGAAGGCTTAATAATAAAGTGTTTTCTTCAATAGCACCCTGAATAACTGCTACATAAGATTCATCAAATGATTCTTTGACAATATCTTCAAGAACCTGAGCAACATGGGGAGTATTTTCTGAAGGCTTTATGATTGCGGTATTTCCAGAGATCAAAGCTCCGATAAGCGGACTGAATGTCAATTGAACAGGATAGTTGAAAGGTCCGATAATATAAGTAACTCCATAAGGCTGATAGGTTATTTTGCTCTCAACTTCAGCGCCTGAAGGATGTGGTTTTGAAGGTACGGAAGTAGGTTTTGCCCATTCATCAATGTTTTCCAGCAAATAATCAAGCTCACTGATTACTATTTGAATCTCCACATATTCCGCTTCTTTTCTGCTTTTCCCCAAATCTATATCCAAAGCTTCACAAAGAGCATCGGTATGGTGAAGAAAAACGTCACGGAATTTTCTTAATTGTGCTTTTCTGAATTCAATATCTTTGGTCTGATTGGTTTTGAAAAAGGTTTTCTGCTGCTGAAATATCCCTCTGATTTTTTGTTCCAGGTTTGTATCCATTCGTATGTAATTTTAATATTTGAATTGGTGTGAAATGGTAATAAATTTACGAATAATTTCACGTGGCAAATGTATTGTATAAAATTACATTGTGTAAAATTTAATTTCATGTTTTATTCTAATCCTATTATTGATATTACCTATAATATGAGGTATTTCTTTTGAACCATTAAGATTATGAAGGTGCCAAGAGTGTTAAGATAAGCTTCGCTTTAAGCTTAAAATCAGAATGATTCATCTTAACTATACTTTATTTCTTCAATCCTTCTTAATGGTTTTATTATGTCCTGTATTTTTATAGATTTAAAGAAACTCAAATGTATAATCTATATTTTTATGCATTTTAAGCAGACTTAATTTTATGAAATGAAATAAGATTTTTTATCTTTGAAACATGAATTGGGAGAACATCGCCGGACAGACGAATCTGAAAAAACTTCTTAGGGAAAGCATTGCTGAAAACAGAGTGAGCCATGCCCAACTTTTTGTAGGAAAAGAGGGATACGGAACACTGCCTATGGTATTGGCGTATGCACGGGAAATTTTCAGTCAGGAAAATGAACATGCTGCAGCGAAGGTGGAACACCTCAATCACCTGGATCTGCATTTCAGTTTTCCGGTTTTTACGGACAATAAAAACTCATTAAGCAAAAACAAATTTGATGAGTTCAGAGAAATGATCCTGGCTTCTCCTTACGCAAACTATGATGACTGGACTGCCTTTTTAGAATCGGAAAATAAACAGTTATTTATTTCTGCAGATGAAGTGGATGATCAGAATCAAAAGTTTTCTTTAAAAAGTTTTGAAGGAGGAACCAAAATTCTTATCGTCTGGAGAGCAGATAAAATGAATGTAGCAGCTTCCAATAAGTTTTTGAAATTCTTAGAGGAACCCCCAGCAAAGACTGTCATTCTTCTTACTGCTGAAAGCACAAACGACATCCTTCCTACTATTCTTTCCAGAACACAGATTGTAGAGATCCCGAGAATTAATGATGAAGATATTGAAAATCATCTCAAAAAGAATTTTTCTGTTTCTGAAGAAAAAGTGAGAGAGATTGTTCATGAAGCACAGGGAGATCTCAATGATGCCATAAAACTGTTGAATTCTGGAGATAAAAGCAATGAGTTTGAAAAGCTTTTTGTACAGTGGGTGAGAGATGCCTTTATGGTAAAAAAGAAACCGGAATATCTTAGAAGCATTATTGTCTGGGCAAGAGAAATTGCAGGATGGAACAGGGAGAAACAGAAGAACTTCCTTAATTATTGTTCTGAAATTTTCAGGCTGGCATTGCTTCAGAATTATCAGTCTGAGAATCTGGTTTATAAAAAGATCAATGCGAACGGCTTCAATTGGGGTGGATTTTCAAAATTTATCAATGGTGCCAATATAGAGAGTATTTTAGAAGAAATTAATACAGCCGATCTTCATCTGACCAGAAACGGAAATCCAAAAATTGTCTGGACGGATCTGGGAATTAAACTATCAAGATATATACATAAAAACACATAAATAAAACTCTGGTTAATGCCGGAGTTTTGTTTTTATGATAAAGAGATTGCCATTTCGTTTCTACTTTCCCTCTTTTTTTATACATACTTCAATGTAAAAAGATCTTAAAACTAAAAATTTTCCATTGAGTTTTTCTCAATTATTAAATGAATATGAACTTATCCTGAGCTTTATTTCATTAAAAACACCTTTCCTTCGGTTTTAGCATCTATTATAGAAACTGTCTTTTCTTTGCAATAAATTAAATCTATATTAAAAAATCAATCAATCGTTTGATTTGAATGAAAACTTGTGTACATTTGCGCCCTGAAAAATGAACACTAACATGATTTCAAAAGAAGAAAATATATTATTTGCAGCCGAGAAGCTTTTTGCAGAAAAGGGATTCGAAGGGACTTCCACCCGAGAAATTGCAAAGGATGCTAATGTAAACATCTCTATGATCTCGTATTATTTTGGCTCTAAGGAAAAACTTTATGAGAAATTAGTGGAATACAGAATGAATGAAGGTCAGTTTTTTTCAAAAGATCTTTTGGGAAGAACAGATATCAACGAGTGGCAGAAAATTGAAAAAGTCATTGATCAGTTTTCTCACAAGATCAGAACTCAAAAATGCTTCTACAGAATTATGCAGAGAGAGCAGCTGCATACAAAGAATCCTCAGATTGTAGAATTTTTGAAGCAAACCAAAATGGGATTCCTTTCTATGTATTCCCAAATATTGGAAAGTGGTCTTAAAAATGGAATTTTCACCAAAAACCCACCTATTTATCTGCTTCATTCCACGGTAAGCGGAACCTTATTTTATGCATTCAATGCGAAAGAAATGTATAAAGAGTTCCTGAATGAAACAGAAGATGAAGAAGCTTTTGATGAAAAATACTACACAGAACTTAATAAACATATTAAATATTTACTAAAAGACCTTTTAGGTTATGAAGAGAATAAATAACTCAGTGATTGCATTATCACTATTCGTAGGAATAGCAAATGTAAATGCTCAGGAGAAAAAAACACTTTCTCTTGACGAAGCCGTGCAGCTGGGAATCCAGAACAGCAAGAATCTCAAGATCGATGCAGCCAAGATCGAAGAGGCTACAGCTGATCTTTTGGAGGCTAAAAACAGACAACTACCGGAATTAAAAGTGTCAGGTAGCTATATGTACCTTCCGGTAAAACCGAATGTTGATATCAAACTTCCCGATCTTTCAGGCGGAGCAGGCGGTCCTGAAGTACATCAGGTACTTTACGGTTCGGCTAATCTTAGCGTTCCAATCTACAGCGGCGGAAGAATCAAATATGGGATTCAATCCGCTAAATATCTGGTAGAAGCTTCTAAACTAAGCACTGAGAATGATAAAATTGCCATTGCTTACAACGTTGCTCAGGCTTATAACAATCTGTTTAAAGCGAACCAGTCTATCAAGGTTTTTGAAGAAAATCTTGCCGCTTCTCAAAAAAGAGATGAAACCTTCCTGAAAATGGAAAACAACGGATTGATTGCAAGAAACGACAGATTAAAGGCTAACCTTCAGACTTCAAATATTGAACTTCAACTATTAGAAGCTAAGAATAACTACAATATTGCCAACATCAATATGGATCTTTTATTAGGTCTTCCTGAAACTACGGAACTTACCGTAGATGAAAATTATATAGAGGAAGGATCAGACGTAAAACCTGTTGATTTTTATGTGACCGAAGCCAGAGAAAACCGTAAAGATTTACAGGCTTTGGCTCAACAGAGAAAAGCGGCAGAATTGGGGTCAAAAGCAGCAAAAGCAGAAAATCTTCCTTCTATTGCCTTTACAGGAGGTTATGTAGCAGCTGATATTCCTAAGTTTCTTACCGTATACAATGCAATTAACGTAGGAATCGGAGTTTCTTACAACTTATCTAACCTGTGGAAAGAAAATTCTTCATTGAGACAATCGCAGGCGAGAGAAAAACAGCTTGCTGCTACGGATGAATTACTGAATGATAACATTAAGCTTGATGTAAACAGAGAATACCAAAACACAGACTATTCAAAAAAGAGAATTGCTGTTTTCGAAAAATCTGCCGAGCAGGCTAATGAAAATTACAGAATAACAAAAAATAAATACGATAACGGTCTTGCAACCATGACTGAATTACTGGATGCAGACGCGGCACAGATTGCTGCCAACGTTGGAGTGATCAATGCTAAGGCAGATGCTGCACTGGCATACAGAAAACTATTACAGACAACAGGAACTTTAACAATTAAATAATCAGATCGAAACCAAAATGGAAAATAATAATACACAGGCAGCTGAACCTAAAAAGAAAAAAAGTTTAGTTTTTCCTATCATTTTAGCAGCAGTAGTAATCGGAGGAGGAATCTACGGTTACAGAGCCTTTACTTATGGACAGTATCATGAAGAGACAGACGATGCTCAGATTACTTCCAATATGGCACCGGTAATTTCTAAAATCTCCGGCTATGTAGCTCAGGTAAAAGTAAAAGACAACCAGTTTGTAAAGAAAGGAGATACATTGGTGATTTTGGATAACAGAGATCAGAAAATGGCTCTTGACCAGGCTCAGGCAGCATTATCTACAGCTAAAAGTAATATCTCCAATGCAGAAGCTACTACCACAGCGACTTCAAAAAATATAGGTTCTTCAGAAGCAGCGGTAGTAACTGCTAACGCTCAGATAGAAGCAGCAAAAGTAAACGTTTGGAAAACTTCTCAGGATTTGAAGAGATATGCTAATCTTGTAAAAGATCACTCTATTACAGAACAGCAATATGAGCAGGCTTTAGCGGCAAAACAATCTGCAGACAGACAGTTACAGGTTTTGGTTGACCAGAGAAATCAAATTGCTCAGCAAACTCACATTGCTTCTTCTCAGACGGCTGCAAGCTCACAACAAATCAGTGTAGCAGGATCTGTAGCTAAGCAAAGAGAAGTAGATGTAGAAAATGCAAAACTGAACTTATCATACACCGTAATCCTTGCTCCTGAAGATGGATACGTAGGAAAAGTGCCTACACAGGCAGGTCAGTATCTGCAGGCTGGGGCACAGTTGTTTGCTTTGGTTAAAAACGACCAGAAGTGGGTGGTAGCTAACTTTAAGGAAACGCAGGTTGATAAAATGGTAGAAGGCCAGAAAGTGAAAATTGAGATTGATGCCTTCCCTGATAAAGAATTTGAAGGTGTAGTAAGCTCTTTCTCTCCGGCTACAGGAGCTACTTTCTCTATTCTTCCTCCGGATAATGCGAGTGGTAACTTCGTAAAAGTAGTTCAGAGACTTCCTGTAAAGATTGATTTTGTAAATCTTGATAAAGATATTGCCAAAAGACTGAGAACAGGAATGAACGTGAAAGCAGAGGTTGCTTTGAAATAACATTTAAAACTGTAAAAAGTCAATGAACTTCGTTGTCAATAGTGAATTAGCTTTGCTGTCAATTAAAATGAGAAGCTTTAAAATTCACCATTCACTTGTGAAACAAAATTCACCATTGACTTTTTACATCGAAAAAAACTTATGCAAGATTCATTAGTAGAATATGGAGCGCGTAGAGTAATCATTACGATTACGGCTATCCTTTGTGCCCTTCTTGAAATTGTAGACTCCACGATTGTCAATGTTGCCTTGAATGAAATGAAGGGGAATCTTGGATCTACACTTTCTGAAGTGGGTTGGGTAATTACGGCTTATGCCATTGGTAATGTAATTATAGTACCAATGACGAGCTGGCTTTCCCAGCAGTTTGGGCGTAGAAATTACTTTGCGGCATCCATCATTATATTTACCATATTTTCATTTTTATGTGGAAATGCGACCAATATCTGGGAACTTGTGTTTTTCAGATTGATGCAGGGAATCGGTGGGGGTGCCTTATTGGTAACTTCACAAACGATCATTACGGAATCTTATCCGATTGAAAAAAGAAGTATGGCTCAGGCTATTTATGGTCTGGGAGTAATTATCGGTCCTACACTTGGTCCACCTCTTGGAGGGTATATCGTTGATAATTTCAGCTGGCCATATATTTTCTATATTAATATTCCGATTGGAATTGCAGCAACATTGATGACACTGCAGTTTGTAAGAAGTCCGAAATATGCAGAAAAACGTAAAGTCTCGGATGTTGACTGGATTGGGATTGCTTTACTGGCAGTAACAGTAGGTTCACTACAGTTCATTCTTGAGAGAGGTCATGAAGAAGACTGGTTTGCCAGCGGAATGATTGTAGCGTTTACAGTAGCTGCTGTTTTAGGATTTATCTTATTCCTTTGGAGGGAACTTACCTTTAAATATCCAATCGTTGAGCTGAGGGTACTTAAAAATAGTAACCTAAGAATTGGAACTATGATGTCTTTCGTGCTTGGATTCGGATTGTATGGTTCTACATTTATTGTTCCTCTTTATACTCAGAGTATTTTGGGATGGACGGCACTTCAGTCAGGAGCCTTGATGATTCCGGCTGCATTAACGACGGCTTTCATGATGCCTATCATTGGTAGGTTGCTGGCAAAAGGAGCAAAACAACAGATTCTGGTTTCATTAGGACTTTTTATTTTCTTCGTTTACAGTTTCTGGGGATATAAAATTCTGACACCGGATACCAGTAAAGAAGCTTTCTTCTGGATGCTGATCGTAAGAGGAGCAGGTTTAGGATTGTTATTTATTCCAATCACCTCTTTGTCATTAAGTACATTGAAAGGGCAGGAGATTGGTCAGGGAGCCGCTTTTACAGGGATGATGAGACAGCTGGGAGGATCTTTCGGGATTGCAGCTATCACAACCTTTATTGCCAATGCAGGCCAGAAATACAGGAATAACCTGATTTCCCACCTTGACGAAAACAGTTTTGAAGTTCAGCAAAGGCTTGCCGCCCTTAAAGCAAATTTTATAGCGAAAGGAATGACTCCTGATGCAGCAATGAATGCCGCGTATAAAATGCTCGACCTATCCGTAACGAAACAGGCAACTGTTTTATCTTATATGGATGTCTTTCTTTACCTTGGAATCATATTCCTGATATGTATTCCGTTTATCTTACTCGTAAAAGAACGAAAGAGCAAAGAAAAAATAGATTTGAGTGAAGCTATGCACTAAATTTTAAATAAAAAAGCCTTCGAGATTTTCGAAGGTTTTTTTATGCTGTTTCTGATGTAGAATAGTAAAATCCAATAACTTTTAGTTTTCATTTTATTAAATAAAAAACAATATCACTTATTGGAGAGTTTATTTATTTTTTCTAGCTTTACAATATCAAATGAAAAAATATGAATAGATTCCCTCATCTCTCAACAATCCTTTCAAAAAGGATTGACCAAAATGCAGTACCGGATTGTTATCTGAACATCAGTTATTAAAATCCATTTACCCAATAGTTTTTTACTTTGTTTTTATATTCTATAATGACAAAATTCCAGATGGATAGATGGGACTTTTCTCTTCATTATTGTACTTAAGATGAACTAATAACAGTAATAACTTATTAACTATGAATCAAATTCAACTTCCGAAAACCTATGTGGCATTATCCGATTTCAGAAAAAACGATATCTATCTTCCTGAAATGAACCAGGCTCAGATTATTGCAGATTTCTTTCCCGGAACTTTTACAGAACTTACCCAGCGTCTGTCAGATATTACAGGAGCTTTTTATGGCGGAATGCTCAAGCAGATTGGCAGACTTTACGGAGCCGATGCAATTGAGCAGCTTTCCAGTACATTCATGTATGATCTCGCATCCAGAATGACACTGAGAACTCTCGAAGCAAAACCTAATCTGCAGCCTGGGATTCCGGCTGTAGCCAAAATACTGATAGGAGCAATTTTTACATCCAGTCCCGAATATAATTTTGAATTTAAAGAATTAAATGACTATAAATGCGAATTGCTCATTAAAGGCATAGACCGTTACCATAAAATCACTCATAGTCTGCAAATTGCAGGGCTGTTGAAATGGCCAGTCATAAAACCTTTTATACAGGGTATTTGCGACACTATGGGACTGGATGTTTTACTTGAAGTAAAAGTACTCAAGCTTGATCCGGATAGCTCATGCAGTTACCATGTAGTTATCGCAGAAAAATAGAGCAGAATATTGAAATAATAATTTCAGATATCAATAGAAGCGGACTTTAGTCCGCTTTCTCTATTATAAGGAAGGATCGGCTTCAGCCAAAACATAAAACCGAAGCCCCGCACCGCGAATCCCTAATCAATCCTCTCTATCCAATCAATCCCGCTGATATCAATCAGTTTAAGTGCATGAATTTCGCTTTTCTGAAGAATATCATCAATACTCACGGTTACATCAGCCTTTGCTCCCAATGGAACGACCAGACTGTGTTTCCCCGGTTTCACTTTGGCAACGTAATGGTTTTTTATATTTTCTTTAGACAATCCGGCAAGTTCTTTATGATCCAGTGCTTTTAAAATATTTCCATTTTTGTCCAGAATATGAATGCCTATCAGGAAAGAACCATACACATCGGCTCCTTCCGTTCTGTACACTTCAAATTTTAAATCCGAATTAGTATGAGAAATATTTGAAATTTCCAGTTTCGGTTTTACCGATTTATTATGCAGGGTTCCCCATACACCTCCATGGAAATACTGATTGGTAAAAAGTGTTAAACCAAATATGATAAAGGAGCCTGCCAGCACAAAAACTTTTGGGTTTGAGACAGGAAAAGTTCCTGAACCCAACCATTGAAATGCTCTTTTTTGAGTGAATTTTTTGTTATTCTTTATGAAATAATAATCCAGAGAATAAGATCCGCTTGCTGTAAGAAACAGTACAAATCCGCCTGCAATACCTAAAACACCTATTTGCCATTCATCAAGACAGGTTGTTCCCAGCCAGCCGGAACCCAGTAATATTCCGAGGGCAAGACTGAAAATTCCGATACTCATTAACCGTGTAAATAATCCTAGAATAATGAATAATCCTACAACCGCTTCAATAATGGTAAAGATGATCATGGAGCGCTCTAAGGCATCCGGATGGGTAACAAGATATTCAATAATGGGTTTTATTCCCAGAGCATTTGGTAAGAAATGATTGAATTTTTCCCCGATATATCCCTTTTCATCAGGAATAAGCTTGTTTTCGAGGATCAATCTGCGCCAGAACGCTGAAAAGTAGGTCCATCCGATAACCATGCGGAGGGATAAAGTATATAATCCGGCCAGCTCTGAAGACTGACGGTTTAAGATATGTTTCATTGAAATTAATATTGTATTGTAAAAAACTGATTTTTAATTAGGCTAAAAAAAATTAAACCAGATTAAGCTTCAGTCTTTTAAATAAAATATACTTCGGTGGGCTGTTTCCTGTAGAATACCCTGAGTAGTTATTGAAAGAAATCTTTTTTTCAACAGAATTTCCGGTTGTTAAAGAAAATTCAGAAAAAGAATTTCTGTATTGGCTCTGAGTTTTGTTTTTTGAAACTGAAATTCCGGAAGTAGCTGATGCAGAATCACAACTGAAAGAAAGTGAAGAGGTAGTTTTGATCTTATTCAGTCCGCTGATGAACTGAATGTCAAAAATATCAAGAACATTTCTTTTCACAGAACATGGAGATAATGAAAACACCAAAATAAGCATCGTAATGATAGCTTTATAGGTTTTCATATGGACTCCTGAATTGTGCATGATTACAAAACTACATTTTATTTCAATGTAAGTTTAATAAATTCTAAAAAATTGTCCTGCTGATCTACAAATAAGTAATGGGAACAGTTATCAATTAGCCTGAAATGGTTCTTCCCGACAATATTTTTAAGATCATTCAGCTGTTTTTCTGAAAATATGCCGTCATTCTTACCATACACTGCAAAAACGGGAGTTCCTTTTTTTCGAATATCTTTTAAAACTATTGTGTTATCCAGGTTATTCAAAGGTTCATTTTGATAGAATTTAATTGGAGAATCAGCATTTCTTATATTGTTTTTGTAAAATTCCCCTGCTTTGTATTCTGTTCTCAGCATTTCACTTTCGGGAGTAGGATGAGGCATATCAAAGAATCCAAGTTTCCCAGCCATATCATAACATCTTTTTCTATAAGCAGCAGAATTTTTGTCCAGACTTTCTATTTCTGAAATCTCTTTAAGCCGGGCAGGATCATTTTTAAAATGCTCTTTAGCCTGTTTTAAAATATGATCATAGGTTTCCTGTTGGGTAAATAAAGCTCCTGCCAACGTCAGCTTTTTTACCTTCTCAGGAAAATGATGTGTAAATAAAGTTCCGATAATTCCTCCAAAACTGTGGGCAAGAATATTGGCTTTTTTGATATGGTAAGTGGTATAAATACTTTTTAAATCCTCAAAACTTTCTTTGAATGTCATGGTAGCATTCTCATCCTTTGAGCGTCCTTCACCACGTCTGTCGTAAACGATCACATAAAATCCTTTAGCAGCAAGCTTCTGAGCGGTAGTTGCTTCAAACAAAGTGGCATTTCCGCTCGGTCCGCCATGGATAAAAATAACGGGAGGTTTTTTGGGATTTCCATACGCTTTTGAATATAAATTCTGTGCTTTGAAGAAGACTGAACATATAATAAAAAGAAGGGAAAACACAGATTTCATGATATTGTTTTTAAGTTCTCTAAACTACTAAATATTCTCTGAGAAGAAATACCTGAAGCACATGGAATTATTATTAATATTAAAATACTACTGACGTACAGTTGTCACAAACCTGTCTTATCTTTACCACATTATTTAGAATTTAAACAGAATATTTCAATGAGTTATTGTTTAGCTATAGAAGGAATGCAGCCCGAAAGCCGAAAAGAACTGCACAAAAATTACCATGATAACTATTATGGATTTCCTATTCATGATGATAATGAGTTGTTTGGAAGACTGATTCTTGAAATCAATCAGGCGGGATTAAGCTGGGAAACCGTTCTGAAAAAAGAAGACAGCTTCAGAAAAGCTTATGACAATTTTAATATTCAGAAAATAGCCGGTTATACGGAGGAAGACCGTGAAAGACTGTTAAGCGATCCGGGGATTATCAGGAATAAACTGAAAGTAAATGCTGCCATTGAAAATGCAAAAACGATTATAGAATTACAGAAGGAATTTGGTTCGTTCGAGAAATGGCTGGAACATCATCATCCAATGATATTGCAGGAATGGATGAAATTATTCAAGAAAACCTTCAAATTTACAGGGGGTGAAATTGTAAACGAGTTTCTCATGAGCACCGGATATCTCAAGGGGGCCCACCATGAAACCTGTCCGATACACTCAAAAGTATTAGAACAGAAACCTTTGTGGAAGGGAAAAACGGCTAAGTAATATGGCTGGATTTCTACGGAATGACAAAGAGAAATATTTGACATTATGCATAGACTGTGTTATTCCGTAGGAATCTCAATTATTCTTTGAAGTCTCTTTCATCAGTTCTTTATGCTCATTACCCCATTTTTCAAACTCCAGAATAATGGGCTTCAGTTTGTAGCCTATTTCTGTAAGTTCATATTCTACCCGTGGAGGAACTTCAGCATATACTGTTCTGGTGATGATTTTATCTTCTTCCAATCTTCGGAGCTGAAGGGTAAGCATACGTTCTGTAATGTTCTGAAGCTTTTTTCTCAATTCTCCAAAACGCATTTTTCCATTAATCAGATAACAACAGATAGCCAAAGCCCATTGCCCTCCGATCGTGTTGGAAGCATAGATTTCCGGACATTCATCGGCAAGTGCTTTTTTATTGGCAAAATTGGTGGAAGTTTCCTTTATTTTAGTCATTACTTACATTTTTTATAGTACCGTACAATAGGTTGCTAATGTACAAAATGTAAGTTACGTGTTGTAATTTTGTAATAGAAATTTAAACATAATGAAGACCTTAGTAATTGTTACCCATCCTGATATTGAAAAATCTGTTATCAATAAAAAATGGATTGACGAATTAAAAAAATATCCTGAAAAATATACTGTTCATCAACTGTACGAAGCTTATCCTGACGGAAAAATCAATGTAGCGGAAGAGCAGAAGATGATGGAATCTTATGACAAAATTGTATTTCAGTTTCCTTTTTACTGGTTCAGCAGTCCGCCACTTTTAAAGCAATGGCTGGATGAAGTAATTTTGTATGGCTGGGCGTATGGAAGTACCAGTGGATTTAAGCTGGC
This sequence comes from Chryseobacterium metallicongregator, assembly GCF_031324065.1. Lineage (NCBI taxonomy): Bacteria > Pseudomonadati > Bacteroidota > Flavobacteriia > Flavobacteriales > Weeksellaceae > Chryseobacterium > Chryseobacterium metallicongregator. Next base: position 588,048 of record NZ_JAVIXS010000006.1, read on the forward strand.
TGGAAAGAAAATGTCACTGGCTGTTACAGCAGGCATAGATGAAGAAGCTTACACTGCATCCGGAGTATATAAATATACAATGGATGAACTTTTCAGACCTTACGAGCTAACTTTTGATTATATAAAGGCAGATTATAAAGAACCTTTTGTTTATTATGGAATTGAAAGAGATTCTTCCGATGAATGGATCAACAGAAGTGTTCCGATGTATCTGGAATTCCTGGATAATTTATAACAATATAAAAATGAAGTTGGACTCTTGAATTAAAGGAGTTCAACTTTATTGCTGAATATATTCAAAAGGTTCTACATTCCAGTCTTGTAAATATTTCTTTATGGTATTACTATCAATATTAAAAGGCACATCCTGATATTTCCAGCCTTTTGAAGGAACTTTTAAATCTATAAGATAGTTCTCAATAGAATAAATGCCAAGAACTTTTGCATTTTTAGGTTTTATAGAATCGAAAATGATGAGGAATTTATCTCCTTTTTTGTAAGAATAATTTGTTGTTTTAAAATATATCTTATTGCTAACCTGATATTTGTAATCTGTTCCTACACCATTGTTGTTCTTTGGATGCCAATCCGTAACAGCTTCTCCAATTGTATATTTAGGGGATTTGAGCATTTTTTTTACCCATAAATTCTCGTCTACCATGCAGAATATGATTAATCCTAAAGTGAGTACCAAAAGAATAATATGGAATTTTTCTAGGATAAATTTTTTCATATTCAATTAATCTATTTTTATTGAACTTTTTTCAATCTACCAACTATTCCCACTATAGTTAAAAATATTCCCATGATTAGAAAAGGAAGCCATAGGACAAAAGAAATTTCACTTAGTTTGATGATGATTTCAGGATAGTCTCCTTTGGCTGTAAATAATCCAATAGATGTAAAAAACATTATAATGGATAAGATAAACAGTGATAATCCGATGAAAAATAGATATTTGTAAATTAACTTCATCTATTCTTTATTTAAAACCCTATTAATTCTTTTCTCTGCTTCCTCTTTGGTAATTCCATTATAAAAATCGTCCACAAACGGATGATCATAGCTTTGATGAGGATATACAAAAGGACGACCGATAGCATTATTTACCACCACTGTTGTAGGAACACTTTCCTCAAACTCATAATCCGGAAGATAGGTAGAAAGCCACCCGAAATACTCAGCTTCAAATTCTTTATTGTCATAATTTTCCACATATTCATCAAAGCTCTTTTCACTCAGGGATACCCAGATTCCATAATCCAGATCTCTGCAATCATCTGTGACTTCCTGTACAAGAACAGTACGGATAAATCTATGGGTATTTTCTTCCTCTTTTATAACGCAAAGGTCTGAACTGAGTTCAACATTTTTTAGTTCTTCTTCAGATAAGCAGGAGTAAAAATAAGGATATGAATAGGCTATTGCAGGCCAGTCTTCTTTCTCTTCTCCACAGCATTGGCAGATGTATTTAGTCATATTTTATTTATAGTGTTGGTAAAATTTATTATCAAATATCTCCGAAGGATCATATTTTCTTTTCAGTTCAAAAAAAGATTCTGCCTGCGGATATACCTTTCTCATTTTCTCTCTGCCAATATGAAGGCGGTAGGGAAGATAGAAAGTACCTTCGTTTTTCAGTGCAATATCTACCAGATGATTGGTCAGAAGTTTCATGGCCCGTTCCTGTTTCTCCGTTTTCTTTTGATTGAATAAAAATACAAATCCAAATACCTCTTCCCTTGCATAATTCATATAACTGTCTTCATCCTTATTCACTGCACGGATGGTGATATTAAGTAAATCTAAACCGGAGCTTTTCAAAACAGGTTTTATATCTTTAATAAACTGACTGAAGTTTCTCTCCGGAATAAAATATTCCTGAAGAAGATCTGTAGAATTTGGGTCTTTATTTTCAATGAGTGAAACATGGTCATTCAGAAGCTCATTTCTGGAATATACTGCATTTTTTGTCATCTTATTCATTCCGGTTTCCAGATCCCAGCGAAGTCTTTTCCCATATTCACTGTTGACTGTACTTCTGAATACAAGGCGTTTTGTTTCTTCATTTTTGGCATTTTGAAGCGGAAGCGGTAAAGGTTTTTCATTGGCTTTCTCAAAATAATTAATGGTTGCTTCTTCAAGGAAATGCTTATCAGAAATTCTCAACCTTCCAAAAACCAGGTTGACATCAGGGTTTCCTGAGATGAATTTTTTATAATAGCTGGGATATTTATCAGTACTTAAACGGATATATTTATACTGAAGTGCTACATTATCAACTACTTTTAATTTAATGTCAAGAATAATCCCGAAAAGACCATATCCACCAATCACGAGTTTAAAAAGCTCAGGGTTTTCTTCTCTGCTGCAATTGAGAATTTTCCCACTCTGATCCATCAGTGAAAATGAAACTACACTGGAAGAAATTGGAGGAAGATTTTTCTGCCATCCGTGACCGTTTACACTCATTGATCCACCCACTGAAAAAGAACTGAAAGCCTGCATCACAGCAATAGATTTTCCATGTTTGTCCAGATATTTGATCGCATCTTCCCAAAGAGCTCCGGAGCCAATGGTAAGAATATTGTTCTTTTCATCCAGTTCCATATGTTTGTAAGGAAGCATATTCAGAAGGATTCCGTCAGGATAGATGGTATGTCCGCCCATACTGTGCTGGGCACCGGCAATGGAGATTTTTAATTTTTTTTCCTTTGCGTATTGTATGATCTGACGAAGTTGGTTTTCAATTTCGGGTTTTGAATCAGGAACTTTAATGAGTGTATCAATCTTCGTTAAATTCAGTTGGCTTGCATCATTGGTATATCCTTTTGGGATTTCATTTTTAACATCAGATTCACTCCATTTTGTTTTAAGAACATGAATAACAGGAATCGAAATAAAAATAAGGATCATGACCATCCCCAGGATAAAAACATGTCTCTTTTTCATGGTTATTTAAAAAGCTAAAATACTTAAAAATCCTTATCCAACCGTAGGCGTATCTTCTTCCTTTAATATTTTTTTCTCTTTCATCGTAAGCATCATTCTTTCATATTTGTACTTTTCCCAGCTGAACGTATTTAGGAAATCAAGAGCGGCCTGAAAACCTCTGTTAAAAAGTTCTTCCTTTTCCTCTTTTTTCATGAAGAAATTCAGCCAGCTGCTGGTACCACAGTTGACACTCTGTATACTGTACGAACGGTAAAAAGTATGTTTGGTAAGGAATGTCTTATCATTAAAACCTTTCAGAGTACTGATAATATTTCCGGCATAGCTGAATGGTGTTTTAAGAATTTCTTCACTGGTTTTTCCTCTTTCAGAAAGAATCGCAGAATCGCTTGTCAGCTGTACCCCGAAAAGAGGCATTCTCGGATAAAAAACTTCATCCGCATGAAACAGGTCAATAGGAAAGTTGGAAATACTTCCACCATCAATGAAAACTCCTGCAGGATTAATATCATCAGGTTTTGTATTCATCCAGTATTTCCAGGCGTACTTTACAGAATCGTCATCCTTATTGATCTGTTTCTGAAAAGGTTCAAAGAAAAAAGGAACTGCCATAGAAGCTCTCACAAATTCAGCCGGGCTGATGTGTTTCAGCTCCTCTTCAGACCAATAGAGATTGGCCATTGTAGGAAGTTCTACCTTAATTTTAGCATTGATATCTGTGGTAATAACAACATATTCAGACTTTAGAAGGTAGAAGGGGTGTTTTTATAATAATCATTGTTGACGGCGCTTTCATAGAAAATTCTGTAACGGGTTGGGTCAATATGTTCCTGATTTTTGATTTTAATTTTTTCAATGCTTTGTAAAGCCATCAGATAATATTCCTGGCCGTTTCCATAGCGATAGTTGAGATTAAGCTCCTTTTCTTTCTGGATGAATTTTTCGTTGAGATGGGCAACAGTTTTTATTCCAAATTGATCCAGCGCATTTTGCATGGTATTCTGAAAAACATTTCCGGGATTCAGTCCGCTGTTTTCTTTCCTGAAATTATTATACAGTTTTTGGATACAAAAAAAGAGGATGACAGCCGGAATCAGAGGAATCAGAAACATCAGCTTCGCATTCATGATCGTCATTGAAGGTGCCAGAAAGGGAATACTGATCAGAATCATAAAAAAAATAGCGGCAATAACAGCATTGATCCTAAAGAAGTCTTTGTTGTTCAGCATCGCATGCAGAGTGGTCTTTACATAGGTTTTCCCATCCATAAAATCTGCAAAATTCCAGCTGAAAAGAATATCCTTGATAAGCTCACTTTTAGCTTCTTCTTTGGTCTTACAGGCAGCAATAAGCATGGTATTAATAGCTCCGGCACTCGTTCCTGCTACTTTCAGAAAACGGATTCCGAATATTTCCAGTCCATAAAGATAGCCTACCAATGCGCTTCCCCAGACACCACCACCTTCCTGTACAAACTCTACATACTGATTCCCGGACTGATCCAGGAGATCAGAGAATTCTTTGGAAGAGATATTCTCGTGCAAAGCAAGCAATTTATCTTTGGATGCCTTTGATAGAGAAGGATCTTCAAGAATTTTGTTGAGGTTTTCAGAAGTCATGGTATTTTGTTTTGATGGTGTTCAGGTTAAAGACAAAAAGTAATCACCAAGTTATATTTTATTGAAAGTAAAAACTTCGAGCCTTTGCGTTTATTAAAGATTAATTACCACTGTCTTCGTCTCACATAAATAAAGGTACTGATGACAACGGTTGCCATTGCTCCCAATGTGATAAAATATCCATACTTATGATGAAGCTCAGGCATATTATCGAAGTTCATTCCGTAAACTCCAGCAATAAAAGTGATGGGTAAGAAATAGACTGAATAAATTGCCAGAACCTTCATCACCTGATTGGCCTTTTGATCCGAAAGTGCCAGGAACATAGAAATAAGGTTGGTAATCTGAATATTCAAATGATCAAAATCGGCAACCACGTCTTTATGTTTATCTTTTAAATCCACAATTTCTGAGTCCTGTAAATTCAGTAATTTAAATTTGTCAATAGCATCTGTAGAAATTACCAGTACACGGGAATTTAATCCAGATTTTCGTTTCAGTTTGTAAAGACGGCGGATCTGGCTGGTATGATTGGTGTTTTTAAGAAAAATTTCATTCTCAATATTGTCCATTGTTTCAAACAAACTTAAAGATTCATCATCAAAACTTTTCATGATCAATATAGCAATCATTAGCATGATTTGCTGAGGTTTAAGGTCTTCCTGAATTAAAGACACTTTTTTCTTGGTCTCGGAAATACTTCTGGTTTTCATCCTGTGGATGGTAATAATGGTATTTTCCACCAGAAAGATTCCAATTTTGGTGCTGATATCACTTATTGTATTGAGATTCTTTCTTTCCAGTTCTGTGCTTTCACGGAGTAAAAAGAATTTTACATTCCCGTCTTCTTCATATTTTGGAAGGTGATTAGGATCCATTGTATCTTCCAGGAGAAGATTGTTGATTTCATATCTTTCATGAAGAAATTTCAGGTCTTCTAAAGTAGGAGCCTCTACATCTACCCATTCGCACTGGGAGGTTCTGTATATCGTATCAATTGGCATAAAGTAAAAATACTAATATTTTGAAAAAGTATGTGTTAAATAAGTTTTATCTTTGCCAAAATTAAAAAACTATATGATTAAAAGTACCATAAAAGGGGTGGGATTTTATGTTCCAGATAACGTTGTTACCAATGATGATTTGGCAAAACTAATGACTACCAATGACGAATGGATTACGGAAAGAACAGGGATCAAGGAAAGAAGACATAGAAAAAACAGAAACGATTCTCAGGAAACCACTGCTTATTTAGGATTTAAAGCTGCAGAAAAAGCGATCCAGAATGCCGGCCTTACCTCAAAAGATATCGATTATATTGTTTTTGCAACGCTTTCACCGGATTATTATTTTCCTGGGTGTGGAGTATTACTTCAGGATATGCTGGGATGTGACACCATCGGAGCATTGGATGTCAGAAATCAGTGTTCAGGATTTGTATATGCTATGAGTGTGGCGAATGCATTTATCAAATCGGGTACTTATAAAAATATCCTTGTGGTAGGAGCAGAAATTCACTCTTTCGGATTGGATTTTTCTGACGAAGGAAGAGGAGTATCTGTTATTTTCGGAGATGGGGCAGGAGCGGTTGTTCTTTCTGCATCAGAAGATGAAAATGCAGGAGATATCTTAGCGATGAATATGCATTCTGAAGGAAAATATGCTGATGATCTTTGTACTCAGTTCCCGGGTTCAAAATACGGATGGAGTGACAGAATGAGAAAAGATCCTGAAAATGTAACGAATAAAGAAGTATATCCGATCATGAACGGAAACTTTGTATTCAAACATGCGGTAACTAGATTCCCTGAAACAATGATGGAAGCATTGAACAAAGCAGGAAAAACAGTTGAAGATCTTGATATGTTCATTCCACATCAGGCGAACCTGAGAATTGCTCAGTTTGTACAGGAGAAATTCGGATTACCGAACGAAAAAATCTTCAATAATATTCAGAAATACGGAAATACAACTGCTGCTTCTATTCCTATTGCTTTAAGTGAAGCGATCGAGCAGGGAAAAATAAAAAGAGGCGATCTTGTACTTCTTTCAGCATTCGGAAGCGGATTCACCTGGGGGAGTGTTTTGTTTAATTTTTAATTTTTTTCATCATTTAATAAATTAAACGTTTTTTTTAAAATCATTATGGTATCTATTATAATGATGGTAGCTAATGAAGTACTGTTGTGAATGTTTCTACTTTGAATACTTTAGGTATCCCAAGACCGGCATTTATCAATTAAATTCCACTATGAATAATTTTTTAAGTACCCAAATTGCTGGGCAGACACAGATTCTTGCTCCTGTATTGGAGATAGCCAACAGTTCAGGCAGTGGGGTTACTTATACGGGAGCTTCTCAGATCACATTTACTCCAGGGCTTTACATGATTACTTTTACGTATGAAGCAGACCATAACAATGGATCCTGCAATCTTTCTTCTTATTTTGTGGATTTTCCGGTTGGGGAGTTCCAGTATTCAAAGGGTACATAGTACAGCATCTCATTCGAGCAGTGCTTCATCAGACCATGGAGGAAGTATTACCTTTACTTCAAGAATCACTTCCAATTATGTATGGAATATTGAGTTGGGAAGAGATTTGTAAAGTAATTTTAGTAAATAAATATAGAATAAAATGCGAAAGGCTATTTATTATCTTGGACTTTTTTAAAGTAATACTTCAAGTTTCTTAAAAACTTTGCATATTAATAGTTCATTCCACATCAGGCGAACCTTAGAATTGCTCAGTTTGTTCATGAGAAATTCGGATTACCAAACGAAAAAATCTTCAACAATATTCAGAAATACGGAAACACAATCGTTGCTTCTATTCCTATTGGCCTAAGTGAAGCGATCGAACAGGGAAAAATAAACAGAGGAGATCTTGTACTTCTTTCAGCATTCGGAAGCGGATTCATGTGGGGAAGTGTTTTGTATAAATTTTATTTTTTTTTAATAAATTAATTGATTTTATAGATTTTTTTCGATAAATCGTTGTGTTTTTATTAATTGTTACTGATTTTTATATTTTTTAATATACTTTTGTCTTGGTAATCTATAAACACACAACGAATGAAAAAACACTTATTTTTTGGGACTCTATTATTCTCCTTGTCCCTATATGCTCAAGTTGGTATTAGAACTGCAACCCCTCAAAAAAGCTTACATGTCAATGGCTCTTTACAGGTAGTAGATGAAATAAACGTAGGTGGAAATGCCACGACAGCTGGTTCTTCTGGTACGACAGGACAAATTTTGACTTCCAACGGGCCTGGGACGGCTCCTTCATGGCAGACGATGAATACAATAAGCGGTACTATCAATAGCGCTTATTATGTGCAGGGAACTACTGCTGCTACAGCTAGTCAGGGAACTACAATTGATGTACCAGGGGCTACGATTACTTTGACGGTACCCGCTGGAAGAACTCAGACTTTTTTATTTACTATTTTAGGATACGCAACCTTAACGGATGGTAATTCAAGTCAGGGCGTTTTTACTCTTTTGCAAAATGGGGTCAAAATTTCTTCAGCATTTGCATCTAAAGCAGGAAGTTTCCCCGGAGGAGCAACGTTGGCAAGTATGCCTGTTCCGGTGACATTTTTGAAATCAGTAAATCTCACAGCAGGAACTTATACTTTTAAAGTTCAATATGCTGCCTGGTCTGGGAATGCTACTGTTAATTTTGTCCCTTCTGGTTATGCAGGCTATAATGGTGATACAGAAGCCATGCTTACTAAGATGCAGGTGCTGGTATATAATAACTAAACATTTTTAAAATAAGACTAAAAACCACAGGCTTTTTTTTAAGTTTTAATTCTTTTATCTCTATATTTTAAATATTTATAAGTGAAGCTTTTGCAATTATAGAATTTATAATATAGTTTGTTTTTTTTGATTGAAAATATTCATATCGTTGTGAATTTTTGGGTTACTTTTTGTCGTAATTTTATTATGTTAAAAATTCTAAAAACAAAAAAATGAAAAACTATTTATTACTTGGGGCTTTTTTAGTTCCCTTATTTCATGTAGCGCAAGTAGGGATACAAACTTCAACTCCTCAGAAAACCTTACATGTCAATGGTTCATTACAGGTTGTAAATGAAATAAACGTGGGTGGAAATGCCACAACAGCCGGATCAGCAGGAACTTCCGGCCAGATTTTGACTTCTAACGGATCTGCGGTAGCTCCTTCATGGCAAACACTGAATACAATAAGCGGAACAATTAACAATGCTTATTATGTTCAGGGAACTACTGCTGCTACAGCTACTCAGGGAACAACAATTGATGTTCCGGGTGTTACCATTACTTTGACGGTTCCTGCGGGAAAAACTCAGACCTTTTTATTTACTATTTTAGGGTATTCAACATTATTAGACGGCAATTCGAGTCAAGGTGTTTTTATGCTTTTACAAAATGGGGTGAAAATTTCTTCCGCCTTTGCCTCTAAAGCTGGAACTTTCCCCGGAGGAACAGCGTTGTCAAGTATGCCGGTTCCTGTAACTTTTTTGAAATCAGTAACCCTTACAGCAGGAACTTATACTTTTAAAGTTCAATATGCTGCCTGGTCAGGAAGTGCTACTGTTAATTTTGTTCCTTCTACGTATTTGGGGTATAATGGTGATACAGAATCTATGCTTACTAAGATGCAGGTTTTAGTGTATAATAACTAAGCATATATACAATAAATAAAAAACCGCAAAACTGAAGTTTTGCGGTTTTTTTGCTTTTATCAGAGTATCTGTTAAAGACTCTTCAATAGCTTTTCCGTGTCAGAAGAATCCTGTCCGGTACTTTTTGCCAGTTCAATAGACTTTTCAGCCCACATTTTAGCATTTTTCTTATCACCAACTTTATTGTAAAGATTCGCCAAAGTATCTGTATTGGCAAAGTTCTGATCTTTCTTTACAGATTCCTGTGCCCATGTAATGGCTTTTTCCAGAGAAGTCTTATTGCTTACATTTTCAAAGAAGTTCCAGGCAAGAGAATTCAGTTCTTCAGAACCGGCAGCAGTATAATCTTTGTAAAGGTCAAGAATTAGTTTTTCATATTCAGGAATATCTTTATTCTTCAAAGCTCTGTTGGCTTTCATTCTTTTTAAGATCTTGTCAGCTTCCTCTTTGCTTAGGAATTTTTGGGTTTCAGTCATGAAATAGTTATCATCCCATTTCTTAGTATCCGGATTATAGGCTTTTTTAGAAACAGTATTCAGTTTAATATTTTTATCAAACTTTTCATATTTATCTTCCGGGAAGAATTTAACGATATCAGCTTTTTTATCCTGGAAAATTTTGTACAAAGGACTGTCTGTAGTTTGTACTCCCGAAAGTAGCATTTGGATATCTTCCTGATCTAAGCTTGCTTTCTGTTGAAAGTAACGGTTAAGAACTTTCCCGGCAAACTCAGCGTCGTTATACATGGTAAGGCCGGCAAGATTCTTTAAAAACTCAGGATCTTTTTCTCCTTTTTCAAACTGTTGCTTCAGAGAAGTAAGTCTTTTGTTCGGATCTTCTGCGTCTTTTGCAAACTGGATAAAGTCTTTTTCTTCCACATATCCTAAAGTTCGGTGTACAGCTTCACCACTTCCATCAATAAACAGGTAAGTAGGGAACGCTTTTACATTATATTTTTTTGCCAGCTCAATTCCTTCTCCTTTTTCCATGTCAATTTTAGCATTGATAAAGTGAGAATTGTAATATTCTCCTACAGACTGAAGTGGGAAAATATTTTTAACCATCAGTTTACAAGGCCCGCACCATGAAGCATATGCATCAATAAAGATCAGTTTTTTTTCTTTTTTTGCTTTGGCCAGAATAGAGGCAAAATTGCCTTCTTCAAATTTAATTCCCTGCGCCCATGCAAGAGCTCCTATAAAGATTGAGGAAAGTATTGCTATTTTTTTCATAAAAACTTTTTATTCCATGCAAATGTAATAAATATGATGACACATGAGCCGTTCATATTGAAAATAATTATACAGGAACTTTGGTTTTAAAACAGGCATCAGCTTGTATTGAAGATAATCATCTATTATTTTAGTCTTATTATTAAAATTAATGTAAATTACTATTGTGGGTTAAATGATTAAATTTCAATATAATATTTTAATAAAAAATAAAATATCACTAGTTTTGTAAAAAACAAAAAGACACCCCGTGAAAATAATGATGAATTATTATAAAATCAAAATAATAATTTATTTTTCTATGCCTAAAAGTCTTTTGCAATTTTTATTTCTGCTGGCAACAGCAGTCCCCATATTCGCTCAGAAAAAAAATAACTTTGACCTCATCTGTGAGAGGACTTCTTCCGTTACCGCCTATAAAGATTTACCCAAAGCAATCAAAACCGCAGATTCTCTTTATATGAAGGCACAAAAACCTTCAGAGAAAATAAAATGCCTTGTGCTCTCTTCAGAGCTATACCATCATGCAGGTGAACTTAAAAAAGCAATCTGTTACAGTGAAAATGCCCACTCGGTAATCAATCAGATCAATGATCCGGAATGGATGACTGTGGTGACCAGATTACTTGCGAGACAATATAGACAGGTAGGGTTATACGAAAGATCGAAAAAATACATTGTAAAAGGACTTCAGGCTTCAGGTCAGATTGTTGATTTTCAGAAAAGTAGTGAAGCTGCAGGACTGCTGAATCAGGAAATGGCCTTCTATGAAATGGAGATGGGGAATTTTCCCAATGCAATACGTAATATTGAGTCATCTCTGAAATATTTTGAAAAAATAAACAGCCAAAACGAAAACAGAACAGCTGCAGCTTCTTATCAGCTGCTGGGAGATGTCTATTTCAAGCTTAATGATTATTCTGTTTCCGAAGACTATTATCGAAAAGCAGAAGGCCTGCTGAAAAATGGAAGTTGTACACTGGGATTGGTGTATAATGGCTTAGGAGGTATTCGTCTGAAGGAGAAAAACTGGAAAGATGCTGAGTTATATCTTAAAAAAGCAGAAAAGATTGCGGATACATCCAGAAGTCTTAAGCTTAAAAAAGCTGTTTATTCCAATATTAATGATTATTATGAAGGAATTGGAGACAATTTTAAAGCTTCACTATATGCTGTGAAATATATCCGAGCTTATGACAGTATTGCGGCCCGTAATCAAATTTTTACACCAAAAGGTGCTGAGATTCTGAAAGGAAAGAGTCATAAAAATGATGGGCATATGAATCTGATTAAAAACACAGCTATTATTATTCTGTTTATCTCGCTGGTAGGCTTACTTGTTTTCTTCAGGACAAAGCAGAGAAAGCAGCGTTCAAAATTCAGAAATATTATAAGAGCTCAGTTAAATATGGTCAGTAACAGAACTTATTATCCTTTAGCTCAATCTGACGATGCTGAGTTTTCGAAAATATTTGTGGAAGAAATTGATGAAAAAGATTCTGAAGAAGATCGAAGAAGAAATGATTCCCTGATGACTTCCGAGACAGAATCGAAATTGCTTGAACTGCTTGAAGATTTTGAAAAAGGTGATCTTTATAACAATAAAGGGATGTCTCTGTCTTTTCTTGCAGGTGAATTGAATACCAATACAAAATATCTGTCCTATGTAATCAATCAGCATAAAAATGCAGATTTCAAAACCTATGTAAATCGTTTAAGAATCAATTATATTGTAGATAAGCTGATCAATGATGAGAAGTACAGGCAATATAAGATAAGTATCCTTGCTGACGAATGCGGATTCTCTTCACATAGTAAATTTGCTGCCGTCTTTAAAGCGGTTACAGACCACTCTCCATCAGCCTATATCAAATATCTGGATACTGAAAATCAATCAGACAAAAATGTCCATTTTCCTGAAAATGATTAAAAACAACTTGTTTTTTTTATTCTACCTTACCATTTTCGTGAAAATGAACAACCTATTATTTTAAAGAAAAGCTTTGCTGGTATATCTTTGCGTCAGTTTCACGGGACATGATGTAATTCTGCTGCAGCTTATCATTTTTATTTTCTTCTTTCAAGATAAGAGTAAGCCCAAACTGCAATTCCCTTTTTTTAGCTTTTAAGGAAAATATTCTTCTGATCAGGAATATGAACCATATATTATAATCGGGGTTGATTGCCCGGTTTTTTTTCAGTCAAGTTTTTTTAAGTGCAAATCCACAGATTTCTGTGGATTTGTGATTTTATTTAACTTTCGTACTGTCGGTTTTTACTTTTGAAGTATCAGAGGTTGCGGTTGAAGGTATGGAGTTCGCTACGGCAGAATCACCCATCCTGTTTCTTAAAGAATCTTTATTGTGGGCATCTTTATATTCCTCTCTTTTCTCTTTGTTTTGAGCACAACTTCCAAGGAAAAGAAGTCCAAGAACTGCCCCTATCCATAATTTTCTCATAATAGTTAATTTTGATTGTTGATGTTAATCAAATATAAGGATTAAAAAGATAAAAGATAAAAGATAAAAGATAAAAGATAAAAGATAAAAGATAAAAGATAAAAGATCTTGTTATTAAAATTCAATAGGGCTGGGTTTTAACCCAGCTAAAGATAAATCATCCTTCTGTTGGCTGTAGCCAAAACCAAAAATAAAAGGAATAAATTTTAACTCAAAATGGATAAAATTCTTTTCTTCATAAAAAATAAAAAAATCTGCAGAGCTTTCATCTGCAGATTTTCCATTTTTAGATTGAATGTTATCATTACTACTTAACAGGAGATGTTGCCATAGAATCCCTTTTTATCTTGGTAGTATCAGGATTCGTCATTTTTGTAGTCATGGTGTCAGTAGTAGTAGGCGTCATACTTTTTTGCGTATTACCTACTGCCGCTGAATCCCGGCTACTCGTTGACATTGTCGATTCTTTGGTTCCACAGCTCACTGCAAATATTCCTATTCCAACGGCTGCTAGCAATAACTTTTTCATATTCTTCTATTTTGTGGTGTTGTCGTAATGAAAAAATCAACAATTATTCCTAACAGGGCCTGAAGAATCGTAAAATATCGGTAAAGTTTGTTAAAAGATGTTAGGTAGCAGGTAGCAGGGAATAGGGAATAGGAGTTAGAGGTGGGAGTGTGTTATGGAAATGAAAGTACTTTGTTAACTGCCAGTAACCTTGAACCTTGAACCTTGAACCCGAATTTCTAATCTCGTATCCCACAAAAAAGCCCCGAAACAAAAATTCCGAGGCTGTTAAATCATTTATCAATGATCATTGATTGTTTATCGTTTATTACCCTAAATATGGATATTTGTAGTTTTTTGGAGAAACAAACGTTTCTTTTACGCTTCTTACAGAGGTCCATCTTAGAAGATTCATTTTAGAACCTGCTTTATCATTAGTTCCTGAAGCTCTACCACCACCGAAAGGCTGTTGTCCTACTACAGCACCAGTTGGTTTATCATTGATGTAGAAGTTACCAGATGCATTCTCTAAAGCTTTGTACGCTTCATTGATTGCGTAACGGTCTTGTGAGAATACAGAACCTGTCAATGAATATGGAGAAGAAGAATCTACTAACTTAAGAGTTTCTTTCCAGTCTTGATCTTCATATACAAATACAGAAAGGATTGGGCCGAAGATCTCTTCTACCATACTTTCGTATTGAGGATTTGTAGTTTCAATTACTGTTGGGTGTACGAACCATCCTTTAGAATCATCCACTTTACCACCAATAGCTACAGTAGCTTCACCTGAAGCGTTTGCTCTGTCGATATATCCTTTACATTTTTCAAAAGAATTTTTATCGATTACAGCGTTTACAAAATTAGAAGTATCTTCCGGAGAACCAATTTTGATGGTGCTCATCTGAGCTTCCATTACTTTTTTCACATCAGCCCAAAGAGATTTAGGTACATAAGCTCTTGAAGCTGCAGAACATTTCTGTCCCTGATATTCGAAAGCACCTCTTACCAATGCAGTCGCTACAGCTTCTACGTTAGCAGAAGGGTGAGCAATAACAAAGTCTTTACCACCAGTTTCTCCAACGATTCTTGGATATGTTCTGTAGTTGTGGATATTATCACCGATCATTTTCCACATTCCCTGGAATACTTTTGTAGACCCTGTAAAGTGAAGACCAGCGAAGTCACGGTGAGCCAATACTTTTTCAGCAGTTTCCTTTCCATCAGTAAAGATCATATTGATAACCCCTGCAGGAAGACCCGCTTCAATTAATACATCCATGATTACTTTTGCAGAATATACCTGCTTGTCAGACGGCTTCCAAACCACTACATTTCCTAACATAGCCATACAAGTAGGAAGGTTTCCAGAAATCGCTGTAAAGTTGAACGGAGTTACCGCAAAGCAGAATCCTTCTAATGGTCTGTATTCAACACGGTTCCAGATTCCATTGTCAGAAACCGGCTGCTCAGCATACATTTCTGTCATGAACTCTACATTGAACCTTAAGAAGTCGATGAATTCACAAGCAGAATCAATTTCAGCCTGGTGTACATTTTTAGACTGCCCGATCATTGTTGCTGCATTAATCACATCTCTGTAAGGACCAGCCAAAAGATCAGCTGCCTTTAAGAAAATTGCTGCACGCTGTTCCCAGCCTAGTTCATTCCATTCTTTTTTAGCTGCCAATGCCGCGTTGATAGCGTCATCCACATGCTGCATACCACCCTGATAGTAGAACCCGAAATCATGAGCATGATCCTGTGGAGACTGAAGTTGTACTTTTGTTTCAGTTTTTACTTCTTTTCCATTGATGATCATTGGGATTTCTACCTTTTCAGCCCACATTTTTTTATACGTGTCGATAAGGCTTTTAACTTCCGGAGATCCCGGTTCGTATGAGTTTACAGGCTCGTTTACCGCTAATGGTACTTGCGAAATTGCTTTTGACATATTACGTTTTATTATTTTATTAAATTAAATAAGATGTGTATACAAATTTACAATAATTATAAAGAAAGAAAAAATACCATCTGTTTTTGTCAAATAAAATATAAAATATGTTTTCTGATAATATTTAAGCTTTTTTTGATGATAGATTTTGTTAAACCCTGGTATGTTTTGATAATTCTTTAGCTTTTAGAAAAAAATGCATCATTTTGTTATAATTATAGGAATTAGGACAATAAAATATTTGTCATAGTTTAAAAACAGTTATTAATTGCTGTAAATAAAGGATTTATGGCAGAGTGTTAAAATTATATAAATTCACATTTGTTGCGATTTTGAACATTTTAAATAATTTTTTTGATAGCCGGAGGGATAAGATTGTTCTAATTTTACACCATTATTAACAGGTATGAAAAAAAGAGTCTTATTTTTCTCTTTTGTGATATTTTTCTCAGCGTTGTGTGCAGGTCTTTTTGCACATAAAGGGAAAACTCAATCATACACTGATGTCCTTTCAAAAATTCATCTTTTACAACAGAAATCTGATCAGCAAACACAACCTGAAATCTATAGTTTTTCAGATGTGCAGGATGTGCAGGATTCCAATGACTGGGAGAAAGTAAAATTTGATTACTCAATACTTGCACAGCAGTGGTTGCACTATTTCTTTGCAGGTTACACTTACAATACACAGGTTGCGGCTGTTCAAAACCGCATTTATATTACAGCACCAAGGTACATTCTGTATCATTCCCTGCAGATAGCGGGCTGCTAATTCTTTTTCAATTTTTAATGATCTGCTATGGTTTGTATTCTCACGAGTACAGACTCATAACAATCATTCCCAATCTACATTTTTGAACATGTCTGTTTGCCTTTACGGAGAGGTGAACCGGATATTGTTTGTCCAATTTTAAATAAAAATATTATGCACTTAACACCGAGAGAAACGGAGAAGCTTATGCTATTTCTGGCAGGCGAACTCGCTCTGAAAAGAAAGGCAAGAGGCCTTAAATTAAACTACCCGGAATCAATAGCTCTGATCAGTCACTTTTTGCTTGAAGGAGCAAGAGATGGTAAAAAAGTAGCTGAACTCATGCAGGAAGGAGCAAACCTTCTTACCAAAGAAGATGTGATGCCAGGCGTTTCAGAAATGATCCATGATGTTCAGATTGAAGCTACTTTCCCTGATGGAACTAAGCTGGTAACCGTACACAATCCAATCCGCTAATACTACTGATTATGATACCAGGAGAAATTTTTGTAAAAGAAGGTACAATTATCTGCAATGAAGGCAGAAAAACTGTAAAAATAAAAGTAACAAACACAGGAGACCGTCCTATTCAGGTAGGTTCACACTTCCATTTTTTTGAAGTCAATAAAGCGATGAGCTTTGACCGTGAAAAAGCTTTCGGAAAGAGATTGAATATCGTAGCAAGTACTGCCGTACGTTTCGAACCGGGAGAAGAAAAAGAAGTGGAATTGGTAGAGATAGGAGGGACCAAAAAAGCAATGGGCTTCAACAATCTTGTTGACGGACAGATAGATTCTGAACAACAAAAAAAAGTAAGCCTTACAAAAGTTGAAGAGTTAAACTTTAAAAATCATTAAGATGAGCTTACACGTAGACAGAAAACAATACGCCAATATATTAGGTCCTACAGCCGGAGATAAAATCAGATTGGGAGACACTGAAATTATTATTGAAATCGAAAAAGATTTCACCCACTACGGAGACGAAGCTGTTTTCGGAGGAGGAAAAACAGTTCGTGACGGAATGGGACAGAATGTGACAGCTAAAAGAGATGAAGGTGTTTTGGATCTTTGTATCACAGGAGCCGTAATTATTGACCACTGGGGAATTGTAAAAGGAGATATCGGAATCAAAGACGGAAAGATTGTAGGAATCGGAAAAGCCGGAAACCCTGATACGATGGATGGTGTAACACCTAATATGATTATCGGGGCTTCAACGGAAGTTCATGGTGGAAAAGGGTATATCGTAACGGCCGGAGGAATTGACACTCACATTCACTACATCTGCCCTCAACAGATTGAGACATCTTTATACAGCGGAATCACAACAATGATTGGCGGAGGTACAGGTCCAAATGACGGAACAAATGCTACAACGGTTACTCCCGGAAGGTTCAATATGCAGAAAATGCTTGAAGCAGCAGAAGAATATCCTATGAATCTTGGTTTTTTCGGAAAAGGAAACTGTTCAGCTGAAGAACCTATTGAAGAGCAGGTAGAAGCAGGTGCTTTGGGAGTAAAAATTCACGAAGACTGGGGAGCAACTCCTGCAACCATTGATGCCGCATTGAAAGTAGCTGATAAATATGACGTTCAGGTGGCCATCCACACGGATACTTTGAATGAAGGAGGGTTTCTGGAAGATACCATGAGAGCCATCAATGGAAGGGTAATCCATACTTTCCATACAGAAGGTGCAGGTGGAGGTCACGCACCAGACATCATTAAAGCAGCTATGTATCCGAATGTATTACCGGCTTCTACCAATCCTACACGTCCTTACACCATCAATACCATTGATGAACATTTAGACATGCTGATGGTTTGTCACCATTTGAGTAAAAACATTCCTGAGGATGTAGCGTTTGCAGATTCACGTATTCGTCCCGAAACCATTGCAGCAGAAGATATCCTTCACGATATGGGGGTTTTCAGTATCATGAGTTCAGATTCTCAGGCGATGGGAAGACCGGGAGAAGTGATTACCAGAACATGGCAGACAGCGAGCAAAATGAAAGAGCAGAGAGGTGATCTGGCTGAAGATAAAGATAGCGGAAATGACAATTATCGTGCAAAAAGATATGTGGCTAAATATACCATCAATCCGGCTATAGCACACGGTATTTCAGAATATGTAGGCTCTCTTGAAGAAGGGAAACTGGCGGATTTGGTGATCTGGAAACCAGCCTTATTTGGTGTAAAACCGGAAATGATTGTAAAAGGAGGATTTGTCATTGCTGCTAAAATGGGAGATCCCAACGCATCTATTCCAACGCCTCAGCCTATTATTTACAGAAATATGTTCGGAGCTCACGGAAAAGCCAAGTTTGGTACTTGCGCGAACTTCGTTTCTCAGATTTCTATCGACAACGGAACAATCGCTTCTTACAAACTGGAAAAAATGATTCTTCCGGTGAAAAACTGTAGAAATATTGGTAAAAAAGACCTTATTCACAATGATAAGACGCCTTTAATTGAAGTGAATCCTGAAAACTATAAAGTAACGGTAGACGGTGAATACATCACTTGTGAACCGGCAGAGACACTTCCTTTAACACAGCTGTATTACTTGTTCTAAGATAAATTTTACGAATAAAACCTAATAGGTTTCAAAAACCTGTTAGGTTTATTAAACAACAAAAAAAGATTTATCAGACCATATTGTAAAACAATTATAGAACTCTAAGTGTAGAATGAAATATTTAAATAAAACAGTTTTTTCTCTTGCCATAACGGGTATGTCTATACTTTCAGGACATCTGAATGCTCAGTTTCTGGGTGGTCACAGGCTTAAAAGTGATGAAGACGGACCCAAAGGACAGTTTATGGTGTATGGTTCATTAGACTATTCTAAAATTACAACACCGTCAAGCAGCAGCAGTACTGTTTCCAGTGCACCGCTTGGAGTAGGCTACTTCATTAATAATAATGATCTTATAGGGGTTAATTATGCTTACTCGCAGAATACTGTGGACCACAATGTAGTATACAAACAAAATGAAGCAGGAATCTGGTATAGTCCTTCGGTAATGCTTGGAAAATATTTTGTGTTGATTGGTCAGGTGGATGCCCACTATGTTTGGGGACAACAACTTTCGACAGCAGCGGATGCTATGCAGAATTTTAACGGATTCCGCCTTCGTGCTTATCCTTTGATCGGAATCGTATTAGGAGGAGGCTGGGCACTGAAATTCAAATTCGCAGAACTTTCAATGCTTCAGACCAAAACAAAAGAAGAAGGCTGGACAAAAAGCTATGTAGCCGGAATCAGTGGTTCAACATTCGGGGTAGGAATCTCCAAAAACTTAGACTTCAGAAAAAAAACGAAAAATGATAATTAATCAAATCATAGGCAATATTGCTGAAAATCCTTCGGAGAAAACCATAGACTATCTTGATCTGGAATGGTTTGAAACCACCAAAAGAATCCAGCGTAAAAAAACCAGACAGGGAATTGATATTGCCATCAAATTTCTCAGAGAAGGGCAACGATTACGTGAAGGAGATATTCTTTTTGAGGATGCAGAAAAAATAATAGCAATCAATGTTTTGGAAACAGAAGCCATTGTGATGTCACCAGCTTCACTGCTGGAAATGGGTACCGTGTGCTATGAGATCGGAAACAAACATATTCCGCTTTTCATTCAGAATGATAAAGTATTACTTCCTTTTGAAATGCCGATGTTCAGATGGCTGGAGGCAAGCGGTTTCAAACCGGAGAAACAATCTGTGAAACTGCTGAATCTTCTTAAATCGAATGTAGAACCTCATGGACACGGAAGTCTGGGCTCCACAATCTTTACAAAAATCTTAAAAATGGCCGCTCCGAAAGATGAATAATATGAATATCAATTTCTTATCAGGATTGCTTCATCTCGCAGATCCTACACTTCCTATCGGAGGCTATACCCATTCCAACGGACTTGAAACGTATGTGCAGGAAAGAATTGTACATGATCTGGCAACCGCGAAAGAATTTGTACAGAATATGCTTCAGTACAATCTTAAATTCAATGACGGAGCTTTTGTAAAACTGGCTTATGAAGCGGCAAAAAAGGGAGATATACAGCAGCTTTTAGAACTGGATAACGAATGTAATGCGATAAAATGTCCAAAGGAAATTCGCCAGGCGAGCCAGAAACTGGGACTCAGACTGATTAAAATCTTCAAAAGAAGAGAAAGTTTTTCTTTTATGGAAGCTTTTGAGAAAGCTGTTCAGCATAAAGAAGCCAATTCTCACTATTGTATTGTGTTTGGAGTGTATGCTTATCTGATGAAAATTCCTTTGTATGAAGCACTTTTAGGATTCTATTACACTTCGGTTGCGGGAATGATTACCAATGCTGTAAAACTAGTTCCTCTTGGGCAATTGGACGGACAAGATATTTTATTCTCACTATATCCCGTAATGGAAAAGACAGTCTGGGAAACCATGGAGTTGGACAGGGATATGGTGGGACTTTGTAATACCGCTTTTGATATCAGATGTATGCAGCATGAAAGATTGTATTCAAGACTTTATATGTCCTAAAAAGTAAAAATAAATGACAAAAAGGGGGGAAGGCAAAAGATAAAAGAAGATTGGGAAAGCTAAGAAAATGAAGAAACGCAAGACTCAATGAATATGCTTCTTAGCCGAATGAAATGCCTTTGCATCCCTTACAATATTCTCAATTAAAAAAAATATATACGTGAAACAAGGTGCTCTTTGCTAAGTGAAACGCCCTTGCGATTGTAAAATATTCATAATAAAGAAAACTTAGCGCGCCTGGCGTTAAGAATTCAATCAAAATTTTTTAAAAAAATGGAAAACAGAAAATACATAAAAGTAGGAGTAGCAGGCCCTGTAGGTTCAGGAAAAACTGCACTATTAGAACGTTTAAGCAGAAAATTATTCGGAACTTATGATCTTGGAGTCATCACGAATGATATTTATACCAAAGAAGACGCTGAATTTATGGCGAAAAACAGTCTTCTTCCCCACGACAGAATTATCGGAGTAGAAACAGGAGGTTGCCCCCACACCGCCATCCGTGAAGATGCAAGTATGAACCTTGAAGCCGTAGATGAGCTGGCAGCACGTTTCCCGGAAATCGAATTGGTTTTGATTGAAAGTGGTGGAGATAACCTTTCAGCGACATTCAGCCCGGACCTTGCTGACGTTACTATTTTCATCATTGACGTAGCAGAAGGAGAAAAAATTCCTAGAAAAGGTGGTCCCGGTATTACAAGGTCAGACTTATTGATCATCAATAAAATTGACCTTGCTCCTCACGTAGGTGCCAGCCTTGAAGTCATGGAAAATGATGCCCGAAGAATGAGAAAAGGAAATCCGTTCGTGTTCACCAACCTGAAAACAGATGAAGGACTGGATAAAGTAATAGGTTGGATTAAAAAATATGCTCTTTTAGAAGAAATTGAAGAACCGAATTTGGTAAGATAAATGGATAGTCATTTAAAAATTATTGCAGGATTCAAGGGAGGAGAATCCTATGTGAAAGATCTTTATGTCTCACTTCCTTTCAGAGTGGTTTCTGTAGGACAGCGAAAAAGTGACAAAAAGCTCTATCAGATGGTAATGAGCTCCTCTCCGGGAATTCTGGATGGAGATCACTATCAGTTGGAGGTTACCCTTGAAAAAGGAGCAGCGCTGCAGTTACAGTCACAATCCTACCAAAGGCTTTTCAACATGCAGGACAAAGCGCTTCAGGAACTCAATGTTTCTATGGAAGATGAAACTTCTTTCGCTTATGTTCCTCATCCAATTGTTCCTCACGAAGATTCAAACTTTAAGAGTAAAGCCAATATTCATATCGGGAAAAACAGTCAGATCATCATCAGTGAGATTATTACCTGTGGTAGAAAACATTATGGAGAGGTTTTTAAACTGAAACGTTTTCAGAATGTGATGGAAATCTACCACAACAATAAACTGGTAGTGAAAGATAATGTCCTGATCCAGCCTGATATGATCCCAATCAACAGCATCGGAAATCTGGAACAATATACCCACCAGGGAACCCTTATTTTTTACAGTACGAAAGAAAATATAGATAAAACCGGATTGATTGAGGAGATTGTTGAAGCTGCAACACAGCATCATGAAGAAATGGAAGTGGGTGTTTCCGCTATGGAAGATAATGGTTTTGTAGTAAGAGCTTTGGGACATGGCGGAGAAATGATGTACAACTTTTTCCTTCATATTCAGGAAATCCTTTGGTCGTTGGAGTAAAAGGATCCTCATATTGATTCATTTACAAAATTTGCGAGAAGCATATTCAATAGAAGTGGGCTTTAGCCCGCTTAATAGAAAGAAATCTTCCACTGGCTTTAGCCAAAACTTAATAAAGAATCTGAAATAACAGAATTAATAAAAATGGATAGTACAGTTTGGGCACTTCTTTTAAGTGCAGTTTCAATAAGTTTTATACATACAGCTTCAGGGCCGGATCATTATCTGCCTTTCATTGTTATTTCCAAATCCAAAAAATGGAGCGGAATGAAAACTGCCATATTAACCGTTGTCTGCGGATTTGGACATGTGTTCAGTTCCCTGATTTTAGGATTTATCGGAGTTTTTCTGGGATGGCAGTTGAATAAAATCTCCTGGTTTCAGGATATCAGAGGGAATTTTTCAGGATGGGCATTGCTGATCTTTGGAGGAGTTTATCTGGTATATGGCCTCATTCAGGCAATCAGAAACAAACCTCACAAACATTTTGATGTGATGGGGGATGATGTATATGTATACGAACATAATCACAGCGAAGTGGTAATGCCCCAAAAAAGAATAAAAGTAACTCCGCTTGTGCTTTTTATGATTTTCGTGATGGGACCCAGCGAGCCTCTTATTCCTTTATTATTTTATTCAGGAGTAAAACATTCCATGTCTGAAATTGCGGTACTGGTCACTTCTTTCACAGCAACAACTGTGTTGACCATGCTTGGAATGGTTCTTCTGGGGAGATATGGTTACTCAACATTATTCAACACTGAAAAACTGGAACGGTATATGGGAGTGGTAAGCGGAGCGGTAGTAACCGTTTGCGGTGTCGGGATGGTCTTTCTTGGATGGTAAACGAGTTTCGGGATGCGAGTGGTAGAGTTTGAGGGTAAGAGAGTATGAGAGTTCGAAGGTTGAAGAAAAAATTGAAGCTAAAAAATGATAGACTTTCAATCTAGTATCTTTTTATCTTAATCTAATCCCCGCCCCTCGCATCTAGTACCTCTAACCCTGAAACTGGCATCTAGCATCTAGCAACAAAAAACAACCATCTAAAATCACTCTACATTATTAATACAATTAAAAAAACTATGGACGAATTTTTCAAAAAACTCCCCTTTATAGACAATATTTTAAAAGGAATCGGGCAGATTATGCTCCAGGAAAACCGATGGACGGGTCTTTTGTTTCTTATAGGAATCTTTATGGGAAGCTGGCAGTGTGGAGTGGCAGTACTGCTTTCAACTGCAGCCGGAACTTTTACTGCGATGAAGCTTAACTATACCAAATCTGAAATCAACGCAGGGCTTTACGGCTTCAGTGCAGCACTGGTGGGAGTAGCGTTGGCTTTTCTGTTTCAGACAACAGTACTGATCTGGATTCTTATCGTATTGGGAGGTGCATTGGCTGCTGTTATTCAGCATTTCTTTATTCAAAAGAAAATTCCGGTGTTTACTTTTCCTTTCATCATTATCACTTGGGTATTGGTATTTGCGCTCCATCATTTTACGCATATTCCGCCTTCTGCGATGTTAAGTAGTGAAGTTATTCCTACAGAATATGATGATTTTCTTGCTTGTACCAACGGTTTTGGGGAAGTGATATTTCAGGGAGGAATACTTTCAGGAATGATTTTCTTCCTGGCTGTTTTCATAAGTTCTCCCATAGCGGCTTTGTATGGATTGGCCGCTTCTATATTGGGAGCAGGATTATCACAATTGAACGGAGAGCCTATCAAAGAAATCCACATGGGATTATTTGGTTTTAACGCAGTACTTTCCGCTATCGTTTTTTCCGGAGTTAAAAAAACGGATGGTTTATGGGTATTGATAGCTGTTCTTATCACCATTGCCATTGATGACGTATTGATAGACAATCACTGTCTGGATATTGTGGGAGGAGTATTTACTTTCCCTTTTGTAGCGGGAACATGGATTACGCTTTTGATTCAAAAAATATTTCTTAAAACAAAAAAATAAAAAGTTAGAGAGTCTTAGAGTTGGAGGGTTTGAGGGTTTGAGAGTGAGACAGTTCAATATTCAAGTTCAAGGTTTAAAGTTTTTTCATGATGATTGACGATTCATTTTCGAAGCAAAATTCACTATTGATATTCCTCTAACTTCTAATTTCTAACTTCTAAAATTTAAATATAATTAAACTAAAAAATGAAAATAACAAAAATAGCCGCAGTATTTCTGGTCATGGCATTCAGTGGAAAAATAATGGCGCAGGAAGCAGAAAAACAGTTGCTGATAAAAGATGCAGATGACAAATTTCCCATTGCAGATGCTTTGGTAAAATACGACCACGGAAACAGTCATACCCATACGGGAACAGACGGAACATTTGCTGTTCCTGTAAAAACTCTTCCTGATACCCTTGTAATCAGCCGTCAGGGATACGATGAGGTAAAATGGGTGGTGACCAATGATGATGATAAAAATAAAGTTATTTTTTTACAGCATAAACCTTTTCAGATTTCTGAAGTAGCCATCAATCACAGTTCATTTCTGTCTGCTATTACAAAGGTTGATCTGAATAAATTTCCGGTCAGCTCAGCGCAGGATTTGTTGAGAAAAGTTCCGGGACTGTTTATTGCACAACATGCCGGAGGAGGAAAAGCAGAACAGCTTTTTCTAAGAGGATTTGATGCCGATCACGGTACCGATGTAAGCGTTAATGTAGACGGAATGCCTGTAAATATTGTTTCCCATGCCCATGGTCAGGGATATTCTGATCTGCACTTTGTGATTCCTGAAACGGTCAATAATATCGATTTTGGAAAAGGAGCTTATTACATGGATCGTGGAGACTTTAATACAGCCGGATATGTAGATTTTCAGACATACAATGGGTTGAAAAACAGTATGATTAAGCTGGAAGGAGGTTCTTTCAACTCCAAAAGAGTGTTGGGAATGTTCAATATTCTGCATGATGATCTGGGAAGAAAAAATGCTTACATAGCTGCAGAATACAATTATACAGACGGCCCTTTTGATGTAAAACAGAATTTTAACAGAGTCAATATCTTCGGAAAATACAACCAGTGGCTTACGGATAAAGACTATTTCAACATCCAGTTCTCAACATTCAATTCTTCATGGAATGCTTCCGGACAAATTCCGGAACGTGCCGTAGATGAGGGAATCATCGGACGATGGGGAAGTATTGATCCTACAGAAGGCGGAAAAACTTCCAGAACAAACCTTCAGATGAACTTTAAGCACATTATTTCTCCTTCCGAGCAGATTGATGCCATGGCTTTCTATTCAAAATACAACTTCAATCTGTATTCTGATTTTACCTTTAATTTAAAAGATAAAGAGCATGGTGATGAGATTCAGCAGACTGACGGCAGAAATATTTACGGAGCTGAAGTAAAGTATACAAAGACTTTTTCCTTGGCTAACAGTTCTTTAAACTGGACGTCAGGAATCGGATTAAGAAATGATGATATTAATACGCTACAGCTTAATCACGTTTATCACAGGGATCTTCTGCTGGACAGATTATCAGATGTGACGGGAACAGAAACCAATCTTCATGCGTATTCAGGATTGATATGGAAAGTCGGAAAATGGACCATCAATCCGGCTTTGAGAGTAGATCATTTTATTTTCAACATGCATAATCTGCTGGATGTGGAGCAATTGCCGTCCGGACAATCAAAAGAAGCAACAAGGCTTAGTCCAAAATTGAATTTCTCATACGCTCAGAATGACAATGTGATGTGGTTCCTGAAAACAGGAATGGGCTTTCACTCCAATGATCTGAGAGTGGTTGTTCCCAATAAAAATGAAAATACCCTTCCTTATTCTATAGGTGCAGATTTCGGGGTGAGATTGCACCCGTTCAAATCATTGATTATTACTCCGGCATTATGGTATATGGATCTTCAGCAGGAATTTGTATATGTAGGTGATGATGCCGTAGTAGAGCCTTCCGGAAAATCAAGACGTTTTGGTGCTGATCTTGGAGTTCGCTTCCAGCCACTGGAGAACTTTTATCTGAATGCAGATATCAATTATTCCCACGCACGATTTACTGAAGAAGAAAAAGGCCAGGACTATGTTCCGCTGGCTCCGGTAGTCACCAGTACAGGATCTGTGAACTGGGATTTCCTGAATGGTTTTTCTCTGGGACTTCAGTACAGATATCTGGGAGCAAGACCTGCCGTAGAAGATAACAGTATCAGAACGAAAGCCTATTTTGTGAATGATTTGATGCTTTCCTATAACCGTCAGAAATGGGGTGCAAATGTTCAGCTGAACAATCTTTTCAATGTAAAGTGGAATGAAGCCCAGTTTGCAACTGAAACACAGCTGAAAGGAGAAGCAGAACCTATTACAGATCTTACCTACACACCGGGAAGCCCTTTTGGAGTAAGAGTAGGAGTGTACTACAAGTTTTAAATTGGAAGAGTTTGAGAGTGTGATGGTCTAAGAATGAAGAGATCTTCAGATTAGTGCATTCTCAAATTTTCAAATTCTTTAATTTCTGCATTGCAAATTTTGTATAACTTTAAATAATCATAACAAGGATATGGAAGTGCTATCCAATTTTCAATATAAAAAGCTTTTTCTGCCCAATATTACTGACAAGATATTAGCTAACAATGCTGATATACAGCTGTATCGGATAGAAAATTATCTTAAAGGTATTCTGATGCCGGTCATTCCGTACCGTACCACATTCAATTTTATTATTTTCGTTACTAACGGCCATATCAGACAGTATCTTGAAAATAAAGAATATCATGCTGAAAAAGGAGGTGTGATTTTTATTAAGCAAGGAACAATTACCGCAACTGTTGAGCTATCAGACGATATTGAAGGATTCTTCCTTGCTTATGAAAATAATATTCTGTCTGAACAGGAACTTCCAAAACATAAAAGCAGTATTTTCTTCATGACTCCCTTCCTGAATCTGGACAGCCTGACGTATGGAACCATTACACAGCTTCTCCCGATTATGGAACAGGAATTGTGGTTGAATAACCTCAATGTTAATGATGTCGTAGTAACTATGCTTCATCTTATTTTAATCAAAATGCTCAGCACAGATTCTGACAACCATCACAAATCTGCAACTCGTCCGATGGAGCTGTCTCTTCAGTTCCGTGATCTTTTGTTTAAATATCATGTAGGGGAAAAGAGAGTGGCTTTTTATGCCGATAAACTGTCCGTTACAGAAAGTTATCTGAATAAGTGTGTAAAAGGAGTAACTCAAAAATCTCCCAAACAGTGGATCAATGAGATTGATATCAATTATAGCAAAGCATTACTTCACTCCAGTAAAGATATTGCAGAGATTGCCTACGAACTGAACTTTCATACCGCATCTCATTTTACCCAGCTTTTCAAAAAAATTGCAGGAATTACGCCGAAGGAATACAGGGTTCAGTTCTTGAACAATAGTAGAATTTCTGTCTGATATAAAGAATAGAATTTGTGTAATGTCAATAGTCAATCTTTGCTGCGCAAGTGAATAGTCAATGAGTTGATGAAGTACAGAATAAAAAATTCACTGCGAAGCAAATTCACCATTCACTATTGATTGGGTTCCCTTACATTTTCTCGTTTTCCAGGATCTTCAGAACCAGTCTTTCCTCTTTTGTCAGATCGGCTTTTCCATCATTTTCTTCTATAACTTCCAGTTCATCAAGATATTTTTTGATGGTATTATTCTCGTAAAGGTTGATAACTAAAGGATGAACATAATACTTTCTGCAGACAGCCGATGTATTTCCCAGATTTTCAGCAACGATATCCAGGGCTTCTTTTACTTTTTTCTTGTATTGAGTGTTATTTTCAGCATATCCTATTTCTTTGAAAGCGATCAAAGCACTTACCGTTCCGGACCATGTTCTGAAATCCTTAGCGGTAAAATCCTCGCCACTGATCTCTTTGATATAATCGTTCACCATTCCGGAATCTACAGAATGACGGTTTCCTTCATCATCAAAATATTGAAAAAGTTCTTTCCCGGGAATATCCTTACATTTCTGAATAAGCCTTGCCAGCCTTTTACTCCTGAGGTCAATTTGATGCATAACACCTTTCTTTCCTTTAAAAGAAAAAGTGATTTTCTGGCCGTTTATTTTTACATGCTTATCCCTTAATGTGGTAAGACCAAAAGAACCATACAGTTTTTCATATACATTATTCCCGATACGGATATTGGTTCTTTGCATAAGGCTTACAATTAAGGCCAGGATTTTTCGTTTCTCAAAATTTCTCAGGGCGAGATCCTGTTCTACATGCAGACGAATGTCCGGTAATGCATACCCGAACTGAAGCATTCTATAAAATTTTGTGTGATTTCTTAAAGCGCTCCACAGAGGATGGTAGCGGTATTGTTTTCTTTGTTTTACATCAAAGCCTGTTGCCTGAAGATGGCCGTTATCAAGAGCACAGATCCATACATTTTCCCAGGCAGGAGGAATGACCAGTTTATTGATCCTTGTAATTTCTTCTTTATCCTTTATTTTCTCCCCATCTTTATAATAGGAATATTTCTTTCCGGTTTTTTTACGAATAATTCCGGCGGTTTCTGCATCGGTGGTATATACAAGATGTACCGCCTTTGCAGAAGCTTCCGGGTCCTTCATTATTTTAACAATTTTTGAAGGCTTAAGGTGAGAAATCATCTCCAAATCTGTATTCTTCTCCATAAAACATGGTTAAGAGTTTTTACCCTTCGAAAAAATCAGTAAAAGAATCCCTACTATCACACAGACTAAGATTATTCCCCACCACATTCCTGCCTTAAAAATCGTTTCTACGGCTTCACAACTTGTAAGTGTCATTACACTTAATATCATAATACTGTAAAAGCTCCATTTTTTCATAGGTATCTATTTTTGTGGGTGTGCTAAATTCTGAGTCGGTCAGCTCTCCATTTTTTGATAGACCTTTTAATTTCATCTCCTGAGATGTTTTCATGAAGCGCTCTGTATAAAAGCTCTTTGAATTCATCATCATAAGTAAATCTCAATGCAGCAATCTGATCGAATTTCAGTTTCTCAGCAGTTTCATCAGATCTTTTATTGAAGATCTCAAAATAACGCTGTTTAAATTCAAGAACCACCATACGGTTTTGAAGTCCCAGTGCATAATGCTGCCGTGTCATAAATGCCAGATAAAAAAGCAAAAAAATCACAACAGAAAAAAGTATCCAGATCAGTTGATTTCCGGGATCATCCCAGATTTTATAAATTCCTAAAATCTCCAATATAATAAGCAATGGAAGATAAATAAAATGATGTGGCGGATAAAATTTTCTGTGGTTATTGTAGTTTTGCTGTTTCATGCAATAGAATGTAGCAATAATCCTTCCAAAAATTTATTATTTTGATAATGTGGTAGTTTTTTTTACTTAAAAATGATTTATTTAATGAAATATGTTTAGTGGTTTGATTTTTTTAGACCTCTTTAACAATAAAGAATTATTAAGCAAAATAGCGGATAGATTTACCTTTCCGACATCAAATTTTTTGTAACTTTCGGTGGTTAAAAATAAAAAGAATGACTTCAAAGGAAAAAGTTGCTGCGCTTCGTGAAGAAATGCAGAAAAATAATGTTGATGCATTTATAGTATATTCTGCAGACCCGCATATGAGCGAATACCTTCCTGAAGAATGGCAGGAGAGAGCTTGGCTGTCAGGTTTCTTAGGTTCTGCCGGTTTCGTGGTGATTACCAAAGATAAAGGTGGACTTTGGACAGATGGAAGATACTTTACACAAGCTGCTATTGAGCTGAAGGATTCCGGAATTGATCTTTTCAAAGATGGAATGGAAGGAACTCCCAATTATATCGACTGGATTATTTCGGAAATTCCAGCAGGCGGTAAAGTGGCGGTAAATGCTGTTGCAGCTTCTCATGCTAACTGGGAAATGCTTTCTCAAAAATTCAATTCCAAAAATATTACACTGGCAGATGTTCCGCTTTTAAAAGAAGTCTGGAAAGACAGAGGAACTCCATCTGTTAATCCTATTTTCGTACATCCGATAGAAAGAGCCGGGAAATCAGTATCCGATAAAATCTCTGCAATCCGTCAGAAAATGGAAGAGCAGGAGGCTACCGTACACATTATATCAAGTCTTGATGATGTGGCCTGGACAGTGAATCTGAGAGGAAGTGATGTAGAAAGCAATCCTGTATTCTTAGGATATATTGTGATTACTAAAAATGATGCTGTTTTATTCACAGGATTAGAGAAAATGGAAGTGGCTGCAAGAAAACAAATGGATGATTCCTTTGTAAAAATGATGCCTTACGAAGAATTCTACAATTACCTGAAGACCTTCAAAAACGAAAAAGTTCTGGTTTCTCCGAACAGCAACCAACAGATTTTTGAAACATTAAAAACTGACAATCAGTTTATCAAAGCTCCCGTTCCCGGCAACCTGATGAAAGCCCAGAAAAATGAAACTGAGCTGGAAGGTTTCAGAACAGTAATGGTAAGAGACGGAGTAGCAATGGTGAAATTCCTTTATTGGCTAACGCACAATGCAGGAAAAGAAGCCATGAATGAGTTTTCTATCGGACAAAAACTGAGAGGCTTCCGTGCAGAAGGTGAAAATTTTGTCGGAGAAAGTTTCGGGTCTATCGTAGGATATAAAGACAATGGTGCTATCATGCACTATTCTGCCAAAAAAGAAGGAAGCAAAGAAGTGACCAACGAGGAGACCATCCTGGTAGATTCAGGAGGTCAGTACCTTGAAGGAACTACAGATATTACAAGAACTTTTGCCTTAGGAACCTCTTCGGAAGAGTTTAAAAGAAATTCGACATTGGTACTACAGGGATTAATCCGTTTATCTATGGTGAAATTCCCGAAAGGAACAAAAGGAGTACATCTTGATGCTATTGCAAGACTTCCGTTATGGATGGAAGGGAAAGATTTCAACCACGGAACAGGACATGGGGTAGGAAGTTTCATGAATGTACACGAAGGACCGCAAAACATCAGGAAAGACCTGAACCCTCAGGAACTTCTTCCGGGAATGGTATGCTCCAATGAACCTGGTTACTATCTTGAAGGGCACTATGGAATTCGTCACGAAAACCTGATTGCCGTAAAAGAAGCAGAAAAAACAATTCACGGAACATTCTATGAATTTGAAACATTAACATTCTGTCCGTTCTTCAAAGATACAGTAGTAAAAGAAATCCTTTCAGAAAGCGAAATCGCATGGCTGAACGGTTATCATAAAACATGTGAAGAAAAGCTTGCTCCACATTTGGAAGGAGAAGTTAAAGAATGGTTCCTTCAGCTGGTAAGTCCTCTTTAATAAAGATTCAAGGTGAAAGCAGATGACAATCATAACGTTAAACCTTGAATGGTAAACAGTAAACTGAATATTGTTAGATAATCCAAAGTCCTGTAAGGTATTTCCTGCAGGGCTTTTCTTTTTATACAACCGTATTTTTACGGATATAATTCCAGGGATTCCACTGATGCATAAAAAATAAGGTTCACCTATCTTTGTTACAACAAAACATCATTCATATCTTCATAAATAACTCAAGTAAATTCAAAACGGTAGATCATCTCGTCCTGAGATGATTTTTTTTATTTATTTTCGCTGAAACTTATTTGATATCATGGAACGTGAATATTTCCGAAGCTTTAATCTGTTTTCAGAAGATGAAATTGAAGAATTTCTGAAGTTTTCTGAGTTCAGACTTATCCGTAAAAATGATTATTTCATACAGGAAGGAGAGCTTTGCAAAGAAGTAGGATTGGTGAAGTCTGGTATTTTCCGTTCTTTTTATACTTCTGATGAAGGAAAAGATATGACGTATTGCTTCCGGTTTCCCAATCATATGATAGCGGCCTATTCATCATTTGTTTCAGGTTGCCCAAGCAAAGAAAGTATGCAGGCCATTACCAATGCAGAGCTGATTATCCTTAAAAAAGATGCTGTAGATGAACTCGTTCAGAACAGTCTTAACTGGACAAAGTTTTTAAAAATCATTGCAGAGCAGGAATATCTTGAACTTGAAACACGGTTTTTTCAGCTGCAAAGAGACAGTGCTGCCCAGCGTTACGAAACATTAGTAAAAAAACATCCTGATTATATTCAAAATATTCCATTACAGTATCTGGCTTCTTATCTGGGCATTACCCAACGCCACCTGAGCCGTATCAGAAAGGAAATTTCTTTTTAGACATTTGTCCTGCTTATTGAAATTGGAGCGCTCTACTTTTGTCAAAAAAAGTTATGGAGCAAAATATTCTTATAATTGGAGGAAATGGACTGGTAGGTAAAACAATTTCCCGTATACTGAAATCAAGAAATCCTCATCTTACTGTTTTTATCGGGGGAAGAAAAGGAGGAAAAACAGATAAAGATCTGAAGATTGATGTTACAGATCCTTCATCTTTTAAAATTATTTCCGACAAAAAAATACACCTCATTATTCTTTCTGTGAATGATAAAGAAGATCATGTACTACGTTTTGCCATTGATCATCAAATAGATTATCTGGATATTACAAAACCTACTCCGGCTTTGGTGAAAGCTTATGATATTGCAGGGAAATCAGATATAAACAGTAGAATTGTCTTCAGTTCCGGCTGGATGGGTGGGATTGTCCCAGGATTGGCTAATATCCTTTCAGACTCAGGAGATATTAATGAAGTAAAACTCTTTGTCTATTATTCCGTAAAGGATCGTGCAGGCGAGAGTTCAGCTCACTTTATGGCAGAAAATGTAGGCGTTCCTTTTGTACATTATAAGAATGACAAACCGGTTTCCATCAGACATTTCCTGGATACAGAAGCTTTTAATTTTTCCTTTGGAATAGGGAAAAGAAGTGCTTATAATTTTGATGTGCCGGATCTGTATATTCTCAACAAAGTGGAAAGAATTTCCGATGTGAGTGTGAAGATGACCTACAACTCAAAATTCATTACCTGGCTGTTGGGTTCTTTTCAGTATCTCAGAATCTATAATATTTTATCTTTAAAAGAACGAAAAATGATTTTTGGATCCAGTGGTAACGGGGATCAGGCAGTCTTTGAAATTGTAGTTGATGATCAGTCAGGACAAAAGAAACTAAGTTTGCAGAGTGAAAAAGGACAGGCGGAATTAACCGCTTTATCTGCTGTTCTGCATACCGAAGAACTGTTGAGAAATCCTCATGAAAACAAGGTCTATTTCAGCCATCAGCTGCATGAGCCTTTATCATTAATGGCACAGCTTAATGCCTATGATTCCATCAATATTAATATAACACGATGAAAAAAATAGTCATTATCAACGGACATCCCAATAAAGATTCTTTCAATTTTGGGATAGCAGAAGCTTACAGATCAGGAGCAATAGAAGCAGGAGCTGAGGTAAAAGAAATAGTGATAAGGGATTTACACTTCAATCCCAATTTACAGTTTGGATATCAGAAAAGAATAGAGCTTGAACCTGATCTAGTGAAAGCCTGGGAAGTTATTCAGTGGGCAGATCATTTGGTTTGGGTACATCCGGTTTGGTGGGGAGGATTTCCTGCCTTAATGAAAGGATTTATAGACCGACTTTTTTTACCTGGAATGGCTTATAAATACCGTGAAAATTCGGTATGGTGGGATAAACTTTTAAAAGGCAAAACAGCCCATATCATAACAACATTAGACCAACCGGGATGGTATTACCGTCTGTTTTTTGGCAGGCCTAGTGTAAATCAGCTTAGAAAATCTATTTTAGAATACTGTGGAGTAAAACCGGTGAAGGTGACTTATATTGGAATTATCAGAAATTCTAAAGAGGAGCAGCGATCCAAATGGTTGAGAAAAGTGAAGGAATTAGGAAGGAAACAGAAATAACCCGCACAATATTTTTAGGTATTGAGCAATGATAACTTTATCCGGTAATAATTGTTTTTATTATCAGATAAAGTTTCATTGTTAAAGTGAAAAAACTTTATTTCTCCATTTTTACAATCCTTTTTTACCTTCAATCCAATATGCCTGTGATTTGATACATTTTGGTGATACACCTCTGGCTTTAAGAAATTTTCTGATTAATGACATTCTTTCTCCGTTTCCTGTAAGATAAAACACAACTTCATCATCAGAAATAGATTCTTTTTCTTCTCTCAGAAAGTCATTCAAGGCTTCAATCATTCTCATGGTATTATTTTTGGGACTGTGATACCCATATAAATTAAGTTTTTCCAGAGCGGAACACTCATCCAGTTCATGAAGACAAATGAATAAAGAACCACATTCCTCTACGGCTTCCTTGATGGAAATAGAACTTCCCAAAGAAGTTTCATCACCCACAGAAAAATGAATTTTAGCATCAGGAGTAAAAAATTGTTTTCCTCTGGGCATTAAAAGCTTGATGGAAGCTCCTTTTACGAGTTGAGTGATAAAATTACTTCCCGCAGCAGACATATCATGCAAATGAAACAAAACATCGAAAGTTCCTGCTTCTTTGTTAAAATTAAAAGGAGAATAATTCCTGAAATCCCTATCGTTGATCCTTATTCCAATGGCATAGGCCGGTTCATAAAGTACATCCTGTAATTCAGTTTCAAAGCGTATCAGTCGAAGATCATTTGTAATCTGTTCTATATGGCTAACGGTACATTCTTTAAATTTGGAGGACCAAACATTTTCTACGGTGTCATTGATCCATTTTGGTAGGCTTGGCATAAATTATTTTTATTGCAAAGGACGTTGCAAAATCATAAAATACCGATAGCGGTTTCGGGGAATTAATTGGACTATTCGTGGTTGGTTCTCTATTGGTGCTGATTCCGGAATTCTGATGGAGATTGATCTTCCAGTTTGGAAAATAAACGACTGAAATAGGTGTGATCACTATATCCAAGCTCATAAGCCACTTCTTTTATACTCAGATTGGTAAAGACCAGTAATCTTTTGGCTTCAATCAAAATTTCCTGATGAATCCAGTGTTGCGCAGGCTTTCCTGTAACTTCACGAACCGTTTCCGTTAAATATCCTCTTGTGATATGTAAAGCTGCTGCATATTCAGATGGACTTTTCATGGTTTTAAAATCTTTCCGAACCAAAATTCTGAATGCTCTTGACAACTGTAAAGCACGGTTTTCATCTGAAGCCGGAGAAATATTCTTCCGGGAATACATCAGAGCAAACATTCCGAGAAAAGCATTAAGTAGCGATTGAACGATGAGAAATCCTTCTTTAGTGGAAAGCATTTCGTTCGTATAGGAAGCATGAAGCAGACTTGCTGTTGTATTAATCTTTTTGACAAGACTTTTATCCATAGGCAGCGGTTGTATTTCACCCAACGATTCATCAAAAAAAGAACGCACTGTGTCAGGAACAAGTTCTGCTTTTACCGCCACAAACCATCCACAGACTTCCTTCATTAAAAGTCCCTGATGTACCTGCCCAGGCAATACACAGAAAATAGTGGATTCTCTGGCTTCAACTGTTTTAAAATCAACCATCATTCTTACATGACCACTTTCCATGCAGGTAAAAATATAATGACTGTCTCGGTGTATGCCTTTGTCCAGAAGAATATCCCCGGCATCATGAGTCCTTTTATCCATCCTTTTGACATGGAACTGATGATGGGTAATACCGTTTAAATCATAGGTGGGAATGGTCTGTTTCATCTTTAAACCTGTTGTGATGAGGATAATACGTAACGGTAAAATTACGTATTTTCACGGTTTTACATTCGGAATATTAATCTCAAATTCGCGGTGCATAACCATGATGCTTTCTTCAAGTCAGATTTTATATGAATATACACTGGAATTCGGAACAGAAAGAAACCTGTTCCGGATTTTATTTTGCTTTTGAAAATGCCATTTTTATGGCTAAATAAGTTAATACGCTGGCCATAAACCATTTCTGGACTTTTATCCAGGCCGGATTATTGGAAAAGAATAAGGCAACTCTTGCAGCTGTTAATACAATGATAAAGTTGATGCTGAAGCTGATCAGAACCTGAATGATCCCAAGTTCCAGACTTTGGGTAAATATCGAACCATACTCTGGTTTGATGAACTGAGGAAAGAAAGACAGGTAAAAAACAGCTACTTTCGGATTCAATACATTCGTTAAAAAACCAATGGTGAAAAGCTTTTTCGGACTATCATGGGCAATATTTTTGTCAACATCAAAAATATTTTTGCTTTTCGGTTTTATAGCCTGATAAGCAAGATATAAAAGATAGACAGTTCCCAGTGTTTTAAGAACGGTATACGCAAGCGGAACAGCCAGTAAAACAGCGGTGAGACCAAAAGATACCATGATGATATGGAACAAAAATCCGCAGACAACTCCGGCTAATGAGATAAACCCGGACTTTTTTCCCTGCGTTATAGACTTTGAAATCAGATAAATCATATTTGGACCAGGACTGATTACTAAAATAAGTGCGGCCAGAATGAAAAATATAAGTTCGTGAAATGGAATCATGTTAGTACATTTAAATGAGGAGGTCTCCGGTGCAAAGATAAGAGGTATTTCCGGTTTAATTTTTCAGAGACACAAGAAAAAGTATTTTTTTAAAAAATTATATTTTATTTTCCACCTGAATGTGATTTAAAAAATAGATCAGTCTGTTTTTTTTGTAAATTTCAACTCATAAAATAATTATCATTCACAAATAAATATTATCATGACTACTGAAAACATCTTTGAAGCTATCAGAAAATGGAAACATCTTATTGATTCTTACAAAAACGGAATTGATACAAATGGAGCAGAAATTTTGAATTATTTGAATCAGGGAACTCACTTCAGCGTTTCAGGTGAAGACATTGAACAATGGAAAAGAAATCTTGGAACTACAGAGATCCCAATGATCCATGCCTATGTGGGAATTCATGAAGGTAAGCTGAAATTTTTTCTCATTGATTCTAAAAGTGATAAAGACGCTCATTTCAATACCATTCTTATAAAAGACTTTTTAGCAGAATTCAGTGAATCAAAAATAGAAAGCAGCAATAATATGGTGATAGATGTTCCTCCTATTACTGCGGAATCAGCCATTAACCGTAGTTTCAGATGGAATATGTTTGGAAGTTCGTGGCTGCAGGCTCAGAAAACAGAAGATATTTTTCAATTGATTTCCATACCGTTTTCAGATTATGAAAATATAGGAATTACAGAAGGGCAGACATGTACCAGTTTCTTTGGACTTACAAATGATCTGGAAAAAAAAGACCCCGACTTCCCTTATCATATCGAAATCATTACAGTGAAAAGTCTGGCCATTAATCATATGAGCGAGACTGCTGAAAATTATTCTACACCAAGGCCTCCTTTTACGATTATTGATACTCTTAATGATTATCAACTTCTGAAGCAAAGTACCAGTGTTTTCGTATAACAGCCTATCCCTGTATTTACAAATTATGATTAACCTGGTCTTATGTACCGGATTGATTGTACTGATAAAAGAAGGGATCAAAACAAAACTTCCTGTGATTATATTGCTCTCAGGAGAATTGATGCTGGAGCTGACGGACTTAACGGACCGGCTGATGAAATTAAATACACTCAATATCTACAATTATACATTGAGTCAGTTTTTTGGTTTGATGATTCTTACTGTGATTTATAACCATTATTATATCCAGCTTTCCCTGAAATTAAGATGGATGATCTATTGTTATGCTATATTGGCATTGATTACTAACCTGTTATATGTGGAAAACGATACACGGATTACTTTTTATTCCAATATTATCACCAGTATTATTATTTGTAGCTATGCCGCTTCTTATTTTATGAAAATCATTAGGGAAGGCAGGGCAGACAGGGATATGTTTATTGTGAACATCCTTGTATTCTTGTTTTTTTCTATAGAATGTATCATATCCACTACCTTTAATTTTTTAATCAGCAATCATCTGAGTTGGGTAGCACCTATCTGGCTTTTTAGAGGGATCTTACTATTGTCTTTTTATATAGCATTTATTAATCTGGGATGTGGCGTTGGGAAAATCAGGATCAGATAGTTCTATGGATATGGATCGGTATTGGGCTGTTTTTTTTAACAACGCTATTCATTACGTTATTGGTGATTAATTATTTGAAAAGTATAAAGAAAAACAAACAGAAGGTTTCAAGGCTGGTCCGGAATACCCAAAAGGAATATTGGGACAACATGCTGCTTTGGCAGGAACAGGACAGGGAACGCCTGGCAGAAGAACTTCATGATAATATTATTTCACAATTGAATCTTATCCGTTTGAATATCAATGATAAAAAACCGGAAGATCTTAATCATGATTTAAAAAAATCGATGCAGCTGATAAGGGAGTTATCTCATAATCTTACGCCACCTGATCTCGATGAGATAGAGCTGGAAGATTTAATTGCAGATTATCTTGATCAGATCAATAAAAATATAGAGGTTATTTTCCGCCATATGACGATAAGGACAACCATCAGTAACCCTGTAAAACTTAACCTTTTCAGAATTATTCAGGAATTAATTACCAATATTTTAAAACATGCTGAAGCTACCAGAGTGGATGTCTCCTTAAGAATCTCTCTGAACTATTTAATATTAACCATAGAGGATAATGGTCGTGGATTCGCCATTGAAAAACAATCAGGAGGTATTGGGCTGAGGAATATTCAGTCCAGAGCACAAAAAATTAAAGCAATTTATAAACTTAAAACCCAGCCTGAAAAAGGCACAAAATTCATTGCCTGTATGGCCATACAATAAAAATAAACATGGAACACTCAAAAATTAAAATCGGAATTGTAGATGATGATCTGCTGTTTGTACAGCTTTTGAAAAATTATATTGAAAATAATGGAGACTATCAGGTTATCCTGACTTCTACAGGAGGATATCAGTTTCTTGCGGAGCAGGATTCTAATTCTTTAGATATACTTATTCTGGATCTGAGGATGACCAATGGCGATGGAATTGAAGTCATGGCTGAACTTGCCAAAAAAGAAACCGAAACAAAAATCATTGTTCTTTCCAGTTTCTACCGGCGCTCATTTATGGGACAAATGCTGAAAATGGGCGTCCATGCTTTTTTGCCCAAAGAAATTGAACTTGAGGAATTATTATCGGTTATCAAAACGGTTTATCATAAAGGACATTATTTCTCCAATGACCAGATTGATGTCATGAGAACCCAGCTTTCCAATAAGCTTCCGGAATTTCATGCATTCTCCAAAAATGAACTGACGGACAGAGAGATTGATGTTCTAAAATTGGTTTGCCAACAGTTGAGCACCAAAGAAATTGCAGATTCATTGTTTATTTCACCCAAAACAGTAGAAACTCACAAGACCAATCTGATGATCAAAACCGGAGTGAAAAATATGGCCGGACTTGTTATTTATGCTGTACAGAATAAGGTGATAGATCCGGATGAAATTGTATTATTTGATAAATAGTTTGATCCAAAAAGAATCAGGGAGCACATTGATGTACTCCCTGATAACAAGAAATCTAAAAACACTATAATTTAGGATGTAAAATTTTAGCAATAGAAACTGCATCTGCCACAGTATCCAGGCTGTATATCTGGATTACACCCTGTGTAGTGGCTGCCTGGCCTAAAATGTTCTGTTGGTTTTGTGCATTCACAGCATTTTCAAACATAATTCCTGTAGAATGGGCAGCTGATTGATATACGTTGGCAAGAGCCATTGCAGGAGATTCTCCTACTACTTTTACGTTCGATTGCGTTACTGCATCTGTGATTTGTTCGTTTACTGGCATAATGATTATTGTTTATTTGGGTTAAAAACAACCGGAATTTCCGGTTGTTCGGATAATGGTATTTAAGCTGTTCGCAAAAAGTGATTACGGATTAAGGATCTTTGCAATTGAAACTGCATCGGCAACTGTATCAAGGCTGTAGATCTGTGCGATACCTTGCGTAGTAGCCGCTTGAGTAACAATGTTTTGCTGGTTCTGAGTATTCACTGCATTTTCAAACAGGATTCCTGTAGAATGTGCTGCTGATTGATATACGTTGGCCATAGCCATTGCTGGAGATTCAGCTACTACTTTTACGTTGGATTGCGTTACTGCGTCTGTGATTTGTTCGTTTACTGGCATAATGATTATTGTTTATTTTGGTTTAAAAAACAACCGGAGTTTCCGGCTGTTCGGATAAGGATATAAGCTCTTGGCAAAATGGGATTACGGAGTAAGGATTTTAGCAATAGAAACCGCATCGGCTATCGTATCCAGGCTGTAGATTTGAGTAACCCCTTGTGTAGTGGCTGCCTGAGTAACAATATTTTGTTGATTTTGAGTGTTAATTGCATTTTCAAACATAATTCCTGTGGAATGTGCTGCAGATTGATACACGTTACTTAGAGCCATTGCAGGAGATTCTGCTACTACTTTTACGTTGGATTGAGTTACTGCGTCTGTGATTTTTTCGTTTACTGGCATAATGATTATTGTTTATTTGGATTAAAATCACCGGGTTTTCCGGCGGGTTAATTTATCTGCGGTCTGCAGAATAGGTTTAAGGTTTAAGAATTTTAGCAATAGAAAGCGCATCAGCGATGGTATCTTTACTGTAGATTTGAGTTACACCCTGTGTAGTGGCTGCCTGGGTAACAATATTATGTTGATTTTGAGCGTTCGTTGCATTTTCAAACATAATTCCTGTAGAATGTGCAGCAGATTGATACACATTACTTAACGCCATGGCAGGTGATTCTGCTACTACTTTTACGTTAGACTGCGTTACCGCGTCTGTGATTTGTTCATTAACTGGCATAATGAGTAAGGTTTATTGGGTTAAAACAACCGGGCTTTCCGGTTGAGGTCATTACTTTGATCAAATAGCTTAAAAATTAAGGCTTAAGGATCTTCGCAATAGAAACTGCGTCTGCTACAGTATCCAGGCTATAGATTTGCAGAATACCTTGAGTGGTTGCTGCCTGGCCTAAAATGTTCTGTTGATTTTGCGTATTTACCGCATTTTCAAACATGATTCCTGTAGAATGTGCTGCAGATTGATACACGTTGGCCAAAGCCATTGCAGGAGATTCTCCTACTACTTTTACGTTCGATTGCGTTACTGCGTCTGTGATTTGTTCATTAACTGGCATAATTGTAATTGTTTTTTTTGAGATCTAATCTCGGTTAATAAATTATTGAGGTAAACTAGTTTTATGTTGGAGTTTTAAACTCACCACAGATCCTGCAGATGAATATATTTCAAAAGCATTGGTATTAACAGGTTATGAATAAATTGGATCTGAGGGTGGCTCTGAATACAATGGTTGAAACCCTATCTGTAAAATCTGCGCGAGTTTAAAGCATATTTTTTTGTAAAAGGATGCGGTCCTTATTTTTAATATCTGTCTCAAAAATAAATTCCTGCTGCAGGTATACTGGCAATGCCGGATTCCTTTGGGCTAAAGACGGATTCTGAATGATTGCTTTTGGGCATTGACAGCATCTGAAAAGCGGTGCGAGAATAAATGCTGACCTGATTGTATTATGCTGAGGGCACCGGATTTCATCTTTGCAGGGAAATAAACCGCATCCGTAGTTTTTAAAGACCTGGATTAAAAACGTTCTTTTTTAATGGCTTCCATTTGCTTGAGCTTTATATTTTTTGGACTCATTTTTTTTAATCCCATCACATAATGGCTGATACCGGTTATGGCATTCCGTTGTTGGTTCAATGCAGAATTGATCTGCATTTGTCCGGTGGAGTGTGCGCTTACCTGTGCGGAAATAGCCTGAGGTACAGCGGTAGACATTCCTGTAACTATCGTATCAATTTCGTTCATATTTATTTGTTTTGGTGGTTCTAAGTTTGGATGTTGCCTAATCTTGTATTCAGCTTATTCATTCGCTCCATTATTTTAAGTTCTTTCTCTTTTACCTTTGCTGTTGAGGCTTCCTGTAGTTTTCTAAGCTGTTCTTCATAATTCATTACAGGAGTTTCAGGCGGTGGAGGAGTGACCAGAGGAACAGGAGCTGCTTCATGCTGTTTTACAGCTTCTTCAAGTTTTTCCAGAAGAGGAGCCAGTGACTTCATGGTCTCTTTGATGGCTTTTTCCTTGATGTAATTGATGATTTCATCTTCATGTCTTAAAACAAAAGGCATGATTTCTTTTTCTACCATTTCAGGTTCTGTCACAGGCACAGGCGGCTTGGGAGCGGGAGCTTTCTTACGGATTTTTCTGCGCATACGTTTTATTTTTATGGGTAAAAACATATATTCTTTACAGCAGATAATTAATAAATGCAGACGCAGATTTCCAGTCGCGGTTAAGGTCTTTAACAACGTTATATCCTGTAATTTCCAAAGCTATACATGCGGAAATAGCACTGGCAGTCAGCATTTCT
Organism: Chryseobacterium metallicongregator; assembly: GCF_031324065.1. NCBI lineage: Bacteria > Pseudomonadati > Bacteroidota > Flavobacteriia > Flavobacteriales > Weeksellaceae > Chryseobacterium > Chryseobacterium metallicongregator. Next base: position 630,737 of record NZ_JAVIXS010000006.1, read on the forward strand.
TTTAACTGATGCGGAGGAAGGGTCAGGACATAATCATTCGGAATCATCAGTGGTTTATTGCCAGATGGAACTTCATTGACGATGATACTCAGAATTTCCTGAAAATAATGGGCAATCAGCTTGGAGGCCTGAAATTCCAACTCTCTTTTTAATCCCACCATTTCATCTTGGGTAACCAGTTCGGAAATGGCACTTACATCCACATCATGCACAGAATATTGTGCTTCACCCGTATTAGACGGTGTGATTGTAATATCTGCTTTCAGTATACATTTTGATCTTTCAAGATTGATCGTAAGAAGTTTTGAATCATAATCAGAAACAGCAATTTCGTTCAGGGTAGTAAGAGGCATAATTCTGACATTGCAGTAAAATATCTTTGGATCATCCAGCTTGACCATGATCACGGCAATTCCGGTTGATTTATCTTTAGGTTCCACAACAAAAGACTGAAAGTGATTGTATCTTTTACCTCCTCTGCCGATGCAGTTGACCAGTCTTAAAGAAGGCTGAAGATTAATGTCTGATGTCTGAAGATTAAATACAAATCGTTCCGAATTATGTTCCGTTTTTTTAGGTTCTGCACTTTTGGTGTCCAGATAACTGATTTCATTGTTTTTAAGCAGGTAAAGTCGTTCATTTAAATCATCTAAACTTTCCAGATTTAAAATTTTGGCGGGTTTGGTTACTGAGGAATAATTCATCTCTTATTTATTTTAATTTTTTCAATGAGTTGGGCTATAATTGTTTTTTTCTTGGAATTCACTTCCGCTTCTACAGAAGGAATTACCGCTTCTTTAATCTCTGGCTTTACGAGTGGCTGTGTCAGTTTAACCGACTTTAATACTAATTTTCCCCCTTGATCAGCCCTTATAAAACTTTTTCTCATACTTTCTCTTTCTGATGAGACTTCTTCCGGAACCGGATCTACTCGTTTTTTTTTTCAGGATCTTCAGCTTCAGGAGAAACTTCCGTGTAAGATAGGGGAGAAGGAAGAGCTTCTGAGACAGGAAGCGTGTTGACATTATAAATAGTATTGGAAATTTTTGCTTTTACTTCAGCATAATCACTTACCATTTTGAATAAGTCTTTCATCATTTCATTGCCTTTTCCTGCATCCTGACCTTGAATATTTTCGGCCATCTGAACAGAGGTCTCTTTACTGCCCGGAGCTGGCCCGAAAGTCGTTCCGTAGGTCAATAGATTATTAGCCAATCTGCTCAATGCAATCAAACCTACCTGCTCAAATCCTTTTAAGAAAGACTGTAAATCCTGAACCATCATTCCTGTAGACTGTTCTATCATTACTTTGGTTACTCCGGTCATTGGAGAAGCTTTAGGCGGAGCCAATACCTCACTGTTCACAAATACTACAGCTTTCTCCGCCGGAGTGGTAGCATTGGCTGCCTGGGATTGTTGGGTTTCACTGTTGTTTTCACTCATGATGGTAAGGTTTTAAATTATCCTTTTAAAATTTTAATGGCATCTGCAACAATCGCAGGGTTGAGCTGGTTCAAGTTCTGCTGGTTGGTTACAGAATTCTGAATGGAAATTCCACTGGCATGGGTGGCCATCTGGTAAAGCATACTCATAGCCTGTGCGGGAGACTCACCAAGTACTGTAACGTTAGTCTGCGTTACTGCATCTGTAGTCTGGGTGTTTACTGTATCTGCCATATTCTGGTTTTAATGGGTTACTATTTTTTTAAATCTAATGTTGACTATGAGATTGTTGATCTCTTTTGTCTGATACAAATTTCATCAAACAAAATAAATCTTCATTAAGGGAAAAAACGGAATTTTAAAAAATAAGGGAATTCTCCTATGAGTGAAATTTTAATCATGAGTCTTTGCTATATATGAGAACTTAATGAATGAAATAAACAAATACATTACCTGTAAATAAGGGTAAACCCTTAGTTTTTGAAAATGGGAGCATCCCCTCTATACCAATCATTGCTTTACCTTGAAATTTGTCTGATAACCTATTCTAACATTTAAAATTATATTATGAATAATCAGAACAACGAAACAGAGGATGTAACTCCCTTTATCATAGTGCAGCCAGGATATGCCACAGGAGATATGTTTGCCATTGCAGCAACATTAATTAACAATGAAAGATACCATGTATTGATCTCTACAACCATGGATGAAGACGAAAATGTGACGGATCCTTATGATAACAGTAAATCTATTATAGAATTCTACAGGAACTCAGGAATACCTCAAAGCAGAATACATACTCATAAAGTTGCAGAAGTGCGGGCTTTCGGGCTGGCAAGTCAGTTGAAAACCAAAGCATTCAATATCATAAAGGATGAATATAAAAAAGATTTGTCAAAGAGAGCATTTGAAAATAAATACTACAAGCCGGTAGGAGAAGGCACCCAGTACATCGCCGAAAACTTTTCTGACAATATGAGAATTGCAGTAAGAAATGCGTGGGACATCAATGGAAGCCAGGATGACGCGATAAGAATCTGGCTGGAAACCCAGGGAATACCCACGAGTGGTAATAATCTACTGATTTTATGGTCCCGATTCAGTGGAAAGGGAGGTGATATTCATATCGAACACGACACCAGTTATTGGGGAATCAAGCAGATTGTGCACAGGGTGGCAGATATGTATGATGCCATCATTATTACCGGAGATAAGGGATACATAAAAGAAAGAGCAAAGAAATATGATGAAACAGCTGATGAGATAAATAGCAAGTCTCAATCGAAAAAAGTATTTAATATTACAGAATTCTGGAAAGGAAACTCTCCGGAACTGAAAGCATGGGGAGGAAACACCCGTATGGGACAGTTTAAGCTGTATGAGTATTTTGAGACCCACTTTCAGAATGTAAAACATCTTGGCTTCAGAAGCGGGAATCTTGAAGTGATGGCCATGCTGGGATATCAGGTTCGGTATATGGAAGAAAAGGGCAGTGAAAGCGGAGAGAGAATGACAAGCTGGTTTGATAGAGGAGATGGCCTTACAGAGGCGAAAGGTAAAGCAACCGGATATAAAAGGCTTGTATTGGCAGAACCGCCTACAAGATCCGGTAAATTTATTCAATATCAGATTCAGGAAATAAACACAGAGATCAGGGGAAGGAAACAACCATTTGAAGATCATATTGAAAGATTAAAACAAAGCGGGGAAAATCTGCAAAGTCAGACTATCAAAAACCTTGAAAAAAAGATAAAAGAAATAGACGATGAAGGCGAGGCCAGAAAGAAAAGATATGCAGGTCCCGAAATGGCTCCATCCCGTAAAGATAACATGCCTCCGGCTCCCATATCTAAAAAAGATAAAGAAAGCTTTTCAGAAGGTTTCAGCGAAAACGATATGAAGATTATTCTGAGCTATCTGCAACCGGCAGACTGGGTAGAAAGAGAAACATCATATGAACAGTATATCCCACAACGGACAAAAATCTACGATAGATTGCTGAATAGGGAAACATTGTAATAAAATAATACATAGAAAACAGCATTATGTTCTAGGACATAATGCTGCTTTTTTATTATTGAAATCCGGTCTTATATTACATTTGTAGAATAGATATCATTAGTTTGGAGTAATATTATAGATCATATGCTGATTATAAATATAATCAACAACAGGAAAATTTTGCCCGGTATTGGCATCGTCCCAGCTCTGATAGTCATACCATCCATCGTAGCTTCCTCCCCAGCCCCAATTCATATGGATATGTTCTGCAATAACAGCAGAATTGCTATAACCATTGGAATAAACAGTTGTTCTTTTGATCGATTCGAAACCATCAGCTACCCATGCATGCCCGTTACTGTAAGAATAAGTAGTATGCCCGATGGTCCAGCCAAATATTCCAACCTTTTTAGGTTTTGTTTTAATTTCTCTGGTGCGGTATCCATCCAGATATACGGGTTTTGCTATTTTTAAATTATTCATCAATGGGGTAAAATTAAGCGCAGCCAAAGGAGTAGTATAATATTGATACTGGCTTACAAAAGCATTTCTTGCATTATCAGAGTGTGCCCCTGACCCTGAGCAGCTGTAGGTCATGGCTACTTTACTTCCAATATTCTGCATCAGATATGATATATTTACGGCGTCTGCTGAAGTATAATTACCCGAATTAATAGAAGCAGGCATATTGGCAATATTGTAAATATTCGGCCATTTATGATATCTCATGATCTGTCCCATAGCCGTGGCTACACATCCGGAAGGAGCAATTCCTGATGTACAATTATTAAAACGGACAAAATTATTATAACCTATTAGTGACGATCCTGGGGTGGCAGTCAGTCTTTGAGTCCATTTTGTAGTAAGATAAGGACCCCAGCTTTTCGTTTCATCCCATTGATCCGTTATGGAAGGTGGTGTCCATGGGATAGGATTTCCGTTATGATCTACAAAACCCAGATCGATGGATGGGTTCACTGCTGCCCATTGCTGAGTTATTTGTTCATTGGGAGCTTCACCTTTTTCAATAAGTGCATTGATGGTAAGGTATCGTGTAACAGCCCAGTCTGCCACTCCTCCAAATTCTTCAATATTCTCAAAATTAAAATGACCTTCATTATTGTAAGCAAGGACAGGGCGCTCTACCCGCGAAGCTGACATAATCACAAATCCTTGATTCTCTTTAAGGTTGATGGCATACATGATAGGGATTTCGTTGTCATTTTCAATGGTCTGCACATTGTCAATATTACTTTCAGTGAATATTGGAAGGCCTTTTGAAGAAGAATCGCTGGTTTTCTGATTTAAAAAGTTGATGGCAGCTTTTTTTGCATCATCTACACTTATTTTCATACTGGCTGTACGGTTGGGTTTATCCTCGTGAGGATCATCCAGGTTATTCTGGCATGAAGATAAAAATACGAAGAACATCAGGAGACAGATATGCCTCCAGGTAAAAATAAATTTTCTCATGGTAATAATGATTATTGGTTTAATTTGTAATTTACTTATTTTTAATTATATGTAGGTATTTTATTCTGTTTAATTATCTTTTTAATGAATTTTTTTAATTATCTAAAGGTGGCTTGAAATTATATGAATACTGTTCCACTGATTGAATGCCGTTCTTTATCATGTTGAAAAAGATGTCTACATTTGCCATCAGAAATACTTCGAAAAATATTTACCGGCACTATGTCAAAACTGAAAACTCTACGTGAACAAAAAAATCTGACTCAGGAAGAACTGTCAGAAAAATCAAAAATTTCTGTAAGAACCATTCAACGTATAGAAGCCGGAACAGAACCTAAAGGGCATACGTTAAGAGTTCTAGCACAGACTCTTGAAATAGAAGAATTTGAATTGCAGCAGGATCAACCACAAATAATTTCAGAAACAGATGAGGTTGAAATAGAAGTAAAAGAAGAGGAAGCACCAATCAATTATTCATACATTAAAATCATTAACCTTTCATCACTCATCTTTACCCTTTTACCTCCACTGAATATTTTTGTTCCGCTTGTTCTCATGCATAGTATGAAGCAGAGAAACAGTCTGGCCAGACAGATCATTTCAGTTCAGATGATCTGGACAGTGATGGCACCTGTTACCTTCATGCTCGGCATCTTTTTAAAGTTCGGAAAACAGTTTACCCTGATCCTGATGATCCTTATTGTGCTTTCCAATGTGTTTATTATCCTTCGCAATGCCGCCGAAATAGATAAGAATAAAAAACTCTATTTTAGACTGAAATTCAGCATGATATAAAACGTGTCAGTGCTTTGTCGGGTTTTTGTCGGGTTCATTTTTAACAGAAAAATAAAAGGAAATTGAATCTTTGTCAAAAAAATAACAATGACAAAGTTTATCCTTCCTTTTTTCATTCTGTTCATGAGTATCATGCAGGCACAAACAGAAAAAACAGATCCTCTTTATAAAACCATTATGTCGAAAGACAGCCTGTTTTTTTCAGTAGGTTACAATACCTGCAACATAAAGCAGATGGAAAATCTATTGAGTGACAGCTTTGAATTTTATCACGATAAAGGAGGTTTCGAGGACAGGAAAAATTTTATCATTGATTTTAAAAACGGATTGTGCAAATCTCCGGAAACTTATCAGATAAAAAGAGTACTGGTTGACAAAACCACAGAAGTTTATCCCATGTATAAAGATGGAAAAATCTATGCTGCTATTCAGAATGGAGATCACTTGTTTTATGAAAAGATGGGAAGCCAAGCCGAGAAATTAGTTGGTGAAGCAAAATTTACCCATTTGTGGATACTGGAGAATAATGAGTGGAAGCTTAAAAATTCATTGAGTTTTAATCACCATCCGAAACAGACTACCGATAGTGAAACCATGTTTGATAACGATCAGTCGATGCAAAGCTGGCTGAAAGAAAACAATATTCCAACGCTGGGATTAGGGATTATCGAAAGTGGAAAATTACAGCAGGTAAAAATTTTTGGCGAAATAAGGAAAGGAATTTCTGCTCCTCATAATACTTTATTTAATGTAGCATCTCTTACCAAGCCCGTTACCACAATGGTAGCCTTACGCCTGATAAGTTCGGGGAAATGGAAGCTTGATGAACGTCTTGATACCTACTGGATAGATCCTGATATTACAAACGATCCAAGGTATAAAAAATTAACAACCAGAATGATCCTGAACCACCAGACAGGTTTCCCGAACTGGAGATGGATGAATGCAGATAAGAAGCTCAATTTTCAGTTTGAGCCCGGCACAAAATACCAATATTCAGGAGAAGGGTTTGAATATTTACGGAAAGCACTGGAAAAAAAGTTTGGGAAAACATTGGAGCAGCTGGCACAGGAACTGATCTTCCAACCTCTCAAAATGAAGGATACCAGTTACATTTGGGATAAAAACACTGATGAAGCGAGATTTGCCATAGGATATGATAAAAACGATAAAGCTTATCTAACTGAAAAAAATAATACAGCCAATGCCGCCGATGATCTTCATACCACGATAGAAGACTACGGGAATTTTATGATTAGTGTGATGAAAGGGAAAAATCTGAAACCAGACGTTTTTCAGGAAATGATCAAAAAGCAGGTCAAAACAAAAGAGAATAAATATTTCGGATTGGGATTCGAAATATATGACCTTGGAAATGGTGATTATGCCTTATCACACAGTGGAGCTGATAAAGGCACTCAATGTATTGCTATCATATTGCCTAATTCAGGTAAAGGAGTTGTAATTTTTACCAATATTGATGATGGCTATAAGGTTTATGAAAAGCTTGTGCTTCATTATCTGGGAAAGGAAGGGAAGAAGATTGTTGAGATAGAAACCCGATAACTCCTTATGCAATGAAAATCTTTGTATATTCGGGGTATCGATCTGGGAATAAATGCAATAGGTGTGTATTTGTTTCCAGGATATCAAATTATGAACAGAAATAAAACGAAAGCTATGTGGCAATATTATATCATCCTGGGAGCAGGAGTCATTCTGTTTGTGGCTGCATTGCTGAGCTTCAGAAGCACTCTTTCATTCTTAAAGAAAGCTGAAAAGGCTACAGCTACCGTTACTTCATTGAGGGAATATGACGATTCGGACGGAACAGTATTTAGCCCTCTGTTTACCTTCCAGACCCGGAATAATATGGAATATACCTATGAACTGCCGGAAGGTACCAATCCTTCAGCCTGGTCAGTAGGGGAGACAGAAACTGTTATTTATAATCCTGACGATCCGTCTTCCGTAAGTTTGTATACTTATTTCAGAATTTTTGTCTGGCCTTTGGTGCTGATTTCTATCGCCTTGCCATTATTGGTAGTAGGAGGAGGTTATTTTATTGCAGAGCAGTTTTTGAAATAACCTCAACCTCTGTATTTCTATTTTACTTTCTCAAGGAGATATAATTTAGCTCCGGAAAACCCTAATTTAGGCATCAGATTGCCTTCCAGAACCATAGTTTTATTAGTAACATCAATCACAGAAATATAATTGTTGGAATTGTACTCAATATAGTTTTCCTTTTCTTTTGTGGAAGGATTTTTTCCAAATTCCATAGAATATTTTACCCAATCTTCATCCTGTGTGCTGCAATGTACAGGCTTAAATTTAGACTTTTTAGCCTTGAAAACAATCTGGTCAAAACCTTCCGTACATTCCGAAGTAAATGAACCATCAGGATTCTGATCTTTTGAAAAATCCTCGAAAGAACCACGATAAACTCCAACTACTTTCCACGTACCATCCACACGGTCTTCATCAATTTTTCCTTTCGCCTTGCTTACAGCCCAGCTGATGCCGTTAACGGTTCCTTTTACCGCTTTATAACTTAAGTTTACTGCGCCTGATACTACTTTTGTAGCCGTTCTTACCACACATGAGTTGAGAACAAGCAGAGCGGAGGCCAGCAATAGCATTTTCTTCATTTTGTCAAATTTTTTAAGATACGAAGATACTATTTTTGAAAAAACTGATTGTTTTTCAAAAGACTATTGATCAAAATAATGAACAAGATCAGATATGCTTTTGATATGAAGATCTTCAGCCTGTTTTCTTCGCATCATCAGAGCATAAGCATTGTTAAAACCCAACGGTTTCAGCCATTGAATTCCATATTGTTCTTCAAACGCTGCATTCACATATTGATAGGTTGTAGTAGGACTTTTGGAAACATTTCTGATAGTCTCTGTAGTAGGTTTTAAAAGAACCAGAAGCCCTGTTCCCGTATATTCAGGATAGAAATCTATGGCATCATTCATTAAGGCATCAAAACATATTTTTGTTCCTCCTAAACCTGTTTTGGTTTCTACTTTATAATCTGTATATCCTTCAATCAGCATGGTATACATTTCTGCAAGAATATACTGTTCCCCAAAGATTTTTGAGCCGATCCTGACGATTCCTGCATTACCTTTCCGGGAACTTTTATACAAATTATTTCTGATGAGAAAATCTTTTGCAATTTTTTCCGGGGTTTGATGGAGATGATCAGCTCTGTAATTCAGATCCGTCATGATAGAATCACTGAACTTTCCCGCCAGTAGGTTTAAGGTTTTTTCCAATTCCGGAAATTTTTTCAGACTCTTGGTTTTGATGATGGGAGCAGCATAATAAGGGGGGAATATTTTTTTATCATCCTTCAGTACATACAGATCATAAGCTTTGATTCTTCCGTCTGTAGAATATCCGCTGATCAGATCCAGTTCATTTTCATAAGCAGCCTTATACATAATCGCATCACTTACCACAAGAGGATTCACATTGAGTCCGTATACCGAGCGAAGCCCGATATCTCCATCCTGTCTCCCCATAAATTCTGGTGTAAAACCCGCTTTAATCGTCCGGTGTGACACAAAAATCAGAAGATACCCTGTTCCCAGAATAATAAGGATAACAGGAAGAATATATTTCAATTTTTGAAAGAACCGGTACCCCGATTTCTGAATCATAGCAATAACCTGATCCAGAAAAACAGCCAATAATGCCGCCGGAATGGCTCCAGCCAGAATCATATTCGTATTGTTGAGCGAAATTCCTCCAAAGATAAACTCTCCCAAACCACCTGCTGCTACAAAAGAGGCCAGAGTAGCCACTCCTACATTAATTACAGCAGCCGTCCTGATACCAGCGATGATCACCGGCATGGCCAAAGGAAGTTTTACCTTAAAAAGAAGTTGGTTTCTGTTCATTCCCATAGCGTTGGCTGCCTCAATCACAGCCGGATCTACACCCATAATTCCAGTGTAGGTATTCCGGATAATGGGAAGAAGAGCATAGATCAATAAAGCAGCAATCGCAGGCTTCGGACCAATACCGAAAACAGGAATCATAAATCCCAGCAAGGCAATACTCGGAATGGTCTGTAAAATACCTGCGGTACCCAGCACCGGGCTGGAAAGCTTCTTTTTTCTGGAAATCAGTATTCCTAATGGTACTCCAACAATGATAGCCAGAAGCAAAGACAAAAAGGTAAGCCCAAGATGCTGAATGATCTGAGCGGTTAGTTTTTCGTGCTGTTCCGCAATAAATTGCCAAAGACTCTGTTGCTGCGTCATACCATCTGTGATTTTCTATACTGATTAAACGCTCTGACCACTTCTTCATAGACTTCAGCGTTTTGGTGATCAGAACTCAATTGCTGTAAAATATCCCACACACTTGTACTGCCCGTACCATTTGGTCTGTAGTATACATTTTCTGGCGTAAGAAACGGACTGATGTGATGTAATGATGTTACTTTATACTCTAATAAAAGACGGTTTTTGGCAAAAAAATCAAGTACAAAGTCATTTTCAGGATGGTAAAGCATTTCACTGGGAGTACCGGTCTGTACAATTTTTCCCTGATCCATCAGGCATATCCGGTGGCCCAGCTCAAAGGCTTCCTGTACATCGTGAGTAACCAATATGATGGTTTTACTTTTAAGTTCTTCCAGCGATTTAAATTCCGAATGAATATCAGCCTTGGTGATATTATCAAGCGCTCCGAAAGGTTCGTCCATCAGTAAAATGGGATTGTCTGCAATCAGTGCTCTTGCAATACCCACACGCTGCTGTTGTCCGCCGCTCAACTCGTAGGGGGATCGGGAAAGTATCTCTTCAGAAAGATGGAGTTTGGCCAAAAGCTCATCCATTTTTCTTTGCGTCTTCTTTTTGTCCCATTTCAATAGCTCAGGAACTACCGCAATATTCTGCTGAATTGTATAATGGGGAAATAACCCTGAATGCTGCATGACAAAACCAATTCCCATTCTCAGTTCCTCAGCTTTCTGATCACGGATGTTTTTGCCATCTATGAAAATATTTCCGGAATCTGCTTCTATGAGACGGTTGATCATCTTAAGCGTGGTTGTTTTCCCGCACCCGCTGGTTCCTAAAAGAACAAGGATTTCCTGATCAAGTGCCTGAAAAGAAATTTGATCTACCGCTTTTTGTCCGTTAAAACTTTTTGAAATTGATTCTACTGTGATCATCGGTGAAAAATTACTGAGCAAGTCTGATTCCTGTGAACTGCCATTTTAAATTAGGCTGAAAAAAATTGCGGTAGGTATTTCTGCTGTGTCCCGGAGGTGTGGCTTCCGAAGCTCCTCTTAAAACCATTTGATTGATCATGAATTTTCCGTTGTATTCCCCTACAGCACCTGCTTCTTTCTTAAAATGAGGGTAGGGCAGATAAGCAGAATTCGTCCATTCCCAGCGGGTTCCCCATTCAAAATAATCTGAAGCCGTTTCCCATTCTTCTTCAGTGGGCAGACGCATTCCTTTCCAGGAGGCAAAAGCAGAGGCTTCATAGAAATTGATGTGGCATAATGGGGTATCAGGGTCTATTTCCTGTAAGCCATTGAGGGTATAATACAGCCATTTGTTTTCGATATAATGCCAGTATAGTGGAGATTTTGCAGCATTCTGTTTCACCCAGTCCCATCCTTCAGCATGCCAGTGTCTGAAATCTTCATACCCGCCTGCTTTCATAAATTCTAAATATTCACTGTTGGTGACAAGCCGGTTGGCAATTTCAAAGTCTGGAAGATATACTTTATGTCTTCCTAATTCATTATCAAAGCAAAATCCATCTCCTTTAAATCCAATTTCATAAACTCCTTCGGAAAACCTGAGCATTTCCAGATCTTCAGAGTTGTTTTGTCTGGGTTTTTCTTCTTTTGTATACGCCGGGAAAAGAGGATTATGCCCTAAAATATATTTAATGTCAGTCACTAATAATTCCTGGTGCTGTTGCTCATGATTAAGCCCCAGTTCCAAAAGCGGCTCAAGAGCTTCTGTCAGAAATGAGCTTTCAAGAAAAGCTTCCATATGCTCATCTACATATTTTCGATATTGATACACCTCTGAAACGGAAGGACGGCTGAGGTTTCCGCGGTCGGTCCGGATCACCCGTGCTCCGATGGTCTCATAGTAGCTGTTGAAAACAAAATTATACTGCGGATCAAAAACTTTGTAATCCGGAAAATGCGGGGTAAGAATAAAGGTCTCAAAAAACCAGGTGGTATGACCAAGATGCCATTTCGGAGGGCTTACATCTACAATCGGCTGTACTACATAATCCTCGATTTCCAGTGGAGCACAGATTTCTTCAGAACGTCTGCGGATGTCCTTATACTTTTTAGTAATATCTTTTGTGGTGATCTCTGGTGTCATGTCTTTTTAGTTTTTTAATGATTGAATTTCAATGAAATAAGGATGTTTTATTTTTTCACTTTTCCAGATGTGCTGCGTGTATCATCTTTTTTTATTTTACCTGCCAGATGCTGTCTACAAACCACTTTTTTGCATCTTTGATTTCTCCTGTGATGGTAAAACCTGATTTTTCGCCCAATTCCCTGATCTTCTCAGGAGAGAATTTCTGAGAGATTTCCATATCGATAAGTTCGTTTTCTTCAAAAGAAATCTTTGTATGGTCAATCGTCACTTCCTGGCTGATAAGGCTGATCAGAAAACTTCTGCAGGCTCCGCTAACCGGATCATAAGTCTGATAATGCTGAAATTGTTTCAGATCAAAATTACCGCCCAGCTCATTGTTGATACGGGTAAGAAGATTTAGGTTAAAAGAAGCGGTAATTCCTTCTTTGTCATTATAAGCCTCCAGAATAATGTGCGGATTTTTCTTTAGGTCAAATCCTACCAATACACGATCTTTTGCGGATAGATTGCTATTCAGATGCAGGCAGAAATCATCAGCTTCTTCAGGAGACATATTCCCGATATTACTTCCTAAAAATAAAACCACTTTTCTCCGGTCCGATAAGGAAGCTGCTTTTTGAAGCATTTCAAAATAATCTCCTTCCAGACAGGTAATTTTCAGTTCCGGAAGCTGACTGCTTAGTTTTTTGTGGAGTATGGAAAGAATATTTCCTGAGATATCAATCGGCATGTAAGTAAAGTCAATCCCTTTCCTGATCAGCTGTTCAAGTAAGTAGGTCGATTTCATGGCGTCTCCTGCTCCTAATTCAATCAGGTCAAAAGGTTCGTTTCCGGGAATAAGCAGATCAATAAGCTCATCTGTTTTATTTTTGAAAATATCGAGTTCACAACGGGTCAGATAATAGGAAGGCATGGCCATGATTTGCTGAAAAAGATGATCGCCGATCTTATCATAAAAATATTTTGAAGATAATTTTTTAGGAGTATTTTGGAGTCCGTTCAAAACATCTGAACGGAAATGATCAGCAGCATTCTCTTCAGTCTTAGATTGTGGGTCTAACTGTACATTCATAAGTCTTATTTTGTGTGATTTCGTAGATTATTGCAATTATCCTGCCTTTTACAACATGACAATTCTTTGCATATATCTAATTAAATATAAACAATTTTACTTTTAATAGAATGATTATCATGATGTTTTTACCAGATGTGGTATTTTTTTATTCATCAGATTTTTTTTTTGAGATTAAATCCAATGAAGAAGAGTAGGGAAGTTGTCTGGCTTACCGCCCGAAAATCAGTATTCACCTTTCAATATGACCTGTTCAAAGTAGTTGTCCTTATTTCGATCTCTGCTTTATCATAATTTTACCATCACAAAACATCACTATTATGAATACTACATTGAATTTCAGTAAAAAAATACAATCCATTTTATCCCTGTTTATTTTGATGGGAATGGGATTTTTGTCTTTAAAAGCACAGACGTATACCACAAGTGAGAAGGATTTTGAAAATGCAACAGTAAGATCTGCATTTCAGAATACAAAGTCAATCAGAGCCGGGCTGCTGAACGTAGGATATGCAGAAGTAGGCCCTGAAAATGGAAGACCTGTTATTCTTCTTCATGGATGGCCTTATGATATCCATAGTTTTGAAGAGTCCTCCGCTATACTTGCTGAAAAAGGTTATCGTGTGTTAGTTCCTTATTTAAGAGGCTATGGAACCACTACTTTTGTGTCACCCCATACAAAACGCAACGGTCAGCAGAGTGCGGTTGCATTGGACATCATTGCTTTTATGGATGCCCTGAAAATTGATAAAGCAATCATAGGCGGTTTCGACTGGGGAGCAAGAACGGCAGATATCATGGCAGCACTATGGCCTGAACGTTGTACAGGTTTGGTGGCTGTGAGCGGATATTTAATAGGAAGTCCAAAGGCAAACGAAAAACCTCTTCCTCCCAGTGCTGAATTCTTATGGTGGTATCAGTATTACTTTTCAACAGAAAGAGGGTATAAAGGTTATAAAGCGAATACTATGGCATTTAACAAATTGATATGGAAAACAGCTTCCCCAAAATGGGCTTTTGATGACCAGACCTACGAGCGTTCTGCTAAAGCATTCGATAATCCTGACCATGTAGATATCGTAATTCACAATTACCGCTGGCGTCTGGGATTGGCTAAAGGAGAAAAACAATACGATGCGCTTGAAGCCAGGCTGGCAAAATCTCCATCAATTACAGTTGCAGCAGTAACCCTGGAAGGTGATGCCAACGGAGCGGCGTTTCCTGCGCCAGAAAGTTATGCTTCCAGATTTACAGGTCAATATGTACATCATACTTTAACGGGCGGAATTGGACACAATTTGCCTCAGGAAGCTCCAAAAGCATTTGCAGATGCAATTATAGAGGTGGATTCCATATCGCAATCCAAATAAAAATCTGAAAGAATAAAAACAAAACCACTGTTATTGAACAGTGGTTTTTTATCTTTATAGTATCCTAAACTAGTTTTTAGATTCTTCTTCAACCTTCAGTTTATTTACCAAAGGATTGGCATACATCGCCAGGAAATACTCTCTGGAAACAGGATCGGATGGATCAATACGCATTTCAAGTCTGCGGACAAATAACTGTTTTTCCTGCTCCGTATATTCGGAAGCATATGTATTCGTGTTGTGAAGAAGATCATACGCAATATACTTGGTTGGCCAAAGCTTATAATTACTGATGATAGAACGGTCAATTACTTGTGCAATGGCCTGCAGCTGTCTGTTTTTATTGTCAATGGTTGCTGCTATTTCATCCAGTTCTTTATCCAGAACATCGCCGGCATGAAGATGAATGCGTTTCTTTTGGCCCAGAATTCCGCTGATGATGTTGGTGAAATCTTCATTTTTTCCTTTGATATATTCCTCATCCCTATGCTGTGCCAGCAGTTGTGGCATTTTTAAGGAATCTGTAGGATCATATTCATAAGAGATGGAGATCGGAACAATCTTTAATGTTTTAAAATAATCTGTCAATGATTGGTCTCCGGCTGCCATGGCAAGCATTTTCAAAACACCTTGCTGGGTAGAATCGTTACCGTTTTTGGTACGGCCTTCACGCTGGGCAATCCACACAGAGCGGTTTTCCTGAAGGAGTAACTCTTTAATATACTCAGACATCGTCTGTGAACTGGTAAGTTGTTCACGAAGCGGCAGGCCTCTTTGTACCAGAAAGTTTCGGTTTAGTTTAGCCAGTACGTTTAAGAAATTCTTGCGCACAAGATTATCTCCAATGGCAGAAGCGGTCATTACATAACCACCTTCCAGTAATACCAGATTAAGCAGTGAAGTATCCAGAACAATATCCCTGTGGTTAGAGATGAAAAGGTAAGAGGTGTTTTTATCCAGCTTATCAAAGCCTGAAGTCGTTAAGCCGTCAGAACTTTTTGCAAGAATCTGGCGAACGGCAAAGGCTACAAACTGATG
The DNA here is from genome assembly GCF_031324065.1 of Chryseobacterium metallicongregator. Classification (NCBI taxonomy): domain Bacteria; kingdom Pseudomonadati; phylum Bacteroidota; class Flavobacteriia; order Flavobacteriales; family Weeksellaceae; genus Chryseobacterium; species Chryseobacterium metallicongregator. Next base: position 646,314 of record NZ_JAVIXS010000006.1, read on the forward strand.
CTGAAAATCACTGATGGAATGAACATTCTTAAACTGTTCCAGCCAAACCTGCTCATCTGTATCAGGAAAAGTAAAATTCATAAAGGCTTTCATCATGGGATCACGGGCTATGCTCTGTAATCTCTCATTCACTTCCTGATCATAGAAATACCGGATTTCATCAAACTTAGACATGCGGTTAGGTAAAAATTAAAACTTTTTGCAAAAGAACGAAAATTTATCGGGGGAGAGGCTATAAAGGGTGTTAAAGTATTATGAAGGGCGTAGGAGTTTGGGTTCTACAGCACTCTTCTCTCTTAGTCTGTAGTAGAAATTTAATAGAAATGGACTTTAGCCCATTTTAATAAGAAAACATTCCTTTGGCTTTAGCCTGAACTTAAATGTGTTATATTGAGATTCTATGTAATGACAAACAGAGCGGATACTCTAAGTGAATAGTTTGTATGTCAGGAGCAAATAAGAGACTATGCACGCCCACAGAAACACTCACCTTGTCATTCCGAAGGAATCTAAACTCTTATATTGTCATCACTTATCATCAGAATGCTTTCTATGTCTGGATTCCTACGGAATGACAAACGTTGTGGATAGACTACGTGACTAGTTTGTATTATGTTATAGAGCAAGTGAGTGGCTATGCACGCACACATAAGCACCCACTTTGTCATTCCGCAGGAATCTAAACTCTTATTTTATCCTCAATCATTATCACAAGCTTTCTGTGTCTGGATTCCTACGGAATGACAAACGTTGTGGATAGGCTAAGTGAACAGTTTGCATTATGTCTGTAGGAAATAAGTGGCTATGCAAACACTTAGAAGCACCCACTTTGTCATTCCGTAGGAATCTAAACTCTTATTTTATCCTCATTCATTATCACAAACTTTCTGTGTCTGGATTCCTACGGAATGACAAACGTTGTGGATAGGCTAAGTGAATAGTTTGTATTATGTATGGAGCAAATAAATGGCTATGCACGCACACCTAAGCACCCACTTTGTCATTCCGAAGGAATCTAAACTCTTATATTGTCATCACTTATCATCAGAATGCTTTCTGTGCCTGGATTCCTACGGAATGACAAACGTTGTGGATAGGCTAAGTGAACAGTTTGCGTTATGTCTGGAGCAAGTAAGTGGCTATGCACGCACACATAAGCACCCACTTTGTCATTCCGCAGGAATCTAAACTCTTATTTTATCCTCATTCATTATCACAAGCTTTCTGTGTCTGGATTCCTACGGAATGACAAACGTTGTGGATAGGCTAAGTGAACAGTTTGCGTTATGTCTGGAGCAAGTAAGTGGCTATAGAAGCACGTATCAAAGCCAATTTTCAAACATGTAATTCAAAAATTCTAAATTAGGATTTGTGCTCCTTATCAGTTCAAGCTTCTTAATTCTTGACCAGTTTTTGATTTCCTTTTCTCTTTGAATGGCATGGTGAATCCAATCATATTTTTCATAATAAACTAGAAATTCAAGATTATATCTTGCAGTGAAACTACCTGGATTTAGCTTTGTTTTGTGTTGATACAATCTCCTATGCAGGTTTCCTGTAACGCCTGTATAAAGAACTCTTCTGTTTTTATTGGTAAGAATATAGATATAGTAGGTATATCTTCCTTTTGAAAACGCAATCATTTGTGTATTTGTTTTACAAAAGGTACAAAAAATATAGTTCCACTTTTTTCAATTGAATTTAATTGTTTTTATTCCACCTTTTGTCATTCCGCAGGAATCTCGACTCTTAGATTGTCATCATTTATCATCAGAATGCTTTCTGTGTCTGGATTACTACGGAATGACAAACGTTGTGGATAGTCTGAGCGAATAGTTTGTGTTATGTATGGAGCAAGTGAGTGGCTATGCACGCACACATAAGCACCCACCTTGTCATTCCGTAGGAATCTAAACTCTTATTTTATCCTCAATCATTATCACAAGCTTTCTGTGTCTGGATTCCTACGGAATGACAAACGTTGTGGATAGTCTGAGCGAATAGTTTGTATCGTTGTCAGAAGCGAATAAGTGGCTATGCATGCATATAGAAGCACCCACTTTGTCATTCCGCAGGAATCTAAACTCTTATTTTATCCTCATTCATTATCACAAGCTTTCTGTGTCTGGATTCCTACGGAATGACAAACGTTGTGGATAGGCTAAGTGAACAGTTTGCGTTATGTCTGGAACAAGTAAGTGGCTATGCACGCACACATAAGCACCCACTTTGTCATTCCGCAGGAATCTAAACTCTTATATTGTCATCGTTTATCATCAGAAAGCTTTCTATTCACATTATTTTAATCCTTGATTGTCATTAAGCTTCTTTACTAGCTTACAGGTAAATTTATTCCCAGTTTAAAAATTTTATGATAAGCAGTGATTTGATTATCAGTATTATCAAACTGTCTTTTTATGTTTTCAATTGAAAAGTTATGCAATAATGAGGGAGGATTGTTAGATTCCTCATTATCAAGCTGGTGAAGATGAGGGTAAATAATCAGGCAATCCAATATCTGATCTTCTTTCCAATCTTTATTTTTACTTTTCATTTCGTTGATAACCTTCTTTAAACGGGAGTACCCTGAAACCTGGCGGATGTCTTTGTGGATATGGCTTTTAGTATATTTCAATTTATACTTAGTATCAATGACCATTTCATAGTCCGGTTTACTGATCAGAAAATCCAGATGATTTCCATAAGTACTAAATTGATAATGAATATGATGAGCATCTTCAGGATTAGCTTTGATCAATTGATAATAAAAATAAAGCTCAAATAACCTCGGCATATCAATCCAGAAGGGAGGTGTTTTTATTTTTTTCTGCGTCGTTTTCGTGATGGTATACGAGAATCTTTTGAGAATAAATTTCCCTATTTGTAAAGCCTCTCCATATTCATTGAAGAACGGATTTTTTTTACCATGTTTTAATTGATGTTCATCAACATCGGTACCGATATGTTCAAATGCTGGTTTGCAATAATTTAAAATATGTTGAACAGATTCTATATTGGAAGAAAATAGTGAAGGATTGTTCTCAATATAGCTGGTTGCAAACACCAATACTTTCTTTAGAAACCTGTTTTCAAAATAATCTTCACCAAAAACCTGAAATTCACAAAAAGCAGAGGTAGGTTTATTTTTAAAAACATTCTTCTTTATATGCGGACCTATTAATACTTTGCCCTTTACTCTACTATTAAGATTTTCCTGGACTTTATAATATGCCTTTTTCAGTCCTTTTCTTACAATTATTTTCAAATGCTGTAAAAACTGTGTAATAAGAAAAGGGGACAAACGATCATCTTTTTGATCAATCTCAATATATTTTGCATCCCAGTCTATTTGGATAACATCTTTTGAATAGTGTGCGGTTTGTGGCAAAGCCATGACATCCAAAAGAATTTTAAGATAATTGACTTCTTTAGTCTCTATCTTTTCCTTACTATCATATGTTTCAGGGAGAGGAACAGAATTTTCTTCTTCGTTAAGGCAGTTCCGGAAGTATTGCGATAAACCCGCATTGATCTTAGGTTCTACATAAATGGTTCTACCGGTATTTCCCAGCCAGTCAATACCTACAAAATAATCTGCCTTAATCTCACAATGATTTTCTCTTTTTACCACCGAAAAAGAATAAGATTGATGGTTGAACTTTTTACTTTCCAAAGCCGCAAACAGCTGAAAAGAGTCGTCATCAAGATGTAGCAGTTCGTCTGCTATATTGGTAAAAGACTCTTCAGCAGCAACCCGTTTGATCAGAAAACTTTTATGTTCCGAAAGTAAAATTCCCATTAATTATTTATTTTCAGATCATTGATATATTCTTTAATATCTTTTCCGTCATGGCTTCCGATAAGAACACCATCTTTCACATACTCAAGAAGAATAGGAACTACTTCATAATTCATTTTCATTCTGAAAATTTCCTCTTTTGTCTGCCCATCCTGTATATCTTCATTTTTGGCAATAAAATAACTGTGTCCCAGTTGAACATCCTTAGCTTCAAATTCACCACTTACATTTCCGTTTAAGAATAATTGTGAAACTTTTTCAAAACCTTCAGTATTAAAATGAATACTGGCATCATGCTCAAGAGATTCCGGCAATACATCAATAAAAGCAAAACGTCTTCTGATCGCATAATCAATGTGTCCTACACTACGGTCTGCAGTGTTCATGGTGCCAATGATGTACAGGTTGTGAGGAAGAATGAGATCCCTATTACCATCCACTTCGTATACGCTTTCTACTGCTTTACCTCTGTATTCAAGAGCGTAAATTAATTCTCCTAGTACAGATGACAGGTTAGCACGATTAATTTCATCAACTACTAGAACATAATTCTCTGAATGAGATTGCGTTTTATTATCAACAGGTGCAGATTTACCTTCCAAAAAATTTCTGAATTTATCTACCATTGGGAAATAATATGATGTTCTGTGATACACTGTTTTTGCAAGATCATCAAATCCTATTGTTTCTCCTTTTCTTGTGATATTATATTTATATAATTTTTTAATCTCACTAAACTTTAATCGATCTCCTTTCCATCCTTCACTGGAAATGTGAAAAGAATTCTCTCCGATATGGGTCAGAAAGAGTTTATTGGTAAGTTGTATTTTATGATCGTTGGCAATCAGTTCCTCCTCTATGGAAGTTTTAAAATGTTCAAACATTTCATCAAGCCATTCTGCATGTGGGAATTCGTTGATAAGTTGAGAATGTTCACATGCTCTTTTGATGAAATCACCTAAAACTTTGTTTTCAGCCTCATAGATAATTCCATTTCCTTCCTCGTCAGGTTTCGCTACAATTCCTCTTACAAAATCTTCATAACTATAGCTAGGATGAAACTGGATAAGTTTAAACTGGGGGTGATTTTTTAATTCTTTAGTATCAGTCAATCCCAATAATTCAACAGCCAGTTCTTTGGCCTGTCTGGTTTTCCCGGTTCCCGGAGGACCTTGCAGGATGATTTGTTTTTTATATTCTAAAATTTGGATCTGCTGTTCCAGTTTATTTTTTTTCATATCATTTTGTTCTTCGGAAGATGGGGTATTTTGTTCCTGAAAATAATCGTAAACCTGCCATGGAAGGGTCACAATTTCAAAACCGTTTTTATTGAGCTTTTCTTTGAATATCTGAAGCAGATGGTGGCTATCCTCAAACCAATCATAGGTAAGTTCCATTTTGAAATCCTGAACATGAGTATTCAACAGGTACACCAGCTGTCCCAGTTTGTCCTGATTGACAATGGTGCACAACAGCTGAGGCTGCAAACCGGCAATCAGTCTGTTGGTAGCGGCTTTTTTATTATTGCCTGTATACATTCGGATCAGTTCTTTGATCTGATGATAGGTCTCAAATAAAGGTTGCTCCTGGCTTAAGGCAATTTTCTGTAACAATGCGGAAAGCTCAGGCCAGTTACGTTTGATAAGGTCTTTTTCTGCATGGGTAAAATATCCCTGTCTCAGAGACGAAACACATTGGTCTGCAGAACGCATAAAAAACTCATAAAAAAGTTCGTTGTCCCAATCTTCCCAATTTTTTCCTGTACTTGCTTCTGCTACAAACTGGGGCACAAAACGGTTATATTCACCCTGCCAGTGATCCCAGATTTCTATTTTGTCAATTAATTCTGTAAAAGTCATTTTTGGTTATAGTTTTCATATTCTGACAAACAGCTTAGGCTGTATGATCCAATTAAGATCGCAATAATAATAAAAATCTCCAGCTTCTGCTTACGGGAAAGCGTAAATTTTCTTAAAAGTCACTATAAATATTGCTTAGAAATACCCATAGGCCCTTCGGAAGTCCCTCTAACCCCTTTACCAAGCCTCTGGAGGGACTTTATGAACGGTCCCCACCTCCTTCCTGAAGGGGCTATACCCCCTTGGGTAAGGGGGTAGACAGACTTGGATAAGGGGCTCCACCTACTTATATAAGAGGGTAGAGGCCGTTGTCCAAAGGGGTAGAGACGGTTGCTATACTACCTGGAGGAGGTTAGGGAAGGAGGTAAGAGGAGTAAAATACTATTGTAAGAATCATGAGCATTATTCATCTGGCTTCATCAATGGCGCAGCCATCATTCCTTTGCTCCCTTTAATCATAGACTTATTAATAAAACCTTTGCGTTTAAAAATATCCTGTTTCTTCAGATACAATGGCTTTTTTTAAAAAATGCAAAGGACGTAAGTTTTCAATATTGATATGTTTTGTAAGGCGCAAGAAAATCAAAGATTTTCAGCAGGTAAGGATATCAGGATATAGAAATTTTATCGAAGATAAAATCCTTGCGCCTTAAAAAGTATCCCTATAATAAGAATTTGCGTCTTTGCGATTTCCAACCAAAAATAAGCAGATGGATCATCATAAAAAAAGCACGTTTTCACGTGCTCCCAGAAAAAGTATTTATTCTTACTGATTAATACAATGGCTTATTATTTTGTTTTAAGCGCAAAGGCGCAAAGTTTTTAAATATTGATATGTTTTTTAAGGCGCAAGAAAATCAAAGATTTTCAGCAGATAAGGATATCAGGATATAGAAATTTTATCGAAGATAAAATCCTTGCGCCTTAAACAGTATCCCTATAATAAGAATTTGCGTCTTTGCGATTTCCAACCAAAAATAAGCAGATGGATCATCATAAAAAAAAGCACGTTTTCACGTGCTCCCAGAAAAAGTATTTATTCTTACTGATTAATACAATGGCTTATTATTTTGTTTTAAGCGCAAAGGCGCAAAGTTTTTAAATATTGATATGTTTTTTAAGGCGCAAGAAAATCAAAGATTTTCAGCAGATAAGGATATCAGGATATAGAAATTTTATCGAAGATAAAATCCTTGCGCCTTAAACAGTATCCCTATAATAAGAATTTGCGTCTTTGCGATTTCCAACCAAAAATAAGCAGATGGATCATCATAAAAAAAAGCACGTTTTCACGTGCTCCCAGAAAAAGTATTTATTCTTACTGATTAATACAATGGCTTATTATTTTGTTTTAAGCGCAAAGGCGCAAAGTTTTTAAATATTGATATGTTTTTTAAGGCGCAAGAAAATCAAAGATTTTCAGCAGATAAGGATATCAGGATATAGAAATTTTATCGAAGATAAAATCCTTGCGCCTTAAACAGTATCCCTA